>CALLQB010000028.1 GCA_938015295.1 uncultured Acidimicrobiales bacterium
GCCCAAGCCCCAGCTGAATGCAACGGCTTACCGGTAACAATCTTTGGAACCGATGGGAACGACGATCTGCTCGGCACCGACGGCGATGACGTCATCTCGTTGCTCGACGGCGACGACACCGTTTCTAGCGGCGCCGGCAACGACACGATCTGCGATGGAGAAGGCGCATTCATCGTCGACGCGGGCGATGGCGATGACACCGTCATTAGCGGCGCCGGCTCACCGCTCGATGCCAACGAGATACACACAGGCCTAGGCAACGACACCGTCACACTGCTCACCGACCAATACGTACCCGTCATCGTCCGCCTCGGCCCGGGCGCAGACACCATCGATGTTGTTGGATACAGCGACAGCGTCGTGTACGGCGACGACGGCGACGATGTTCTTCGCAGTGAGGACCCAAGCTGGTCATCGTCTTCGTACTTGTACGGCGGCGCCGGCAACGACCGGATTACCGGCAACCAGGTCAGCGGCGACCAAGGTAACGATCACATCACCGTCGTGGGCCAATGGGCCTCGATATACGGCGGCGATGGCGACGACCGGATTGTTGGAAGTAGCTGGGACGACGAAATGCGCGGCGGAGCGGGCAACGACGTCCTCATCGGCAAGGGCGGAAACGACAAGCTGTATGGCCTCGACGGAGATGACCTGCTGCTCGGCGGCACCGGCACCGACCTCCTCGACGGCGCCCGAGGCAACGACAAACTCAAAGGCGGCGCCCAACTCGACACACTGCAGGGAGGCTGGGGATTCGACGAGCTCTACGGCGGCTCTGGCAACGACAACATCACCGACAACAAAGAGGGCGCAATCATCCGCGGCGGCAAGGGCGCCGACACCATCGAAATCACCAGCGAGGCCGACCCGTCGACAGTAATGGGCGGGCCAGGAGCTGACACGGTTGTCGCAAGGGGTTACCAGCTCGAAATCCATGGTGACGGCGGGCCCGACTCTCTCAGCCTGCAAATGAGCGATTCAACCGTCTACGGCGATGCTGGCCACGACGAGATCGTCTACAAGGCACTCGGACCCGACCTGGTCTTCTTTCTCGGCTCGGGAGACGACCTGTTGGTGGAGAAGGCCGGCCAACGACACCTTGCCGGCATCGAAGTGTCCGCTGGTCCTGGCGACGACGTTGTCATGGGCACCAACTTCCCCGACATCCTGCGCGGCAACTCAGGTAACGACTGGATGGACGGCCGCGAAGGCGACGACATCGTCGAAGGTGGGAAGGACAACGATTGGCTTGCTGGCGGACTCGGAGCCGACGCGGTTCGAGGAGGCAGCGAAGTAGACGGCTGTCTTCTAGGGCATCTTGACATCGTCGATGTCGATGAGCCCGGCTACACGTTCACTTGGGAGGGGCCACCTGACCAGGGCGACGTTGGCGACTGCGAGCAAACATGGGGCGAGCCCGGCTACTGGTACTACGAAACCGACCAGCTCTTTGCATCTTCGGCGATGAATGCCGCGTACTACGACAGCGCCATCAGCGTGGACGTGTACGGTCTCGACGCTGATCTTGAACCTGCAGCAACTGCCGAGGCCGATTCATCCAACCGGCCGAGGACTCGAGACCACTTCTCGGGGTAGCCCGATAACCAGCACAGACTCTGGACGGACTACCCGTTCGACGCGGCTTTGGACTTTCGACCTGACGGCACGGCGATCTTTGCCTGCTGGGGTCGGAGGTCGACATCGTTCGGTCCGGTCGCAGCCGAACTATCCGTCGCCTTGCGGCCAGGTGGTTTGGGGATCTTCGGTGCGTCATCGGCAACCTGTCCGGGGCGATCCGCACTGCTCGCGTAGCGGTTGACGTACGTCTGTCCGGACAGCCGCCCTATGTTAAACATCACCGCGTCGGTAAGCAGTCGGGCCACTAGCGGGTCGTCGGGATCGCCGAAATCGCCGGCGCGAAGGGGTTCGCCGAAACCAACCCTTACGGTTACGCCCCGCTTCATCATCACGGTGTCGGGCTTTTGTACTTCGAGGGTTCCCGAATGGCCGACCGGGATGATCGGCACGTCGCATTGAATGGCGAGTCGGGCCGCTCCGGTTCGCCCTTTGTGGAGGAACTCGCTGCGCGAACGGGTGCCCTCGGGGTAGATCATAAACAGGTGGCCGCCGCGCAAAACCTTCGCTGCAGTGTCGAGTGCTTCGGCTGCGGCGTCGCCGCCAGAACGGTCGACGGGGATCATGCCGAACGCCGGAAAGAGATGTTTCGTCTTCCAGTCGTCCATATATTCGCCCTTACCAATCGCCCACGCCCGGCGTGGCAGCGCTGCTGGCACGAACACCGAATCACAAAAGGACAAGTGATTGGGCGCAATAATTGCCGGCCCATCAAGTGGAACGTTCTCGAGGCCTTCGATCTCTACATTCCAGAAACGGTCGATCAACGACCTGATGGCCATCAGTCCGTATTTGCTGACTCGCTCATCGCCCGGCAACTCGGGTGCGCTCTCGAAGACAAAAGGTGGAAGCTTGGTCATTGGCGCAGCTCACGACGAACGACTTTGCCATGAGCGGTAACCGGTAATTCCTCGACTAGGTGATACCTCGCCGGACATTTGTAGCGACTCAGTCGATCTCGGCAGAACTGGTCGAGTTCGTCGACGTCGACCTGCCCCGACACATGGGCTTCGACCGCTTCGCCAGTAAGGCCGTCGGCCACACCGACAACAATCGCCCCCCGCACGTTGGGGTGTTCCATCAGGATCGCTTCGACCTCGGATGGATACACGTTGAAGCCCGACACGATGATGATGTCTTTGATGCGGTCGACGAGATACAGGTAACCGTCGGCGTCAAACACGCCGATGTCGCCGGTCCAGAACCAGCCGTCGTCGGTCAAGACCTGCTCGGTCAATTCCGGCGCGTCGAGATATCCCTTGAAGATTCCTGGTCCTCGCACCACCACTTCACCGGCATCGCCCGGTTCGACCGGGGTGCCGTCTTCTTCGACCAGCACCACCTCGACACCATCGAGCGGTACACCCACCGAGCCGGGTTTCGAGGGCACGCCCCGGCTGGAGGTGACGACCGGAGACGTCTCCGTCAGCCCGTATCCCTCGGAAAGTTCGACGCCAAACCGCTCTTTCACAAGGTCGAACGTCTCTGCCGACAGCGCTGCGGCGCCCGACGCTGCATATCGAACCGTGGCGAAGGTGTCTGCGTTAACGGCGTCGGCTTGGGCCCATTGCTGCCACATCGGTGGCGCTCCGCTCAGCGTCGTCACCTTGTGCCGACCGATGAGATTCAGGCTTTCGTCGACGTCGAACCGTCGCTGAAGCACAACGGTGCCGCCTGCCCGAAGCGTTGACAACAACACAACGTTGAGACCAAAGATGTGCGTAAGCGGCAAAATACAGAGCGCGATGTCGTCGCTACCCAACCCGACCTTGGGCCCGTCGATAATCGCCGACTGCACCCACAGCAGGTTGGAGTGACTCAGCATCGCCACTTTCGACTCGCTCGCAACTCCGCTGGTCAACAAGAGGAAGGCAAGATCGTCGCCATCTACTTGGGCAATGGGCACGTCGTTTTCCGCAGGAGCCGCATCGAGTTGCGAAACCGAAACGAACTGATCGCATGGCAAAGCTTCGGCATGAGGCAGTAACCAATCAGCGGTCTCGCACAGCACGGTGACCGAGGGCCGCACCGACGTCATCTTGCGTTCGACTTCTGGCATGGGGTTGCGTGACCGGATCGGCGAAACAATCGCCCCGAGTCCCAAGATCGCGAAGGCTGCGACCACAAAGTCGGCCTCGTTTTCACCGATCAGCATCACTCGGTCGGTCGGGCCCACACCAGCAGCGGAAAGACCAGACCGAAGCCGACTGACGCGGTCGCGCAGTTCGCCGTAGGTGACCGTCGTCGCACCATCGATGAGGGCGACTGCGCCAGCGTCCTGGTCCTCGATGATTTCGGCGAGGCTGCGCGGGACAGGATTCAGATGGGCAGCACTCACTCTTCACTACTCGATTCAGTCGTTGAGCCAAAGGGTGTTGACTCTGGACCACATGTTTGAAAGTTTGTGACCCGAGTCACATTGAACCACGCCGCAGCCACTACGGCGAGTCGCGCACCATTTCGAGGTCGAGTTCGCCGAGGTGCGGTATGACCGCCATCGCCGCATCGACCAACGCCACGAAATCAGCTCGGCCGCCGCTGGCTACCCATTGGCGTGTCGCGATACGCACCGCCGACATCGTCGCGCCGGCGATGATCTCCGGGCGAGGGTCGAGCATCGGGTCCTCGCCAAGACGTTCGGCCAAGCCCTCGATAATGGCGCGCTCCCACGACAGCTGTACGGTTGCCCGGCTGTAGGCAGAGACCGACGGATATTCCGCAGCGAGTCTGGCCTGCAGCAGCCGACCCTCACGGTGGGCTTCAAAGTTGCCCGCCAAACCCACCAGCGAGCGCCGCAGCGACGTGAACACCGGCTCGCCGGAAGGCCGCCCGGCTAGGCCCGCCCGTAGCTCATCGAGCGCTTCGTCCATGTCGCCATAAAGGAGAGCCTCTTTGGTGGCGAAATGGCGAAAAAGCGTTCGCTGCGAGACATCGGCTGCCTCAGCGATGTCGTTTGTGGTCGTTTCGTCGAAACCGCGTGAGGCGAATAAGGCCGTACCAGCCGCCAACAAGTCGGCCCGGGTTTTCGATTTCTTGCGCGCTCGACGTGCGGCGGGAACCGACGACGTGGGCGTCTCGGGCGACCGGGGTGACACAGAAGACATGCGCCAACCGTACCGCATCCGCGCGCTTTTGGCAGCGACAGGCATTTGTCAGCCGTTGACTAATGTCAGCGACTGACATACCATGGGGTCATGGCAATCCACGCTGCAATCTTCGACCTCGATCGCACGCTCATCGCCGGTTCCTCAGCAACGGTGGTCCAACGCCACCTCGCCGACGCTGGCATAAACAGTCGCGACATCCCCTTTGCCGACGCCTTCGCCGAGTTCTACAAGCGCTTCGGCGAGAACTGGCTTTTGATGCAACCAGCGCGTCTCGCCGGCCGAGCCGCCAAAGGATGGGACGTCGAAACCGTCGCAATCGCCTGCAAGGCCGCCGCCGACGAGCTCTTCGATCAACTGGCACCCTTCGCCGCTGGCGTCATCGAAGACCATCGCCGCAACGGCGCTCTCCTCGTGCTCGCCACCACGTCTCCTGAACCGTTCATCCGGCCACTGATGGAAAAACTCGGCTTCGACGACCTCGTTTGCACCAAGTGGAAATCAGATGGCGGATCGTTCACCGGCGAACTCGACGGCCCCTTTGTGTGGGGGCGAACCAAGGCCGAGGCCGTCAAAGCGTGGGCCGACGCCAACGATGTGCACCTCGACAAGAGCTATGCGTACTCCGATAGTTACTTCGATGCCCCGCTGCTCGAAGCCGTTGGCAACCCGGTGGCAGTAAACCCCGATCTGCAGCTGTCGGCAACCGCCCGCATCAACGGTTGGAAAATTCGCCACTTCGACAAGTCCGACGGCGTCGCCAAGGTCGCTGGTCTCGAAATTCAAGACTGGACTCGGCCCTTCATGCGGCCTGAGTTCGTTGCCCCAAACGCCAAAATTCACATCACCGGCACCGACAACATCCCCGCAGAGGGTGGTGCCCTGCTGGTGTTCAACCATCGTAGCTACTTCGACCCCACGGTCATGGGCCTCCTCATGGCGAAAGCGGGCCGCAGTGTTCGAGGTCTCGGCAAAAAAGAGGTCTTCGACACCCCGATCATTGGTCGGTTTGCCAAAGCGATCGGCGGTGTACGCGTCGAACGGGCATCCGGCTCGAACGAGCCACTCGAGAAAGCCGCCGCTGCGCTGCGCGGTGGCGAATGCGTAATGATGGCGCCAGAAGGAACCATCCCTCGCGGACCAGCGTTCTTCAACCCCGAACTCAAAGGCCGGTGGGGGGCTGCACGTTTGGCCGCAGAAACCGGCGTGCCCGTCGTACCCATCGGCATCTGGGGC
This sequence comes from uncultured Acidimicrobiales bacterium, assembly GCA_938015295.1. Classification (GTDB taxonomy): domain Bacteria; phylum Actinomycetota; class Acidimicrobiia; order Acidimicrobiales; family SHLQ01; genus CALLQB01. The sequence continues at coordinate 5,979 of CALLQB010000028.1, forward strand.
ACCGAACACGTCTGGCCGCGCAACGCCCGTCTGCCACGTCTTTCGGTTCTCGACCGCCCCGTGGTCACTGCGACCGTCGGCGAGCCATTCTTTGTTACCGATGACAATCCCGAAACAGCTACGGCTCACATTATGAGCACCATCTCCGCGCTGCTGCCGCCCGAGGCTCACGAGCTTCGCACGCCATCGCCCGAAGAACTCGCCCGCACCTTTCCCCCCGGCTACAACGGCGACCCCACCGCCGAGTCCAGCCGCCGCCCGGGCACCGATACCTAAGGACCACCATGGCCGACCGCACCCGCGACTACGACTTTGCCGACCGCATGTCCGACCACGAGTCACTGATGTGGAACATCGAGAAGGACCCCTGGCTCAACCCGAGCGGCGCGTCGCTGACGATCCTCGATGCTCCGGTTGACAGGGAGGTCTTCAAACGTCAGATCCGATTCGGCGTAGCAAAGATGCCGCGGTTGTACCAGCGGGTCGTACCGGGCATTGGTCGCCTCGCAACACCAGCATGGATGCCCGACCCCGAATTCGACTTCGACTACCACGTCCGCACTGTCGACCTTCCAACGCCGGGCACCGACCGACAGCTGTTTGACTTGGCGGCGCAACTGTACGCCGAGCCACTCGATCGCACTCGGCCCCTGTGGCGCTTCGTCACCATCGGCGGACTCGAAGGAGGCCGAGGGGCTATTTGGTCGCTCTTCCATCACGCCATCAGCGACGGCATCGGCCAAATCCGTATGGCCGAGCTCTATCAGCAACTCAGCAGAGATGAGGCTCCACGACCCGAGGTCGATCTCGAAGGCGTCATCGCTGAAGCAGTGAAGGCATCATCGTCAAAGGGCTTGGGCGGCGACATCGGCAGCAGCTTCCTTGCCGCCGCCCGCTCAAGCGCATCACAGGCGCTTCGCCGTAACCTCGACCTCACCCGAAAGGTGGCCGGTTGGGCCGCCATCGTGCCTGCAGATCCGGCACGTGTTCCCGAAGCAGCGGTGAGCGCAGTTACGGCAACCAAGTCAACCATCGAGCAGCTCACCTCGTCGACGAACGAGATCCCTGGTGGATCAGAACTCTGGGCGAAACGTTCACGGCATCGCCACCTCGAATACGTGCAGGTGCCACTCGACAAGCTCAAAGCCGCAGCGAAGGACCTCGACGGCTCGGTCAACGACGCACTGTTAGCAGTGCTCACCGAAGCTGCGCACCGATATCACGCGCAACGAGACGAAACGGTCGAAGCGTTCAACACCAGCTTCATCATGTCGACCAGATCCGACAACAACGTCGGCGGCAACTCGTTCACCCCTGTGCCTGTGCAGCTCACGGGTAACCGCGACTGCTCAACGTCGTTCGCCGACCGATTCGCCGATGTTCAAGCTGCAAGCGAGGCGGCCCGCACTCGAGCGATGCAAGGAAGCAGCATCGGCAACCTTTCAGGCATTGCCAACATGCTTCCAACGTCGGTGGTCACTCGCACCGCCCGCGCCCAAGCAGCCAAGATCGACTTTGCCACCTCGAACCTCCGCGGCGCACCATTCGAACTGTTCTGCGCAGGCGGCAGGGTTCTTGCCACCATCTGCATGGGTCCCCTTGCGGGAACGCCGGTCAACATCACTGTGCTGTCCTACAACGGCATGCTCGATGTCGGGCTGTTCATCGACCCGGTCGCTATCGACGATCCGCAAGATTTCCGTCATCACGTCGCCTCCTCGTTTGCCGACCTGCTCGCGCTCCACCCCGCAAAGAAGAAGACCAGAGCAGCAAAGAAGCCAACGAAACCCAAGACGAGCGCCAAAGCCACCAAAAAGACCGCACAGAAGGCCACCAAATCGTGAAACAACTCACCGGTGCCGACGTTGGTTTCCTCAACCTCGAAACGGCAACCTCTTTTGGGCACGTCAGCAGCCTTTCGATCTACGGCACCCCGGCAGACGACCCCGAGTTCGACCCGTACATCGCCTACCGCACACAACTCGAATCGGTTCTCAAAGACCTCGAACCCTTCCGTCGCCGACTCGTCGAAGTACCGCTTGGCCTCGACCGTCCGTACTGGATCCAAGACCCCGACTTCGACCTTGATTTCCACCTACGCCATATCGCGGTACCGGGCAAGGAGTCTGCCGAACAGCTAGGCGATCTCGTCGGTCGCCTGATTGGCCGGCCAATGGATCGCCGCCGACCGCTCTGGGAGGCGTATGTCATCGAAGGACTCCCCGACGACAACTTCGCCGTATTCATGAAAATCCACCACGCAACCATCGACGGCGCTGCCGGCGCCGAGATGATGGCGATCCTCAACCAACCCGCCAGCAACTCGGTCGATTCGTGGCGCCCCGAACGCGTGCCCACACCTGCAGAACTGTTGGCCCGAACGGCAATCGAAGTCAGCCGCACGCCGGCGAAAGCACTACGGCTGCAGATCAACGCGTTGTCAGCAGCTGGGCGAATCACCCAAACCCGAAGTTTCGACGAAGCAGCAAACCGCTTACGCAAAGGGCTCCCCGGCCCTGCCGGGAAGGCCGTTCGTCGCGTACTTGGCGACCCGAAACCAGTCGACCAAGACAAACCACCACTGCTTCCCGCTCTCGGCGGCCCCCGCACCCCATTTAATGGCACCATCACCGCACATCGCCGGTTTGCGTACCGCAGCGCGCCGCTTAGCCACATTAAGGCGATCAAGGCAGCCAGCGGCGCAACCATCAACGATGTGGTCATGGCCATCTGTGCCGGTGCGCTCCGGCGATACCTCCTCGACCATGATGCCCTCCCTGTCGAGAACCTGATCGCCATGGTCCCGGTGTCGATTCGGACCGGCGACGAAACCGACAAGTGGTCGAACCGCGTTTCGGCGATCTTTGCCCGGCTACCAACATCGACGCCTGAACCACCTCAACGTCTAAGCGACGTTCACGACGCGATGCAGGAGGCGAAAGGACAGTTCGATCTTGTCCCGGCCGACACCCTTCTGGAGATGAGCGAGCTCGCTCCTCCGGCGCTGGCGACGCGTGCCGCTCGACTTGCGGCCCGAACCAGGCTGGCCGACCGCACCAACCCTGCGTTTAATCTCGTGATCTCCAACGTCCCCGGGCCGCGGTCTCCACTCCAACTCATCCCTGGCGTCGACTTAAAGCACTACTACCCGGTGTCGACCATCGTCGACGGGCAGGGCCTCAACATCACCGTGCAGAGTTATGTCGACACGCTCGATTTTGGCCTGGTTGGCTGCCGCGAACTTGTGCCCGATATCTGGAAAGTCGTCGACTACTGCATCGACGAAATCAGCGTGCTGGCAGACTCGTTGGGCGTCGAGCTCGATGCCTGAACTTCCAGCGGTCGCCAACGGCTCCTACACTTCGGACATGCCAGCCAGCTCGAGCGTAAAGGCGCCCTCCACCATTCTCACTGCGCTCGAAACACGCGCGGCGCTCGAGTATTCCACGTGGCCGCTGCTCCGCCCGATGCTTTCGCAGCTCCGCAGCGGCGACGGCCACCCCGTGCTCATTTTGCCGGGCTTCACCGCCAGCGATCAGTCGACTGCACGACTACGAGCGCTGTTACGACGCCTCGGCTACCGAACCTATGGCTGGAAACTCGGCACCAATCTTGGCCCTACTCCACACATCGTTTCGGGTCTCGCCGACCGGTTCGCCGACATCGTCGACCGCGAAGGCCGGCCGGTCAGCATTATTGGCTGGAGTCTTGGCGGCATCTATGCCCGCAGCCTTGCCCGCAACAACCACGACGTCGTGCGGCAGGTCATCACTATGGGTAGCCCCATCAGGATGACCCCCAACGATTCGAGCGCGGCAAGCGGCATGTGGGACGCACTCAGCCCGCTTTTCGACCCCGACACACTCGCGGCGATGGCCGACCCCGACTGGTCGATGATGCCCGTGCCGACAACGTCGATCTACACCCGCACCGACGGCATCGTGCACTGGCGTACGTGTCTCGAAACACGAAGCCTCACCTCAGAAAATATCGAGGTGTACGGCAGTCACTCGGGCCTTGCCTTCAACCCGTCGGTAGCTATTGCGGTGGCCGACCGGCTCGCCCAAAAAACTGGTCGCTGGAAACGGTTTCGGCCACCGATCTGGGCTGCTGCTGCATTTCCGCGGCCCGCAAACTGGCGCCCGCGCACGTCAAAGACTGACCAACAGAGCGAACCGGCTACGATTCCCGGATAAGTGAATCCATAGCAGCAGCAAACGATTCGTCATCGTTTAGCGCGCCATGAAACTCAAGCAGGTCGTCGTGGGTGATTCGCGGACCAGACCGCTGCTCGAAAAGCTCCTGCGGTAGGTTCCACTCATCGCAGCTGACGCCCGCTGCTTGGAGCAGGTCAAAGGTGGGGCCCGACACCGATTGTGCGGTCACTTTTGAGCACTCGGCGCAGGTGAAATGGAACTCGCCAACCGCGGTGTCGACACACAGCCGCAGGGTCAGATCGTCCACACCAAGCTGCAGGTCGCCACAGGTCTCACACGTCGCCCGAATTTCAGTCATATGCACCGTTCGGCAGCGGGCAACGTGACTCAAGGCGAACAACAAACAAAAAGGCGCAAAAGTTCGGCTCGACCCCGCTGAACGCACGAATTCGGCTTCCTGAGAGGCGTTCTCAGGAAGTCTCAGGCTCCTCTCAGGCCGCCTGTTCGACGCTGAGCGAGACACCTCAACTCAGGAGATACGCCCTATGAAGTCCCTACATCTACAACCCCTACATCCAAAACCCCTACATCAATCCCTACATCGCAGTCGCCGCGGCCTCGGTGCCATCACCATCGCCGTCGCCTCGATCTTTGCCGCCAGCTGCGGATCGGCACCAACCACAACCGCAGCCACAGCAGCCGACGCAACCAGCGAAGAAAGCACCGAACTCCCGACGCTCGCGACCACTACCCCAGGCTCCGAGAGCGGCGAGCAGTCAGCGACAACACCGCCCGAAGAAGCCGAGACTGACCCCGAACTTGCCATGGCCGAATACGAAGCCTGCATGGACGATCTCGGCATCGACGTTCCCGACTTCGATGGCGGCGGTGGCGTGGTCGTCGAAGAGTTTGAGGTCGATGCAGAAAGTACTGACTCGGTTGATTTCGAAGAGATGCAAGCCGCAATGGACGAGTGCGACGATGTGCTCGAAGAGGCCTTTGGCTCCTTCGAGATGAGCCCCGAACAGGAAGCCGAGATGGCCGACCAGCTGCTCGAACTCGAGCGCTGCCTTGCCGACGCCGGCTTCGACATCGACATGAACGAAGGCGGCTTTGAACTTCCAGCCGACATCGAGTTCGAAGACTTCAACGAAGCCATGAACAACTGCCAGCCCGATCAGGCAACCGAGATGACCGATGTCGTAGGCGGTGAGGCAGGATGACCAGCCGAGCGAAAAGGTCGTCGATCGTTGCGCTGGCAATTCTCGCGACCGCCGTGCTGACCATCGCTGCCGGCGTTGCCGCAGCTCCGAAGTTTCGAAGCCAGGCGGCGGCAGTCGAGACGGACGGACCGTCAAGATCGACCGAAACAGCGACGGTGACTCGACGCGACCTCGCCGAATCTGTTGAAGTGAACGCAACCATTGGGTTTGGCTCACCGCAGTCGCTCCCCATCGAGGCCTCGGGTCTGGTGACAAGCGCTCCCGAAACAGGCGACATCGTGAACCCCGGAGACGAGCTAGTACGCATCGAGGACAAGCCGGTGGTCGCCGCGGAGGGAGAGATACCGCTCTATCGCGACCTACGGCGAACCTCTCCCGGAGAACGCGACGAAGCGGGCGAAAAACTCGGCCCGCTCACCGGACAAGACGTCGAACAACTCCAGCGGTTTCTTCTCGAACACGGCTTGACCGGCGCACTCGATGGCGAAAGCGAAGAAGACCTCGACGCGTTGGCCAAGCTGCGCAACAACCTTGAGGCCGACGGTGTGTTCGGCAAGTCAACCGAGACCGCAGTCAAAGCCTGGCAAAAGCGCTCAGGCCACGCCGCCACTGGCACCGTTACGCGCCGCCAACTGGTGTTTGTTGCCCGAAGCGTTCGAATCGAAGCAACCCCAGCGGTGGGAACCGCGTTCAACGAGCTCACCGTCACCTCCACCGCGGCCAAGGTCACGCTCGACATTTCAGCCAAACAAAAACGACACTTCCCCGTCGACAAGACAGTCGAAATCAGCTCCGTTGATGGCTCGAGCTTCGGTGTTGTTTCCCTGAGAAAGTCCACAATCGGCAATGACGGGTCAAAACGATTCGAGGTAGAGATCGAACTCGATGATCCGCAAGCTCTCGGTGAGGCTGAGGTCGCCGAAGCAACGTCGACGACGACGATCGCCGAAGACGTCTTGACGGTGCCGGTTCGAGCCCTTCTTGCCCTCGCCGAGGGCGGATGGGCCGTGCAGGTCAGCACCACTAACGGCGCACAGCTCACGGCCGTCGACTTGGGCAAAGTGGTCGACGGATTCGCCGAAATCACTGGTGTCGACGAAGGCACCGACGTGGTGGTGCCAGTATGAGCACCCCGGCAATTGCCTTACGAAACGTTGTACGCACGTACCCCGGCGAGCCACCCATCGCCGCACTCGATCGAGTGGACCTTCGTATTGACCAAGGCGAAATCCTGGCAATCGTTGGGCCATCTGGATCGGGAAAGTCGACCCTCCTCAACGTGATGGGGACCCTCGACAGGCCAAGCTCGGGAGACGTTCTCATCGACGGCATCAACACCCGCGACCTCTCCGAGCGCAAACTCTGCGCGTTGCGAGCCAGGAAACTCGGTTTCGTTTTTCAGAGCTTTCATCTGCTCGAGTCCGCCCGCGTCATCGACAATGTGGCCAACGGGCTGATCTACCAGGGCATCGACCGGCGGACCCGAAACACCCGCGCCCTCAGGGCGCTCGAGTTGGTCGGCCTCGCCGACCGGGCGGCAACCAAACCGCCCAAATTATCCGGCGGACAACGTCAGCGAGTTGCGATCGCTCGGGCAATCGTCAGCGAGCCCTCGCTCATCCTCGCCGACGAACCCACCGGAAACCTCGACTCAAAAACGAGCGCCGACGTCCTCGAGCTTTTGCATCAGCTCAACAGGAATCAAGGCGCAACGATTGCCGTGATTACCCACGACCTCGAAGTAGCCAGCCAGATGCAGCGTCGCGTTTCGGTACGCGACGGACGCATCGAACCCACCACCAGCGAAACGGCAGCCTGATATGGCCACGTCCAACCCACCCGACGCGTCCGCTCTGGGCCGCTCACGACTGCGACTCGCCGACCGCCTCCGAACAGGCCTCGGCGGCCTCTGGTCACGGCCAGCCCGCACCCTACTCACCGCACTCGGTATCGCTATCGGTATCGCGTCGATGGTGACCGTGGTCGGCATCTCCTCATCCTCCAAAGCCGACCTGCTGGCCGAACTCGACGAACTGGGCACCAACCTGCTGCAGATCAAACCGGGGCAGAGCCTCTTTGGCGACGAGGCCAAGTTGCCAACGTCAGCGAGCACGATGCTCGGTGCCGTTGCGACCGTTCTCGATACCGCGGGCGTCACGACGATCAACACCGACGTGCAACGAACCACACACGACGACAGCCCGAACGGGCTCTCAGTACTTACCAGCGACGGAGACCTCGACCGAACCCTTCAGCTCAACATCGCATCGGGAAGGTCAATCGACGCAGGCAACCAGGCACTACCGGTTGCCGTCCTTGGGGCGGTGGCCGCCGAACGGCTCGCGATTACCAACACCAGTGGCGGCCCAACCGTCGCCATAGCCGGTCGGAAAGTTCAGGTCATAGGCATCCTCGAAGCGCATCCGCTGCACCCCGACATCGATCGGTCGGTGGTGATCGGCCACAGCTACGCCACCACTGTGCTCGGAATCGACGCCGCCCACACTGCCATCTATGTACGTGTCCGACCGTCGGCGATCGAACAGACCCGCCCCCTCCTCGCCCGAACGGCCAACCCGACCTCGCCAACCGAGGTCCAGGTTTCACGGCCCTCTGATGCCCTCGAAGCGCAAACCAAGGTCGACCAGAACCTCCAAAACCTCTTGTTGGCACTTGGCGGGGTCGCCCTGCTGGTGGGTGGGGTGGGCATCGCCAACATCATGGTCATTTCCGTGATGGAGCGCCGGACCGAGATCGGATTGCGCCGCGCACTAGGCGCTCGAAAGGGGCACATCCGAAGCCAGTTCATCATCGAAGCAGCCGCACTGGCGACCCTCGGCGGAGCACTTGGCATCGGCAGCGGCGTTGCTGCCACAACCTTGTATGCCAACAGCCAGGACTGGACCGTATCGATCCCAGGCCAGGCGCTAGCTGGCGGGATAATCGCCGCGCTGATCATTGGCGCAACCGCCGGGCTGTATCCGGCCGCCAAGGCAGCTCGACTCGATCCGGCCGATGCGGTCAGGCCCCAAAGCTGACCGCGGCACCGCCAGCGTTACCGCGGGGCGGGCACGGCCCGAAGACCCGCTTCGATAGGCCGAACGTTGTCGATCGGCGTCGCAAGATAGGCGCCATCGACGTCGACCACCGCACGTCCGCGCAGCGCCGACCGGCCGATCAGCAGCCGGAAACCCATAAGGTCGCGATTGGTCAGTGTGACCTCGATCGGCCAACGCTGGTCGGCCAAGACGAGATCGGTCGTGACGACCGGACGCTCTTCACTGAAGCCGTTTGATGACCGCACCACTCGACGATCTACAACCACACGTTCGACAGCAACACCATTCTTCGCCGAACCCTGGCGAGGTAAAAACAAGAACCGGCACCACTGCGAACCGTCCCGTTCGAAGAATTCGAGCTCCTCGGCATGAAGCGCCGATGTGGCCGCACCCGTATCGATCTTCGCCTTCACCCGACGGTCGGGCGAAAGGTCGGGCAAATACGCCCACTCCTTCCAACCAACGGTGAGCAAGGCCGCCACAGGAGGAGCCACAACAGGTCGTAGAAGCGACAACAGACGAGGCGCCATGTCTCGATAACCTCCGGGGGAACAACAAAAATCAGGTGCGCCAGCAGGCGTCGAGACAACGTACTGCACCGACCGCACCAAGTCTTGTCAGCGCTCTAGAGCGCAAGCGGCGCGTTGATAAACAACCCTTCACACGTCGTGATCGGCGCATCGCCAGGTGCGCCGACAGGACGACACTCGCCTTCCATGAAGATCTTTCGGCCCTCGCGCTTGGTGATCCATGCACTGAAACGGAGATCCTCCTCGAGGGGAGTCGCCGCCTTGTAGTTAATCGTTAAGAACGCCGTAAACGCGGTGTCAGCACCGAGCACCAACAAGAAGCCACAGAGGTCGTCATAAATGGCTGACACCACTCCCCCGTGCGAACGTTTCGGTGCGCCCTCGAAGCCCCGATCCAGATTGACAGTTGTGACCGCCTTGTCGCCTTCGCGGTAGACCCGCAGCGGCACGCTCCATGGATTTCCTCGGCCCGACACCGGCCGGTCCACGTCGTTGACAAACTCTTCGCCCTCGCCTGGCACCAAAAGATCTTCAGGCGTGAGCCACCGGTCCAACCGCTTTTCCCGCCGCTCATTCTCGGCGAGGAGATCGGCCTCTTCGCCGAGGCGTCGAGCCAACGACTCCATCGCTGCGGGGTCATGGGAACGACCGACCAAAAGATGATGCATGCGGCGCATCTGGTCGGCTACGGCGATACGGGCAAGGTCGTCGTCTGACAGGTCGCTGGTGAACACAGGCGACAGTATGGCGAGCGGTCCGGGAATGTACTAATTGTCGGCGTGGGGTTTACCAAACCGCGGAGTGATCGAGATCAAAGACCTCGCGCATCCGCGACATCAGCGGCGCGAAGTCGGCCGAACGAACACGACGGTCAGCCACAATCGTCTCTGGCGCTGCGACGTCGGTATCGAACCGTTCGGTCACCGCACCGGTCAACGGACCCGCAAGATCGAGTACTGATCCGCTAGCCAACCCCTCGGCGATGGCCTCGCTTTCGCCGGCCGGAGGTGACAACGAGGCGAATGCCATCGGCAACATCACATCGAGTGCGGTCAAAATTCGCAGGCGGGAGATCTGCGACGCGAGCAACGGATCGAGAAGCGCCCGTGCGTGTTGGCGGTGATACGACTCTTCGCGCTGGGCCCGGGCAGCCACCTCGGCAAGCGGCGCAAATGACGATTGGGCGACGAGCTGCCACCGCAGGTTCTCGATGGTGTCGTACAGCCAGTGACGGACAAGAGCTTCGGCCCAATCGGTAGTGGCGTACTCAACCAACGTGCTCGACCGGTACTGCTCGCCGCCACGAAAGTAGGCCAGCTCGTCGACCGAGCCGTCGGTTGGTTCTACACCGCGCAACTCGAGCACCAACTCGTACAACATCAGCGCATGACCCAGCTCGTCCTGGCCGATGCTCGAGAACGCCAGGTCCTCCTCCAAGAACGGGGCAACACCAATCCATTCGGTGTGCTGCTGGCCCATCAGGTGTTCGTCGTCGGCGAAGGCGAGCAGGAATTCTTCGATACCGGTTGGTTGTGCTGCTGCGCTCATTCGCTGGCCTCTCGGTTGGCCTTCCGTCGCGCCGCGACCGCCGCACCGTCGTGATGACGGTGCGGCTTGTCAGCGTTTGGCGCAACAAAGTCGACGTCGGCGACAATGACATGATCGCGGCGCACTAGCCACAGTCGATCGCCTTCAGCACGACGGATGTAGGTCTCTCGGGCATGCACCTCGGCGAGGGCATCGTTTGCGGCATCGAGGGCACCGGCGTGGCGAAACTCGTCGCGGCCGTCCTTTTTCAGAAACACTTCGTAGGTATGCATTCCTAGGCCCTCATCACTTCGACGGTCTCGCCGCAGGTTGAACAGGTATTGACCGACCGACAACGGCTCGGCCCAAACATCGATTGTTCTGTTGTCGCGCTCCCGCACAGTGGACACGTTGGTGCTGATTTCCCCAGCTGCACAGCAACGGTGAAGCGATCAGCCAAAGCGGTGCGAGCCTCGCCCGAGATGCGGTTAGCTGTCCAGACTGGCGCTCGGAGCCAGTGCACCTCGACCGCATCGACTCCGACGACCTTGGCTACCGCAGCTTTGACATCAGCGGCGATCATCGACAGGGCAGGGCAGCCAGAGAAGGTAGGGATGAGCCCAACTGTCACTCGGCCGTTTGCTGATATATCGACTGTTTCGAGCAGCCCCAGCTCGACGATCGACACACCCGGATACTCCGGGTCATCAATCGATCTCACGGCCGCATGGACCTGCACGTCGAGTGATTCGGCAAGGTCGATGCCGGTCATGCTGGCACTGTGGCCGAGGCCTGCTCAAGGGCTTCGCGTACCCAGGCGGTGCGGTTCCAGTTGTTGGATGCCTCAGTGATGCGACGGGCCGAATCGGGGCCGCCCTGTGCGAGCGTCTTCTTCAGCGGCTCCCAATCGATTGGACCGACATCCCACTGGTTTGTCGCCTCGTCGTAGAAGAGGTCGTCGGCAGGGATGGTGAAACCGTAGCTGTGCAGCATGGGCACGAACTTCTGCACCCAACGGTCGCGGAGCACCTCGTTGCGCTCGGATTTGATGTGCCAACGCAGCAACTTGTCGTCAGGTTTCGAATCGGGTCCGAACAGTTGCAGCGCAGGCCAAAACCATCGGTCGATCGAATCCTGAAAGAGTTGGCGCTGCACGTCGGTGCCTTCGGCGATCCGCATCATGCGGTCTTCGCCAAGACGCATGTGGAAGCCTTCTTCGGAGATGATGCGTTTGAGAATGCGACGATACGGACCGTACGAGCAGTTCTTAAAAACCGCCTGCTGACTGGCGAGAGCGGCGGCATCGACCAGAAAGGCGATTGCGACCTGATCGCCCCAGGTCACCGCCTGATAATGGAAGACGTTATGAAAGCGACTCTTGCCAGCGAACAGGTCTTCGAGCATTTGCGGACGAGTCTTCACTCCCATCGCGGCGGCGACCATATAGAGCAGATGGCCGTGGCCGATCTCGTCTTGTGTTTTGGCCAACACCGACATCTTGTGGCGAAGGCCCGGAGTTTTGGGGATCCAGTCGCGCTCGGTCAATCCGCCCATCAATTCACTGTTGGCGTGCATTTCAATAAACGCAAAGACGGCGCGCCGGTAGTCGTCCGGCATGTCGTCGTCGGCCTCAACGATGCCGCCACCGTCAAGAAACGTCTCGAATGCATCCATCGAGTTCCAAGATCTTGGCATACAACTACCCCACAAACATGATACAACAAACAACACCCAGCGCGTAGTCAATGTATCATGTCTGGCGTTGTTCGCCTCGACGACCGACTAGCTGCCAGCCTGCCAAAGCGATGTCTGGAGACTACGACTAGTTTCGGGCACCATGTTGTTTGCAGATCTCGAAGAAGCGTGCGGCGTCGAACCAGGCCGAATTTGCCGGTTTGTGTTCGACCAAACCGACTCTGACGCCCTCGCCGTGCTTGCCGACGTCGTCCTCGCCCGAGCACTTCGCATCCTGATGATCCTTGTGGTCGCCTACCTGATCAATCGCTTGCTTCGTGGAACCATCGCAGCCTTTGGCGAACGCCTTGTTGACCAACACTCTCGCCACATGCGCCAGACGCCCCGGTCATCGGCACGACAAAAGACCCTCGTAGCGATCCTCGGTTCGGCTGCCTCAATCATCATCTGGACCATCGTGGGCCTGCTCGTCCTCGGCGAGTTCGACATCAGCATCGCACCTCTTCTGGCTGGCGCCGGTGTCGTCGGCGTTGCCTTGGGATTCGGGGCGCAATCGATCGTGGCCGACTTTCTTTCGGGCTTTTTCATGCTTGCCGAGGACCAGTTCGGCGTTGGCGACGTGATCGACGTCGGCGAGGTCTCCGGAACGGTCGAAGACGTCTCATTGCGCACCACAACGCTGCGCGACGTGCAGGGCAATGTGTGGCATGTGCCCAACTCCGAGATCCGACGAGTCGCCAACATGTCGCAACTTTGGTCGCGAGCGGTGCTCGACATCGAGGTGGCCTACGACACCGACATCCGGCGGGCCGAGGGCGTCATTCAACGGGTGGCAGACGACCTCTGGAACGACGAATCCTTCAAGCTTGGCGACATCGTCGACCCTCCCGAAGTGTGGGGCGTCGAACGACTCGGAGCAGATGGGGTGTCCATTCGACTTGTTGTCAAAACCGATCCAGCCGACCAGTTCATGGTCGCCAGAGAGTTACGCCTGCGGATCAAAGAAGCATTCGATGAAGCCCAGATCGAGATTCCTTTCCCCCAGCGCACCATCTGGATCCGCCAGGACAACCCCATCCCGCGAGACGAACGCACCCCTGTACCCACCGCGAAGATCCGTTTACCAAAGGCCGACGACACCTCACAGTTGCCGCTACGAACCGACAAGGGTTAGCCACACCTACCAGCTCGACACCTGCCGATTGGCTCCACCCCTCGCGCACCAGCTAGCACAAGGCCATGTCGATCTTGCCACCCGAAGATTCCCTCGAGCTCATCCACACCCGAACCTACGAAACACGGGTCTACCTGGTCGACGGAAACACCATGCTTGCCCGGGCCGCCGTGCAAGACGTCAAACCACCGAATCTCTATATCAAAGACGATCCGTTACCACTCGAGATTCACCAAATGCAGATGTTCATGAGGGTCCAGATGCCGACGCTCGAAATTCTCGACGCGGGCGTCGACTTCGAAACGCACCCTCATTCCGCCTGCCCAAGCATCGCCGTGCACTACAAAGAACTCATCGGTCTCAGCGTGGCCCGAGGTTTCACTCACAAAATTCGTGAGCTCTTCGGCGGGCCACGTGGCTGCACCCACACCACAGCGCTACTTCAGGCAATGGCGCCAGCAGTCGTACAGGCAACCTGGTCAATGGCACTTCGAAGCAGCCTCGAATCATCCTCAAGCGAAGCCGACAAAGCCAGCGCCGAAGAAGCACACAAACAACGAATCGCCGGCAATCTCAACACCTGTCATGTGTGGGCCGAGGACGGCGAACACGTGCAACTGATCCGCACAGGCGGCCAATCCGAGACCATGATTCCGATCGCGATCAGACTTGCCGAGCTAGGACGCTCTGAAGACGAATGGCGCGAACGGTTCACGTCCGGCGACTAACGCCCTAACGGGCAGGCGCGCCATGGCCGCTCGTCGCAACCCGTTCCCCGTCGAAGAACGCCGGAAAACGAGGCCGCAAATAGGGCCCCAAGGCGGGATCGACCACCTGCTCATAGGTGTTGTTGTGTGCGACCTGAGCGTCGGCCATATGTTCGGCGAATGTGAGCACCGCAGTAGCCGGCACATCGGCCTGGCGAAACAGGTCTTCCCACTCAGCGGTCGGCTTCGTCAATAACACCGGACCAACGACATCGGCGAACGATTGCCACATGGCAGCGCTGCCGGCCGCAAGAATCCCATCCCATGCATCGGCACGACCTACGACGGCGAGCGCGGAACGAAGTTGACGTCCGCTCACCGGCGCCATGATGAGCCATGAGTCGAGTGTGGGCAGCGGCTCAGCAGGGTCGAGTTTGCGCGCCACCATCAGATCGGGCTCTTCATCAGCGAGGCGATGACCACCGGTGACGTCGGCGCCAAAGAAGTACGCAGCGACATCGATCATCGGCACATCACATATTGCACCTTTGCCCGTTGCCGAGCGGGCGACGAGTGCCGACGTTGCGGTCTGAGCAGCCATCATCGCCGAGACCTTGTCGGCGACAAGGTTGTTGGCGCCGCGAGGAGCATTGTCGTCGATGCGCATCGCCCCCGACCTCGCCATGATGACCGAGTCGTACGCTGGCATGTCGGCGCTAGGACCATCGGGGCCGTAGCCAGAAACCCGGACCCAAATGAGCGACGGGAACCGTTCGCGTACCACCTCGGCGGTGAGCCCAATGGCCGAAGCCACACTCGGACGCCAGTTTGAAATGAACACGTCAGCGTCGCGCAACAAGTCGAGAAGTTCCGCGAACCCATCGGGGCTCTTGAGATCGATAACCTGCTTGCGCTTGTTCTGGTTCGCCGCACGAAACAGCATTGAAGCGTCGCCCCGCAACTCGCCAAACTTGCGGTAAGGGTCGCCCTTCGGCGGTTCGATCTTCAAGACATCGGCGCCGAGGTCGGCGAGCATCGTGGCGGCAAAAGGGCCCGAAACGTAGCTTGCGGCCTCAACAACGCGGATTCCTGCAAGAGGGCTCATAGACAGGCAGTGTTGCCGAGGAGGACTATTCGCTCAACTTCGCTGCGGTGATTTGGAACAGCTCCGCCAACGCAACCCGGTCGACCTTAGAGTCGTAGACGTCATCGCGGAGCGAATCGATGTCGGTCGACAAGTCAGACCGAGCGGCGGCAACGATCGACGAGATATTACCGCTAAGGCTTTCGACAGCGGCGTCGACCCGGTTGTCGGTGAGGTCGAGTTCGCCTTTCAACGCCTGCATCGACTCGGCGTTCTTTTGCGCATCGGCAGTAACCCGGTCGCCCAGGTTGGCGAGTGCTTTCTCGCGTGTCTTGGTTTCGGAGGTGAGCTTCTTGTCGACCGCTTTGAACTCGTCGCGCATTTCTGTACGCAGATCGTCGATCACGCCGAGCAGCGCCTGCTCGAGTGTGTCGAGACGCTCCGCGGTGCGCCGGGCATGTTGCCCCAAAAGGAGATCCTGGATACGACCAAGGTCATCGTCGGCAAAAGCGACCATGCCGTTGCTCGTTGCGTTGTCTTCGGCGACGCCGGTGGTTGTTCCGTCTTCAGCCATGCTGCATAACTCCGTTCGACGAACTGCTCTACTATCTCAATCACTAATCTCAATCACTGCTATCTCAACCAGTCCGACGAAAGCGCTCCCTTTTCGAACAGGTTCTGTGAGGCTAACCCAACGAGCCGCGTCGCCAGAGATCAGCGCTGCCAATATTGGGGTCTTTTGCCGCTGACCCTTTAGCCACTTGTGGCGATGGCGATACTGTTTGGGTAGAGCGATTTCGTTCTCGGGACAGTCCGACCATTCTGTTTCGAGTGCGTGATCCCTGTGGGTAGGTAGCAGCACGATACCCGCCATTGTGCTGCTGCCGCCCACAACTTTCTTACCGGGTCCCAGGAGATCTCATGGCAGATCCTTCGATGATGCAAGACATCGTCGAACTGCTCCGAGGGGCAACCGGAGCGCACTTTGCACAGTTGGTGCTCGCTAGCGACCTGTCGGTCGCGGTGCGCGCTGGCGAGCCCACAAACTGGCTCGAGACTGGCGCCACCGCGTCGGTGTTTCCCGAAGCGCACCTCAAGAACGATGTAGCACCCAACAGCACAACCGCCCCGTGGGTACAAAGCTATGCGACCATGCCAGTCACCGGAACTTCCGCCGAACCGGGTTACCTCGTACTAGCGAGCAGGGACGCGAACGGTGCGTCTGTCGACTGGTTCCGGCCTCTCGCGAGCGCAGCGGCGCTCATCGAAGATCGCTTGGACAGGTTGGCTGAACATCGCCGCATCGACCAGATGGCGCAGCTCCTTCGAAGTAACCAAGAGCGCCTACACGCAACCGAGGCGCAACTGAGGGTCGCCAACGGTGAACTCGAGCAGTTTGCGTACATCGCAGCCCACGAACTCGTCGCCCCGCTTCGTGCCGTCGCGGTCTACGCCGAGGTGCTCGAAGAATTGACCAAGTCAGCAAACGACGACATCGCCGAAACGTCAAAAGCATGCGCCCGCGAGATCCGCGATGGCGTTGCGTTGATGAACCAACAGGTGAAATACCTTCTGGAGCTGTCACAAGGCGCATCCGATGCGACCGACATCGAACCCATCGATCTCACCGACGTCGTACAACGGACCGTCGACACCCTTGCACCGGCGCTCGAAGAAGCTGCAGCAGTCGTCAACATCGGCGAACTCGCCGTAGTCCACGGGCGGCAGATTCCGCTGCAGAGCGTCTTCGCGAACCTTCTTTCCAATGCGGTCCGCTATCGCCACCCCCATCGTCCACTGGTCCTCGATATCCGCTCGGAAGCGGTCGACGACCACGTGATCGTTACCGTCTCGGACTCGGGCGTCGGTGTTGCCGAAAGCGACCGGCAACGAATCTTCCAGCTCTTTGAGCGCGCATCCACCGACCCAGCAGGCTCCGGAATCGGGCTCGCTCTCAGCAGGCGAATTATCGAGTCGTTCGGCGGCGAGATTGGCGTGCACCCAGCGAGTGACGCCGGGGCAAGCTTTTGGATTCGGCTCCCGCGGCTGTCCCGGTAGCCAGAACAGCGCGACGAAATTCTGACTTAGGGATTCGCTACGGCCCGCGCAAGGTGTGCGAACGCATCGGCGACGCCATCGCCGGTCTTTGCACTCGAGCGCAACCTCATACCCACATCGAGCGCCTGGGCGGCAGGATCGACCAGCGCCCAGTCGATGTCAAGGTCGGCCTTGTTTGCCACCGCGAGTTGCACGGCCTTTGGCGATGCTTGGCGAACCTTCTGCCCAAGCGAGGCCGCCGTTTCGATCGTTTCAGGACGCGAGGCATCAAACACAAGAAGCGCAGCGGTTGCTCCACGAAGGTACGACTCGGGGACCGACAGGCCCTCGGTTTCGCCGTGGATATCCCACAAGAGCATGGTGACGACCCCACCGGGAACCGCCACGGTCTTTCGGTCGACTTTCACACCCAACGTTGAATGGTGTTCATCAGAAAACACGCTGTGCACGAAACGTCGAACGAGGCTGGTCTTGCCAACCGCTGGCGCCCCGAGCATGACTACCTTCGCCCGAAACAACGACCCTCCAGAACCATCGCTGCTCATACTGCCCTCATCTCGTACATCCTCATAAAATGATGACCAACACAACGACAATGATCGCGATAAGCAGTAGAGCAGCCGCTACCAGCGGACCATACCTCTTCGCGACAGACGCCTTGGCGTTGTGGTACAGCTGCAGAAGTTCTGGTTCGGTCGGCGCAAAGGGGCCAACATCGCCGTTGAAGGCTTCGAGGTGTTCGGCGTACTCGACGTGGAGCTCTTCGAGATACGCGGTGGCCTGCGTGCGGTAGTTGTCGGTGGCGATGCCGTTGACCACCGAGGCAAGAACCGCGTCGGGGCCCCACTCGACCAGCACCGATGTGTCACCAACCCGTAGGTCTTGCAGGCCGTCGTGATCAGGCTTGTCGAAAGCATCCTGCACGAACATTCGAACGGCGTCGAGCATGCCCGATACGACATCGGCGTCGTCGAGTCGGGCTTTGTCGCTGGCGGCAGCGGCCAAAAGCACACCGGATTCGCGGTGGATCAGCATGACCTGATCGACCCGGAATGTTCGACCCGAAGTCGCGGAGTCGAGCGAGAACAGGCTCGCTATCGACTTGCGGATCGCGGGGCCAATCACCGGGTACAACGCCTCAGCAAGCACGGTGCTGTCGCCGAACGCTGACTCGCGGACAGCGTGCTCGACGTCGGGCCGCAAAGCCGAACCGAGGGCGCCCGATGGTCGGCCGACTGCGTCGCCAGCAGCGACCGCATCGACCAATACACTGCCGACCGACTCTGCGAGCACCTCAGGCGGCGTTAGCAGCTCCTCAAGCTTTTCGACGCGAGCGCGCAACTCGACCAGCTCTTCGCGCTCGGAACGCAGCAGAACTGAGCGCACCTCTTCGAGTTGCTCGTCGTGAATGTCAGTCATGTCACCTGCGATCGTAGACCGTTGACGGCACTGCAGGTTGCAATGGCCACAGTTCGTCGCCGAGCGCTAGCTCGGCGGAACGACAAGCCCGAGCCGGGTTGCGGTGGCGATCGCCTCAATTTGGCTGTTGACCTCGAGTTTTCGAAGTGCATGCTTGATACGCGAACGGATCGTGTGCAACGACAGATGCAGCATGTTGGCAATCTCGGCAGCGCCGTTTCCTTCCGCCAGCATCTGGAGTACCTCAAGCTCCCCGGGCGAGAGCCCCGGCACGTTGAGGTCTGAGGCGGCGGTGCTTTCAGCACACCTTGACGCGGTCGACACCTCGCCGGCCAGAATTTTTCGCATCCCGTCGACTAGTTGGTTGATCGATACATCCTTCGAAAAGACCCAGGCGTCCTCAACCGCCGCCGCATCGGTCGACACCGATGGTGCAGCAAACCCCGTAAGAATCATCACCGGAGTCGTGATGCCATTGGTCCGCAGCGCTTTGGCGACATCGATGCCATTTTCGCCGGGAAGCCGGTAGTCGGAGACTACGAGATCGGGAGCCAAGGTTCGACAAAGGTCGATTCCCGACGTTGCGTCGGGAGCGCGGCCAGCAACCCGAAGATCATCGGTCGTCGACAAGGCAAGTCCGAACGCCTCGGCATAGGAAATCTGATCATCAATGATAACGATCGATTTCATAGTCCCCTTCATGTAGAGAGGCTACCGGCGCCCAAAAACCGATCTCGGCGGCAGCCAGAATGACACCATTTTTGGTGGTCGGGCTAGCTTCTCGCCATGGATGCCACGAGCGCACAACTCGATTCAGCAAGAAGCTGGTCAGTCGCTTTCGCCGCGGCCCTCTCGACATTTGTCGTTTTCGGGGTTGCCTACAGTTTTGGCGCCTTCTTCTCGTCGATGGCCGACGAGTTCAACACTGGCAGCGGTGCAACCTCGCTCATCTTCTCGGTCACCATCAGTTTGTCGTTCGTTCTTGGGCTTTTCACCGGAAGGTGGGCTGATCGCGTCGGACCGCGACCGGTATTGGTTGCCGCCGCGGTGTCGCTAACCGGCGGACTCCTACTCACCACCCTCGTCACGTCGATCTGGCTGGGATACCTCACCTACGGCATCGGCGTCGGATTCGCCGTGGCCTGTGGCTATGTGCCCATGGTTGCGACCGTCGGTGGGTGGTTCGAGAAACACCGGTCGAGCGCGCTCGGCGTCGCCGTCGCCGGCATCGGTCTCGGGACACTCGTGGGTTCGCCGCTCGCAGCGCGGCTAATCGAGGCGACGTCATGGCGAACGACGTACGTCATCTTTGCTCTTGGAGGTGGCTTGCTACTTCTGCTTGCCGCAGCCACCGCCAAACGCGGACCCGCAGCGGTCGACGCACCCAACCCCCGACCAATCAACGAACTCCTGCGACTGCGCGACTTTCGATTGCTGTACATCTCCTCGCTGTTCGCCACCTTCGGCCTCTTCGTGCCCTTCGTGTTCTTGACCGACTACGCCAAGAACAACAACGTCGACGATGTTGCCGCCGCAGCACTCGTGGGGTTCATCGGAGGCTCGAGCGTGGTAGGCCGACTCGGACTCGGGGCACTCGCCGACCGCCTCGGATTGCTTCGTCTGTACCGCCTGTCATTTCTTGTCATGGGCGTTAGCCATTTCATTTGGCTGGGTTCAGGCAGCAGCTACCCGCTGATGGTTCTCTACACGCTGGTCCTCGGCATCGGCTACGGCGGCTTCATCGCACTGTCGCCAGCGGTGGTGGCCGAACGTTTCGGACTCGAAGGGCTAGGCGGCATCATCGGCACCCTCTACACCGCCGCCGCGGTCGGCAGCCTCCTTGGCCCCCCGGCCGCCGGCGCGCTCATCGATGCGTTCAACTACGAAGTCGCCATCACCTTGGCTGGCGTACTGAGTTGCGTCGCCGTCGTGGTGTTGGCCCGCTTGTAGCGGGTTGACGTGCTCACAAAACGACACCAACTCACCGCGGAAACCAAAGGGAGGGGGCCTAACACGGTGAGCTGATGCTGAGGACGAACCCCAGGTTTTTTCGTTCTGGTGACTGTTACCTAGGCACTACCGAAGCACCACCGAGGGAACTGCCTTCCTAAAGGTTAGGGCTGTCGATGATGCTCCTTTTCTTCGAATGATCGTGACTGTGTCATCCCGTGAGACGCCATGCGGGAGGGGATTACCGCAGCGGCCGTGGAACCCGGCGAGAGCTGACCGATACCCGGCTTCTTTCGCTGATATGGCAAAAAGTCATGCCTGGTATCTCGTAGCGGAAGTAGTTGACGGAATTGCTGTGCCTGTTGAAGAAACATTTCAGGGGTTCGCTTTCTTTCTCTCCGGCTTTCTGCGCTCCGGTCTCGGTGGACAAGTACCTTTCTACCGACACCGGGTTACCTCGAGATTTCTCGTTTTTTACCGCAATGTGAACTCGCATCTTTCTGCGTCGAAGTCGCTAGTTTTGACGCCATGGCAACCTCCCCCCTCCTCCGAAAAGGCGACGGCGGCATGCGCGTCCGTCGCGTCCAACAGGCGCTCGCTGAGGCCGGCTTCAACCCCGGCAAAGTCGACGGCGATTTCGGCACCCACACCGATTCGGCCGTACGAAACTTTCAAGCGTCAGAGAAGCTCCTCGTCGACGGCATCGTTGGCCCTCGCACCCTCGCGAAACTTGGCCTAACCAAAGAACCAAAACAACCCAGCCTTGCGTCGCTCAAACGCACGTACACGACGACTCGGGTCGCCAAGCTGTTTCCCGCTTCGTCCAAGGCCGGTATCAAGAAACATCTAGGCAATGTGCTCAAGGCACTGCATGATGAAGGCCTGTCCGACGACCTCATGGTGTTGATGGCGCTTGCCACCATTCGCGCCGAAACCACGGCGTTCGTGCCAATTCCCGAAGGGAAGTCGAAATACAACAGTTCGCCTCGTGGTCACGCCTTTGACCGCTACGACAAACGTAAGGACCTTGGCAACAAAGGAGAGCCTGACGGCGAACGCTACCGGGGTCGCGGTTTTGTGCAGCTGACCGGTCGCGCCAACTACCGCAGCATTGGCAAGCGCATCGGCCTCGGGTCCGACCTTGAGAAAAATCCCGATCTTGGCTGCGACTCGAAAGTCGCCGCCCAAATCTTGGCGTCGTTTCTCAGCTCAAAGGAACGGCAGATCAAAGAGGCGTTGCTCGACGACGATCTCAAGGCCGCTCGGCGCCTGGTGAACGGCGGAAGCCACGGTCTTACCTCGTTTTCGACGACCTTCAAGAAGGGCGTAAAAGAGTTCATCCGCTGACGAGTTCGTCGGCGCGTTTCAGACCACCTGGCCATTTCCGATAGAATAGGTAACCCGCCACTACTGTTATTGGAACCCACAAATGGATCACTCTGGAACCGCCGAACTCCCAGACGAGCCCAAGCAGAACAAACCAGGCAAGCGATTCGCGGCGATCGCCGCGGTCGTCGCGCTGGTTGGCCTGGGCGCATTCTTTACGCGAGACCAATGGGCCTGGTACATCGAAGATGACACGGTGGTCGAGGAGGCAGTGGTTGCTCCAGAACTCGAGGCCGAGGTCGGCGATCGACTGTTCCGCATCGACCCAACACAATCGTCGGCGTCATACGCCGTCGGCGAGCGCTTGGCCGGCCAGGAGCGCGGCGTCGCTGTGGGAACGACCACCGCACTTGGCGGCGACATTATTATCGCCTCGGACGTAGCGGCCAGCGAGATCGGCACCATCGTCATCAACGTCGAACTTCTCAAGAGCGACAACAACCTTCGCGACAAACGAATTCGTCATGACTTCCTCGAATCGAGCCATTACCGGTTCGCCGAGTTTGATCCGACTGGTATCTCTGGCCTCCCGGAAGAGATCGTCGAGGGCGAAGACTATGCGATCGAAATCACCGGCGATCTCACGCTGAAAGAAACAACCAACGAAGAGACCTTTGCCGGCACGGTCCGCCTCGACGACGAACAACTCAAAGCAACGATGACCGCAGCGGTGCTCATGAGCACCTACGACATTGGCCCGATCAGCGTCATGGCACTAGTAACGACCGAAGACGAGGTGCAACTCACGCTCGACCTCGTAGCGCTCGACGCAACCACAGCGTCCGAGCCTCGCGATCCGGCGACCGAAGTTGTGGCATCGGACAACGTTGTCACAGCACCCGACGCCGACTTCAGCACAGCGGTGCTTCCGATCATCGAAGATCGATGCGCATCGTGTCATGTTCAGGGTGGCATTGGTTGGCAAACCATGCCCCTCGAAACAGTCGGCGACGTCGCCGCCATTGCCGACGGCATCGGCGTGGTCACCCGCAGCGGCTACATGCCCCCTTGGCCAGCTTCGGACGAGAGCGTGCTGTTCCAGCACGACTGGTCGCTCACACCTGACCAGGTAACCACCCTTGCAAACTGGAGCGCAGCAGGCGGACCAATCGATGTCGATGCCGCACAAGTACTGAACCCCACCACGGTCGCCTGGCCCGAGATGCCGCGAGATATCGTCATGCGCCAAGCCGAACCCTATGCCGGCTCGGTTGAGGTAAAGGACGACTACCGGTGCCAGATTCTCGATCCGCAGATCGACGACGTGGCGTGGGTAAAGGGCTATCACTTCGAACCAGAGATCGAAGAGGTCCACCATGTCATTGTTTCGGTCGGCGACGCCGAAGCACGCAAGCAGGCCGATCGCCTCGATGGTTCCGACGGCAAGCCGGGCTGGACCTGCTACGGCCTTTCTGGTGTGTCAGAGGGTTCGGTGCGCGGCTTTGGCGGCTGGGTTCCCGGTCAACCACCGACGACCTTCCCCGACGGTGTCGGCCGCAAACTGAATCCCGGCGATTTCTTCATCGTGCAGACCCATTTTCACTACGACCACGATGCGCCGCTCGACGACTCGCCGATGATTCTCGATCTGGCAACCGAGGAAGAAGCCGACGGTCTCATCAACATCCGCAGTCGAACGTTGATCACGTCGGTCGAAATTCCTTGCCATGCTGACGATGCAGCAAACCCCGACTATGCCGAGGCTTGTAAGCGTGAAAACGAAATTGACCGGGTCGAGGAAGCCTTCGGACCGCTTGGTCGCCTGATTCCGATGTTCGCCAACCGCAACTGCGGCGTCACGCCAGCCGATTTCGCCCACATGGATCAGGGGGTTGCTTCCTCGAGTTGCGACCTCGAAGCCGATCTTGACGGCACCTTGTTCTCGGTGCTCGGCCACATGCACGAGCTTGGGGCGTCGTACCGCATGACGCTGAATCCCGACACACCAGAGGAACAGGTGTTGCTCGATATTCCGCGATGGACGTTCGAATGGCAGCTGAGCTACCGGCCGCTCGAGGAGATCGCCATCAAACGAGACGACATCATTCGCTTTGAGTGCAGCTGGGACCGTTCGTTGCAGCCATCTTGGGAACCGCGCTACATCGTGTGGGCTGAAGGCACCCAAGATGAGATGTGCTTTTCGACTGTTGCGGTCATTCCTGAGGGTCCACAAGTCGAGTCGTTTAGTCCTCTCGACTAGTGCCCGCCCGACTACTCTCTGTGTGAACTTTTGAGCCATTTGAACTGTTGACAATGTTGTTAACGTTCTTTGTGTGGATTTGGTTAACTCTCGATATTTCCGTACTCTGTCGGTTTTATGAGAACCAATCCCCCCGTTCAGAGACCCATCCAGCTGGCGATCACCGCATTGCTAGCCATCTTCATCACCGGAGCGTTCGCCGCGCTAGCACCTAACGCCGAGGCACAAGCGCTCGATGCGCCGAGTGTGTGTGCGGTTACCAACGCCGACGCAGGTGCGTTCGTGTTCTGGGAAGCCGTCAGTGGCGCGAACGAATATGTCTACGCAGCGCAGTACAACAACGGACCGGAACGCTACGCACGAACCAGTGAGTCCTCGATCTTCCTCGAGAAGGACCTCGGCCGCGTCACGGGCATGCGTGTTGCCGCAGTATCTGGCGGATCGACCTCGAACGCAACGTTGTGTTCGGTAGATGGTCAAGGCGGGCCGCCTCCGGCAACCCAGCCACCACAGACCCAACCACCACAGACCCAACCACCACAGACCCAACCACCGGCAACTCAGCCACCACAGACCCAGCCACCAGCAACCCAACCTCCAGCAACCCAACCACCACAGACCCAGCCACCAGCAACCCAACCACCAGCAACCCAACCACCAGCAACCCAACCACCAGTTGACGAGACGCCCGTCGAGGATGTCCCCGAGACACCAGCTGATTCCGAGGCACCAGCCGACGAAGCACCCGAGACACCAGCTGAACCCGAAGCACCAGCCGACGAAGCACCCGTCGAGACACCCACTGTCGACGACACGGCGCACGCCGACAATGGCAACCGTTGCAACGCCGAACAACGCGGCAACAGCGGCAAGAACGCTAACAATGGCAACCGCTGCAACACCGAACAACGCGGCAACAGCGGCAACGCAGCAACTGGCGAGAACAACGGCAACCGCTGCAACGCCGAACAACGCGGCAACAGCGGCAAAAACGCTAACAACGGCAACCGCTGCAACGCCGAACAACGCGGCAACAGCGCTGCCGCTGGCATGGCTGCGAGCGGCCGTAACTGCCATGCCATGACCGCCGCCGATGGCGTCGCGATCGCATGGAAACCAATGGCCGACGCTGCAGAATACGTGTACGCGATTCGTGTGAACGGTGTGACCCGCTATGACCGTGCGCAGGGCAGCACCAGCATGATCAAGGGCCTGCCTGAAGGTGCTCGAGTCAACGTGAAGGTCGGCGCCGTGTACGCCGACGGCTCCTACGGTGCGGCAGTCGAGTGCGGCGAAGCGACCAGCCCAGCGGCTGAGCGTGGCAACGGAGCGGAGAACCAAAGCCCCTGTGCAGCGAAGGCGCTTCCGGGCGCAATCTTGGTGGAGTTCGATGGCCTGGCCGACGCCGAACAGTACGCCTACACCCTTAGCGTCAACGGTGGAGAAATCCACTACGACATCGTCGAGTACACGGCACTGAAACTCGACATCGGTTCCGGTGCAACAGGAACGGTCGAAGTAGCGCCAATTCTCGCCGACGGAAGCCAAGGCGTGTCTGTCAGCTGCGGATCCAAAACCGCCGAGTAGCTAGCTACTACTCCAAACGACCTACCTGCGTGCGGGCCACTTTCGAGTGGCCCGCACGTCACGTTTTCACTGAAACATCGCCGTTTTCGCGTCCAGCTGGTCGTTTGATCAAGATTTGCTCAAGGTTTCGCGGGCATAGGTCGAATGACCTGACAACAGGGTCGAATGACCTGAGCACAGGGTCGAACGACCTGGCAACAGTGCCTGAGCCATCGGGCACGCGAAAGGTGAGCATGCATTTACTTGGAACAGGTGGGAAGCGATTCCTTCTTTCGATCGTCACGTTGCTGCTCGTGGCGACCTCGGTGTCGACCGCGTCGGCGCAAGCCGGAGGTCCACCCCCTGACTCCCCGGGATTCACCCAGGGACAAGCAGCACTCGACCGCATCGCCGACCGACTACCCGAAGTTGCGCAGAACTATGGCATGACCGCAGCGCAGCTACGGTCGATGCTTCGCAACGATCCAACCGTCGCCGTAGACGACGATCTCGAAATTGCCTATTTCGATATGCTTGCACCCGGCGAAGCAACGGCCGTAACGGCCGCTGTTACACAAGACGCCCCACCGGTCACCGGTGCAGAATTCCAGCTGTCGAGTCGGCCCGGCGCAGCCAAAACCATTTACCTCGACTTCGACGGACACATCACCGAAGGTACGACCTGGAACAACGCCTACGGTGTCACAAGCATTGTGTCGCCACCATATGACACCGACCAAAGCCCCGACACCTGGTCGGCGACCGAACTCAGCGTCATCGCTAGGTCGTTCGAAGTGGTCGCCGAAGACTTCGCTCCGTGGGACATCAACGTCACCACAATCGACCCAGGAGCTGAAGCCTTGCGTCGCTCCGGTAGCGGCGACACCCAGTGGGGAGCACGCGTCGTCATTACCGCTGACACATTCGCCAACTGCGGTTGCGGCGGCCATGCCTACCTCGGTTCTTTCGACGACTCATCCGATGAACCGACCTTTGTCTACAACTCTTCGTTCAACGGCGTGTCTGAAGCCATCTCGCATGAAGTTGGACATATGTTGCTACTCACCCACGACGGCACCTCGACCAGTTCGTACTACACCGGCCACGACGGCGAAGGCAGCACGGGCTGGGCTCCCATCATGGGCGCGGCCTATTACCAGCCGGTCGCACAGTGGAGCCAGCAGGAGTACCTCAACGCAAACAACAACACGTCGAGCGCGAACTCAGGCAATGGCCGCGACGACCTGGCGGTGATCTCCTCGCTGACCAACGGTAACGGGTTCGGCCTACGGCCTGACGATCACGGCAGCACCCTCGCAACCGCGACACCGCTAGTTGGTAGCGATCCAACCGTCAGTGGCGTGATCGGCACTAGCGCCGATGTCGACGCCTTCAGTTTCTCGACAGGTGGCGGCGAAGTCACGTTCGAAGCGAATCCCGACGAACAGAGCGCAAACCTCGACATTGCGTTGACGCTGCGAAACAGCAGCGGCGACGCCATCGCCACGTCGAACCCGACCGGTACGCTCGCAGCGCAACTGACGACAACAGTCAGCGCTGGCAGCTACACCATCGAGGTCGATGGAGTAGGCGTCGGGGACCCCCTCGCCAGCACGCCAACCGGCTACACCGACTACGGCAGCATCGGCCAATTCACGATGGTTGGAACGCTCGGTTCGGTGAACCCACCCGACGGCACTCCCCCGGCAGCGCCCACGGGCCTCAGCGCCACGGTCACCGAACCTGATGTGCTGCTCGCCTGGACAGCGAACACCGAAGCTGACCTCGCCGGCTACACCGTGCTTCGCAGTGAGAATGGTGGCCCCAGCATTGAGCTAGGACCCGTCGGCGCAAACGTCACGACGTTCATCGACACCCCCGGCGCTGGCGATTTCAGCTACACCATCGTCGCAACCGATTCGTCAGGAAATCGCTCAAGCCCATCGAACAGCGCGGTCGCCTCGATTGCGGTGTCGCTCTCTTCGGTGGCGAACGGTGAGCTCGCGGTTAGTGGCTCGGTAGGCGGTACGTTCACCCAAACATGGGAAGCCGACGGATCGGTACAAACCATCACTGAAGCCGAGTCTGGCGGACGACCAAACCGACGACACGACTTACTGGAACATCAGTGGGCAATCCCCGCGACCGGCGGCGCACAAACCCTGACCGTGGTGGCACAGGTCATCGACGGCGGCGACCGCGACAACGGCGTCAATGTTGAGTGGTCCGCCAATCAAACCAGTTGGGCTCCGCTCGGCACCATCACACCTGGTGCGGTGCGAACCATGAACTTCCCGCTCGGCGCCAACACCGGCACGATCTGGGTTCGGGTCATCGACACCAACCGGTCCGCTGGCGAGCGGTCCTTTGACCGGGTCGAGGTCGACCTACTTCGGGTCGACGGCGAAGAACTGGGAGACGCAACCGAAACCCTGCTCAGCAGTCTGACGCTCGGAAAACAGAGCGCAGGCAAGGGACAGAGTCGAGGCACGGCGAGCGTGACCGTACAAAACGACCTCGGGCAACCAGTCGCCGGCGCCATAGTGACTGTGCAGTTCAGCGGCTCGATCAATGAAGTAGTGACCGTTACAACCGGACCTGCTGGCACCGCAACAGCGGTCACGACCGCGACAGCCAAGCGGCCGTCATTGACAGCCTGTGTCAGCTCTATCACTGCGACACCCCTGCCCTACAACGGCGGGACAGTCTGCACGGCAAACTAAAACCAAGAACACTAAACAACCAGGAGCGGACCGTCCTTCGGGGCGGTCCGCTCCCGTTTTTCTGAGCAACAGCCTCCCGAGCGCCCCTACCGGCACGCGAATTTCCCCTTCCGCGCGAGGGCGCGCGTGTTCTATGGTGATCGCCCTCGCAGATGTGGAGTTGCCCCTTCCGATGCGAGCAAGCGGGCCGTCCAAACCCAGCGAGGAGCCTTCCCCCACATGCCAGCCCCCACATCGTCACCGACCTTCCTTGCCGCGATCGACCGCGTCGACCAAGCCGTCGACCGGTGCCGCAATCAGGTGCTCACCACCACGCAGTTCAGGCAAGAAGTCGTCGACATCATGCTCGAATACCTCCGCGAAGAAGATCCTCGTGACGACGTCAACGAACTGGTCGACTACATCGTCGATTGGGCCGACGCACTCGCCTCCCTCGAAATGTTTGCCGACCGGGTGCTCGTCGCCACGGTGCAGGAACATCTTCGCTGGTGTCTCGATCGCAGCGAGCTCGATGTGCACCTCGCCCGACTGATGGCCGAGCTTCGAACCGAACTCGCCGACCGGTCCTTCGACGCGACTCGACGCATCGTCGAACTCTGCGAGCGAGGTGTCGAGACCCACGAGTTGCTCTTCTCCCCGGTCGGCTCAGGTACACGTATTATCGAACTCGCCTACGAGTTCGAGGTCGTCGCAGCCCTCGACGCTGCCGTGCGACCGTGCAACCCGAACGCGCTCGGAGCCCCCTACCGCGACCAAGGCAAATCGTTCACCCTTGCGCTCGACGCGCTTGGCCACATCGCAGCGGATCCACGCGAGCAACTCGGACGCGAACGACCCGGACACGCGGCACGCCAGAGCCTTATCGAACTGTCGGCTTTCGTCGAGATTGGCGCCTGGGCAGCCATCCGCCTGCCGGTACACCTCCTCGACGATGAACAGCGCACAGAACTCATCGAGAGCTACGGACGACGCCACGACCTCGTCACCGAAGGCACCTTGCTGCCCAACGATGAATCGGCGTTACGCGAACTCGAGGTCATTCGATCGGTGGTATGGCAGACCACCGATGCACAAACGCTTCGATGCAACCCGCCGACCTAACCCAACGGCATGGGCTCTGCAGATCAGCCCGCTACTGAGCTGGCGCGCAGTTCGCGGTGCGATCGGTCATCCAAAGAAACAACGGCGACCGGCTGACCCGCTGAGCAGGCTCGGCAAAAGCCAGCCCAGCCGGTTCCTCTGGACTGATCGCTACCGCAACCGTGAACTGCTCGTGACACAACCCCTCCGGCACTTCACCAGCGATCGAGACAATCCGGTTCGAAAGCGGCGCAACCGAAACCGAAACCGACTCCCAAGACACATCACCGATGCGTGCATCGACAACATAGGTCGCCGGCAAAGAGGTCGAGTTCACCAGCTCTACTTGAACCGTCGACTCGCTGCCCCCCACGACATCGACCTCACCCGCAACCAGAGCCCATGTGCCGGCAAAGGCGTATGCGTGAAATTCGTCTGCTGGCTTGCGTTCAAAGGCACTAGCGCCCCCGAACGCCACGGCCATAGCCAACGCGATTGTGCAAACTCCCAGCGCCCAGGGAGGTACGTCAACCGACACCTCATCTGCGACGCGTCGCAACCAGACCTTCAGACCCAGCGAACTGAACCAGCGAGAAGAAACCCCAGCGGTGACGAAACAAAAAAGAACAACCGACACGAGCACCGACCAGCGGGTCAAACGGTTACCAGCCACCATCACCGCAAGAGCAAGAATTGGATACACACACGAACTCAGCACCGCTGATAGCGCGAGGCGTCGGGCGCCCGAGAAGACCACGGATTCGCGAAACAGGACAACCAACAGCGCATTGCCAGGGACGACAAGGGCCAATGGCAGCACCAACAAACGCCAAGCCGTCGGCAGAACTAGGGAGCCGCCGACCAAGAACCCGGCACCCGCTAGGACCGTAATAGGGTGACTCCAGATCGAAGACGCCGACGAGGGAAATACGTGCTGGCTCATGGGCGGGACCTGACAAACGCGTCTGGGTCAAGCCTGTACACCACGATGTGATCACTTTCGTACAGTCGCAAGGCGTAGGGCAGCGCATCCCACTTTGTCAGCGTCGCCATCGACAGTGGCTCGGTACGCTCAAACGCCAACGGCTCCTGCTGGTCGAGGTAGAACTTGGTCCGGGGCACAAACTGGGATTGACGCTTGTCAATCACCACAAAGCGAAGACTTTCGTTTCGAATCTGTTCGAGAAGATCAACCGGAATCTCATCATCGCTCAGGAGAAACTCCCAGATCGGATATTTGGTGCTTGGCACGCCAAGAACGGCAAAGGCACGCGACGAAAACGCGACCTGATTGCTTCGGTCGGCAATGAGCCCCTGATCAGCACCCTGGGTGGTCCGGAACCACTCGGCAGCGGCGTTGACTTCGTTGGTCACCGAGCGGGTGTCAGATCCGTACACGTACGGGCCAGGGAACCGGTAAAGCTCGTTGGTCGCTAGCGAGATATTGCCGACCAGCAGCGCACTGGTAAACGCCACAGCTACGACCTTCGTCGTATTGCGGACCAGTGCACGGTCGGATCGCAGCCAGGCACCGATGCCCAACGAAAGAATGACCGCGACGCCAAGGTTGCTAAATGACCAGCTTCGGCGCGCCCCTTCAGCGCCAGTCTCCGACAGCATCATCGGGAAGACGGCAAAATACATCCCGCCGGTGAGCAGCAACCCCAACATCGTCGGGCTCCGCGTCCGGCGCACCAGCAACACCATCGTGGAGACCCCGAACGCACCAGCGAGAAGTACGGGCGAGGCGAAGGCCAGCAATTTTTCGTACATCGGAATTGTGCTACCGGCAAATAGCTGCCTCGGCTGCGCAGCGTCCTGTTCGTCGAGAACATCCGGACGATCCCAGAAGGAGAGCAATCCAGCGGTCTCTTCGAAGCCTCCTTCAATGTAGGGCTGTAGGTAGGCACGAGTGTTCGGGGCTTGATACACGAACCACCCGACGGTGAACAGAATAAAGCAGCAGGCAAAGAGCACCGTTTCGGTCAAATCGACCCGGTCTCGGAGCAGTAGCCTCACCATGAATCCGGCGATCACGAACAGACCGAGGATCAAGAGCGTTACATAGCTCGAAAGATGGTGAGATCCTGTCAAGGTGATCGCGACGACAAGCCCGACGAGAAGCCACGCTGTCCGCTCCCACGAGACCGACGATGCCTGCTGAAAATGCACTACCGCGGCGATGACCCAGATGAACAAGACAATGGCGAATGACTCGTACGCAAACTGCGCGCTGAAGTACCAAAACCCCGGTCCAACTGCATAGAACAACGCTGCAATGCCACCGGCATGATGCGACGAGAGTGAAACCCCGATCGAGTAGACGCCAAACAACGCCAACGCATGAAACATGATCAGCAAAGCTGCAGCAACTTCGATCGTCTCAAGGCCCGTGAGGTGCCGCACAGACGCCGCAAAAGCGTGCATCATTGGATAGTCGCTCACCACCACAACCTGGTTGTTCTGTGCGAACAGTTGACCGTCTGCAAACAGCCTTTCAACCTGGGTCCAATGCGCATACTCATCGAAGAACGCTGGCTGCCCGGGATAGGCAAGAAGTTTCGGAAACATGCTGAACGTGCCGATGGCAGCGACGATCAGACAACGGTCGGTAGTTGACGTCCGGTGACTGAGAAGCTTGATGCTGGCCGGCAGCAAGAAGAGAAACATCGCTAGCCAGAACAGGTGAAAATGCGTGTGGGATCCTGCCGCGCTGCGGCTAGCGAGCGCCTCGGAGTAGGTCAGCAGAAAGCTCCCTGCGAACAGTCCGGCCCATACAAAGAGCATCGACCGGTCGTTCATTTTTGCAAGCTCGGCCAATGCGCCGTTGGTTCGTCGAGCAGTGACAACATCGCGTGTGCTTCCTCAGCGAGGCGATGCCACCTCGGGCCGAGCATCTCTCGCGTGAGCTCGGGTTTTTCGACCGGACGCGAAACGAGTCGGTGTAGCTGTTTGAGCGGTGGCCCGAGCGGCGAGTCAACCAATTCATTGCAGGCCCGGCGGATCGGCTCATGGCCGAGAAGCCGGTCGACAAATGCTGGGTTTTGACGACGAAGGCCCGCCTCGTTCGCATGCACCGCTTCAACATCAAAATCAGGCAAGTCCAACCACCGGACAATGTTTGATGCAACCTGCGCAGGGTTTGCCGAGAATCGCTCAAAGGATGCGACGAATACGCTTTGCGCGCCAAACGTGGAGACGAACGAGTCGTAGTGAGTTCGATACCACGTCGGCTCAATCAGGCGATCAATCGCTCTGTCGATGTCGGCGGGCAGATCGTTGCGGGGCTCGGACCGAAGCTGCAGATATCCCGAACGCATTCGTTCGATCGGATCCCGCACGAGATACACGAATCTGACATCGCCCGGCGCCAACCTCGAAATCGACGGAACAACCCAGGGGTACCGGACTGTCTGGCTGTACGACGTGGAGCCATCGATCCGGTAGCGAGCGTCCTTCGAGCTAGGGCACGCTGACGGCGAATACCTAGAGAGATACTCGTCGCGGGCGGCCACACTTGGATCCGCCCCCAAAAGCGAGAAAAAACCTGGCTCTTTGAGGTCGGGTCCCCAAATAGAGCGATGGCGTACCAACATTTCATAGAGCGAGGTGGTGCCGGCCTTGTGGGCGCCAATCAGAAACAAGTTCGGGCAACTCATGACGCTGGTCCCCGCAGGCGCTCTCTTCGTCGGAGTTCTTGTCGGGCGGCACGGGTTTTCCGGCGACTCCGCATCCATAGGACGATGACGACCGAAATCATTCCTGCGACGGCGGTGATTTGTAACGGCAGAAGGCGAGCAAAAATCGATTCGCCACCGACAGCGATGACCCTCTGGACTTGTTTGCCTCGCAGGCTCAGGCTGACCGGGGGCGACCCGTCAGACAGGAGGTACGTGTCACCGAACAGGCGTTGAAAGCTCAGCTGGCGGGTCGAGAACGAGTCAAGAAGCTCGGTCACATGCGCGTACCCCGAACGTGGCGGGCCGCCCCCGTTCGACCATGTTAGAAGCAGCCGATCGGCGCCCGCCGATTCGTACGCTTCGAGCACTGCGTGCGGAAGGTCGACTTCGAAATCGAGCAGCTTCAGTCGCTCTTCATCGATGACCGTCATCGAATCTGTCGACAGCATTGGTCCAGCCTCGAGTACCGAGGCAGTCGTCGATGAGATCACCACAGCTGATGTCGGAGCGGACATCGCAGTGGCAACGTCGACAAACTCGGGTGAAAGGTCAACGGGGCTCAACCGCTGAAGAGCTGCGAGAAGCCGAACCGACATGGCCACATGGTTGAGGTCATAGGTAGCGAGCCCAACGGCGAAGCCACCGAGAAGGGTTTGGGGAAATCGCGCAAATCCCGGCTCGAGCGACTGACCCCCACCGACCTCCATGAAGGACAAGTCGGGGTTGATCTGCACGTTCATCGGGATCGCCCCAAGCGTGTCGCAACCTCCCTCTGGGCTGTAATCGACGCTGAGTTGATAGTCGAAAGATCGACTGTGCATTTCCTCTGGTATCTCGAAGTCGAACTTGAAGGCGCCCTGATCACCCAGCGTCCAGCCTTGGATCATCTGGCCGCCGAGGTTGAAACTCATCGAGCCCTGAGCGCCTCCATCGATTGGTGTGTACACACCTTCGACGTGGATTCGCATGGAGCTCACGGGGCCGCCCAAGGCAGATTGGCTGATCGAAAACGGAAGATCCATACGGCCGACGCCGGTTAGTCGCATCCGCCCAAGCTCGAG
The DNA here is from genome assembly GCA_938015295.1 of uncultured Acidimicrobiales bacterium. GTDB lineage: Bacteria > Actinomycetota > Acidimicrobiia > Acidimicrobiales > SHLQ01 > CALLQB01. The sequence goes on from CALLQB010000028.1 coordinate 40,258, forward strand.
TGCGCGAAACGAGTGTCGCGACTTTGACTCGGTCGACAGAAGGGGGCCATTTCCGACATCAGAACCACCGAGATCGGATGTTCTTTCGCCAGAAGTCACATCATCGTCGAAGGCCAACACGTCAGGTACGGCGTCAGCCTCTGGTTCAGGGTCCAGATCAAACACTTCGATCGAGACAGACGTTCCGACTACCAGCGGCGAGTACGAGCTCATCAACGCCTCCGCGCTCCGGATTAGCTCAGCTCCGTCACCGCCTAGGGCCAGAACCACCCCACCCGAGCGGGTCGTGACGAGATGCACTCCAGCGGGGAGGTCTTCCGATATCGCCACAGCTCGGCCAGAGGCCTCAAGATCGACGTCTCGGACCTCGGCGTCATTCCACAACGCGGAAATGTCCAGAGTCGGCGCACCGCCAATCGCTGAGCGGGAGGCAGCGATTGCCATCCTCGCAGCCGCTTCAGCCTCGGCTGGCGAAGTCTCCCGGGGAAGCGAGATTTCAACCCGCTCAAGGAGAGGGGGAAAGAAATTTGCGACCGTTGTCGGCACAGCCGGATCGCCACGAAGTAAGAGCACGCCGTGGGAAAGGTCAACATAGGCACCCAAGAGGTTAGTTGTGCATACCGGATCCTCGCTGCGAAGCCGGTTTCGAAAGGTGACCCGAGCCCGGTCTGACTCGACGTCGACTTCGGAGAGATCAAGCTCGACCTCGGTTACCGCGTCTCGATCCGCGCGATGCCCAAACTCGATCGCCAATGGTGACGACCCGGGCCCAAAGAACTCGACGTAACCCGTGTCAACATCGGGCGACAGCGTCAAACTGGCGCGCATCGAGACAAGTTCGAATCCAGGTGGGACCGGAATCGACACAACGCTTTCGTTGACCTCGCCCGCCAAACGAAGCGAACGGCCGATCTCGGTCGCATCGAACGGAACTAACCACAAGCCATCGTCCACACGAACAACCGCTGGGTTCCAGAGCGGATCAAGCCGAAACTGGTCGATGGCATCAATGCTGTCAGCGGTCTTGGCTTCATCAAACCCAACCCGTTGATACACAAGGTCCCCAGCGTCGGCCGATCCGTCTGTCGCCGTCAACGGCACCTCGTCGTTCTCCTGGTCTGTCTCGCTAGCCGAGTCGTCGGACTGCGCGACTGCCAAACCGACATCAGCGATTACCAGCATCGGTAAAATCGTCAGGCAGATCACAAACACACCTGCGACTCTGCCCGCGGTGGCCGTTGTTCCGCGACGACTCCACAGTTCAGCTAGAGCGATATAGATGCAGCCAGTCGACTGTGCGAGTACCCAAGCCCAACCTGCCCCAACAATGCCGAGCGTGGGAGTCATGAGATACGCAAACCCAATGGCGACCGCGGCCATCATGATGTTAACCAGAGCAACATGTCCGGTCCGGCCAAGCACACGCCAACGACTAACCCACACGTTGGTGACAGCGTCAGGCACCGCCGACAGCACAAGAACCAGCAGCAGCGGGTAGCCGCTCGTGCGGTAGCCGGGCCCGAACAAACCGAGGAGCGTCTCGCCGAACAACACAGAAAACATCATCGCGGCGATCAAGATCTGAGCGATCACACGACTTGCTCGCCGCAGTTGCCTCGCGAGCGATGCCGGTTCTGCGGCACCTTCGGCAAACAAGGCATTTGCAATCGCGTTTGACGCCATAAAGAACATCGAACCGATCATCCAGGTGATGTAAAAAAACGCCGAAGCATCCGCACCAACGCGAGCGATAACCACCACGGGCAGAACAAGCATGGGCAGTTGTCCACCAAGGTTGGCGACATGGTGCCACGCGCCCCGACGTAACAGCCCGCTTCGCACATCGGCCCGATCAATCCCCTCAGCATCGGCATGTGCCGGCCACGGAACTACACGTCGGACAAGTACCAACGAGCAGCCGAGACACACTACCCAGCCGGTGAAAATGGCCGACGTCCCGTCTTGGACAAATGCGGCGACCAGAGGAAGAGACAAAAGTTTTGTCAGGGTAAAGGAGGTACCGCGGGCGAGGAAACCGACCGACCGGCGGTCGCCGATGTACACCGAATCGATCAAGTTGGCCCAAACCGAAACCACCAAACCACCAGCCAACGCTAGGCGCATCGGCAGGGTGAGAACGCTCCGCAACTCCGGCACTAGCCAAGGAACCAATACCGCGAGAGTCGCGCCGCCAGCGATCGCCGATAAGGTGCCGCACTGCCACGCCGCCGCAAGCGTCGCCGATCGACGTCGCTGCTCAGACGCCGCGCTGAGCCGGTCGATGAGCGCGGTTCCAAGGCCAAGATTGGCGACGAGCGCGCCCAGACTCATCGCGGCGATCAACGATGCTGCACGTCCGACCTCTTCGGGCCGAAAGAGGCGAGCCGCCAACATCCAGTACAGGTAACCAACCGCAGAGTTGCAGAGCGTGGTCGCCATAACCAAGCTGCTGTTTCGTAACAGGGAATCAGTCGCCAGACTCGCAAGAGACCGGCGCGAGAGCCTCGTGAGTCGGTGGGTAGTCATCTACCTGTCTATCGTCGATCGATAGAGGCCGATCAAGGCGCTAAGTACGAATGTCATCACATCCCGATGCGCATTGGCAGTGCCAAATGGACCGAACTTGACACCATTGTCAGCGACCGCTCAGCAGCCAGGTTTGGCACGTCGTTTCATCTGGCATGTCAGAACACGACCCGATCCAACCGGCCTCCTCCGAGCCACACGGCGAGACGAGGTACCCCACAAGACCGTCGTCAAATCGCACGATGGTCCCGATAAGCCCGACGAACACACCAAAAGTTAGCCTGGTCATACCGACGCTCAACGAGGCCGACAACCTTCCTTTACTCGCGGAGAAAATCCCCGAGATTGTCGATGAGATCGTTGTGGTCGATGGCAGAAGCGTCGATGACACAATCGAAGTCGCCCGCCGGCTGTGGCCAACTGCGCTCATTCTCCTCGAGCGACGGGCTGGAAAGGGCCGCGCTCTCGCTTCGGGTTTCGATGCGGCAACGGGGGACATCATCGTGATGATTGACGCCGACGATTCAATGAACCCACTTGAGATCAACAGCTTTGTCCGATTGCTTCGCGATGGCGCTGACTTTGTAAAGGGCAGCCGCTACCTCGATCACGGAGGCAGCAGCGATCTCACCCGAATTCGGTCGTTCGGAAATCAGGCCTTGACCAAAACGGTCAACCTGCTCTTCGGGACCAGCTACACCGATCTCTGCTACGGCTATAACGCGTTCTGGCGTCACTGTTTGCCGTGTCTTGATGTCGATTGCGCGGGTTTCGAAGTCGAAACCCTGATGAACATTCGCGTTGCAAAGGCCGGCCTCCGGGTAGCTGAAGCACCGAGTTTTGAGTCGCATCGAGCGTTTGGCGAGTCGAACTTGAACGCCATAAGCGACGGCCTCAGAATCGCAGGCACCATCATTCGAGAGTCGACCGGTCGAACTCGCACAATGACCGACGCCGATCGACGGGCCGCCGACGAGAACAACCTGGGCCGCCGCTGGGACGACACGCAGGCAACCAACAACGGATCTACAGATCGCGACGCACACGCTCCGCTTCGACGTACGGCCTAGTTCGCGCATGTCTGCTCCGCCGAGAAACACCCAACTTCTGCGCATCGCGCTCGTGTGTGCCCGTTACCGACCGTCAACCGGGGGCGTACAAACCCACGTAGCAAAACTTGCGTCCGGCCTTGTTGAACGCGGGCACGAAGTAACGGTTCTGACCCATAGACTTCACGCCGATCAACGACGGTTTGAAACGTCTGACGGCGTTCGAATTGAGCGATTCAATCGGACCATTACCTCCGAACACCTTGCGATATCGAAAGGTCTGGTTTCGGCGATTCGCCGAGGCGGTGAACGCTTCGATGTCCTGCACGCACACAGCTACCACGATTCACCGGCACTGATTGCCTCGGTGGCCTGGACCGGCCCGCTGGTCTTCACCCCGCACTATCACGGCGAGAGTAGCGACCCGGTTCGTCAAGCCCTACACATCCCCTACCGGCTACTGGCCGCGAATATCTTCCGAAGGTCCGAGCGGACCTTGTGCGTGAGCGGCGCAGAACGCGACGCAATACAGCAGGATTTCGCACGTTCTACTGGCGTAGTGGAGTTGGCGAGCAACGGCGTCGCACGAACCCGCATTCGCGACGCGTATCCACTGAGGCCGACGCCTCAACCTCTTACGCAAGTGGCGTATATCGGCCGACTCGAAGATTACAAACAGGTCGACCTCCTTGTTCGAGCAGCTGCAATATTGCGAAGAACCCACCGCTTCCACATCATTGGCCAAGGCCCAGAACGGCCCTATCTCGAACGGTTGGCTCGCGATCATGACCTCGACGAGGTGGTTGAGTTTCACGGCCGACTTCTTACGCAGGCGGTCTATGGCTTTCTCCGCGGCAGCGAAATCATCGTCTCCCCGTCACGTATTGAAGCCCAAGGAATCGGCTGTCTTGAGGCGCTTGCCGCAGGAGCCAACGTGGTCGCTTCCGACATCGCACCGCACCGCGAACTTCGCCGTAACTATCCAAAGAGCGTCACGACCTTCGACGTTCGCGACGGTGTCCCCGCTCTCGTCGACGCGCTCTGGTTAGCAACGGTCGCGCCTCGAAGAGAACACGATGTTCCTACGTGGGAGGACCTGATCGACACCGTCGAGCGGACCTATCACAGCGTCATCCAACGAACGCTCACTGCACCCGACATTGACCACCGCACAATCGTTCCCGCTACGGCGGCCGCGTAAACCGAGAAGGAAACACCTGTATGTCAAAGCGTCTAGCACCATCAACCACACCAGAACGACAATCGCCGACCACCAGCGTGTCGCTCCATCACAAGAGGCGTCGCGGTCTCACGGTGATCTTTCTTGTTTCGCTGGTGGTTGCCGTGGCAGCGAGTGCGACTACCCCGATACCAGCGGCGGCCACTGCGAAAACCCGTACCTCGTGCGGAGCCGCTCCGGCCGGTTACAACATCATCGAATCGGACAACCCGACTATTCGCGGGACTCGCGGCGACGACTTCATCTGCGGAGGAGCGTCAAACAACACGATTGATGGTCGTGCCGGAAACGACATCATCAGAGGCGGAGGAGGCGACGACAACATTAAGGGCGGTGACGGAAACGACAAGCTCTATGGCCAAGCAGGCAACGACACCCTCAACGGCGGTGCCGGCGATGACCTCGCTAAGGGCGGTGCCGGTAGCGACGTCATCTCGGGAGGTCCTGGCAACGACAAACTGTACGGACAACGCGAGAAAGACACCATCGCCGGTGGCGAAGGTAGCGACAAAATCGTCGGTGGCGGGGGTGGCGATGTCCTCGACGGGGGTCCCGGCGATGACGCGCTAAGGGGCGACAGCGGCCGCGACCGACTCTTCGGCTCGACAGGCGATGACAAACTTATCGGCGGAAAGGGAACCGACCGACTAGACGGTGGCGAGGGCTACGACAACTGTCTCAGCGGAGCACGCCTCACAGCGTGCGAGGCTCCTGACAGTGACAACGATGGCATTGATAACGCGGTAGACAATTGTCCGACGGTAAAAAATGCCGACCAAATCGACACCGACGAAGATGGCGTCGGCGACTCGTGCGACAGTTCAAACCAAAAAGCACTGAAGGTGTCGATCAGCGCTGACACGATTTCCTCGCAAAGTGGTTGGGAGCCCGGCAACGCAGTTCTTGTGCAGATCGCAGCATCGAACGGCGATCTCCTCGAATCCATCACCGCTGTGCCTGACTCGACAGGCGGGTTTCGGGTCGGACCAACCATCATCGATCTCACGGCTGGTCTCCGAGTCGTGGCGACCGATCCCGTAACCGGTTTCACCACCTCAACGGTTCTCGCGTCGCTAGAAATCGAGTCGATCGACACGGCAAACAACCAAGTAGTTGGCAAGGGCCCAGCTGGATCACTCGTTTCGGTGAGCGTCTACACCGAAGCCAAAGGCTGGCGAACCGACGCCGTCGTTGGAACCAATGGAACGTTTATCGCCACGTTCTCTGGCATTGTGAACTTGACCCCAGAGATGGGGGCGTCGATGTGGTGGATTGATTCACAAGGCGCCACCATCATCACCGACCGCGTCGCAAAGCCAATTCCGACCGTCAAAGTCTCGACAACTCTCAGAATCGTGACGGCTCTTGCGGGTTGGACAGGCACGGTGACAGCCGTTCTCGCGGATGCAGCAGGCCTCGAAGTGGAACGCCATGTCGTGACTGCGACATCAGGCGGAGGGTTCGATGCGTCGTTCGACAACGAATTCCTCCCCGGAATGACCATTCGCGTGACCGACGAGAGCGGGACACAAAAGTCGCTGACCGTAGCGCCGCTTTCCGTCGACAAGGTCGACATCGCTGCGGGAGCGATCTCGGGGGTTGGTCCAGCGAACGCCGCAGTGACCGTTGTCGCCTACAACCTGACCACGAACGCCGTCCTTCCTGTCGTGGTCGGATCAGCCGGCGCTTTCACTGCCAGTTTCTCTAGCTCCGGTTTCGACCTCGCGCCAGATACCGGCGTTACGGTCTGGTTTAGCGACGACGATGGCGATGTCCAACTCATCGATAAGGCGGCGCCGCCGCTGCCTAGCTTTGTCGCATCACTCTCGGGCGACAACATATTTGCCTGGAAGGGATGGTCGCCGAACTCATCGGTCAGACTGCGGATCACCAACCTTTTCGGTAGCCTCGTGCACTCCCAGGACATCACAACGACCGAGACCGGGAGCTTTGCAGTTGACGCCATCCCGGGCGTCGATCTGGTGCCTGGCATGCGGGTTGAGGTAGCCGATCCACTCACCGGTGTCACAAAGGCTATCAATCTTGCGCCCTTCGATATAGCGGCACCAGATGGCGCCCCGTACTACATCACGTTCGAGCCTCCGGCCGAGAACGTCACGTGGCTTCCTGGATTCATCGCTTCGACTGATAACGATGGCGACCGCACTACTACCGACTACTACCTGGTGCTCCTCTAATGAACGCTGCTGCACGAAGGATTCTTCTTGCCGTGGATTTTTACCCACCGACTATCGGCGGGATGGAGAAACACGTGCAGAGGCTCGCCGAAGCGTTGGCTAAGCTTGGCTGGGATGTTCATGTCGCCACGCTGAGCTCCAACGCCACCTCGACCGTCGGCGTGACCGTCCATCGGGTTGCTGGATGGACACAACGGGCGGCGCGACTCCATGCGTCGAGTGAACGTCCGTTCCCTCCGCCGATGCCTGATCACGGACTCGTCATGTCGCTGAAGAACGTGATCGACGAGGTTCAGCCAGACATCGTTCACGCGCATGGCTGGATCTCCTTCAGTGCTGCCAAGGCCCGATCTACCATCGACATTCCGCTGATCATCACGGTGCATGACTCTGGCCTGATCTGTGCAAAGCGGACGAGATATGACCGGGAGCAGGCGGCATGTGTTGGGCCGTCAAGCAGTTGCTTTCGGTGCAGCGCCGACCATTACGGAGTTGCACGGGGCACGGCTCTCGTTTCGGCGTTGGCATTGGGCAAACCGTCGCTGCGCTATGCCGACCGGGTGCTTTGTGTCAGCAGCGAGCTGGCCGAAGCCAGCGGCCCTGTGCTTCGCGGCGTGCCGATCGAGGTTATTCCAAACTTCTCGGCGCCAGCACCATCACGGCCCGGTGGACGGCAGCGTCCCGACTTTCTACCCGACGGCGATGTTGTGCTGTACGTCGGAACTCTCGCTCCATTTCGCGGTATCGACGATCTACTCGCGGTCTGGAAAACCCGTGCTCCTGCGGCACAGCTGGTGCTTGTGGGATCGAACCCAGAAGGTCTCCCGGCGGTGATGCCTGAAGGTGTCCATGTCGTACTCGACGCCCCGCACCATCACGTGCTGGATGCGTTCAGCCACGCCGCGCTCGCTGTACTGCCGTCGAGGTTCCCCGAACCGAGCCCAACGGTCGTGCTGGAGGCATTTGCACACGGTTGCCCGGTAGTCGCAACGGCGATTGGTGGCATTCCCGACATGGTCATCGACAACGTCAGCGGTCGACTGGTGCCGCCGAACAATCCGGCACGTCTCGGCCTCGCGATCGAAGAACTCCTTGCCGACCCGTGCCTACGCGGCCGCCTCGGCACACAAGCAAAAGAGCACGGCGGCCGCTACCACCAGGACGTTGTCGTGCCCCAAATCGCCGCAGCCTACGAAACTACCCTCTCCAAAGGGCCAACATCACTGGAGGTTGCGGCGTGAACTCGCCTTCCCAACCACAAGATCGACTTACAGCCTCTGTTGTGATCTGCGCCTACACGCTTGACCGGTGCAGCGACATCGAGGCCGCGCTTTGCGCACTCGAGAAACAATCGGTGTTGCCCTCGGAGGTATTGCTCATTGTCGACCACAACAAGCAGTTGGAGATCTGGGCGGCGGAACAGGCCCGAAAGATTGCTTGCTTTCCCGTTGAGGTGTTAGCGAATGTACACAAACAAGGCCTATCGGGCGCACGGAATTGTGGCGTCGCCGCTGCGTCGGGCGACGTCGTCGTGTTCCTCGACGACGACGCAAAGCCCGACCGGTCGTGGCTCGCCAAGCTCCTTTCGTGCTACCGCGACGAAGCCGTCATCGGCGTGGGTGGGGCGGCGATTCCTGCCTGGCCCAACCGGGCGCCGAGCTGGTTCCCAGACGAGTTCGCGTGGGTGATCGGCTGCAGCTACGAGGGCATGCCCAAGCAGCGCGGCGAGATTCGCAACTTCATTGGCTGCAACATGTCATTCCGACGAGCGGTTTTCACCGTGGTTGCCGGCTTTAGTGAAGACCTCGGGCGGGTTGGCACAATTCCGCTCGGCTGCGAAGAGACCGAACTTTGTATCCGTGTTCGCGAGGCATTTCCTGCTGCACTGTTGCTGTATGAGCCCGCTGCGATCGTCCATCACCGGGTCACGGCTGCACGGACCGGTTTTCGGTATTTCCGCCGTCGATGTTTCGCCGAAGGACTTTCCAAGGCAGCAATGACAGCGATGGTTGGCACCGAGAGCGGTCTTGCCTCAGAGCGTTCCTATCTCGTTCGCACCTTGCCCAAAGCTTTGGTGCGCTCAGTGCTCAACCCGCGCCACGGTGCGCGAGGTTTGGCACTCATCGCCGGCACAGGGTGCACCGTTGCCGGGTTCATACGTGGACGATTGACCTCTCGGAGTGGCACGTTGAAAACACCGTTTACACCGGGCATCACCGCTGCCAAACTCTCACCCAGTCGACGACAAGCTGCCCCGCGTCAGTCGTCGCCGCTGGCCCCTGATTCCACGTCCCAGGTTTCCCGACGCCCACCTGAAGATTTAGCCGCATGAAGAAGTCCTGATCGAATGGCGCACCGTTTGTCTCGAATACATCGACGACAACATCGTCGATCAGCCAAGTAATTGACGAGTGCGACCATTCAACGCTGTAGACGTGCCAGTCGGCAATCGTGCCGTCGAGGTCGAGGACGGTCGCTTGTCCTGGGATCGAGATGCCCCGCATAGCCATGTCCTTCTCGTCGGGCCGGACGAGATTGACGTGCGCCTTAGAAGGTTCGTGGGTGTACAACTCGACGATGTCGATCTCGCCACTTCTGGGCCAACCTCCGTACACCTCGTCAACCGGAACCATCCAGAATGCTGGCCAGAATCCGGCCGCCGCGTTCACTCGCATCCGGGCTTCGAAGCGTCCATAGGTGAAACCGTGCTGGGCTTTGGTTTCATCGTGGTCGCGCGTTGCTGACTGGAGGTGCCCCGAGAGCCACGACTTCTGAGCGCAGCTTCCCGAACGGTCGGTCACAGCAGCGTGACGCCGGTGGGCCTCGAGAATGAGCGCACCTTGTTCAAGTCGGACGTTTTCGGGCGTAGAGGAGTAGCACTCGCCATGCAGGGATTCAAAGAGGTCACCCTCGGCAATCGTCCACTTTGTCTGATCGACCACGTCTCCTTCAAAGTCGTCCTGCCAAACCAACGACCAGGTATCGGGAACAGTCGTTTCGGGAGGCTTCGTCACCGTCACAGGCGGCCGCTGTGCGGTGTTGACCTCGAAGAAGAATGATCCGTTGCACATCAAGATCTCCGAGGATTTGAACCCGGCAGCGCAGCCATCTTCATCGGTCCAGGTCCCCGTACTCCACGTTGTTGTCGCCTCGGTGTCGAACCGCTCCCCGCCAGCCCAAATGTGGTCGACCTCGACATTGCGATCGTAGGGCGGCTCGTAGCTGTCGTTGACAAACCGCACTTCGATGACCGTTATGGGCTGGCCATCGTTGTCTTGTGCGACCGACTCGCTTGAACCTCGTAGTTGCGGCAGCGCATACCAGGTCCATTCCGTCGAAAGATCCGCGGTAAGCGCCAACTGTCCATCGATGTAGGTCTCAATCCGCTCATCGCCGGTTTGCCCGCGAACCCGTATGCCAGATTCCTGCTGGGGCTGATCCGGCCCGACGACAGGTGCGGAAAGCGCTGTGGGGATAGCAGTCAGGATTGCGAGGAGAAGCGATGCTGAGAGCACCGTAGCCAGCACCGTGACCAACGCTACGTGCGGGCTGTTTCCGAAATACTGTCGCCGCTTCGGGAGTCGACTAGGTGAGCGAAAGGCGCCATGGTTTCGAAATGTTCGCGAGGTCATAGGCCTTCATCGGGATCACCGACGCGCCGTGTAGATTCTGGAGCGAAGTAATGCCATAGGTCACGCTCACCTCATGCGGCTTGTCAATGTCGTGCGGGCCCAGCGAGGCCAGAACGACGATACGCATCCCTGAGCCCACAAAAAACAGTCGGAAAGGTGCGCTCGACCGCCGATCCTGCAAAAGTGGCGTCATCACTAGAACGCGTTCTCGTTCGAGGACATACCACCAAAGGCTGCGGTATATGAGCGACCTCACAAATCCGACCGATCCCTACATCGTGGTGTCAAGCGATACCCACGCTGGCCTCAACTGCGAGGAGTATCGGCCCTATCTTGAATCGTCTTTGCACGAAGAGTTCGACCAGTACGTCGCCGAGCGGCATGAGCATCGCCGGATTGCCGAAGAGATCAACGCCGACTTCATCGCCGAATGGGAAGGCAACAACGCCGAAGGGCTACGCGGCGCATACGACCCGGAGGTCCGCGACAAAGAACTCGATGCTGACGGCATTGCGGGCGAGGTGATCTTCGCCGACGGCGACGCCGTTACCGGGCAGGAATCTCCACCATTTGGTGCCGGGCTCGCAGCTGGCCAGATCACCGATCCAAAGAAGGCATTTGGCGGGGCGCGAGCCCACAACCGGTGGCTCGAAGAGTTCTGTGCGACCAACCCACCCCGCCGCGCTGGCGTCGCTCTCGTACCGATCACCCACGACGTCGACGAAGCGGTGAAAGAGATCGAATCGCTGGCCGGAAAACCCGGGATCAAAGGCATTATGGTGCCGACGATGTGGCACGGCTTTCCCGCCTACGGCAGTGGCCACTATGACCGGGTGTGGGCTGCATGCGCCGAAACCGGCCTCGTTGTGCACACGCACTCTGGTGAAGCCGACTTCGAAAGCTACGGCGACAACGTCGCCATGTACATCCGCGAGGTGCCGTTCTGGACCCACCGCATTCTTTGGCAGTTGCTCTTTAGCGGCAAGTTCGATCAATTCCCCGGCCTCAAGTACGCCGTGGTCGAATGCGGTTCGTTCTGGGTGGGCGACATCCTCTGGAAAGCCGATGTCAATTTCGGCGCAAGCAGCAAGATCAAAAAGATGGGCTCGCGCATGAAGGGCCTTATCAGTCGCCTGCCGTCGGAGTATTTCGGCACCAACGTTTTCATTGGCGCATCGACAATGAGCAAAGAAGAGATCCGCCGCCGACAGGTCAACGGTATCGACGCGTTGATGTGGGGTACCGACTATCCGCACCCCGAAGGCTCGTGGCCTCACACCCGCGAGCGCCTCGAAAACGACTTCCGCGACGTGTCCATCGAGGACACTCGCCGCCTACTCGGCCTCAACGCAGTCGAGTGCTACGACCTTGACCTGCCCGGTCTCACCGAAATCGCTAGCCGAATCGGGCCAACCCCCGAGTCGCTCCATCAAGACGTGAACCTGCGCACCGCACCCGATGCGCAGCGCACAGCACGCTGGTGGCTCGACGAGTACGGCTGCGAGATGCAGTACTAGGCAACCACCGGTTGCAGAAGCAGCCGAGCGGGCTTCGCCCAGATGCACCAGTTCCGGAAATAGAGAAGAAGCATGCAACTACCAGACACCGACCATCACATCGTTATCTCGGCCGACTCGCACTGCGGCGCCGATCTCCGCGACTACAAGCCGTACCTTGAGGCGAAGTACCACGCCGACTTCGACGAGTGGGCCGACTTCATCGAGGAGTCCGCCAAACGCACCGAAGCGATGTTCAAGGCAAAGGCCGGCTCGGGCGACCGCACCGTTCGTAACGTTGGCATCGACGGCGATCCTGCTGTGGATGCCAACAAGAACTTCTCGAGCGAGCGACGACTCCGCGAACAGTCCGAAGATGGCGTGGTTGCCACCGTGTTGTTTCCCAACACCCAGCCACCCTTCGCTCCGCCAGCGGCGACCCAGTTCGAGGCACCGCCCTACAGCGACGATATGGACAAACGGTGGGCAGGACTCCGTGCGCACAACCGGTGGCTTCTCGACTTTGTCAACGAAGCGCCAGAACGTCGCGCTGGCATCGCACAAATCTTCCTCGGCGATGTCGAAGGTTCAGTAAAAGAAATCGAATGGGCCGCGGCTAACGGACTTCGCGGCGGCATTCTTGTGCCCGGCGCACCACCAGACTCGCCGTTTGAACCGCTGTACTCAGCCTCCTACGAGCCCATCTGGGCCGCAGCGCAGGCCAACAACATGACCCTCAATCATCACGCTGGTGGCGCCACACCTAGCTTCGGAAACCATTTCCCAGCTTCACTTGCTGTCTTCATGCTCGAGGTCACCTGGTGGTCGCAACGAGCGTTGTGGCACCTCATGTTCAGCGGCGTGTTCGAACGGTTCCCCGAACTCCGGTGGGTCAATACCGAAACCGGCACCGCCTGGGTTCCCGAAACCCTCGACCGACTCGACAACTTCTACCACCGCATGAAGTACAGCGAATACGGGTCCGAGTCGATCTTTGGCGGTATGGCCGTGGCGGGCATGTCACTCAAACCGAGCGAGTACTGGCAGCGACAGTGTTACGTGGGTGCAAGCTTTCTTCGCCCGACCGAAGCACCGCTATGCAGCGAGGTCGGCATCGACAACATTATGTGGGGATCGGACTACCCCCACATCGAGGGTTCGCATCCCTTCACCAAAGAGCACCTGCGGCTGACCTTTGCCGGGCTTCCGGTCGACGATGCGGTCAAACTTCTCACCACCAACGTGTGCAAGGTGTACAACTTCGATCCGGCAGCATTGCTGCCGCTGGCCGAGAAGTACTGCCTCACCAAAGAAGAGGTGGCGACGCCGATCAGCTACGCCGACATCCCCGAAGAAGCGAAAGGCTGCCCGGGAATGAATCCACTCAACCAGGTGCAATCGGTCTGACGATCAGAAGCTGAGCTTGTTGGGGGTTGGATTGTCGATCTCCAGCAATCTGCTCAGTGCGGCGGTGACCATGTTGCCGACCGCCGGGTTCATGCCGTCGGGCACCAGTCCCGACGCTACCAACCGATCGCCAAGGCGAATGAAGATGGCGGCGAACCGCATCGCGGCGAACACTTCCCAGAAGTGTGGGTTTCGCACCTCGTTGCCCGACACCTTCTCGTAGTAGGCGATCATCTCTTCGCGGGTGGGGAAACCCTCCATCCGGTCGGCGCCTATGTCGTCGAAGGTCATCCGGTCGAACATCAGCCACCAGCCGACGTCGGCCTCGGTTGGCGAAAGTGCGCACGCCTCCCAATCGAGTACGGCAGCCGCGGTGTAGTCCTGCCAAATGATGTTTCCGTGGCGCGCATCTCCCCAGCTGAGCCCAACCCGGTCATCGTTGGGGTCGTTTGCTTCGAGCCAATCAAGCGTGGTCATCAACACCGGATGGTCGCGTCCGGCGAGCTCAGTTTCGATGTACTGGCGGTACAGCTCGAGCTGGTCAGACAACTGGGGGTTGCCGGTACCACTACGGTCAAGCCAGTCGAGCCCAGCCGCTTTCCAGTCGATCTGATGGATTGCAGCCATCGCGTCGAGACCGCTTTCGTTCATTCGTCGACGATCATCCGGTGTTGCTTCGTCGATGAGGAAGCCCTCCTGGGAATACCGAGGGTGGTCGGGAGGAATAACACCCTCGACGAACCCCATCGCAAAGAACGGGCGGTCCATGACGGCCGGATCGGCTTCATAGGGAAGAAGCGGCGGTATGGGCGCCTGCGAATGCTCGGCGACCACGGCCATAATGCGGTGCTGCAGCTCTGCGGAAACAGCGCATGCCGGTGTCTGGATGGGGAACATCCCGCCATCGGCGGGTTCGATGCGGCCAACAAACCGGTCGGAATGCGCGGCACCGTCCTCGGTCCATCTGACCGTGAACATCACGGTTTCGTTCGAAAAACCGGTGGAAACCGGAATATCGAGATCGACGACTTCGACATCGGTTCGGTCCGCAAAGTGCGAGGCGAACCATGCAGCAAGTTTGCTGTTGTAGCTGCTGCGGTCGACGGTGAACTTCGGCGCGTGACCGCGATCGGCAGTGCTACCAGCCGCCGTTTCCGCATGATCGGCGGATTCGTCGTCGTCTTCTTCTTTGTACTCAGCTCCGGTATTCACGCCATGTGCTTAATCGATAGCGAACGCAGACGCCAGATAGGCAGGCTCGATCTCAACGGCGAGGAAGGCGCACGCGAACCCGTGCACCTCCCGTAGACGAAGTCTCGATGCGCGCCGTTCCGCGAAACGACGCCGCTCGAACCCCAATGTTTTGCAGGCCACAGCCAAGTTCAACTGCGTCAACATCGAACCCTTGACCATCATCATCGATGGTCAAGTCGACGTGGCCAACGCTGACGACGAATTCGATAGCGGCGTTCTCCGCCCGCGAGTGTCGCGCCACGTTGGTGAGAGCTTCGCGTGTGATCGAAAGTAGGGCCGACATCACCTTTCGATCGAGGACGGCCGGATCACCTCCTACGCGACAATCGATTTTCATCGGGAGCGATCGGTTCAGATCTGCAACCAGGTCCATCAACGATTGTGTCGTCTCGTCAGGTGTCCCGCAATTGAGTTCCACGATCGCATCGCGAAGGCTCACCATGATCGCCTCGACTCGATCGAGAACTACCTGCATGGTTTCGTTGACGGTGCCGCTGCTGGCTGCCGACTGCAGGTGCAGCCTCGCTGCGAACGCTATGCCGAGCGTTTCATCATGCAGACGCCTGGCGACTGAGTGATTCGTGTCGCTGACATCTCTGTTTGGTCTGTTTGGCAAATCACCGCTACCTCGGCCGACCACCGATTGAGATGTTGGCTCTCCAACCACCGGATGTAGTGCTGTCATAGTTACCCACCGTTCCTAGACACTGATTCGACGCCGAGTGACGTCGAATTTTTGATTTGGCAAACACCCGACATAACTACGATATCCGGCGTTACACTTTCATTCGACAGCGACGCTCAGGCAGAAGTACTTGCCCGGAACCAAGCTGCTATTTGTAATGGTCGGCCCAACCGGGTCCGTTTCTAAGCCACAAATGACGAATGTCATTTCAGAATCTCGGGACAGAGAGAAGAATGATTCCACGTGACCAAACCTATTCAAGTGTTGGTGGTCGATGACCATCCGCTCGTCGTCGAAGGGCTCTGCGCCCTCCTCACCCCAGTAGATACCGTCGAGGTCGCTGGCGCTGCGCAGACTACGTCGCAAGCCAAAGAACTTCTCCATCAAGGTGACTTCGACGTCGTCATCGTCGACCTCCGCATCGGGCAGGAATCCGGCTCAGAACTCGTCGAGGACATCACGAAACACGGCGGCCCGCCTGTCCTTGTCTTGTCCGCAGCCGAGGATCCGGCCTCTATCACCGAAGCCATCAACGCCGGCGCTCGCGGTTACCTTGGCAAAAGAACTTCACTCGGACTCATCGTTCGTGCAATAAGTGACGTGCACGCAGGCCGAAGTTTCGTCGATCCCGCTCTTGCCTCATCGTTAATTTCGCATGAAGCAGCAAGGGCCGAAAAACGACAGACAAGCCACGACCTTTCTGAGCGCGATACACAGATCGCGAAACTTGTTGCAAAGGGCCAAAGTAACCGCGCTATCGCCTCGGAGATGTTCCTCTCGGAACGCACCGTGAAGAATTACGTCTCGCAGTTGCTACGCGCTTTACAACTCGACAATCGCACAATGTTGGCACTTTGGGCGCTCGATAACCTCGAGACTGACGCCTAACTCCATCTCGACAACGCATCGGGAAGTAGTAGAAGTAGTAAACGCCTACCGGTATTTGGCCAAAGTCACTTCGGTCATGGCTTCGGCAACATCCAACTCGGGTAACCGTGAATTACTGCCGTTGTGTTGGCATGGCGCATGCGTTCGACCCTCCTGATCAACGACTTTCCGTCGTGATGTGGGGCAGTACCTATACCGATCAAGACGACTATTGCGCTGCTCTTCGGGCGCTCGGCGTCCAATCGAGACCTCCAGACGAAGTCGTTATCGTCGTCGACAACCACTCGATAGAGCCAGCCATTCGATCGAGCCAGGAGGTACCAAGCGTGCCCCTTGTTTTTGTCGACGTTCAACGACGCACTCCCGACTACCAGGAGCTCTCTGATCTACACGCCGGACTCCGAGCTGCGAGCGGCGACATCGTGCTGTTTCTCGCAGCTGATGCCTCGCCTCACAAAGGCTGGGTTGAAGGTCACCTCTCGTGTTTTCTCCAACCGTCCGTTGTCGCCGCCTACGGCCCAATGGTCCCGAGTTGGCACCTCAATCGGCCAACCTGGCTACCCGACAGGTGGCTCTGGGCGCTTGGGTTTTCAACCGGACAGCAGGCCGTGCTCCCAGCAAGCAACACGTCCTATCGGCGACACCCGCTGCTAGGCATCGGCGGCATCGGATCGGGTCTCGACGCCAATGCATTCGCGAACGCTTCTGGATCAGCTGTCGCCTTCAGTCGCAATGCAATCGTGCGGCGGCGAATCCGTCCACACCAAACCTCGATGCTCGCATTCGCCGCGGCCTGCCGAAGCCAAGGTCGAGTCCTCGCCGCGGGGTCCGACCCACAGGTTCCTCGAACAGGAGCACTGCATGACGTACCAGGCGGCAAGCCAAGTGTGCGTGAAACTCTTCGGTTGACGAGGGCCAGCAACGGCAGCCGTGAAACCTACCCACTTCGTCAACGGTGCGCTTCGGCAATTGGCACCCTTGCTCTCTTGATTGGCTTCATCGGCAGGTCGTTGTTGCATTGACCTGCGGTGCTCATGGGAGACTCTGCCCATGAGTGCACAGGATTTGGCAACCAACTTCGAGCGCGGGCCGGCGTGACCGACCTCAAACTCGGTTACGGCCTTGAGTTATACCGGGGCGCCGACCTCGCTGTTCCCGTCGAGACCGTGCAGCTGTGCGAATCGCTTGGGTACGACGTCGTGTGGACCGCCGAGGCATACGGCTCTGACGCAATGACCCCGCTGGCATACCTTGCGGCAGTAACCAAACGTATTCGGCTTGGCACAGCGGTCGTTCAGATTGCCGCTCGAACCCCAGCCGCTACCGCGATGCAGGCAATGACGATCGATGCAATGGCTGGTGGCAACCGTGTAGTTGTCGGCCTTGGCGTGTCGGGTCCACAGATTGTCGAAGGCTGGTACGGCCGTCCCTGGGGTAAGCCCAACACCATGCTTCGCGACTACGTCAACATCATGCGACAAGTCTTTCGTCGCGAAGGCCCCGTCGAACATGCTGGCTCCCAGATCGCTCTCCCCTACCGCGGGCCTGGTTCGATTGGGCAGGGCAAAGCGCTCAAGTCGATCATGCACGGCAACGCAGAGATTCCAATTTGGCTTGCGTCGGGGGCTCCACTCAACACCCAACTGGCGGCCGAGGTGGCCGATGGCTGGTTGCCGATGGGTTACGGGCCCGACGGCGCCGACGTGTTCGCCGAGCCGCTCGACCGAGGCTTCGCTAAACGCGACGCCCGTCTTGGCGACCGTGAGTCGTTCGAAACGTTCGTCAACCTCACCGTCGAGATCACCGACGATGTCGCAGCCGCAATCGCCCGACGAAAACCGCTTCGCACGATGTACATAGGCGGCATGGGGAGCCAAACCCACAATTATCATCGCGACGCCATGGCCCGGGCTGGTTTCCCCGATGAGGCGGCCCAAATTCAAGAGCTCGTCCTCGCTGGTCGCCGCGACGAGGCGATCGCCGTCATGCCCGACGAGTACATCGAACAGGGGTCATTGTTTGGCAGCACACGACGCATTACCGAGAAGTTCGCGGCAGCGGTGCCAAAGGGTGCGACAGGCGTAACGATTCGAACCGACCAGACCGAGGCACTCGAGTTACTCGCCGACCTCGCTGGCACCCGAGACACCAACCAGATCTAAGGACAAGTCCGAGCCAATGTCTTCCACCACCTATGAGTTCATCGTCGTCGACGAGCCAGCGACCCACGTTCGTCGCATTACCCTCAATCGACCGGACAAACGCAACGCCATCTCAACGCCGATGCGAACCGAGGTGCTCGACGCGCTGCAGCGCCACGATCACGATCCCGAGGTGCGAGTAACCATCATCTGTGGCGCCGGTAAGTGTTTCTCGTCGGGGTACGACATCGGAACCGGCTCACTCATGGATGACCCGCCGATCTACAGCGCACCTGGCGATGGCGTGTGGGCCCGCCAGGCAACCGAAAGCTGGTTCAGCATTTGGGATCTGGCCAAGCCCGTCATCGCGCAGGTTCACGGATACGCCATGGCCGGCGCTACCGAGTTCGTTTCGGCATGTGACCTTGTCTATATGGCCGACGACGCGGTGATTGGGTATCCGGTGGTGCGCGTGATGAGTCCACCCGACTGGCAGTTTCACACCCCCCTCGTGGGCCTTCGCGCCGCGATGGAAATGATGCTGACCGGCAACAGCTACAGCGCTGCCGAGGCCGTACAGGTCGGGTTCGCTAACCGGGCATTCCCGGCCGACGACCTCGAAAACGAAGTCCTCACGATGGCGAAAGCCGTGGCAAAGGTTCCTTCTGACCTCCAACAGATCAACAAACGTTCTGTCCACCGGTCATTCGATGTCTGGGGCGCTCGCGCAGCAATGCGGGCCGGACAGGAGTTCCAAGCGCTCGCCGGCCATCAGGCCTCGGTACAACGTGCTCGACAAAACCCGCTCGAGGCCATTAAAACAGCGTTCGACGACTCGTAGAAAAACTTAACGGCGGTGTCACCCGCCGAGCACGGTGACGGAGTCGTATACCCGGATGCACAGGCAGTAGCGACGACACGCGGCGTCGGTGAAAGTTTCCCCTTCAGGATCGAACCAAAACCGACCCCAGAGCGTCTTTGCTTTGTAGTGCCACCACATGGCGTTTCTTCATAGCGGCGGAACACTACCGATAGATAACGATCAGATTCACTCGCGTTTTGCTTGTCGTTCGCGGCAGGTGGGCCGAGCGACTCATAAAGGGCTTCTCAATGACTTCACGGACAAAACTCTTCCTTGCGGTGCTCCTCTCGCTCGCTCTGCTGGCTTCGGCTTGCGGCTCGGGATCTTCAGGCGACGCTGCAACCTCGACCGACAGCGACTCGGTTTCTACCAGTGACGCTGACTCCGAGGGATCTGAGGGATCTGAGGGATCTGACGGATCTGACTCCGACGATTCGAGTGACGCCGATGACGAAACGGCGTCCATCTCGCCAATTTCTGACTTCCTTGGCGTGCCGAGCTTTGATCCGAGTAACCCTGAAGAATCGCAAGCGATCTTTGAGCAACAAGAACGCGAGCGCGAAGAAGCAATTGCGTTGTGTATGCGGGCCGAAGGGTTCGAATACACACCTCGAGACCCATCCGAATACAACTTCTTCGAAGACGACGGTGGTCTCGAATGGGGATCTGACGAATGGGTGCAAACGTACGGATTTGGCGTGACAACCCAATCGTTCTCTCAAAGCGAGGTCGGTGATGGTCTGATCGGCTACGACGACAGCCGCTTCGAGGACTTTGAAGAAGAAGCCGAAGAAGACCCCAACTGGGAGTACCAAGAGTCGCTTCCCGAAGCCGAACGAATCGCGTACGAAGAGACGCTATGGGGCGAGGAGCCCGACCTCGACTTCGAGGCAATGACCGAAGAAGAAATCAACGAGTTCTACGAGACCTTCGAATGGACCGGCTGCGCCAACGTCGCAAACGAAGACGACATCCAGCAACAGTTCTACACCGAGTTCGGCGATGCAATGGGCGAGATGTACGAGGCGATGGAGGCCGACCCTCGGATAGTTGAGGCGCAAGCGAAGATCGAAGAATGTGTGGTTGGTAAAGGCGTGGAGTTTGTGTCCGAGCAAGATGCTTGGGAGCACTGGGAAGATCAGCTTTCCCCCATGCGCGACCGTCTCTACGGAGCGTTCGACGAGCCGAACTTCGGTGGCCAGGAAGATGTCGATTTCGAAGCGATGACCGACGAGGAAATCAACGACTTCTACGAGAGCCTCCCGCAACCCGAGCTCACTGCCGAAGACAAAGTACTTCTCGCCGAACTCCAGCAAGAAGAGATCGCGATCGCCGTTGCCAACGCTGAGTGCGGGGGCGGCTACGCCAATCAGGAGGAACTTTACCGCGAACTCCTTGTTGAGTACGAGCAGCGTTTCTTGGAAGACAACGCCGCTGCACTCGAAGCCTTCCAGGCCGCCGAGTAGTCCACCGACCTCACCGGATTTCGGATCAATACAGTATGGGTAGACGAACAGTTCTTGCAGTAGTCACCGTGGTTGCAGTGCTCTCGGCCGTAGTCGGTTGGGTCGCTGGCCAGCGCATTTCATCGCCGGCGCAAGTCGCCGCCAACACTGCGGCGCCCGAGCCATCGCTCATCACCGTGCCGATCGAATCTGCCGAGCTATCGGTCGACGTCGTTGTACGTGGCACCCTGCAGTTCTCCGACACCGAGACCCTCGACGTGCAGCCGACCACCATCGATGGCACAACGATCATCACGAGGACGTTGGTCGAAGTTGGCGACGAGTTGGCCGAGGGCGACGTCATGATCGAAGTCGCTGGACGGCCGGTCTTTGTGCTCGAAGGCCAGCTCCCGGAGTACCGCTCGCTACGTCCAGCCGCCGAGGGACCCGATGTGTTACAGCTCGAAGAAGCCCTCGCCCGCCTCGGACTCGATCCAGGGCCGGTTGATGGCGAGTACACCGAAGCAACCGAGGCTGCGATTCAGGCGCTCTATTTTCAGGCTGGCTACACCGCAAATCTTCCGTCACCCGACGAAACCTCCGAGCTCGATGGGTTGAGAGACCAAGTGGCAGCGGCCGAACGGGACCTCAGCGACTTGCTCACCACGGGCGACGATGGCTCGGGGCCTTCCCGGTCGACAATCATTCGAGCCGAAGAAAGCGTTCGGCTCGCGAACCTTGCGCACGCACAGGCAAAAGAACAGCAGTCAGCGGCAAACGCCGTGGCCGCACGAGCTCTCAACGACGCTACCAGCACCCTCGCGACGCTAGACGCACAGTTGACCGAGTCGAAGAAACGACTGCGCGAGGCGCGTGAAGGGATCCACCCTGATACCGGCCAGGCTCCAACCGCAGCCGAGCTGCAGCAACTCATCGACGTGCGAGACGCTCTTCGAATTGATCGCGACGCAGCGCTGGCAGTTCGCGATGAGTTGGCGGCAGAAAAGTCACGGGTAGCGACCGAGCAGGCTGAGTTCGTTCGAGCGGCCGCAATAGAAGTACAGATAGCAAACGCCGACCTCACCGATCTCCGCAACCCCCCCAGCAGCTCCGCTGGAAGTTCAGCCGACCAGGTCACGCGGGCCCGGGAAAGTGTCGCAGATGCTCGCAAATCGCTCGCCCAGGCCGAGGAACGTATCGGCACCACCTTGCCCGCAGCCGAGTTCCGTTTCCTACCCACGCTCCCCCGCACTGTGCAACGAGTTTTCGCCGATCGAGGCGATGCACCCACCGGCGCGGTGATGGAAGTGTCGGGAGCTGGCGTTTCAGTGACCTCAAGCGTCTCGACCACCGACCGATCGCTTCTCGAAGAAGGCCTGCAGGCGACCTATGAGATCGACGACCTCGGCATAAGCATTCCTCTTGAGATCTCGTTGCTTGCTGACGAGCCGGGCGGCGGCGATCTCGGAGCCGATCGTTACCTCATGCGCATGGTGCCGGTTGACGACATTGTGCCGGAAGAGGCCTACGGGCAATCGGCACGAGTCACCATTCCGGTCGGATCGACCAGCGGAGAAGTTCTAGCCGTGCCACTCGCTGCGCTCTCCGCCGGCGCAGATGGCACCTCGAGAGTCGAGGTCGAAACGTCGACCGGCGAAACCTCGTTCGTCAAGGTCGCCACTGGCCTCAAAGCGCTCGGCCTGATCGAAATCACGGCCCTCGATGGCGCCGATCTTTCGGTCGGCGACCGCGTCGTTGTCGGCCGCGATTCCGCCAGCACAACCGAATCCGAAGGCGACGGGTGAGCGCTCCAGTCGTCGAACTTCAAGGGGTAACCCGAACGTTCGACGCAACACCGCCCGTCGAGGCCCTCAAGGCCACCAACCTCGTCATCAACGACGGCGACTATCTCTCGATCGTCGGCCCATCGGGCTCCGGTAAGTCGACGATGCTGAACGTTCTCGGCCTCCTCGACTCGCCCACCGACGGCACCTACCTTCTCGACGGCACCGACATCTCCAGACTGGGCGAACGTCAACTAGCGGGCCTTCGCGCCACCAAGATCGGCTTTGTGTTCCAATCGTTCCACCTTCTCGCCCATCGCTCAGCCACCGAAAACGTGATGCTTGCCGAGCTGTACAGTGGCCGCGACCGAGGGGGTCGACGACCCCGTGCTATCGCAGCGCTTGAAAAGGTCGGTCTTGGTCATCGACTCGATGCCTTTCCACCAACGATGTCAGGCGGCGAACGCCAGCGAGTCGCCATTGCTCGTGCGCTCACCGCCGAACCATCGCTCCTCCTTGCCGACGAGCCGACGGGAAATCTCGACACGGTGACATCCGAGGCCATCCTCGAGCTATTCGACGACCTGCACGCCGCTGGCCTTACCGTTGCGGTCATTACCCACGACACCGACGTTGCACAGCGGGCAGAGCGCACGATCAACATTCGCGACGGCATCGTCACCGAAACAGCGCGTGCCGCTTCATGACCACTCCCGAACTCGAACCATTGCCAGTACTCCCCGATGCAAACAACCCGCATCCGGTTGCGGCCTCGTCGCACCTTGGCATCGTCGACCTCTTGTCCGAATCGGTTACTGCGCTTACCTCGCGCCCCGCTCGCACACTCCTCACGGCCCTCGGCACCATCCTTGGAGTTGCGGCGCTGGTCGCGACGCTCGGCTTGGCCAAAACTGCCGGCAATCAGATCGTCGGACGATTCGACGAGCTCGCAGCCACCGAAGTTTCGATCGCACCCGAGTCTCGGGGCTTCGGCTCGGGCAACCGCACTATCAGCGTGATCCCCTGGGACGCAGGCGACCGCCTGCAACGCCTCAACGGTGTCGTCGCTGCGGGCACAAAATCCGACGTCGACGTCGGTAGCGACCTGGCACGAGCGGTGCCTGTCATCGATCCGCTCGGCCAGACCGAGTTTCAAATTCCGGTCATCGGTGTCTCTGATGGCACGTTCGCCGCGGTGCGTTCGACCCTTGAGACCGGCCGGTTCTTCGACGTTGGCCACAACGAGCGGGCCGACAACGTCGTTGTTCTCGGGCCCGGGGCAGCGACTCGACTGGGTGTATCTCGGGTCGACAACACGCCGGCCATCTTCATCGGCGAGCGAGCCTTTGCGGTGATCGGCATTCTCAAGGACACCGCTCGAGAGCCCGATCTTCTCTCGGCCATCATCATTCCCGACCAGACAGCTCGCGCCTTCTTTGGGCTCAGCGCCCCCGGTGAGGTGCATGTCGATGTCGAAGTCGGCGCGGCCGACCTGATCGGCACCCAGGCAGCCATAGCCCTGTCGCCAAACAGCCCCGACCAGCTACGAGTCTCGGTGCCGCGATCGCCAAAGGCGGTGCAGGAGGATGTCGAGGGCGATGTCAATGCCTTGTTCTTACTCTTGGGCGGTATCTCGCTGCTCGTTGGTGCGATCGGTATCGCAAACGTGACGCTTGTGTCGGTGCTCGAACGCACCGGCGAGATCGGGCTACGGCGAGCGCTTGGTGCAACACCCGGACAGATCGCCCGCCAGTTCCTCACCGAATCGGCAAGCCTTGGAGCCCTATCGGGGTTGATCGGCACCAGCCTCGGCGTGCTGGCAACAGTGGTCATCAGCGCCACGCGCGACTGGACCCCGGTGCTCGATCCGTGGCTTCCGTTCGTCGCTCCTGTCTTAGGCGCGCTCATCGGCCTAATCGCTGGCGTCTATCCGTCGCTCAAGGCGGCGCGCATGGAGCCGGTACAAGCGCTTCGCAGCTTCTAGCCAAGCCGCTAGCTCTTCACTTTCTTGCTTGGCGATGTGACGGTCACCTTCGAAGACCGACGCTCGGAAAAGTCCGGGCATCGCCCCGTAGTCGGGCATAGCCGGCCGGTGACGGTGGACGAGTTGTTCAGGTCGTTCTTGGCCTCGGCGATTCGACAACGGAAACGGACCGTTTCGCCGGGCGCTAACGTCCCGATCCAACGAGTGCACACCGACCCGAGGCTGCTCTTTACCCCCACGCGATACATCGGAGTCGACGACGAGTTGGTCACGGTCGTCATCCAGGTAGCGGTCTGCCCTCGCGCGATAGACCGCGGACCAGTCCACACGGCATCGTTGTTGGGGTCGCACTGGTCAGGCGAACCATGAATACAGCCTTTCACGAACAGCTCCGGCGAACCGGCTGCGCCCCGGTAGTGCAGCGCGTCGGTATCGATTGCCAACCACGGTTCGCCCTCGACCATTTGCACGGCCCTGCCGCCATGGGTCACCTTCGCAGTGACGCTGGTCGACTCGCTTTGTTGTCCCTCACCGATCGTTCGCCGGACGTGAAAGGTCCATGATTGCCCGGCATGCAAGATCCGGTTGGAACTCATGTTGTGGATGAAGTCATCAACGGTTTCCGGCGTACCCCGGTCATCGATGACAACAGCTCCCCGTAAGCTGCCAAGACCGGTGTTCGTGACGACGTACGTCACTTTTTCGGTGGTGCCAGCGGTCAGGGTTGGCCCGTCGGGTTCGTCGGCATCGACGTCGGCGATGAAGCTCTCGATGTCGATCTGTGGCTGCGCAACAACGTGGTAGGAGCGGTCGCGCCCCTTGCGCACCCAAGGCTTCGCGAGGTTGCCATTTGTGCGCGCCCGACGAGGGAAGGTTGCTTCTGCATGGGCCCAAACGCTCTGGGCGCCGTCGGCACGAACCACCTGGCGCTCGAGAGGAGTGTCGAAGATCCAAACCTCGCCCGGGTCGAGAAGACCGTCGGCATCGACGTCACCAACGACGTTGCCGTCGGCACCTCTGAGAGGTTCGGCGTACCAATCGTCTGACTTGTCCGATGTCGTGCCATTGTTGTCAAGAACGGTGATCGACGTTGCAGCCACGTTGCCGGTAATGGACACTTGGTACGTCCAGCGGAGGGGCTGGTCGGCAGGGACACCTCGACCGGGGCCACGATCGGCATCTTCGAAAGCGGACGGATTTGTCGGGTCCGCTGCAAGAATCGCGTTTTCGATGGTTACCTTGCCGGGCTTCATGCCGTACACCATGGTCGGATCCTCAGCCTTCACAATCGCGGCCGTGGAGTCCGCAACATTTGCTCGCACCCGAGCGATCGTCGTTCGACCGCCTGATCCGGCTCGATGACGATCTGAGCGGCGATACTGCCAGGTCTCCCCTGGGTCAAGCAGCCGATTGTTGTTGACGTCACCGACATTGATTCGGCTGCCGGAAGCAATACCGACCGGACGGACATCGTCGGCTGTATCTGTGGTCCCGCGGTCATCCACAACACGGACGTTGCGGAGAACCTTGTGGCCCGTGTTGCTGACCAGATAGGTGAAACGAAGTTTGGTCTTGCGGTGGACGTAGCGGTACTCGTGATCGGCATCGGCTGCGACCCCCGGCGACAAGCGATTCTTTGCGTTGACCGCTCCTTCAATTCTCAGTCCTGGGACACCACCGTCTGTAGTAACCGAAGCACTCCCTTGAAGTGCCGTGCTCACGGCCTCAGCTGTTGCGGTCGCTGCGAGAACGAAGGTGCTGTTTGCTTCAAGTCCACGAACTTCACATGTCGTCGTGCGAGAAGTTGCTGGCTGCAGGGCAAAGCTTGCGAGGTCGCAAAGACCATCGGTGTTTGCCAACGATATGTCGCCGATCACCACTGGAGTCGTGTTGTACACCGTCACCCGGAACGTTGCGTTTGTGCCGGCGGGAATCTCAGCGGCGTCAACCCAATGACCGCCGGTTGCGATGTCACAGCTGTTCGACGTCACACGGCATGCTTTCACTTCGAGTCTGAGCACCTCTGCAGGATCAAGACCGATATCGATGGTGAAGTCGGTAAAGTCGTCTCGAAGTTGGGTAAGGGGAGACAACTCCTCTTGGTCGGCTAGCGGTGCCGCACCGACAACTCGCCCGCTTTCTAACTGGTCAGCAGTAAGGGTGAATGGCCGAGAAACTGCAGCGTCTGGGTCCAGCGGATCCACACCAACGGTGTCTGACGCTGCAGGAACACTCCAGCCTTCCAGCGGTCCGCTGAACTCGGCTGCAGGGATGCGGACAACATACTCGCCGCCGTCGATGCCTTCGACGCTCCATCGGCCGAACGCGTTCGTTGAAGTCTCGGCGACTAGCGATCCGTCGGTTTTGCGGAGTTCGATAGCAACGCCTTCCGGCGCAACGAAGTCGATTCCTTCAGTAAAGGTACCGTCGCTGTTCAGATCGGCGTACAGCAGATCGCCGACGGCAAACGCAACGATTTGTACCGTGGGTTCGTTTGAGCGAATTGGCAGATCAGGGAACGTTTCTGAGCCGACGACGAATCGGTTCGCGTAGACATCGCCGCCCGTGTTGTGTACTTCGGGATCGATACCAAGGGTTGTGAGGCGCAAGTCGGCGCTCACGACATCGAGCGGGCCGAGTTGGCTAGCACTAATGAACCGGGCGGCGCGAATTTCATCGAGCTGCGAGGGACACGGCGAGACACCAAAATCACTGGGGAGACACCACGAGGTGCTCCCGTTCGTCAGGTCGTTTGAGGCGGCGAACGGGTTGTGATCAATCGTTGCCGACTCATCAGCCGAGAAGTACCACGAGCCAAGCTCTTCACTAACCACGCCCGTACGGCTCGAGGTCCGTTGTGGCGCAGACGGAAGCTCGGCGAGATAAAGCCCGCCATCAAAACTCGAGACAACATTTTCCCGCTCCGACAACGAACCAAGTGTGTCTCCATCCCAGGGGAAGACATCGATCACGTCGGTTGGGGCGAAAGGAACCTGCTCAGACAAGTTGCCCCATTTGAGATTCCAAAGCTGATCATCATTCTTGAAGTCGGTCGACTGGTCGACCGACTTTCTGACCACAAGACCACCAACCTGAATGAGACGAACACTTCGCGTGTCTGACTTGCTCGCGAGAGGGGCGGAGTTGTTTGCCGAATCAATCATCGCAGTGTTCGAGATCAGGTGACGCGGCGGAGCAAACGGATCGGTAAGCGTACAAACCTCGATTACCGGTAGCTCGACGTTGGTTTCGACGTGTCCAAGTGTCCAGGTCATCGTCGTTTCTCCCGCACCGGGACCATCGACAATCGTCGGCCC
The DNA here is from genome assembly GCA_938015295.1 of uncultured Acidimicrobiales bacterium. Taxonomy (GTDB): domain Bacteria; phylum Actinomycetota; class Acidimicrobiia; order Acidimicrobiales; family SHLQ01; genus CALLQB01. Next base: position 68,166 of record CALLQB010000028.1, read on the forward strand.
GCCGACGCCTGGAGGTAGCGGCGCTGTGCACGTTGGATCGAAGGAGGTGTAAGCCGGAAGGACATCGATGACTTCGATTTCGTCAGCGGACGCTGCAGACGAAAGCGATGTCGCTGCCGGATGCAGCGACCAAAGAATGTGTTCGCCCGCCGGCACGGCCAACTGATCGTCAGATCCCACAGCTGAGTCAGGCTTGTTTGCCCGCTTGTCGACACTCAGAACAATGTGCTCGTAGATTGCTCGATCGCCGAAGGAGACGTTGGCTCCGGCAGCTCCAGAGCTATGGGTGTTTGGGTCATATTCGGCCTCGCCCCATACGCCTCGTTGCCGGTAGTTACCCACCGTAGCAACAGCGGTTCCGACAGCGATACGGGTTCCGACCTGCGGCTGAGTCGCTGACCCCCATACTTCGCCTCGCGCAGCAAGGTTGACGTAAAGGATGAGGTCCTCACCAGCCCCAACTACCACATCTGCACGGCGCGGCCTGGTCCGAACCATCACCACGTCGTCGCTGGACCAGCCACTTGCCGAGACATCTTCGGTCCATTCAACTTGTCCCGCTGCCCCCAACGACTCGCCACAATCGCCGACACCGTCGACCATCGAGGAAATGTCGGCCGGAATGACTCCTGTAGTTGCGTCGGCATCAGCCGTACGATGATCAACGTTCCAGGTGCGCTGCGGCTGAGATGGCGCAAAACGGGCGTACTCTGTTGCCCAATCCGCCGGGTCGGCCAGTCGGTAGCCAATACCAAACTGTCGGTGCTGAGCAAACGCGAACAGCCCCTGCGCAGAGCCATCGGTGATCGAATCGATCCGGTACAACGAGTTGTCGATAGCGACACACAGCCAGTTGTCGGGAATGCTCCCAACGCCAGACTGGTTCCGGCTGGCAACCTCCACGAAAAGGTTCTGGTTCTCCAGCACCGAGCCGTCGCCACTGTCGCAGCTGGTCTGCGCACCAAGAAGCGCTCGCGGTGCAGACAGACACGGCCAGTTGTCGGCGTTGGTGCCTTCGTGCAGGCGATCCTTGCCCCCGAAGCGCAACGCGAAGTCGCCGACTGGTTCATAGATGGTGAAGTTGTGAGTCCGGCAATTGTTGCCCGATGGAGCGACTGCGCCGTCGGCTGTTCCGTAGCCCGGTTCGAAGCTCGACCCAAAGTTCGATGTCGCTCCATCGCTGGCGAGCGGATCAAAGTCGGCCACGCAATGGGTCATGACGTAGCTGCCACCTATCACGCCGTCGCCGGCTTGCCACGACGGGTTCACCGACCGGTAGAAGCCAGATATGGGGTACCACACCTTGACGTTTCCGGTGAGCACTACGCCGTAGGGTGAGACATCGCCGCCATCGCCACCTGTCGAGGGGATGTGCGCAGCGCTCGTATCGGCTCCGACCACCGAAACCTCGACCGCTCCGTCGACGCCGGCGACACAGGACCAGGTGCCGTTGTCGGCCACCTGATTCGGCAAGTAGGGAGCACCATGGCCGTCAAAGGGAAGCCTCGGTGCACCATCCTCGGCGAAAGCACCGGCTTCGCACGACACGAGTGATGCACCAAACGGCACCAGTTGTGGGTCGAGCAATGACGTGAATGAGATAGTTGATCCGAGGCTCGTCGAACCACGACCCTCGTTGTTCGCCAGTACCGAAACGTCGTAGTAGAAGACTTTGCCGAGTTCGTGGTCGCCGGTGACGGGATTTTGTCGGCTGACCAACGCCGCTTGCTCTCGGACTCGGTTCAGCGGATTGGAGCTGTCGCGGTCGATCGTTAGGTCAAACTGTGGTGCGGCCGAGATCGTCACCGGGTCGGATGTGAGGCCACCAGAAGGTACGGCACGGTTGTCAAGGGCAAAGGCGCGAGAGGACGTGGTAAATGACGACCCCGGATCACTAGTACCCGATGTCCGTATGACGACCGACACGAACTTCACTTCAGCGAGTTCGAAGGCCCCCATGTTGCAAACCAACACCGAGGAGCCATCCTCGAGTGTAGTGATCGAGGACGGTCGCGTGAGGCCTTCGGTTCCGCAGCCAATGGGCAATCCGACCAACGGATCGACGTCATAGGCCACGATCGCTCCGTCTGCCGGCTCGAGATGTTGCTCAACGATAACTTCGTCCAGCAAGGGAACTTGTTGCGAAAGGTTGTCAGCGAGTACCGAAAACGACATCGTTGAGACGTCGTTCGTACGCACATAGAGGTCATCCTGCCCGCAGTCGGAACCTGCAGACGGCGGTGACTGAGGGCAATCGCCGTATGGATCGAAAGGAGTTGACCCTGTCGCAAGGTACTGCACGCCCGCAGTGTCGTTGTCGCTATCCACCCAGTTGAGTGCCAGATTCGCGACAGGCCGGAGTCCGGCATCAGGCAATTCGCCCAGCGTGCCGCTGACCTCGAGTACTGCACGAGCCAACTGCGGCTCGCCAGGCAATGGAACCGGGTCCGAGTCGACAAGGGAGTCACCCTGAGGGGTCAAGGAAGCAAAGTCATAACCGTCGGGAGCTTCGAACACGACGTCATAGATCCCATCAGGAGGTTGACTGAAGGTGTACGAGCCGTCTGGCCCGGTTTGTGTCGTCTCGACGGTGACTTCTGCGCTGTCGACAAGGTGCACAATTGCTCCTTCGAAACGCTGCTCGACGCCAGCGAGAGGAAACGCCGATGCACCAAAGTCGTTCGTCACCCGAACTCCTTCACTGAAGACCACATCGCCATCAAGGTCGACCCAAACGCTCCCTTGACCGGCTAGCGCTGACTGTGCTGTGGCGGGGGTTCCGGCAATTGGCGCTAGCACAGCGGCGAACAGCAGCACTGCTACCAACAAAACAAGACGGGCGAAGGGATGTGAGGAGTCGAGTTGATTCGGCATTTGATTCTCCGAGTAGTCGGCGGACGTCTCGACTGTTCTCGGCGTTTTCATCCCTGAAATGGCGGGCTGCGTTACTTTCGTCACCTGAAACGATGACTTCGGGCCACCGGCCGGTTTTGACGCAGCGAGTTGCCTGGCCGGTATGTCAACCAATCGCTATTAGCGACACGGCCACGAGCGAAGCCAGCAGGCCGACAACTTGCCACCAGCGAATCTTCACCCGAAACAGTACATAGCTCAGCGCAACCGCGACTGCGGGGAACTGTGCTCCGGCGACGGCCACTTCACTGACCGACCCCTTCTGCGCAGCGACGATATAGGCCGCCGCGCCAAGCGATCCGAGGGTGCCAATCGAGAGAATTTTGAGGCGGCTGCCAGGCACCGGCAACACGTTTGGACCGGTCCGCTTCGCAAAGATCGCCGCCACGCCGAACGCAACAGCACGTTGCGGCACCATCGGCCAAATACCCGACGCTTCGCTCGTCTTTACGATCAGCGTGATCATGATGCCGAACAACGCCCCCGCCGACAACGCCAGCGCTAGACCGCGTTTCATATCCGGTGACGGCTGTGGGTCGAACGACACCAGCACCAGCGCCACAACGCCCAGCAAGATGCCAACTGTTGTCAACCAGCCGAGTACCTCGCCACCGATCACGACGGCAAAGACGACAGGCCATGCGGCCGACTGCACCCCGACCATCGGCGAGCCCAGGCCGACCGGGATCAGTTCGTACGAGCGGTAAAGAAGTATGAGCGCCAGCCCGTTGAAGAACCCGGATATGCCGCCCAGCAGCACGTCGCCAGTTCGCCACTCGCTGGGCACGACCATCAGTAGCAGCGCCATCACCAATACCCCGACGAGGAAAAAGGTCGCCGTGACGACCTCCGACCGGTTTGAGCGAACGAACTGCCCCACGAGTGCTTCACTCGAACCAATCAAGACCGACGCCGCAATGGCCAACGTCAACGAGAGGCTCACGTGGCCGCCTGGATCGACGAGGCCCGGGTCGCAAGGGCCGTTGCGATGACACACAACACGGTGACAACAAGAAGTGCCCCGGTAATTCCGGTCCATGATCCCAACGTGGTCACAAACAAAGGCATGGCCATGCCGGGGTAGGCAAGAAGATAAAAGGTCGATGTGAGACGGCCTCTGCTCGAATCGTCAGCGAGTTCGCCAAGAATGGTCAGGCAGCCGGTTGCAATGGTGCCCGAAGCTGCGCCGAGCGCGACCGCACCGGGCAACAGCAGTGGCCAAGCTCCGGTGCCAAAGGCGACAATGCCAAACACGTAGCCGCAAAGCCCCATCAGCATGCCAACCGTAAGCGCACGACGAGCCCCCACACGGTTCACCAGCGGCCGGGCCACGAACGCACCCCACGAGGTAAGCGCACCCGATGCACCTGCGACCAGCACTGGCGAGCCATCGATCGAGTCGCTGAGAAGAACGGGAAAGAGCGCGAATGCCGTGGAGGGGAAGGCGAAGACCCAGATCGCTGCGGGCACCACGATCATCAAAAAGGCACGTCGTGACCTTGGGGGCACGCCGAACTGCACACGCAACGCAACCGAAGGGTCGGGTACCGATGTTTCTGGTACGCGGACCACGAACGGCAGAATCGCCGCGGTCACCGCCGCATGGACAACAAAGGGAACCACGAGCGGTGAGGCGAAGAAGTGCTCATAGAGCGCCGAGATGACGGGGCCGAATCCAAAGCCGAGATACGTAACGACGGTCGTCGTTATCGCGGCGGTCAGTTCCCTGCCGGGGCCAAGCAGTTCAAGCATCCACGCTGAACCAACACCTAGCACCGCCCCGCTGACCGCACCAAGCATGAACCGCCCCAACAGCAGCAGCAGGTATTCGTCTCGCCCAGCGATAAGCACGAGCGACGACAGCCCAGAGAGAGCGACAAAGGGAAGCACGATCGGGCGACGCCCTAACCGATCTGACAGCGGACCGGCGACCAACAACGCCGAAAGGATCCCGGCGACGTAGACCACAAAGATCCCGACTGTGGCCGAGTCGCCTAACGCGAGCCGTTCTTTGTACAGCACAAGAAATGGTGTGGCGACGTTGGTTCCCCACCCCACCACAAAGAGCGCTACAGCAACGGTTGCGGCGTCCCGCGAAAGTGTTCTCAGGTCATCGACCCTTCGGGACTACTTCATAGCCAGGTTCTTCGGGTTCGTCGTCGACGATGTCGGCGGGGAAACCAGGTGCGGTGATGTCGAGCCCTGTCGCCTCTTCGAGGCGTTTGATGATGTTCGGCGAAAACTCGCGGTCACCGTATCGGGCGATGCCATCGTCGAAGATCTCGATCATCAACGGACTCATCTCAAGGGGCACGTCATGGCGTTCGGCGATGGTCTGAAACAGTCCGATGTCTTTCTTCACGAGATCCATCGTGAAGTTGATGTCGCGCGACCCATTGAGGATGACCTGGCTCTCGGTCTCGTGCACAAACGAATTGCCGCTCGAGATTCTAATGGCTTCATAGGTGGTGGCGAGATCCATGCCAGCTGCCTTGGAGGTCACGAGAGCTTCGGCGAGCGTGATGAGGTTCGCTGTGGCCAGGTAGTTGGTCATGACTTTTAACACCGACGCCGTGCCCAAATCGCCGGTATGAAGCACGCGACGGCCAAGGGTGGTCAGCAGCGGCAGAATGCGGTCGAAAGTCACCCGCTCGCAACCGGCAAAGATGGCGATGTTGCCGGTAGCTGCCCGGTGACACCCACCCGACACCGGACAATCGACCGGCTCTGAACCAATGGCTTTCACCTTCGCTCCGAGTCGGGTGACCTCGGCCTCGTCGGTCGTGCTCATCTCCATCCAAACCTTGCCGGCTCCGAGGCCGGCAAGCACACCGTCGTCGGCCTCAAGCACCGCTGCCGACGCTGCTGGCGAAGGGAGACAAGTAATGAGGAAGTCGACTGTTTCGGCCATCTCTTTGGGCGACTC
>CALLQB010000029.1 GCA_938015295.1 uncultured Acidimicrobiales bacterium
GTGACGATGGCTACTCGTGCTTCGGCTACGGGTTTAGCGAGCGGCATGAAGGCCGGATCGTCAAAGGTCGGAACCGCCTGCTCGGCCCCGTAAGCACGCATCGTCGCATCGCCGTTTGCCATCGTTTCCTCTTCCTAACCCCATACGGTGGAATGTGCCAGTAAGACAAGCGTAACAGGGCGGCCGAGGAGCTGAGCCTTGCCTACGGGATCGACAATCTCGAGCCTTACGCCGAAGCAGCCGAACGACTCATGACCCCGCTTACAGAAACGACCTGGGAAGTCGGTGTGTGGGAACGACTACCTTACGCCACATGGCGTCAGCACCGTTGCGACGAATCAAACCTCAGCTAGCACGATGACACCCGCGTCAGGGTGGGTACGGCGAATCGAAATGGCCGCCGAAATCCCCCCGTTGGTAAAGCTCGGCCCCCACTTTTTGGGGTGGGGTATCCCTACCTCGTTGTTCAAGGTCTCGCGATTGTTGAGGTCTCGCGCAGCACCACAATGCGGTCACCCGAGCGAAGGTTGTCGGCACCAACATCGTTCTGCGGCACCCGCTCGCCGTCCCTAATGATCGCAATGAGCGTTGACCCAGCCGGTGTAGCCAATGATCCGTTTCGCTCAACCGGCTCAATCTCGACCAGCTCGAGCCCCGTACCAGCGTCAAGAAGATCTTCAAGCACCTGACCGGCACCGGGTGAATGAGTGCCGAGTCCGAGCATTCGCCCAACCGCTGCAGTCGAGTCGATAACCTCATTTGCCCCGCCCTGGCGAAGTAGGTGGAGGTTCTCCTGCTCGCGACCGCCGGCCACGATATGCGCTGTCGGGTTCATCTCGCGAGCGGTAAGGGTTATCAATACCGCCGTGTCGTCGCGATTGGGCGCTACAACGATCGCCGAAGCCTTCGAGATAAGAGCCTGCTCGAGTGTGTCGGTTCGGCTCGCATCGCCGACAACCCCGACATAACCACGTCTGGTTGCCTCCTCGATGCTTGCAACCGTCGAGTCGACGACAACGATGTCGGAGGCATCGACGCCGCGGGCCACAAGGTCTTTAGCCGCAGCCATGCCTGTTTCGCCAAAGCCACAAATGACGATGTGGTTATTCACTCGTTTTCTCCATTTTCGTTGCGCAATGAGTTCGCGGGATTGTTCGGTGAGCACCTCGACCGTGGTGGACACAACGAGGATCAGAAAGAGGATGCGAGCCGGCGTGATCAACAAGATTGTGGCTAGCCGAGCACCATCGCTGACAGCGGTGATATCGCCATAGCCAGTAGTGGTCACGGTGACCGACGCGTAGTACAGCGAATCGAGCATGCCGATCGACCCGTCGGTGACATCGATATAGCCGTCGCGGCCCAACCGAACGACAAGCGCTACGAACAACACCAGAGCGCACGCAAACCCGATGCGTCGCAGGACCGAAGCCAGCGGCGCGCGTTCATTCTTCGGCAATCGGACTAGATCGGTAGCGCTCATCGGCGCCGAGCTTAGTGTTCCCCGGTGAAGGTAGGTTCCCTACGATCGCGCATTGCTGCATTTCCTTCGGCAAAGTCGGGGGTTTTACGCAGCCAGTCCTGCTCAATTGCTTCGTGTGCCGTCGCCTGTTCGACCTGATCGGCAAGATCGCCGCGGAGCGTCTTGCGGATCGATCGCACCGCAAGCGGCGCCGAAATCGCAATCTCGCGAGCCATCGCATGAGCCACGTCGCGCACATCAGCAAGGTCGGCGAGTCGGTCAGCCAGGCCCAGCGAAACCGCCTCATCGCCCTTTACTCGACGACCGGTGAAGAGCAGATCGGCAGTGGCCTGTTGGCCGACCAGTCGGGGCAACGTCACGCTTAGGCCAAAGCCATGGTGAAAGCCGAGCCGAGCAAAGTTGGCACTGAAACGAGCTTCGGGGGCCGCAATTCGGAAGTCGGCTGACAGCGCCAACCCCAGTCCCCCACCAATCGCCGCACCCTGGACAGCAGCGACCACCGGCGTGTCGGTGCGAAAAATACGAGCTGCCGCCGAATAGAGGTCGTCGGTCGTGTAGCTGCGATCACCGTGGAAGTCGGCGCCCGCGCAGAAGTGTTTGCCATCTGCACATAACACTGCTGCTCGGCAACGAAGGTCGTCGTCCAGTACTTCGAGGGCGTCAGCAACACCTCCGATCTGATCGAGCGAGAAGAAGTTGTTGGGTGGATTCGTCAGCGTGATGGTCGCCACGTAGCCAGCACCGACGGTCGCTCGTAGAGCGCTATTTTCAAAAACTGTTTCCGAATGTGGGGTCTGGGTCATGAATCTGTGGTCTTTCCCGTTGTGCCATCTGTCTTGCCAACCGTTTTCCCAGCCGTTTTCTCAACCGTTTTGCCAACCGTGCGAAACGGCATGCCGCGGTCGGTCGCTGGCTCCTTGGGGAGGCCGAGAATACCCTCGCCGAGAATGTTGCGTTGAATCTCGTCGGTGCCACCGGCGATCGACTGAGCCGGCGTCGAGACAAGAACTTCAGCGATCACCGTGTCCATTGGATCGTCGCCCTCCCGCAACAGCCCTCGCGGTCCGGCGATCATGGTGTGCACCTGGTTGCAGCGGCGAGCTACCTCAGACAGCGCGAGTTTGCCGATCGACCCTTCGGATCCCGGCGGGCGACCGAGCTCACGACCAGCTTTGGCTCGGCCTGCTGTCCACTCTGATGCCCGCTGAAAGCTGATGAGCTTCATCAGTTCCTGCCGCACGATGGGATCGTCGACTCGGCCCATCGCCTGGGCTCGTTCGATAACCAGATCGACCCGTCCCATACGTTGCGGATACCACTCGTAGGTCTTGAGATACTCGGTTGCCTCATCGGTGGCCTCGTCGACCACCCGCCCCTTCGATTCGGAACCGACAAACGCGTTGCGTTGTGTCGAGAACGACCGTTCGTGAGCGAGGGTGCCACGAGCCACCTTCCAGCCGTCGCCTTCGCTGCCCACCATGTTCTCGTGGGGGACACGCGCGTCAGAAAGAAAGACCTCGTTGAACGAGTTGTAGTAGTTCATCTGCTCGATTGGTCGCACTTCGACACCGTCCTGGTGCATGTCGATAACGAAGTAGCTAAGGCCCGCGTGTTTCACCTCGTCCCAGTTGGTGCGTACGACAAGGATGCCCATGTCGGCGTGGTCGGCACTCGTGTTCCACACCTTTTGACCGTTCACGATCCACTCGTCGCCATCGCGCACAGCCGTCGCCTTGAGGCCGGCCAGATCGGAGCCAGCACCAGGCTCGGAGAACAGTTGACACCAGGCGAGTTCGCCGGTGAGCGTGCGGCGGAGGTACTTGTGCTTTAGCGCATCAGATCCGTGGTCATACATAGTCGGTGCAGCAAGTCCGAAGCCCGCACCAAGTGGCACCGCCACCCCACCCGCTTGTCGAATCGTTGCGTGGGCTACCCGGTCGGCCCAGGCCGGTAGGTCGCGACCGAACCAGTCCGAGGACCACGACGGAACCGCCCACCGCGAATCGACCAGCACGTCTCGCCACTCGAGCAAGGAAAGATTTGGATCCCATGCCCCATGGAACCAATCAAGGACAGCAGTTCGCACCGCTTCTTCGGAAAGTCCAGACACGCTGTTCCCTTCATTGTCTGATTGAGTCCGAAAACTACCAGCGGTCGTCGCATATCGACCTTGGCCCGGCCTCCTTTTGCCGTCAGGGTGACATCACTGCGCTCTCGCACGTCGGGAGTCCTATCCCTGCAGCAATATTCTCAACCTGGAAGAAACACCATGAACACACGACTTCGGGTCGCCGCAATCGGCCTCACCATTTTCGCGACGCTCGGCGTTGCCACAATTCCTGCGTCGGCTGGGCAACCGGTCAAAGCCAACAACAAAGCACAGCTGCACGGTGCAAAATATCACCTGCAAAACAACTTCAACTTCGGCGGCGAACTCACGCCGTTCTTCGACGCCTACAAAGGCCGAGTTGGACCAAAGGTAGAGATCGGATCGGGCTACATCTACGACATCGACATCAGCCGTCGCTCGATCACCATGTCGTGGAACACCGACGCAGAATGGGACCTCTACGAGCCGTACGTCGGTGGCATTGCTGGACTGAGCCAGGACGAGGCATCAGCACTCCCCCTTGCCGACGAGTACTGGATCACCTTCTCAAAGCCGGTATCTGACCTGACCTTCACGGCGGATTCCAGCATGTCGTTGGTACCAAACGTACGCGTAGTCGGCGACTACACACTTGTCATCTCGATCCCTGGTGGCACCACGATCGGCGACGGCTTCGACGCTGTCATCAACGTTTCTCGCTAACTACGCCAGAGAGATCGCACGACCTAGATTGCATGCATGAATATGGCCACCGAACGACTCGAATCCTCCTTGCGGCGCCGGCCGATAAAGATAGTGATCGACGTGGCCTTGCTGGTCGGGTTCCTCACCGAGTTCATCACTCGTGAGGGGCCCGACTACGGCCTGCATTCCTGGGTCGGCATCGTTTTGGTTCCGATTGTCGCCGTCCACCTACTCGGCAACCTCGGGTGGATTCGGCGGGTTCTGGCGCGAGGTCGAGAAGACCGCGAGTTCTCACTCGGCGTCCTCAATGCATTTCTTGGTGCGATGGCCACGATCTGCATCATCACCGGCTTTCCGATTTGGCTCGAATGGTCCGATGCTGGGGGTTGGGCGACTGTGCACACGGTGACGGGTTTTCTCAGCATCCTGCTGATGTTCGTGCACCTGTGGCGCAACCGCAGCCGCATCGGGCGACTGATTCGACCAGCAACGGTCTGAGCCAGCGAGCCGGTGCGTCAGCGCCAGACGGGACGAATCAGTCCGACGACCGAGGTCGGGGTCACCGTGATCGCTCGTCGACGTTCTTGCACCATGGCTTCGCGGAACTCATCCCAGTCGGGATGTTCCTTCTTGGCAACCGCCCGGAATGCATCGATCAAAATGTCCATGGCGGGTCCATGGGTTTCGGTAGCGATCGGACTGACCTCGGCCAGGCCGTCGAAGCTGAGGTAACTACCCTCGTGCGACACGTGGTAGACGACGCGCGGATCGCGTTCGATGTTGAACACCTTTGCCCGCGTCGGCAGCACCGAGAACACAATCGTGCCGTCGGCAACCGCGTGGTGAACGTCGGATGACTGCGGGCGACCATCGCTTCGCAGGGTAATGATTGTGCCTTCGCGAACGTCGTCGGCGAATGCTAGACCCTCGGCAAGATCGATGGGTTTGATGTCCATGTCGAAAGAATAGTGCGTGCAGATTCCGGCTCGGTTCGCATCCGCTGCAATGCGGCGCCCGACGGCCTTCAGGGTCATGTGGCCTATGTGGACTCGCTCCAACGATGACGATCACTTGGTCTATGAGAACGTCCAATCATGCCGCGCCACAACCGACCGCCAGCGAGAGGTTGCGAACACAAACGGTCCTCTTCATCGCCGCTGCGCTCGCGCTTTGTCTTGTCGGACTCATTCGCTGGAGCGCCGGGGCGCAAGGGGCGACGACAGTGGCCGGCCACAACGGCATCGTCGCCGAGTCACCACGACAGGGCCTTCCGCAGATACTCGATGGACGCATCCACGACGTCGTCGAACACGACGGGCGGCTCATTCTAGGAGGCAGTTTTACCCGGATTCGGGTGGCGAATGGGACCGAAGTCGCACAGCCGTACTTGTTGGCTATCGACGCCGAAACGGGTGCCTTCGTGGACGACTTCCGACCGGTGATCAATGACGAAGTTCTGGCCGTAGAAGTCGGGTACGACAACGGCACGGTCTTCATTGGAGGACGGTTCACCGACATCAATGGCTCCACGAGAAATCGTCTGGCCGAGGTACGCGTCCTCGACGGAGCGCCAACCAGTTGGGTATCCAATGCCACCGGCTCCGTCACCGCGATCGATCTCACCGAGCAGGGCCGTCTGTTCGTTGGTGGCAGCTTCACGAAAATTCGCGGCAAAGGCATCGCCAAGGTGGCCGAACTCTCCCCAACCACTGGCAAACCCAACGAAGCCTTCGACTTCACCTTTTCGGGAACCGCCGGCCGACGATCTGGTGGACTCACCATCCGAACCGTTGAGGCCACACCCGACGGGACGCGACTTCTGGTGATCCATAGCGGACGCACCATTGATGGGCTCGATCGGCGCGGTGCCGCGATCTTCGACATTTCCGGTGCCGATAATCCTTTCTTAACACCCTTCTCAAACGTGAACTTTGATGCCGCGCTCCGCTACAAGGGATACGCTCCAGTAACCGGCGATCTGTCGCCGGATGGATCGTTCTTTGTGATGGTGTCCACCGGGTTTGTGATGGCATTCCCTACCAACGGGGGCCCTGACCAAGCAGAACTCTGGCATCAGACCACGCATGATTCCATCTTTGCCGCAGCGATTTCCGATTCGGCGGTCTACATCGGTGGCCATTTCTGCCATATGACCTCGGGACCTGGCGAGACTGTTCGCGAAGGCAACTACACAAACCGGCTTTGCCCAATTGACATCGTCGATCCGACATTCCGCAAGCAAGTTGCCGCTCTGAACCCGGCAGACGGCACTCCGCTCGACTGGGATCCCGGTTCAAACTCCTTTGTGGGGGTTCGTATGTTGGAGGTCCTCGACGGCGGCCTCGCTCTAGGTCACGACGGCATGTGGACGGGTGGAACCGAAACCGGCTACTTCGCCTACTACCCTGCTCCGACGTCGGGAAGTCTCGACTGTTCGATCAGTCGGTCTGCAGCTGGCCACCCGGTGTTGAGCTGGGTTGACATCGCCGGTCAAAGTACGTTTGCCATCCGTCGCGATGGGCGTTGGGTAGCGACGGTGACAAACGGCAGAACGTTCGAGGACACCGCGGTAACGACCACCGCGCCGTCCTACGTCGTGCGCTATTCGAAGAATGGTCAAAGGCACGACCTGCAATGCGGCCAACCGCCTATCGGGGCCGCACCTGTGGCAAGCCAAAGCTCTGTCGCTTTCGGAGGCGAGCCTTCACGAGCTGTCGATGGGGTGGCTGATGGCGTTTACCGCAACGGCAGTATCACCCATACCGCCACTGAATTCTCACCGTGGTGGCAAGTGGACTTGCAAACAAGTCGCAGCATCCAAAGTGTCTCTCTTTGGAATAGAGAAGACTGTTGCGCAAACCGGTTGAACAACTTCTATGTCCTGTCTTCCAACGCCGATATGTCTGGGCGGAGCTTGGATGATTTGCTACTGGATCCACAGGTTCAGGTCCTTACTTATGAGCCAGGAACTGCCGGGCGAGAGACCACCATCACGACCTCGGCGCAGGGACGCTTCGTCATGGTTCGTCTCGCCGATACAGGAATTCTGTCGATCGCCGAAGTAGTTATCGGCTAACCGAAGAAGCCGTCGGGGGCAGCGGCATCTACGATTGTCGCCATGACGACTCCCGAGGTGCCCCTCTCTATTCTCGATCTCGCCATAGTTGGCAAGGGCGAATCGGTAACCGATGCACTCGCGACAAGTTTGGCCGTGGCACAGGCTGCTGAGGAGCGGGGCTACCGGCGCATCTGGTACGCCGAACATCACAACATGGCAAACATTGCGTCGGCGGCAACATCGGTGCTGATCGCGCACATCGCCGCTCAGACCGAGCGCATTCTGCTCGGCTCGGGAGGCATCATGTTGCCTAACCACTCGCCGCTCGCCATTGCTGAGCAGTTCGGCACCCTAGCCAGCCTTCACCCCGGGCGCATCGAGCTAGGTCTCGGTCGGGCACCGGGTAGCGATCAGGCAGCTAGCCGAGCGCTGCGGGTCGACCCCATGGCATCAAACTCGTTCCCCCAAGATGTGCGCGAGTTGCAGGCTCTGCTCGCTGGCGAGAGCGTCGGTGGCGTAACCGCTACCCCGGGCGCCGGCACCAACGTGCCGCTCACCATTCTTGGCTCTTCGCTGTTTGGCGCAGAACTCGCTGCGGTGTTCGGACTCCCCTATGGATTCGCCTCACACTTCGCACCCACCCATCTGCAAGAGGCCGTTGCGCTCTACCGCAGCAAGTTCACGCCGTCGGAACAGTTGAACGAGCCGCACGTGTACGCCGCGGTCAACGTCGTCATCGGCGACACCGACGAAGAAGCGGCAGAGCTGTTCGAACAGGTCAAGCGACAGCGCGTCGCCTCGTTCCTAGGTCGGGCAAGCGGCCGCGGATTTTCTAGCGAAGAGCTCGACCAGCTCGTCGTCTCCGGCCAGGGCCGCCAAATCATTGGGATGATGCAACACACCGTTGTGGGCACCCCGGCCAACGTGCGTCCACAGCTCGACGAGTTCGCACAATTCGCCAACGCCGACGAACTCATCGTCGCCCACAACGCAACCACCAGCGACGGCCGCATCCGCTCGGTACACCTAGTAGCCGATGCCTTCCAAAAATCCCTAACCCCCTAACCGTCCAAACCCCCAAACCCCAAAATCTCGTGACACCCATCGACAATTTTTGTCGCCTGGTGTCACGAGATTCCGAGCTAGCCCATGTCGATTGCTTCGGAGATCTGCACGGTGTGGCCATTGGCCAAAACCGGGCTCCCCTCGGCGATTGCTGTGGCACCTGCGAAGTCGGCTGCTTCGACAATGGTGTAACCCGTCAGCTGCGCTGGCGCGTCGATAGCACCATCGGCGGTGATAGCGCTACTGATGGCGATCGGTGCGCCGCCATCGACCAGTGCGTCGCCCATACTCTCGTACCAAGCCGCCCAAACAGCCATGACTTCTTGAATTGCGGCAGGATCGCTGGGCATATCTTCCATCTTCATTTCACCGTGATAGGTGAGTAGGTATTTCGGCATCGTGTTCTCCTTTGCATACGAGTGCCGCAAATCCTAGGGCAACGATGATCACCAGTGCCCGGGAAAGTTCACACGACGAAGCCCCCAACGTGCGCAAGATCCACAAACAGCCAAATCTCGTGACACCCATCGACAAATCTTGTCGTCTGGTGTCACGAGATTTTGGTTTTCGCTAGGGGGCTTTCATGCCGACGTAGGTGTCGTTGGTCGCCAACGCGGAGATTCGGTGCACAACTCGGCGCTCGCTTGGATCGTTTACCGCGTAGTGCTGCACCGCCTGTTGATCCCAGATCAGTAAGTCACCTTCGCTCCAGTTGTGGCGAAAGCCGTACTCAGGTTTCTGCAGATGTTGCAACAGAAGATCGAGCAGCATCTTGCCCTCGAGTTTGCTGACGCCGCGTATGAAGCGGGTGTACACCGAGTTGATCGAAAGCCACTTGCGGCCGGTGACCCGATGTTCTCGCACGATCGGATGGCTGTGAATGAGCCCCTTGGCGAGCGCGTCGGCCACGTGTCCGCCAAGGTCGTAACCACTCTGCCAACCCTGTTCGTATAGGTGCCCGTAGTCGTGCACTGCTTCGAGCCCGTCGAGTAGTTCCTGAAACTTGGGCGACAGTCCTTCATATGCCAGCGCCGTGCTCACGAAGGCAGTGTCTCCGCCCGTCGCCGGAATCTGCTTGCCGTGCAGCAGATTCACGAGCGGAGGATTTTCGAGAAACGTTTCATCCGCGTGCCACATGCTGGCAGTGTGACCAGCCTCAGAGTCGATGACCGTGATCTGCGCGACGGTGGGGTGATCACCAAACTGGTCGGTGCCGTTCTCTTCTAACTCACCGAACCGCTGGGCGAGTTTCAGATGCTGTTCGGGCGACATCGCTGCGGCATCGATCGAGACGACCTGGTGGGCGAAGACAGCTTCGGCCACACCCTCGATGGTGCTGTCGTCTAGCCCCGCTTCGAAATCGATGCCTTCGATGCGTGCACCCATGTTTGTTCCAGTTTTGCGGACCTGCATGTTGACGCCCTTACCCGTCGCTGCTGGCAAGGTCAGACTCGACCTCGTCGATGGTATAGAAGCGCATGCTCGGCCGGTCGAACAACCTTTCTTCATCCTCGGTGATCTCCTGCCTCACGGCGGGGTCAGACAGCAACTCTCGCGTCTTGTCGTAGGCCTCGCGGTCGGCGTACCAAATTTCGAGCATGACATCGAACTCCGGTTCAGCCGAATCACCGGGCCGAGGCCGGATCGGCGGATCGAGATAACGCCGCATATACCGCTCAACATTGCCTTTGAGGTACTTCTCGCCAATGAGCCGATGCGTGCTCTCGTAGTACTCGCGGAACTCTTCGACACTCATTCCGGGTCGTCGCTTCAACAAACCAACCGTCTTCAGCATCGCTGCCTCCCCTAGATAACCAGTCCGTCTCCATAGTGGCGCGCGATGCCTCGAACCTCCTACTCCTCGGCGGTTCGTTGAAGCCCTACCTACCCAGCGCTCGGGCCTGCGGCGACCTCAACCTCAAATTCAAGCAGGGTTGCGCCCATACTCACTGGCTTGCGGGGTGCCTCGCTGTCGCCATCCGAACTGTTCTTCGCGTGTGCGTTTGCCGCACCATCGCCGTCGCGCCATGCCTCATAGGAGGCCTGGTCGCTCCAGCGGGTGTACACAAACCACCTGGTTTCGGCGTCGCCAGTTGGGCGCAACAGTTCGAACCCGCAGAACCCCGCCACATCGTCGAGACTCGACATGCGTGCGGCGAACCGTTTCACAATCTCGTCGCCCGCGTTTGGCGGAATCTCGAGTGCGTTGATTTTGACGACTTGACCGGGGGCTGAATCCATAGAGCTCACGCTTTTATCGTAGGCGCGGCTTCAGTTCGGCTGAAGTACTGCGACAGCTTTTAAGCGACAACGCAAAGAAATACGCGGCATGCTCAGGGTGTAGATGCAACAAACCACCTGGAGGGTTCCTCATGGTTCAACCAATCCCTGAAGGGTATGAGGGCAGGATTGTCCCTTACCTGATGATCGACGGGGCCGCTGCGGCGATCAACTTCTATACAGAAGCGTTCGGAGCGACCGAAGAGTTCAGGCTCGAGATGCCAGATGGCCAAATAGGCCATGCCCAGATAAATGTGAACGGTGCTGCGATCTATCTTGCCGATGCCCCCGATGACATGCCGGGTGACGCGGCGAACCCCAAGAAGCTGGGCGGTACCAGTGTGATGCTGCATCAGTACGTTGTGGATGTAGACGCGTCGACCGAGAAAGCAGTCGCCGCTGGAGCGACGTTGCTTCGACCTCCCGAAGACCAATTTTACGGCGACCGCGCAGCGCTGGTTGCCGACCCATTTGGTCATCAATGGTCACTACACACGCACATCGAAGACGTCTCTCACGAGGAGATGGCAGCGGGGGCGAACCCGATGGGCGACGGCTAACAACCCAACTACATCTGCAAAAGTCAGAGCGGCGACGTAACGTTCGACTATGAGCGATGACGTAGCGAATGCAGGTTCGGCGACTCTGGGGTTGCCACCAGAATCGGTTGGCACCGTGCTCGGCGACCGCATCCGAGTGGCCGAGGCGCTCGACCAAGCATTCAGGTGGAGCGACCGAACCAGCGCGCTCGAAGGATCAGCAGTACGAGTCGCCGAGCTCTTGAACTGCAAGCTCATCTGGCCGAACCACGTGCTGCCTGCCGAGGCACCCCACCCGGCCATCGTGGCGTTTGTCGAACAATGGATCATCGATGTAGCCACGATGAACGAAGCCACGCGTGATGCCGCACGCGAAGTGTTGGGTGCCGACGGCCTTATGGACTTCATCCACTCTCTGCTGGTTATTGAGCAACGAGTTCGTCTCGATATTGCCTGGCAACGCCTCGGGTTACTTCCTGCTGCCGGCACGGCAGCGACTGACGCCAGCTCACACCTCGACCACTGGGGAAAAGAGCGCGCAAACAGCACGGACGCTCCAACCAAAACTGGCAGCCGCCCAGGCGATAGCCGCCTTACCGCTGCGCTCAGCGAGTGGCAGGCCGCGGTGGTGTGTCTTGACGAAGTCGACCCAATCACCACCGAACTCGTTCGTCTTCGTTGCGCGAAGTATCACGACTGCCTCACGTGACTGAGTGTGCGGGGAGCAGTTGCTCGCCAGCAGGGACTTAACGAGACAATGGCATCCAAGGTCAACGGGTATCGCGACTCCGACTTAGCGGCGTCCCAGAAAGCAGCGCTGACTCTGGCTGACCTTTTGATGACCCAGCCCAGAGACATCGACACCGCCTTCGGCGACGAACTTCGCAGCCACTTCACCGACAGCCAACTAGTCGAACTCACCCTCGACGTCATGAAGTGGAACTATCAGAAGGTGGCTGTTGCTCTCGGCACAGACGTCGAGGTGAGCCCTGGTGAACTCGCCGAACTGCGGTTCGACGAAAACGGACACTGGCTCCGGTAAGCAGCGAAGAACTAGCTGCTACCGCATCGCAGCGAGATCGGCGATGGGCAAACTTCGCCGCTGGTAGTACTGGGTCGAGGCATGCTGGGCTGACGGAAGCTAAACAGGTGTTCGTGACCAGCAACGATCCCGATTCACCGACGAACGAACAACAGCTGCGTGGCGCCTGGGACGGCTTTGTCGACTGCCCCGACACCATCTACCACCAGTTCAGCGTCGCCGCAGGTGGTAAACATGTGATTAGCGGAATCAGTGGAGACTCGCCCTACATCTCCTTTACTGCCTACCGCGCCGGATCAACACCGCCGATCTTGTCGAATTGGCACGAGCGTCGATCAAAGCCGACGACCAAGAGCCAGACGTACTCCTGTTCACCCACGACGAGCCTGGCCCACTGCTAGTCCAACTCAATGGCGTCGACCCGGCGGCAACATCGTTTGCCTCATCTCGGCCTACAGCAAGCTCGGCTTTGCGCCCATTGGCGTCATGCGCCAGTACGAGTGGAGCGATCATGAACAGGCGTGGACCGATGGCTTGCTGATGGAACTCCTCCTCGGGTCGTGACCTCCGGTAGACAAGGGGCATGAGTAGAGAAGCCCTCTTTCGAGACGACGACATTCTTCCGCCACCCCCTGAGGGGGCGGTGCCTGTACTTCACAACCGCGAGTACAGGATCGAGTCCTATCGTCTCCGGAGCGGCCTGCTACTCATTCAGGGGGCGCTGCGCGACCAGAAGCCCCCAGGCCTTTTCATCACTGGCGACCCCGAGCCGTTGACTATCCATCACATGACGTTGGCGATCGAAGTGGCAATGCCATCGATGGTGATCGAGGCAGTGCAAACCCACTTCCCTTCGCACCCTCAGGCCGGTTGTCCGTCGATCATCGACCACTACGACAACCTTGTCGGACTCTCGATCGCCCGTGGCTTCACCCACAAAGTACGAGAACTCTTTGGCGGGCCACGGGGTTGCTCGCACACCACGGCGCTTCTTCAGGCCATGGCTCCCGTAGCGATGCAGAGCTTTAGGGGAATGCGGGTTATCGAAGCCCAAGAGAACGGTTCCGCCGATCCGTTCAAGGATTCTGGTGGTGCCGATTCGTGGCAGCGACTCGTCAACACCTGTCACATCTGGGCAGAAGATGGCCAGAAAGTCGAACTTCTCCGAAAGGGCGTCTTCGACCCTCGCGGCATGCCGCTGACCATGATCAACCGCCTAGAAGAACTCGCACGCGACGACACGTCCGACCTCTGAGCCGTCGAGAAACACCCGCCATTATGATGGCGACGTCCGCTCCACCAACAGGAAGCAACCACGCCGATGTACCCCGGTACCCATAGCGTTACAACCCCAGAAAAACCCGCTGTGGTCATGGCCGGGTCGGGGGCGACTACCACCTATCGCGAACTCGACGAGCGGTCGAACCAGCTGGCGCAATGGCTACATGCTCAGGGCCTCCGCACGGGCGACCACCTCGCGCTGCTGTCGGAAAATCATCAACGCTTTTTCGAGGTGTATTGGGCGGCAATGCGCTCGGGCCTCTACCTAACCGCAGTCAACCGCTACCTTTCGGCCGAGGAGGCGGCGTACCTGGTCAACGACAGCAACTCGACCGTGCTGATCACCACCGCCAAGATGGCTGACACGGCTCAGGCGATGCTTCCGCTCATCCCAGGTTGCCCAATGAGGCTGATGATCGACGGAGCCGTCGAGGGCTTCGAGTCGTTCGAGGACACCATCGCTACCCAGTCGACGGCACCGCTCGACACACAACCCGCCGGCGACGTGATGCTCTACTCGTCAGGCACAACCGGCCAGCCAAAAGGAATCCGGCGACCGCTCAGCGGCAAGACAATCGATGACCCAGAGCGCACCGGTATCGCGTCGCTCGAACGGTTCTTGCTCGGCATGGACGAAACCTCGGTTTATCTCTCGCCGGCTCCGCTGTACCACGCTGCCCCTCTCACCTGGGGTGCTGGTGTCCACGAACTCGGCGGCACGATCGTCATCATGGAAAAGTTCGACGAAGCGAAGTTTCTCGACTGCGTCGAGCGTTACTCGGTCACCGCCACCCAGGTCGTTCCGACAATGTTCATCCGGATGCTGAAACTGCCCGAAGAGGTGCGGAACCGCCACGACCTTTCGTCGCTACAGATGTGCGTGCACGCGGCAGCGCCGTGCCCCATTCCGGTGAAGGAACAGATGATCGATTGGTGGGGTCCTGTCATCAACGAGTACTACGCGGGCACTGAAGGAAACGGGCTCACCTTTATCAACAGTGAACAGTGGCTCGCACATAAAGGTTCGGTGGGCGTCCCGATCGTCGGCATCGCTCACATCTGCGATGACGACGGCAACGAACTTCCGGCTGGCGAGCCAGGTCTTGTCTACTTCGAGCAGGACACGACCCCCTTCGAATACCACGGCGACGAGGAGAAAACCGCCGAATCTCGTCATCCCATACACGCCAACTGGTCGAAGCTTGGCGACATTGGGTATCTCGATGACGACGGATTCCTGTACCTCACCGACCGTTCATCGTTCATGATCATTAGTGGCGGGGTCAACATCTATCCAGCCGAAATCGAGTCGGCCTTTGCGCTACATCCAAAGGTGGCCGACATCGCGGTGTTTGGTCTTCCCGACGACGAAATGGGCGAGTACGTCCACGCAGTCGTTCAGCCTGAGGTCGGCGTGGAGGGCGACGACGCGTTGGCAGAAGAGTTGCGAGCGTTCGCACGCGCCGAGATCGCCCACTACAAGGTGCCGCGACAGATCGATTTCCGCGATGAGCTTCCCCGGCTCCCCACCGGGAAGCTCTATAAGAAGCCGCTGCGTCAGCAATACCTTGACGACGTGAGTTGAGTAGCGATGCTTGAGAGCTTTCGCTGCGAAGAGCTCGTTGGCGTCTACCGGCCGGTACCCAGCGACATCGGCACGTCGGCTTTTCCGAAGCGCAGGTTGAGTCGCAGCGTGCCAAGCATGATCCCTGGTTGATGCATCCAATCATTATCGTCGCCGTACTCGATCGACTCGATCCGGTCGAGCAACGTTCCCCAAGCAATCTGCTGCTCGAGGCGAGATAGGGTGGCTCCCGGACATACCCGAGGTCCCGCAGAAAAGGTGACGTGTCGGGTCAACCGCTCTCGCTCCAGGTCGAGCTCGTAAGGACACTCAAACTCTTCCTCGTCGACGTTCGCCGCTGCGAAGCGCAGATGCAGAAGCGATCCCGCCGGCACCTTGACACCTTGAAGGACCTCATCGTTGGCTGTCGTGCGAGTCGACAACCCATGGGTCGGGGCCCGCATCCGCATCGTCTCTTCGGTGAAAGAGCGCAGCAACGAACGGTCACCGCGTAGCCGCTCGTATACCCCCTGGTTCTCGCACAACAACTGGGCCTGCTCTTCAAGCGCATACTGCGTTGTTTCGAGGCCGCCCAGAATCATCGCGTGCACAATGCCGGCGATCTCGATATCGGTCAGCTTCCGATCGAGCGCCTCGTAGGTCACGCTGCACAGAAAACTCACCATGTCATCCTGCGGGTCCAGGCGCTTCGCCTTCACCTGTTCATAGATGTAGTCCTGAAAGCCATCGAGCCGGGCGATCATGTCCTCGGTCTGCTCTGGCGTCATCTCATGTTTTAGGCCGGTGCCGTGCACAAACGGCGTCACTGCCGCGTCGCCCCACGCGGCAAGCTGCGGGATGTCCTCCTGCGGAAATCCAAGAATGCTCGACATCACACGTTGAGGCAACGGCCGGGCGAAGCGGCTGATAAATTCGACGTCGCCATCGTCGATCCACTCGTCGATCAGGTCGTTGGCATGCTGGGCGATCATGTCGCGGTGTCGCAGAGCACCCGGCCCAACCCACGGATCGGTGAGTTCGCGCCGGTGCTTGAAGTAGAGCTCTTGGGTTGGGCGCAGCGACATCATCGACGTCTGCATCAGATTGTGGTTCGACGCGTAGGCCTCCTCGGCGGTGAGGCCTTGCTCGGCCAAAGCGGCGATTCGTCTTGCGGTGAGGCTAGGAAAACGAACCGGGTCCTTCACCACCATGTCGACGTCGGCAAACTTCGTAAGCACGTAGGCGTCGGTGCCAGGCGTAATCCCACCACCCTCGATACGAAACACCGGAGATTCGCGGTGCAGGATCTCGTACGCCTCGTACCAGTGCTCTTGTGCTCCGACGCCGAAGAGATCGACATCGTCGAGGTCGACCGGGCAAGCCATTGGGCTGAGCTCATGATTTACGTGCTTTTGAAACGATGCCATCTGCACATCTCCCCTGGATACTTGGACGCGTTCTTACGTGCAGGCATAGCAGATGGACGCTGAACCTCGGAAAATTCGATGCAGTGCAATGCCTGCGAGAAATCGACTAGTGGTGATGCTGGTGATGCGACCCGTTGGCGAGGTAGTGGTCGGCGAGTGGATCACCGCCAAAGTCGTTACGGAGATCGCGCCACACCGTATGCATATGGTTTCCGCCTCGCTGCGCGTTGTCGTACTCGACAAACAGATCGCCGCCCTGGATGCGGTAATAGTGCGGCTCGCCTGGCTCGAGGCTCCCGGCCCACAAAAAGTGCAAGTCGTCTGCGTAGTCGGCGACCCGCGCAAACTGTTCGTCGGCCAATCCGTCGTCGATTCGACCGATATAGGTTTGCAGCACCTGGTGGAGCAGTTCGTTTTGTGCGGTGCTCATGTCGGCCGAACGAAGACCCTTGGGCGTCATCGATATGGCTAAACGCGCCAATTCGTCGGCGGTTCCACCCAACGACTGTTCGAGGTTTCGCTGCATGTCGCTAAGCATCGAATCGATCTCGGCTTCGAAACGGCCACGCCAAAGCAACGGTAGAGGCAACGACATGTCGCCGTCAGACAGCGCCGTTCGGTTGACACCGACGAGGTCGGGCGGAGGTGCCGACGAAAGAATTGCCGCCGACACCTGGGTTCCCTCGAGCGACCTTGCAAGTTCGCGGCCAAGGTCTTCGACTGCTCCAAGCGGTCGATGGAGGTGGGGGCCAAGCAACGGCACAGAAGCCGGGTCGGCGCCGAGAAAACACGGCGTCGACGACCGCACCTCACCATCGACGACCGTGAAATGCAGGCTGACGTGGTGCCCACCAAATCGCCAACTCCACGTTCCGTCGGCTACCGGGTCGCCAAAAATGGCTATCCAATACAGGAGCGGATCGCGCCCGCGCTCACGGCCGAAGTCGATACCGAAATCTTCAACACGGTCGAGGACGTTTTCCTGGCCAACCACCACCGCCGTCGCGTTGAACCCCGCCTCCGATAGTCCTGAAGCCACAAGGCGCCACACCAACCGGTGCTGCTTTGAGGTCATCTCGGAAAGTGGCAACCCACCATGATCAGTCGGGGTGTAGAACCAGACTCGGCGTTCATCGTCGAGAAATGGCCAGCTCGCAGCGTCGACCTGCTCGGCCGACAGGGCCGCCAACAAGTCGTTGGCGCAACCGGCCATGAGTGTCGCCACAGAGCGGGCTGCGTTCGTCATCGAGGTTGTCCTAGTCGCCGGGCCGGTGCAGACCAAAGATGAGGTCGGGGTCACCAGGATGCCAGGTATTCGACACTTGCGACCTGCTCCCGACATCGCGCGTTCGGGCGAGCAGCCCTCGACCCAGATCGAGCTGCGTTCGTTCCCACGTGGCCAGCGCCTGGCCAAGGTCGGCTTCAGTACGCAGCGCCTCGGCCAACATCCAACCGTCGTCGGCCGCCTTCGCTGTTCCGGCCGCCGCGTGTGGTCGCACCGCAAACGCAGCGTCGCCGAGAAGTGCCACCCGACCAAATGCCATCTGGTCGACTTCGATGTCGTAAATGGTTTGAATAAACAGGTGCTCAGCGGCCAGCACCACATCGGCAAGTTGACTCGGCAGCCGTGCCGCTGCGGTCGCCCTGGCTTCGGCTTCGTGGTGCGATGCCACTTTGCCGGGAGGAACCGAAAGGTCCCGCTTCACGCCGTCGCAATCGGTGAGGAGGTCGTCGATATCGCCGCCCTCGAGATAGTTGCGATACCAAACAAAGTTGATCAGCCGGTCGCCGGGAGCCACCGAACCGTCGGCGTTCGGGATTGGATAGACAAGGATGTGGCTGTTCGCGAACACGTGGTAGGTAATGGCGTCGGAAAGAAACAGCCCAAGGTCGGCATCGAGCTCGGCCTCGGGAACCATTCCCCGCCAAGCCACGTATCCGCCGTAGCTGCGCTCGGAGGACGGTTGCAGCCTGGTTCGAACCATCGATCCAATACCGTCAGCGGCCACCAGCAGTTCCGATCGATGCTCGGTGCCACAGTGGTAGTAGCCGGTGACTCCACGGCTGTCGGCCGCGAAGTCGACCAGTTCGTGGCCGAGCACGTAGGGCCCATCTTCATACGCTTCGAGCAATTGCCGGTACACAGTGTTCCAGGAGCTGAACAAATAGCGATGCTCAGCATCGTGGAGTACCGAGCCATCGCGACCCAGGTACCGGATGTGGTCGGTGGCAATACTGATCTGCGAAACGTCGATGTGTTTCCGGTCGGCGAGGTAGCGATAGGTCGCCGGCAGAAACCCTATGCCTGCGCCTCGCTCTTCGAGCTCTCGTGACGACCGCTCAAAGACAGTGACGTCGTGGCCGGCGTCTCGCAACAAACAGGCCGTGGTGAGGCCACCAAGTGACCCACCCACGACCTGAATGGAAAGTTTGTCCATGCGAAGACTCTTGAACGACTTTTGAAAGGCTCTTTGAAGAAGGAACGGCTCGATCAGCCAGGAACGCCGAAGGTGGCGATCTTGTCGACCGTGCACTCAAAGAGCACGCGTCGCTCGTTGATCGAGGGGTCGCGCAAGCCGTACTCGTCGCCACCATCGGTAATGTATTTGCGCCAGATGCGGTTGAGTTGTTCGGTGACTTGTGCGCCCTCGTCGGGGTCATCTTCGCTGATCTCACGATCGACGGTGACCTTGATGCTCATCCAGTGATACATGTTCTCGGGGTTCATGATGAGGATCGTGACCTGTGGCGTTTCACGAATCCACTGGGTCTTCTTGCGCTGCGCTGCAGCATTGATGAGTACTTTGTCGCCTTCGTAGTCGAACCACATCGGCGTGAGGTTGGGGCGGCCGTCGCCGCCCATTACTGCCATGACACAAGCAATCGGCTTGTCCATGAGTTGTTTGTGCGTTTCATCGAGATCGCTGATCGAACTGATCTGCTCACGATCGCCGACGCTGAACTGATTGGCCTGCAGGCCCTCGGAAACGTCGAGGAATTTCGCTACGGTAACCATCTGATTGCCCCCTGGTAGTGCTGAAATGCCAGCCGGAGAGTCCCGGCGTGGATTGCTGATTTCTAGCATGGCGAGGACGAGGGTCGCAGCCTCACGCACGCGCGTTTTCGATTTCAGCCTCGTGTGACCTTGATGAGGTGCGGATATGCAGCTGGACTGATGCGAGCATCGATGAGCATCGGTCCCTTCGTTGGCGCGTCGAGTGCTTGACGAAGTTCGTCTGCGGTCTCGACCACCGCTCCCTGCACTCCTTGCGCAGCAGCGATCGCAGCAAAGTCTGACTGCCGATATGCCACCGCCCCCTCGCCGCCTTGGCCTGGCTGCTGCTTTATCTTGATGAGGCTGAGTGTCGCGTCGTTCAGCACCAGCACGGTGACCGGGAGAGATAGTCGGGCAAGTGTTTCGAGTTCGGCCAGCGTCATGCCGAGGCCACCATCGCCGGTGATGGCAAGCACTCGATGTCCGGGCCTGGCGAGAGCGGCACCGATCGCAGCCGGCAGGGCGTAACCCATCGTGGCCAAGCCGTTTGAAATCAGCAGCCGGTTGGCTTCGGGCGTTGGCCATAGCGGCATCACGGCGAGGAAATGTGCGCCAGCGTCGACTGTGGTGATGAGCGCTGCGTCCTGGCTCGCCCACGCGGCAGCTGCGTCGACGGCCTCGACCGGACCGAAGCCGGGTTGTCGGTGATCTCGAAGATCCGCCAACACACGTTTACGGAAGTCCTGGCCGGCGGTTGAAGGCCAGCGATGGCGGACAGCCCCGGTCTCGCCTATCTCCGTTATCTCGTCGAGCACCGATCCGATCGGCCCAACGGCCTCGTACGCGATCGGCGCGTAGGGCTCGAGGGTTGCTATCGGGGCGACCGACACGACCGGAGCGTCGTACGGCCAAGCCTTCGGAATGGGTTCGACCATGTCGAGGCCAACGAGCACGATCAGATCGGCTTGGCGTAGAAGCTCTTGTTCGGAAGCGCCATTGGTGAAGAGTCCTGCGTTGGACGGCGAATCGGCTGCGAGCACTCCGGCCGCCTGATACGTAGTGAACGCTGGAGCGTTGATCCTCTCTATCGTTGCCCGCACGTCTGCCGCGTGGTCAATCGCTCCAGCACCAACAACAAAGACTGGACGGTCGGCCTCGCCCCAGAGCGAGCGAATCGCAGAGGTCGTCGTCGTCGTTGAAGTTGAAGTTGACGTCGAAGGTGAAGTTGAAGGTGAAGGTGAAGTCGAAGTTGAAGGTGAGGCTGGTTCGTTGGTGTCGAAGCTCACTGTTGCTGTCGCAGTGGGGTCGTGGTCGAGGTGGACACAGCCGCGAGGCCACCTTTGGGCGAGCGCGATGACGGCAGCGACCGTCGACTCAGAAACCGACGCAGAAAGCAAGAACGACCCCTTGGTAACCGGCGCCAACATCGCTTGCTGGTCGATCCGCTGGTGCGGGATCCGGTCTCGTTGCGACTGAGCCACAGTGTCCGCTACCAGCACAAGCGGGTGGCGATCGAGGGTGGCCTGCGCTGCGCCATTGACCGCTGATGCGGCACCGGGGCCGCGGGTCACGACGGCGGCGGCTACCGATTGCGTAAGGTGGCCATAGGTCGACGCCATGATGCACGCTGCGGTTTCACCATGGCCGAGCACAAACTCGATGCCGGCGTCAGCAAGCGCTCCGACCATCGCCAAGTTGGCACCTCCCCCGGGTACGCCGAAGGCATATCTTGATCCGGTGGAGAACAACGCTGCGGCCAGAACATCTTCGACCTTTTCGCTCATTTCGCGAAGCGTAGCCGTCTAGGGTGCGCAACTAGTCATGTTCATACTGCAAGCTCTTGTACTGGAAAGCCATCGCTGACCGGCCCGGCATCGAGTAAGTCAGCAGCATGGCTCGCAAACGGTGGAGTCAATCCTGGCAGCGACCGGCCGTCGTGCCGAACGGATCCATTGGCCCCATTTTTGCAAGCTTGCCAGCAACGCCACGGTACCGAGCGGCTGCCTTGTGCCGCGCTGACGCGCGCTGCTGCGTCTCGCAGGCATCGCAGGCAGGTCGAGTTCTTGTAGCGGCCGAACCGGGGCAGTACTGGTAAAGCGCTGCTCGAGAGAACGACCAAGCGCTGGCGCCCCGTAGCCGGGTCCCATTGCTTCCCGCATTGAGGCACCAAATTCGCTGTTACTGGACGGTTGGTAGTGGCTGTTGATGTAGGTCATGACTTCAGTGTCCGCGATGCAGGCCAGAACCTCCAGCGACATGTTTTTGTACTTTTAATTCCAATCTGTCATGGGCCGTTGCGGTAGTCTGAAGCTGTCGGCCCACCAGAGGAAGAACGAGAGAAGGACACCATGCAGCTCGATATCGAGTCGCTCCGAGCCCTCTTAGCCGTCATCGACTACGGCGGCATGACGAAGGCATCCGAACATCTCAACTTGGGCCAGTCGGCAGTGAGTCGCAAGATCCAGCGTCTCGAGCAGCGCGTTGGATCACCGCTTCTCATTCGCGACGGACACACCCTCCGGCCGACTCGAGAAGGACGGTCGCTACTCAACGATGCGCGAACAATGATCGAGCTTCACGACCGCTCGGTTGCCCGACTCAATAGCTCAGACATCAGCGGCACGGTCAAGCTCAGCTCAAACGGCGAGGTCAACACCGCACAGATCGCATCACTGCTCGGCACCTTCAAGTGCCGGCACCCCGGAGCATCGGTCGAGTTCACACTCGATCACACCGGCAGCCTCGTCGACTGGATCGACGACGGCGC
>CALLQB010000030.1 GCA_938015295.1 uncultured Acidimicrobiales bacterium
GCTGCCAACGGCTTTAGCCGAGCCGACTACGACCTTGGCCATGATCTCGAGATGGCCTCGGGCGAGCACGATGTGTTTGGCGACGGTCTAGTTACCTGTATTCCGACGCCCGGCCATACTCCCGGGCACCAATCGGTGCGAGTGCGGTTGGCGAACTCCGAGGTCGTGCTTTGCGGCGACTGCGCCTACTTCGAAGAGACGCTCACCGGCGGAGCGCTTCCCCCAATCGGGCACGATCACGAGTTGCAGATGGAGAGCATCGGCCGATTGCTAAAGATGCGCGAAGCCGGTGCCTTGGTTATCCCCGGCCACGATGCAGCCACGTTGTCGAAGCTCCCGGCGGTGCTGAGCTAATCGTCGATGACGCCCGCCACCAGCGGGCGCAGCCGATGCGGACGTTGTCCATTTTGCCAGTCGGCGACGGCTTCAGGGGCCCGGCAACAGTTCGCCCGCTCCGCTCTTCAGTTCTTGGTAGCCAGTATGCGGGTGAACCCGATGTTCTCGCCTCGATCGGCTTCGAGCATGTTGTGGGTGGTCGCAACTTCGTCGATCCACCAACCTTCGACATGGGGTGCGATGAAGTCATTGAACTGGAGCCAGTCACGCCAGCCGTCATCGATGAGGTCGGCGTGATCGACAGCAACCTTGCCGGTCTTGGCCCAATGATGGGTCCACCAAGCCGGGTTGTGCCAGCAACAGAACTCCCATTCCCAGAACGGTGCCAATGTGGTCGGGACCTCGTCGCCAAGCTCGGTCTTTAGCGCCGGCACAACCGCGCCGAGGCGGCCTCCTTCGGCAAGAAAGTCGACCAGGTAGCCAAGGTAGAGGTCGGCGGTGCCAAAGTACTGATAGGCATCGACACTGACGATCGCATCGAAGAATCCGTGTTCGAACGCAAGCGTGTGAGCCTCGGCATCGACAGCGGTGACGAGGTGCTCGACTTCCGCCTCAACGATTCGCTCTTGATTGTCAGCAGCGGAGATCCACAGGTCGGCTGCCCACACGTGCACGCCGAACTCTTTGGCAAGAAAGATCGAGCTCATGGCTTTGCCGCAGCCAAGGTCGAGCACCTTCATCCCAGGTGCAAGCGACAGCACCTCGGTGAGCGATTCGGTGAGCCAAAGCGCGTTTGGCCCCATCTGGTTTTGGGTGACCCACATCGGGTCGTAGCGGTTCGAGCGCACATAACGCGGGTGGTGCAGTGAGAGTTCGCTTGTCATGTCGATTGGATCCGTTGTTGAGATGTATCGCAGGCTAGAGAACGGTTTTGAGGAGCTCGAGAAAGTTTCGGGTGTGAGGGTTCGTCGTGGCCCGGTTCGGAAGGTACGCGTTGATCACACCCGCCTTCGCCAGAGTGAAGCCGGGAATACGAACGAGCGTGCCGGCGTCGAGTCGGTGTTGAACCGTTCTCTGCCAGCCCAGGGTCACGCCCTCGCCCTGTTCGGCCACATCGAGACCCACCAGGTATGAGGTGAAGGTCATGTGTGGCGCCGGCACTTCGTCGACGTTGAAAGAGGCCAGAAAGCTCGACCATGTGGTCCAGCTTGGGTGGTCGTACTCAACATGCAGCAGCGGAAGTTTGGCAAGGTCCGAGACGGAGAGTCCGGTCGGAAGACGCTCGGCAAACGAGGGTGAGCACACGGGGAAGACGGCTTCGTCGGCGACGGGTTCGACGATGTACGGCGAAGCGTCGTCGCGCCCGTACTGGATGCCAATGTCGAACTCTTCGGTTGTGGTTTCGATTGGTTCAAACGACGAGAGCACTCGAATTTTCACCTCAGGATGCCGCCGTTGATAGTCACCAATAAGCGGCGCCACGACGATCGACGACAACGAAAGGTCCGAAAAGATCGTGAGTGTGGTGTCGTCGAAGGATTGCTGGCGAAGTCGTTCGGCCTCCGACGCCAACAGGCCCAGTGAGTGGCGAACGGTCTCGGCGAGCGCCTCTGCTTCGACCGTCGGGGTGACGTCGTAACGGTGGCGGTCGAAAAGCCGCATACCAAGGTTGTCTTCGAGCTCGCGAATTCGACGGCTCACACTTGCCTGCGACACGTGCAGTTCGCTTGCCGCCCGCGTGAAGTTGCGATGGCGAACAGCCGCCTCGAAGGGTCCAAGCGTGGCGAGCGGCGGGAGGCGTTGATCGAATCTGGCCATCATAGAGTCATACCATATTGGTATTTCTAGAGAGAAAGATCGTGCTTCTGGATTTGTCTAAGCGATGTTAGGTTCACCAAAACCGTATATCTTGCGCAACCCACAGAAGGAGACCTTCATGCCAGAACAGCACCCATTGACGGCCTACCAGGCGACCTCAGGACACTTTCTGCCGGTATGGACTCTTGAGATACAGACCGTCAGGGAAGACGTAAACCGACTCCTCGATGCCGTGGTGGCCGTGTATCCGCTGCACTACGGCAGGTACGACCGAAACGCCAGCGTGTCGGCCGTCGGCTGCGAGACCGCCCGGCCACGCGAGGGCTCGACCACAGCCACCCACGTGGTCGACTTCAAAGCCGGATCGGTCGAGACGTATCCGATGGTCGAGGTGAAGCTCAGTATCGAACGCGACGTCACAACACTCGAAACGGTCATGGACGCAATCACCGCCGTGCACCACTACGAAGAGCCGGTGGTTTTCGTGCGAGAAGACTGGGTAAGCCGAGCGGCGTACAACCCCGACAACGACAATCCAAACCGTTGGTGGAACAACGGACGAGGACTTCCCGAGAGAGTCGAGCTTTGAACTATCTCACACCAGGGCGCATCGAGTTCATCGAGGCCCAACCGATGTTCTTCGTGGCCACCGCAGCACCCGAGGGTCGAGTCAACGTGTCGCCCAAGAGCATGGATTCGCTTCGGGTGCTCGACGAGCGAAGGGTGGTGTGGCTCAACTTGTCGGGCAGTGGCAACGAGACCGCAGCCCACGTTGCGGCCAACGGACGAATGACCCTCATGTTCATGTCGATTACCGATGAGCCGCTCATCTTTCGAGTCTTCGGCACCGCACGTGCCCTCCACCCTCGACACCCCGAGTGGGACGACTTGATTCGGCTCTTCCCAACACTTGGCGGATCACGCCAGATCTTCGACCTCACCGTCGAGCACACACGGTCGTCGTGTGGCACCGGCGTTCCGGTAATGACTGTCGAGGCAGCAAGGGCCGACGTCGAAATGGAACCCTTCTACGCTGCGATGTCTCCTGCTGAACTGCACGACTACTGGCAGCGAAAGAACACCACCAGCATCGACGGATTCCCGACCGAAATTTTCAGCAGTTCACCAAACCCGGAAGAAACACCATGACAAAATCGCTACACCACCTCCACCAATCGGGCACCTTCGTTTTGGTGAACGTGCACGATGTCGGATCGGCAGCACTTGCCGAAGCAGCCGGCGCCGAGGCGTTGGGTACCACCAGCGGCGGGCACGCCTACACGATTGGCCGACCAGACGCGGTTGGTGCGATCAGCCGCGACGAATCGATCGAGCGAGCGGCCGCTATCTGCGCTGCGGTCGATATACCTGTCAGCATCGATGCGGAGAACGGGTGGGGACACACACCCGAAGAAGTTGCCGACACCATCACCGCTCTGCACGAAGTTGGTGCTGCCGGTGCCAGCATCGAAGACTGGTCGGGCGACTCCACGATCGGGTTCTACGACAAAGGCCTGGCGGTCGAAAGAATCGCCGCCGCCGTTGAGGCAGCACGAAATACCGGCGGCGACTTCGTCATCTGCGCTCGTGCCGACCAAGTGATGCACGAAGGGCCCGACGCCTTTGCCGGTGCACTCGACCGGCTACAAGCCTTCGCTGCCGCTGGCGCTGGTTGCTTGTACGCCCCCGGCGTCGACGACGAGCCACACCTTCGCACCCTCGCTGCCGAGGCTGGCGGCCCAATCAACGCGCTGCTCAGCATTCATGGCCCGACATCGGTGCCAGACGCAGCAGCCTGGGGCGTGCGGCGGGTGAGCCTCGGAAGTTCGCTTTACCAGGCGACGATGGCCGCGTTTACCGCCATGGTTCGCGAGGCCGTCGGCCCCGGTACCCTGCGCATCGGCGGCGAGCCGCTCGACTACGCCTACATCGAGGGGTTGTTCGAGTAAGGCCCCCTTCACATACTCGTTCACGTTGGGCCTTCGTACCCGAGGCGCCACGCGTCTCTTTGTACCCACTTCGATCGACCCCAGAGCAGAACAAAGAGAACACCCAACGCCACCGGGGGTGCCGCAAGTTGGACCGCAATGCGGAACCTCCAAGAAGCGTCCGAAGCAGGATACGAGGCTGTCATCAAAGCATTCTTGGAACTCCGTTGAGGGGTCAGCTGGCTTGATTGGGCACGCGACTTCGAAGAATCGTGTACACGAAGTTCTACCTTCACGCGAAGCACTCCAACTCGAGAGCTAAACGAAGTCGAGGTCCATTCAGAATCGTCCGAACTGTCCGCCGACGGTGCGATTGAGTTGTTGTGGACTCCAATGCCGGTCACGACGCAATAGACCACTAGCAACAACAGCATCGCTGGCATGCCGACGAGCACTGCAGCGCTGGGCGGCTCGGTCCTAGGCTCAGCTACGTCTCCATCACTGGTGGTCTCAATCGCCATGAATAAAGTCTCAGGCAATTCCGACCACTGGTTGTGAGCAAGACGTGCAGGGATACTGCAGATGATGCGCCGAGGTCCCGGCAAACGTGCACGACACGGTGCCTCACGGGTAGCTTCGGCGCCATGACTGTTCGAGTAGTGCAATGGGGAAGCGGGACTGTCGGACAACACGCCATCAGCACGGTCGCCGACCGGCCCGACATGGAGTTGGTTGGCCTGTTGGTCAAGAACCCCGACAAGGTGGGTCGCGACGCTGGCGAGATTGCTGGCATTGATCCGATCGGAGTCATCGCCACCGACGACCCCGACGAGATCCTTGCGTTGGATGCCGACGTGGTGTTGCACATGCCGTTGCCGTCGTTGGTTTATGGCGACGACCTCGACGCTGACATGGCCGACTTCTGCCAACTTCTTACCAGCGGCAAACACGTGGTCACCACGGTCGGCTACATGTACCCGGTGGTCTACGGCCCTGCGGTGATGGACCGACTTGAAGCTGCCTGCGCCGCAGGCGGCACCGTCTTCCATGGCACTGGTGCCAATCCCGGCTGGTTCGGCGACCTTTTGCCGTTGCTGATGTCGGGGCTCTCGCTTCGCATCGACGACATCGTCGTTCGTGAGATCAGCAACTTCCAGCACTATCCGTCGCCCGAGATCATGTTCGAAATGATGAATTTCGGCCGCACACCCGAGGAGTTTGAGGCCAAAGCTGCTCGCAACCGCAAGTGGCTCGATGGGCTCTTCACCGAAGCCGTCCAAATGGTGGGCGACGGCATCGGCGCCGAAATCACCGAGGTGGTCTCCGACATGACCACCTGGGTAACCGACACCGATCTCGACACCGCAGCCGGCCCCGTCGCCGCAGGCACAGTGGCCGGCCAGCGCTGGGAATGGGCCGCCATGGTCGGCGACCATCCGCTGGTTCGCCAAGAAACGGTCTGGCGCATGCACAAAGAAGCCGCACCCGACTGGCCACATGGCGACTGGTCGATTGCGATTAGCGGCAACCCAACCATGAACCTCTCGCTCCCCCACCGCTGGAACGCAAGCGTCTTGAGTTCGACCGGCGCACACGCAATCAATGCCATTCCGTACCTCATGGAAGCCGGCGTAGGTGTGAAGACCTTCCTCGATCTGCCCCTCATCGCCGGCAGGGGCGCATATATCGGCTGACGCGAACGCCGCCTATCAGCTACGCGTGCTTGAGGTTCGCCAGACGTCAGCGTCGAACTCGGTGCGAGGAGCTGACTCATCGAGGGCGGCGGCATCGTCGGCCATCGCCTGGCACCGAACACGAGCATCGACGTAGGCCCGGTAGGCAGCGCTGGCCTCGGTCTGAAGTGCCACCGACTGCGCTTGAAGTTGCTCATCTTCGGGTGCCGCTTCGGCGTCGATTCGCACCTGTTCGGCTTTGACCAGCAGGCGGGCGGCTTCGGCATCGAGCTCGGCGGCACGGCGTTCTGCGGTGGCGAGTTGGTCGGAGATCTTGGCCAGCTTTGCCAGCGTGCTTTGGTCGGGTTCAGCACTGAGCTCGACTTCGTCGGTGGCCAACAATAAGACCGCCAGCGGCAGACTCTCGATCAACATGCCAAGCGGCGTTTCGAACGGACCGATTGCGGCGCCTCGCCGAACCCGCAACGGCGCCAGTACAAGGGTCGCACTTCCCAACGCAGACGCGAGCCCTGCCGGGGTTTCATCAACACCAACCACTTGGGCGGTGATTCGGGCCGACTTCAGGATGCCTTGCACGTGTTCTGTCTGCTCAGCGCTGCCACCACTCGGCACATACGCGGTGATTGTTGCATCGCTCCAGTCGGGGTGCCGAGTGCACATCCAGGCCAGCAGCGTGATCAGCCGTCCGACGCGATCGTCTGACCACCACAACGCGATGGTTCGCTTTCCCTTTTCCTCCGACACGAAGTGGCGCCAGGCATGACTGCGAACGTTGAGCACCGCAACGTTTGCCCCAAACCGCACGCATTGTTGGAGCAACTCGCCGTAGGCCCGACGGTCGTCGTCAGAACCACGCAGGTCGCGGGCGCCGAACAACGCGAGGTTTGGACGAATTGGACCAAGCCCGTGGGCCTGCATCAGGGTCTGCACACCGACTTCGGCGTTCGCCACTAGCGGAGCCCGGGCGAATGCACCGGGTACGATTTCGGCTACTTCGTTCGCCAGGTCGCGTTCAACAGCCTGGGCATCGCGACGCCGCACAGCGCCGGTGCCTTCAAGCATGCGCACAGCGGTAAGGAATCCCGAGCCCCCGTCGAGCCACGACGCCATAGTGAGCATCCGTTTCCGGTTCTCGGGGTCACGGGGCACAAAGGCCAGCGCGCACGGCCGCCAGTCGCCGGCAGGTAACGGCTCTCGGTCGAGCGCCTGGATCTGTTGGCGGGCCTGCGTGTAGTGGTGCGAGCCACCCGAATCGGTCCACCGGTCAGGTACGTCACGCTGCCGGAGGTAGCCAAAAATCGCGATGAATACCAGGGCGGCTACCGCTCCGGCCAGGGGGTTGATCGCCACGATCACTGCTGCGCAGGCGATGGTGCCGGCCAAGCTGGCCCGGTGGTCGCCCCATTTGAACCGGGGCCGAAACGACGTGCTGCCGGACCGGAACTCGTAGTACGTGGCGTAGTTGATGATGCCGTAAGTGGCGAGGAAGAACATCGAAATGATGGGGGCGATGGCGTTGAGGTCGCCAACAGCGATCGTGGCAAGCGCAATCAGCACCGAGATGCCAAGGGCCCGGCGTGGATTGTCAGACGGGCCCGACCCGACAGCGAAAACTTCGAGACGAGGCAGTAGCCGGTCTTCGCCCAGGCGCTGCAGCACGCGCGGGCTACCAAGTGTCGAAGCTAGGGACGACGACACCGTCGCGGCAAAAACCCCGACCAGCATCGTCCAGCCCACCAGCGAGAAGTCGCCGATGATCGTTGTTGTTCCCTCGACAAGATCTGACGCCGGCGCGATTCCCGCCAGCAGAAAGATCACTCCCAGGTACACCGCCGTCGACAAGCCAACAGCAGCAAAGGTGCCGCGGGTAATCGAACGACTCGGGGTGCGCAGGTCGCCCGACATGGCCACGCCTTGACTGAAGCCGGTGACCGCAGGGAAGAAGATCGCGAACGCTTCCCAGAACGACACGGCCTCGACCGGGTCGCCGGGGCGCCCCACGTTGTCGCCGAGTTGATCGAGACCGAAGTCGTCGAGCGCTCCAACGATGAACGACACGAGTGCGACCACAAGCAGCACCATGACCACGTATTGCAACCTCGTTGCGAGGTCGGCCCCGACAAACCCGATTCCCGCCAGCAGCAAAACGAGTCCGGCAGCAACAAGCTGGATCAGCACGGTGCTATCGCGGTCGAGGGCGGTCACCACGGCCTCGGCAAAACCAATGGCGTAGAACGCAATCGACACGGAGATCGCCAGGTACAACACCAGCCCGACAGCGCCGCCGAACTCGATGCCCAGCGTGCGCGAAATGAGGTAGTACTCGCCGCCTCCGCCGACGCGCATGTTGGTGGCAACTACGGCGATCGAGACACTGGTGAGAACCGACACCAGCGTAGATAACGCAAGGATCACGAGCGCCCGACTAAGCCCGACCGCGCCAACGACGTACGGAACCCGAAGAAAAAGCACTAGGCCGAGAATTGTGAGGATGCTCGGGGTGAAGACGCCACCAAACGTCCCAAGTTTTCCGGTGCCTTCAGACATTTACATGATCGTAGGTGACCAGAGTCAGCTACCGACACCGACAGATGGCGGCGGGAATGACTTGGCGAACGTAAACGCTTCGGGTGTCGGCCCATGCTCACGAAGATGGCGCAGCCGAGCGTCGGCTTCGGCAACGTCGGGAACGTGCCCGGCGGGCACCCACCACAAGACGATGTAGACCTCCTCCATGGCGTCGGCCCATTCGTCACGACGTTTCACCATCTCGACATGAGCGGTGCGGTACACGTAGTTCCGCAGCGAGTCGAGGTCGGTCCACACCGACACATTCACCAACAACAACGGGTCATCATAAAAGGTGATCGACGTCGCGTCGTTTGAGTCCTCATCGGTCAATCGCCAAACAAAGCCCGATGCGGAGTCGGCCTGGTGATTCACCGGGTCAAGCATCTCGACGAAGCCGACCATATCGGGATGGTCCATCGGGTTACGGAACCGGGCCGTGTTCATCTGCGCGAGGTGGTAACCCGCCGCGGGTTCGCTTTGGTCGGCGACGGCATCGAGAATGCGGTCGCGCAATTCCGATGGGGGCTCGAGGCCCGCGGCGTTCAGTAGCGGATCCAGATCGGTCACGACGGTTCTCCTTGGTCGGGCGCAATTTCTCTGTTTTGGGAGAGGCTGTGTTGGGAGACGCTGTGTTGGGAGACGCTGTGTTGGGAGAGGCTGAGTTGGGAGACGCCGTGTTGGGAGCGGCTGAGTTGGGTTCGAAGGCGATCGAGCCCACGAGAGACGTGCGACTTCGCCGTGCCCTCGGGAACAGCCATCGTAAGTGCCACGTCGCGAATCGAGAGCCCCACAACGTGACGAAGAACTACGGCCTCGCGTTGAGGATCGCTCAGGCTGGCCAACATCTGATTGAGAAGGTCGTCGGCGTCGATCGCTTCAAGATCGAGCGCATCAGTCGCTGCCGGTTCGTTCGGATCGAGAGGAATGGTCGCCCGCCGGTCGCGTCGGCGATATTCGTTGCGCACCAGGTTGCGGGTGATCGTTGCCAGCCAAGGCCTCACGCTTAGCTGCAACACCCTGTTTCGCCCGTAGCCGCTCATAGCCTGATAGGCCCGGAGAAATACTTCTTGGGTGATGTCTTGACCGGTATGGCTGTCAGTAAGTCGTGTGGCGAGCGTGAGGACCATCGGCGCATGAGCATCGACGAAATGCGGGAACGACTGATCAAGGTTGGCGGCGAGCTGTTCACTTGTCGGCGGGTTCACAAACAACAGAACACCAGCACGGCTCAATCGGTTGCAACTCAATCGGCCGCAAACAAATGCGAGTCGGGTCGATCCGCAAGAACCGGGCCGACCTAACCTTCTAACGACCCCAGGAACTGCGTAAGCGCCTGGTGAAACTGGTCGGCGCCCTCTCGGTGTGGCCAGTGACCTGCACCGTCGATCACACAAAGTTCAGCGTCGCCATCGAACCGTTCAACCGATTTCTCGTATGCAGAGAGGTCTCCACCAAAGTCATCGGCCCCGGCAACGACCAAACCGGGACACGAAACCCGGAAGTCATTTGCAGCATCAGGCTTCAGGTCAAGGTCGCGGTACCACTCGAGCGCCTCGTGTAACACAACCGGGTCCGAGAAGAGTTCCCGTGCATAAGCCAGGGTCGATGCTCGGTCGGTCCACGTCGGCGCCCACCGGTCGAAGAGTGTCGAGATATAGGCAAAGTTGTTCCGACTAGTCCGTTGATCAGAGAACGGCAGTTTGAAGTAACCAAAGTGACGAACCGCCCAGAGCAAACCTGGCGATGGGGCGAGCGTCGCAGGGTGCGGAACCGCTATTGGCACGAGGCCACGCACCCGTTCTGGAGCGAGAGAGGCTGCACTCCACACAGAAGAAGAACCCCAGTCATGACCGATGAGCACCGCATGCTCAACACCCAGCGTGTCGAGCAGCGCGAGAACGTCGGCACCGATCTCCGCCCGACCGTACCGGCGACCGGCAACGACGGTGTCTGGGTGATAACCGCGCAAGAACGGCACCACCGCCCGAAAGCCAGCGTTCGCGACAACGCCCGCCGTTGCTTCCCATGACCGCGGACCATCAGGAAATCCGTGCAAAAGGACCACGGTTGGACCCTCGCCTTTCGAAGCGAATCGAAACGGTTGTGCCCCACTGCGGTCGGTCTCAAACTCCACGGACTGAATCTAGCTGGCCGTACTTTCGATCGCTTCGGCCGATCGCTTCGGCCACCGCTCGACACAGACTGGACCTGTCACAGGCCGTTCGTAGTATTGGGTTTGTTGGGCTCGCATTTTCAGTCCGGCTGGGTGTTCGACTGCCTCACCCTTTGTTGCGTTCTGGCTGTCCTCTATTTCAGATCCCCGTTTCGGCCAGCTGCCGAACAAAAGGGCCGCGCAGAGGAAACAGCCATGCCCCACACAACAACCACCGTTCAGTCCCGGTCCACATTCGAAGAACTCGTAGCGCTCGGATGGGAAATCAACGCCAACCACTACCGGGTCGTATGTTTGGCGGCCCGCTACGACGATGAACTCGACTGGTTCCACCAAGGCCTCAGTAGCGCAGCGCTCGGCATCTCCCGACAACTCGATGTCCACTCCGCAACTGCCCGCGAATGGATACGAATAGGCCACGCACTACACGAACTCCCGCACATCGACACGGCGTTCCGCAACAACGACATCTCCTACGCCAAAACCCGCATCCTCACCCGCTGGGCAACACCCGAAAACGAACAACAACTCCTCAACCTCGCCAACGAGCGCACCGCCGACCGGCTCACCACCGCAATCGCCAAATTCTTCGACGAGAACGACGACGACGAGCACCGAGACCAACGACACCACAACGCCCGAAGCGTCACCAGCTACACCGACGGCGATGGCATGACCATCATCCGCGCCGCCCTCCCACCAGCCATCGCCAAACCAATCCTCGCCGCGATCAACGAACTCGTCCGACGCATCGCCCAAACCCCCGCCCAAAACCATTCCGACCAGCATTCCGACCAGCATTCCGACCATATGGACACAGATGCATCCGCGGGCGCATCCGAACAACACACCGTGACCGCCCAACCCGAAACAACCACACAAAGCGGCCAACACACACCAGCGGACGCACCCAAACCGCTACCGGCAACCCTGAGCGAACTACGTCAACGCTGGCAACCCACAGACAACGACGACTGGATCTTCCCATCGATCGCTCAACAACACGCCGACGCCTTCGCCGTCTTGTTCCTCGGACTACCCATCAACCTCACCACCGAAGTCGTCATCCACATACGCGGCGACGGCAACACCTTCGACGACGGCACCCCACTCACCACCAACGCCATCACCCGCCAACTCGACCACACCTACATCCGTCTCATGATCCACAACGCGCAACGCAAACCAATCGACGCCACCAACAAACGCCGTTACCCCACCACACGACAAAAACGAGTCGTCCTAGAAACCCACAACCACCAATGCATCGACTGCCAAACCACCCAACTCCTCGAACTCGACCACAACCCGCCCCATGAACAGACCGGGCACACCATCACCACCGAACTGCAACCACGATGCGTTCCCTGCCACAAAGCCCACCACCGAAACGCCCCCTAAACGATGGCTCGTCGACAAGACGGCTCCTCAACTTCAGCCTGCAATCCGGACGGTAAGACGACAGCGCGAACCTCAGACCTCGGTGAACGAAATGTCTTGCGCGCCTTCCCACAGAAACATTTTGCCGAGGTCGCGGAGATTCTCGTTTCCTTCGACGACGGTCGCGAAGTGATTGCCAGCTAGTTGACCAGCCTTCGATGAGAAATTCACGTAGCCGTAGCCGAGAAGCAGCTCCGTTTCGCTCACCCCGCCGGGATACAGGACAAGCTCTCCTGGGTGCGGATACGACGTGGCGTTCTCGGGCCCAAGGCCAAGGTCGAGATCACCCATCGGGATCCACCCCGCTTCAC
This sequence comes from uncultured Acidimicrobiales bacterium, assembly GCA_938015295.1. Taxonomy (GTDB): domain Bacteria; phylum Actinomycetota; class Acidimicrobiia; order Acidimicrobiales; family SHLQ01; genus CALLQB01. Next base: position 12,272 of record CALLQB010000030.1, read on the forward strand.
CGCTCCATCTGACGTGAATAATCTTCGATGTCAACGGCAGCAAGGTTCGAAAGGCCGCCACGGTGTTAGGTGCCGTCTGCTCGTTCAGTTGTAACTGAAAGGAGAACGGTCCAGCGGTCATTCGGAGCATTACCCAAAACTACCCGACATCTGGGGCGCCAAGCTGTGGCTTCGCCAGCGACATTTGTTCGTTTGACCAACATCCGCCTGCGGGCGGATTTCAACACGCTGGGTAGCCAAACCCCCGCGACCAGCACGCTCAGTGTTCAAGATCCGTCCTACGGACGGATCTGAAAACCCTTTGAAACTACTACCGGCATATCGTCGGATATGCGCTAGTTATTGCCGGATCGGCTCGGTTTGTGGCGATTTCCTTTGTGTCGTTTTGCGTGGCCTGTGGCTGATGATGCCCACACTGAGACCCGCCGCCGGTATAAGACTGTCAGCCCCAGGAGCTATCGTGTTTTCATGGCAAACGGAAAGACCTGGAACGCCGAAGAGCTGCTGGCGATGACACCCAACGAACGAGACGAACTCGTTCGCTCTGGTCTCGTTACAGATATACATGAGATTCCCAGAGAGCTCCTTGACCAGGCCAAAGCCGACATCCGGGCGCACATCGCAGCGAACGAAGCCACCACGACCGAGTCGTGACCGACCGCCGACCCGTCAAGGTCGATGACCGCTTCCTAGAACTTCTCGACCAACAACTCGGAGAGCACCGCGGACCCAACGGCGAGCCCTCAGCAACAGACTTCCTCCTCGTCGATCTCCCATCCATTGCTGATCTGTTCGCTACAGGATTCGAACAGCTAATGACACCAATCCCCGACCGGCCCGACTACCGCGCAGCGCTCCTCGTCGGCACACTCGTACCCCGAGTCCTCGTAACGGGCGTCCTTGATACAGACGGGACCGTCAACCTAATCAGTGTCAGATTTGACCTCAACGCCGACCAATAGCCGAAAGCATGCGGCCAACCCCCGCAGCGCACATATCAACGGCCAAGTCTGATCGATCAGGCAGCGAAAGAACGGCACGTCAGCACCACTTGGTGTCAGCCGATGGCGGCGAATGAGCAATCCGCCCCGGCGCTACACCGTAGGTAACAGGGATTACCCCCATATCGGCAGCTCGGCGTGCCGTCAGGTCCGAGACCATCATTGCCCGCCAGCTGCGCTGGCTGCCTGAACCAAACCTGCCATCTGTTTGCGCAGCAGACCCATAGCAGTTCTTTAACTGA
>CALLQB010000031.1 GCA_938015295.1 uncultured Acidimicrobiales bacterium
TTCAGCGTCACCCAAAGCGAGTTGCGAAGTGCCTTGTCGTCTCTCATCCGCTCGAAGTTGTCGAAGCCGATCCATTCGCCTTCGTTGGCGAGCAGGTTCCAGTCGGTGAACGCCAGGTACACGCCTCGCAGCGTTGGATACAGGAAGAACACCACGAACCCAATAAGGCTCGGCAGCAGGAACCAAAAGGCCACCCGCCAGCCGCCCGAGATGTTCTGACTACTACTTCGTGAAGCAGAGTCGGTTGTCGCTTTCGCCGTTGCGGTCATGTCGACCTCCAACCGCCACGCGGTCGCACTCTGCGTGTCGATCGCCTCTCACAATGCTGCCGTTGTTGCACAACGCCCCCTCAACTGTGTGATGTTGCCTGCTCGTCGCTTGCCTTGCGTCGATACCTCAACCGTAGTTCCCCTCGGCTGATACGAACGAACGCACGCAACAACACACACTTTCTATCATTATTTACCACAAACATTCAACTTCTCGCATAAAAGCTCAACAAGAGCGCAGAGAACACCGCAAAGCACCATCGTGGGGTACTCTCGGTGCAACGCCTTGGATGATGTAGCCGAAGAACTAGAGGACCACCGATCGATGCTCGCTCATCAACGTCACGAACGAATCGTCGAAGCAGTCCGCAGTGGCGGGTCGGTTCGGGTCAGCGATCTCGCCGAGCTGCTCGACGTTTCGTATATGACCATTCGGCGCGACCTCGATATCCTCGACGAACGCGGGCTGATTATCAAAGTGCATGGCGGCGCTACCAGCATCGAGGACCGTAGCACCGACGAACCTGGCTTTGACGCGAAGCAGCCACGTCAGCGCAACGAAAAGTTGGCAATCGCCCGCCTCGCTGCGGATATGGTCACCCCCGGTTCAGCCATTGGACTCACCGCCGGAACCACCACGTTTAACATGGCCGCGTACTTGCTCGACACTCCCGGCCTCACGGTCGTTACCAATGCTCCCGGTATCGCCCAGCAGCTGTACCGTTCGCCCCGAACCGACCTCACTGTTGTTCTCACTGGGGGCCACCGCACCCGCTCCGACGCGCTTATTGGGCCCATTGCCACGTCTGCGCTTCGCAACCTGCACGTTGACCTGTTGTTTATGGGCATCCACGGCATGGACGCCGATGCGGGATTCACCACCCCGAACATCTCTGAGGCTGAAACCAACCAGGCATTTGCCCAATCGTCCCGGCAACTGATCGTGGTCGCCGATCACACCAAATGGGGCACCCGCGGGTTAGCCACCATCGCCCCGCTAGAGGCAGCCAACGTTCTGATCTCCGATGTTCGTTTGCCAGAATCGGCACGCACCTCGTTCGAAGAGTTTGGTACCGAGCTCCGCCTCGCAGAGGTGAGCGACGATGTCGCACTTGGCGACCAATCGGCTGCGAGCTAATTCGCACACAACGCATTTTCGCACACAGTGCATTCGGGCCTAGATCGTTCGAACTGAAATGATCTAGGGTTTAATCTGGGCATTAGGGGAATGCGATGACCGAAGAACGAACAGCCGAGCAACTCCACGGTGCCGATGCGGCAGCTTCCACGTTGGGCATCACGTTAGTGTCGGCGGACGCCAGCGGTGTTGAGCTGCGGATGACCGTTCGCGACGACATGCTCAACTTTGGAGGAACCTGTCACGGAGGCGCCCTCTTTCATCTCGCCGACACGGCGATGTCGTACCTCAGTAACGCCGGCACCACCACGTCTGTCGCGACCGCGGCGTCGATCGATTTTGTCGCCCCGGCGTTCTCGGGCACGACGCTGCACGCCGTTGGCACCACGGTGCTAGCGGCTCGAAACGCTGTGCATGATGTCACGATCAAAACCGCGCACGGCGAAGTCATCGCAATCTTCCGCGGCAAAACCCTGGGCCTCAAAGCTGCATCGCCAACGGCGCCTACGAAGACCAATCCGACCAATGGCTGAAGTCTCTCGATCACGAAAGTTTGAGCGAGCTTCGCTCGACATCGTCAGTAGGGACGTACCCGATGTCGACCTCGACGCGTTCGCTGCCACCGCAACCATTGTTCGCCTCGCTACCCGCATTATCCAAGATGTCGAAGCTGCAGTGCATCGTCCGGCAGGTTGGAGCTACGCAGGCTTTCGGGTCATGTTCACCATCTGGGTCGAGGGCGAGCTCGAACCTCGCGACATTGCGCTCTATTCCGGCTTGTCCCGTGCCGCCGTTTCGAGCGTACTGAATACCCTTGAGGGCGATGGTCTCATCACCCGAAGTCGCGAGTCAGCCGACCGAAGATTGGTCACCACTCGGCTCACCGACGAGGGCCAACAACGCCTCATCGAGGCCTATGGGCTCGATAACAAACGATGTTCCGAACTGTTTGGCAACCTCAACCAGTCAGAAGTCACCACCCTCATAAAACTCTGCGGCCGCCTCCTAGAAACCCCCCGCTCCCCCCGTGACTAACCCCAGGATCTCGTGACACCCGGCGACAATTCTTGTCGCCTCGTGTCACGAGATTCTCGGTCTACCGGGTTGGACGGAGGTCAGTGATCGTTTTCAACGCTGGTGATCCGCCGATATCCACCGGTTGTTCGTTGGCGGACGGCTGCGCCTCGGCATCGAGCAGCAACGATTCGGCCGAGAAGTCACTCACAATCTCAAAACCGGCATCGGTAATCATCTGATAGGTCCGGTTTGAGGCCGCTCCTTTGGCGTTGAGATAGCCATCGAGGAACAACGAGTTGGCTGCATAAAGCGACATGACCTCAAGGGAACGAAGGTGGAACTCTCGCCCGGCGGCGCATCGGATTTCCGCAGTGGGGTTCATAAAGCGAAACATGCACAACACACGCAGGCAGTACTCGGGTGAAAGCCCCGTCGACTCGACCAACTCATTGCCCTCAAAGGGCAAAAGAAAGTTGACCGGAATCGACTCGGCACCAAGTTCGCGTAGCGTTGTTGCGATCTCCACGAGGTCCGATGCGGGCTCACCCATCCCGGCGATAAGACCCGAGCAGGTTTCGAGGCCATTGCGCTTGGCCGCCCGAAGTGTTTCGAGCCGGTCACGATAGGTATGGGTGGTGCAGATGTCGGCGTAGTGTTCTTCGGAGGTGTTGAGATTGTGGTTGAGCCGATCAAGGCCGGCATCGGCAAGCACCTTCGCCTTGTCGTCGTCGAGCAGCCCGGCTGACACACAAACCTCGAGGGGGTAGTTGTCCTTAATTTCTCGTACCAGCGCGGCTAGCTGCTCTGCTCGCCCTTTCGACGGACCGCGACCCGAGAAGACCATGCAATAGCGAAAAGCGCCGTTTTCATAGGCCCGCTTGGCCTCAGCAAGAATCTCCTCGGTGCTTTTCATCGGGTATTCCTCGATGTCGACATCGCTGGTCTTCGCCTGGGTGCAGTACGAGCAATCTTCGGGGCATTTGCCGTTGGCAGCGTTGTTGAGGATGTGCACCTGGACGGTCTTTCCCCAATGCGCTTTCCTTACGGTGAACGCAGCATTCAGAAGCGGGAGAAGCTCGATCTCGGGGTCGGTGAGGAGCTGTTCGCAAAGCTCGGCAGAAGGAGCGACCCCGGCAAGTGAATCGGCAGAAAGCGTGGCATAGAAGTCGTTGCTCATGAGGTACTCAGTCAAACCCACACAACCCCTACCCCGCCAACCCGCACCACCTCCAAATACCGCACACCCCCCAAAACTCGTGACACCAGGCGACAGTATTTGTCGCCTGGTGTCACGAGATTGCGGTCTAGGAGGCGAGGAATGCTCGGGCCATTGCGACGAGTTGTTTGGGTTGGTCGACGTACATCGACCACAAGATCTCTTGGATGTTCCAACCGAGTGCCTTGGCCCTGTTTCGTTTTCGCTTGTCGCGCTCGATGTCGGTGCGGCCAAAGTGGAACGCCAGACCATCGAGCTCCCATGCCTTCTTGTGCAGCGGCCAAGCCAAGTCGCTCTGAAGAACGAGTCGACCCGCTTGATCGACGATCCGAAACTCCAAAACCGGTCGGGGTATACCCGCCTCTACCAGCAAATTTGCCACAAGCCGTGAGAAGTCCGACAGCGGCACCGTTTGGTCGCCGAGCCGACGCTCCAGAAGCTTCCGGAGATTGCCACAGCCCGTTCGGCCCTGCACCGAATGCCGCATGAGGCAGTGCAGCAGACTCGGCCACGTGGTGTGCCGTTGACGTATCGCTGACTCGCACAGCCTCTCCAATGTTCGCACCGACATCACTGCGCCGCAGTCAAGCAACGTACGGTCAACGCCGGTACATGCAATGCCCCGCCGGACGTCGGCGTCGCGGCGTTCCCACTGCGTTGAGTGATGCACTATCGCCTGCTCGTACCGAAACCGCCGGCCATGCGGGATACTCACCTCGGGACAAGGAGCCGTATAGAGCTCGAGATGCCAGAGAGCGGCCGCCGCTCGATGCGAGGCTATGCCCCCGCTCGAGAGAACCACCGCCAACAACTGCTGCTCCCATGACGGCGGCGCTGCCGGATGTCGAAACACGCTGGGAAGATCCTCGGCCCAGACTCCGGTCGCAACCCGGTAACGCATCTGCCGGGCGCTGAGTCCACGGTCAGCTGCCTGCGCGCGACTTACGAGACCGTACTGACAAGCAAAAAGATCGTCGGTTGTGGGTTCCACCACATTCCTCCTCAATCCGCCCCAACAAAGGGGTCGGTAGATGTAAGGAGGAAGTTCGTCAGACCTTAGATAGCAAGTGTGACATTTCTAGCGAATCCCCAAGCGCTCCAACCCCAGATGCCCGCAAAACCCAAAAACTCGTGACACTAGGCGACAAAAATTGTCGCCGTGTGTCACGAGATTCCGAAGTGGTGGGCGGGCTTGGGGTTAGGCGAACTCGGAGCCTAGGTACGCGGCGATTACTGCAGGGTCTTTTTGCACGACATCGGGGGTACCGATCGCTATGCGTTGACCGAAGTCGAGCACCATTACCCGATCGGCGATGTCCATGACCAAGCCCATGTCGTGCTCGACCATGATCATGGCGATACCCAACTCGTGACGAATGTCGAGGATGAACCGGGCCATATCCTCGGTCTCTTCCTGGTTCATGCCAGCTACTGGCTCATCGAGAAGCAGCAGTTCGGGTTCCATCGCCAAGGCCCGGCCGAGCTCAACGCGCTTTTGGATGCCGTACGGCAACAGTGCAACCGGCGACTTGCGCCAGCTTTCGATTTCGAGAAAGTCGACGATGTCTTCGACGCGACGGCGGTTTGCCATCTCTTCCTTCTTCGCCGCGCCAAACCACATCGCGCCGGCAAGCCACGAGCTCTTCATGCGGATGTGGCGACCGAGAAGAAGGTTATCGATAACCGTCATCTGCGGGAAAAGCTCGATGTTTTGAAAGGTACGAGCAATGCCGAGCTCGGCGACCTTGTCGGGGCGTTGCCCCATAATCGACTCGCCCTTCCACTTGATGTCACCCTCTTGCGGGCGATACACCTGGGAGATCGTGTTGAAGATCGAGGTCTTTCCTGCGCCGTTTGGTCCGATGATCGAGAACAGTTCGCCCTCTTGCACATCGAAGCCCACACTATTGATAGCAGTGACTCCGCCAAAGCGCAGTGTGATGTCTTGTACGTCGAGAAGAGTAGTCATGATGAGCGTCGTCTCCTAAGACAACCAGCGCTTGCGGCGCTTGTAGTGCTTCACGTCGCGGAAACTCTTGCGTTCGCCGGACTCGTCGGTGTGCAGGCCAAGGTAGAACTCCTGCACGTCTTCATCATTGCGAAGTTTCTCGGCGTCGCCATCCATCACGATCTTGCCGGTTTCCATGATGTAACCGGTGTTGGCGATGGACAGCGCCATCGCTGCGTTCTGTTCGATCAACAGCACCGAGGTGCCTTCTGCATTGATCTCGAGGATGACGTCACGGACTTGCTGCACAAGCAGCGGTGCCAAACCAAGCGAAGGCTCATCGAGAATGAGGAGCTCGGGCTCGGCCATCATTGCTCGCCCGATTGCCAGCATCTGCTGCTCGCCGCCGGAGAGGTAGCCGGCTGTTTGATCGTGACGTTCAAGCAGCACGGGGAACAACGCCATGATGCGGTCGTAGTTCTTCTTCTCGTTGGCCCGGTTGGTGAATGCGCCGGTGGCCAGGTTCTCGTCGATGGTGAGCTCAGCGAAGATTCGCCGCCCTTCCATCACCTGAGAGATGCCGTTGTTCACGATGGCCGACGGCTTGTCCTTGGAGATGTCGCGACCCTTCCAGGTCACGGTTCCCTTGGTGGCAGCACCATCATGGACATCCAACAAGCCGGTGATAGCTCGCGACGTTGTGGTCTTACCCGCACCATTCGAGCCGAGCAGCGCAACAATGTCGCCCTCGGGCACTTCGATCGAAAGGCCGCGCAACACGAGGATGACCTCGTTGTAGACAACCTCAAGATTCGCAACTTCGAGCACGGTTCCCCCAAATGGTTAGTGCGGTAGTACTTCAAACTGTGCGGTGCCTGCCCCGCCCGCCCAGGGCGGACGAAGCAGGCACCATCAACAGCGTTGGCTATAGCAATAGCCAAGCAGCAGATTTAGCTACTTGGCTCAATGCAAGGTCCGTCGAACACGTAGTCAGCGGCGACAGTGCCGATGTAGTCCTGCTCGAGCGGGATAAGGCCAGAAGAACCGGGGTTCTCCGGGGTGGCTTCGCCCATGGGAATGATGTTGAACGCCTCGGCGTCGACATCAAAGATCCAGGTCGAACGCACGAGTGCGTCGTTGTAGTCGTTCGGCCAACTCTGCGGAGCCGACAGACCCATGAAGTCGACCTCAAGGCCGGAGGTGGCAAGAGCCACCATGTTTTCGCGGGTCATGTCGCCAGCGTCGATCGCTGCGGTGATCAGCGTCTCGGCCATGATTCCTTCAATCCAACCAACGGTGTAACCATCGGAGATGTTGAGGTCAGGACGACGAGCCGTCATTTCCTCAACGATTACCTCGGTGCCGGGGGCACCCCACGGAGCGTTGAAGGCTGACTGGAAGTAGTACTTATCGAACTCTGCCGCGAAGTCCGACGGCATCATGACGGGATAGCTGAAGGACGGGGTGTTACCCGACCAGGTAGCTTCGAAGCCCTGCGATACTGCGTTGCCGAAGATGTCGAGAAGCTCACCTGGGGTGAGCGTGGTCCACACGATGTTGGCACCCGAGCCGGTGAGCTCTGCGATCACACCGGTGCGGTCGTCGCCGGCAACTGCGCCAGTTCCGTCGTACACAATTTCGATGCCGAGTTCTTCTGCAGCGATCTTGGCGCCTGCGGAGCCGTCTTCGCCGTACTCACCTGGGCGGCCAAGGATGGCAAGCTTCGGGTCATCGACCTGCGTCGACAGCCACTCAACACCATTGATGGACTCGACGCAGTACGTTGCCTGCTTCTCGAGAATCGTCGCACCAAACTCGGGGTCTGGCCACAGCGATGCCCAACTGAGAGGGATGACAAGCATGTTGTCGTCGGCTGCATCTTCAGCGATCGCTGCAGTAATTGGCGAACCGGTGTTCTCGGTGATCATAAGAACGCCCTCTTCGCTTTCCTGCGCCAGGGTCTCGTAGTTCTGGATGCCAACGTCGGTTGCATAACCGGAGTCGAGGGTTTCCATCTCAACCGTCCAGCCTTTGTAGCCACCGTTCTCGTTAAAGACTTCCCAGTAGACTTCCTGGCCAGTCACGATTTCGTTGACCAACGCAGCGAATGGACCGGTGAGGTCGCCGTTTACGCCAACGCGAATGACCTTGTTTTCAGCGTCGACACCGAAGTCGGTGGCAACCTCGCCACCCTCTTCCATAGCACCGTCGTCACCATCGTCACCGCTACTGGACGTGTCGTCGGTGGTATCGCCACCATCGCCGCCGCCGTCGCTCGAACTGTCACCGTCACTTCCGCATGCTGCGGCGAAGAGACTGAAGACCGCTACTAGCGCTATCAACCATCGCATTCGTTTCATATTCCCCTCCTGGGAGCTTTTGGTACTCAAGAGCACCGGTAATTTTCACGGAGCCGGAGGCCCCGAGATCTTTGGGCATGTGCCCGACCAAGTATCACTGCTCGATACGTTCCGAACAGGTCACCCTGGAAAAATGTTGTGAGACGGCCTAATAGCTGAAGGGCCATCCCTTCCAATAGTTACGGATACGAACCCAAATGCCGTACAGACCTTGGGGTTCGAAGATCATAAAGACAACGATCAGCACGCCGAAGATCACGAAGTTCCACAGGAACACCGACATTGGCCAGCCGGGCGCCGCCGGGGTGAGCGAAATCGGGCCGAAATCGCCTGGTCCTTGGGTGAGTAGCACATCGGCAAACCAGCCAACCAAACCGCCGCCACCGACCTGATCGCCCAACCATTCGGTGAACTTTTTGACGACTTCCGGCGTGAGTTCGACAAAGATCAAACCCAACATGGTGCCGGCGATAGTACCGGCGCCCCCAATGAGCAAGATGGCAATGAAGTCAACCGACAGGAACAGCGACCACTGGATCGGGGCAACCCGACCGTTGTAGCTCGCAAAGAGTGCGCCGCCAATGCCCGCATAGAACGAGCTGATGGCGAAACCGATGAGCTTGTACTTGAACTCGGGAACACCCATAACCTCAGCGGCGATATCGCGGTCGCGAATGGCTTGCAGGGCGCGACCCGTGCGGCTTCGCACGATGTTCTTCGTGATAACGCCGAAGATCAGCAGCAAGGTAAAGAGGAAGAAGAACTGCTTTTGTTCTTCGGTGAGATGGATCAGTCCGAACCACTTGCCGTCGGAGGTCATATCGACCAGCGGCGTCTCCTCCTGCCAGAACTTAAACTGCAGCTTGGGCCACTTGCGGCCAGACTCGAAGTCGCCTGCGTACTCGGGAAGCATTCGTCCGAGGTGCAACCCGATGAAGATCAAGCCGATGGTCGCAATGGCGAGATACAAGCCACGAACCTTGACCGCTGCGGGCGACACCAAGATACCCATAAGGGTTGCGCCGATGCCGGCAGCAGGTAGCCAAATCCACATCGGCAAGCCCATGCCACACTGACCTGCTGTTTCGAGCAAGCCAACTTCGTCGTGGAACGGCACGCACGCCTTCCACCCACCGTCGCCGGTACCTCCAAGCGATACCGCAACGTAGGCGCCAACGCCCATGAAGAACGCATGGCCGATCGATACCTGGCCGGTAACGCCCACCAAGATCATGAAGCCGAGAGCCGCGATGCCTAAGGGCAACATGTTGGTTATCGGGTTAATCCAAGTATTGCCAAGGAAAAAGCTTGGGATACCCGACAAGAACGGCGCACCCAAAGCAGCGAGGCCGAAGGTGAACACCAGCAAGAAAAACGCTACCCGCTGAAACCATGTGGGCAAGATGGCCGCATCTTGTTCGTACGCGGTGCGCAGGAGAGGTCGTCTATAAGCCATGGGTCAGACCCTCCGGATCTCTGGTGTGCCGAACAGGCCGAAGGGTCTGACGACAAGAACGATAAGCATCACCACATACGGCACGATGGTTGAATAACCAGGACCGAGGGTGCTGCCGTACTGCGAGAGATATTGGCCGGCGAAGACCTCGGCCAGTGCGATGGCGAATCCGCCGAACAACACGCCAAGGACCGAGTCGAGACCGCCGAGCACAATGACCGGGAGAACCCGGAACGCGAGGACCGGGTGAATCTCCTGGCTAACACTTCCGCCTGGAGGGAACGGCGCCATGCCGTACGCGATGCCGGCAAGTGCCGCCAACGCAACACCCAGTGCCCAGGCAATCTGGAACACTCGCGCCACGTTGATGCCTTGGGCCATTGCCGCCTCTTGGTCGAACGCGACCGCTCGCATAGCTACACCGAAACGCGACCGGTAGAACACGATAACGATGGCACCGGCAATGAGCGCCATGATGATCGCTGCCACATACGACTTGGGGACCAGCGCATCGCCGAGGCTCCAACTTTCTGCGCCCCACGGCACGCCCAGCGAGCGGCCTTCGAGCGCGGTGGCATCGATGTTGAACGGGCGGATCGCGATTTCGACACCGAGGGTGATGACCGCCATAGCGAAGAGCGGTTGGCCGATCATGGGCCGAATAGCGAGGCGTTCGATGACCAGACCAAAGAGCGCAGCGAGCACCATGGTGATGGCAATCGTGAGGAGCCAAAGCGGGATCCCGGCGGTTTCACCATCGCCTGGTGCCAGCGGGTTGTCGAACGGCAGGAAGGGGATTCCGCCATCGGCGATAAGAATCGACATGAACATGGCGCCGGCCATCGAGAGCGCACTGGCGGCGAAGTTCAACACCTGCGTGCCCTTGAAAATGATGACGAAACCGAGGCCCATCATGATGTAGACCGAGCCCAAGGCAAGAGCCTTTATCAACGTTTGGATAAACGTTGTGGACGCGCTCGCCTGAGCGAGTAGTAACAGGTCTTCCATTAGTACATCGACTCCACGAGTTCGCCGAAGTGATCGATCATGGCCGATCGCTTGAGTTTCTGCGTTGCGGTGAGCTCGCCGTCTTCGTGGTCGAGCTCTTTGGGAATGAGCCGGAACTTTTTGAGTCCCTCGACCCGGGCAAACTTTTCGTTGCAGTCATCGACGATTCCCTGCACAAGGGCGACGACCTCTTCTTTGCCTGTGAGGTCGCGGTATGTGGTGTAGGAAAGATCTTGGCGTAGTGCCCAGTCGCCAACGGTGTCGAGTTCGATGCCGATGAGCGCAGTGAGGTATTTGCGACCGTCGCCGACCACCATGGCCTCTTTCACAAACGGCGAGGCTTTGAGCGTATTTTCGATCTCGCTTGGCGAAATGTTCTTTCCGCCCGAGGTGATGATGATGTCTTTCATCCGGTCGACAATTTTGACGTGGGTGCCATCGACCCATTCGCCGACGTCGCCGGTGCGAAGCCAACCATCGTCGGTCATGGTTTCGGCGGTCTTTTCGGGCTTGTTCCAGTAGCCGGCAAATACGCCATCGTGCGCGGTTTGAATTTCGCCAGTCTCTTCATCGATACGAAGACCAATGCCGCTGTAGGCCTCGCCGACCGTGCCGAGCTTGAGGCGCCCGGGGAAGTTGCAGGTGGCGACCGCCGAGTTCTCGGTCATGCCGTACAACTCGTAGACCTCGATGCCGATGCCCATGAAGAACTCAAGCACCTCGGGGGCGATAGGCGCTGCGCCCGAAGCTGCCCGGCGGCAGTGACGGAGGCCGACCTTTTCTTGCATCGCCCGAAAGATCAGCGGATAGAAGATGGCGTGGAGAAGTCGACTCTTGGCGGTGTGGTTGCCACCGTTGGCCACCTTGGCCTTGCCTATGGAGCTGGCCGCCTTCATGCCGGCATTAAGCCAGATTTTTTTGAACGGTGAGGAGTCGCCGCTGCGGATGATGAGGCCAGCGTGCAGGCGCTCCCAGATGCGCGGGACAGCAAAGAACAAGGTTGGCTGGATCTCGCGAAGGTTGGCGGGAACCGTTTCGATCGACTCAGCAAAGTTCAGCGTCGGCCCACCCGCCAGCATCGTCCAGGTCGAGAAGATTCGTTCTGCAACGTGGCAAAGAGGAAGATAGGTGAGGATCTGGTCGCTCTCGTTCGGCGCCTTGCCATCGGGGTACGCGTCTTGTTGTTCGATAATCTTTTCCATCGCGAACAACGAGTTCTTGTTGGTGAGCATGGCGCCCTTGGGCGGACCGGTTGTTCCCGAGGTGTAGACCAACGTCATGACATCGCCGTCTTCGGCTTCAGCCATACGTTGGGCCACTGCGCCAGGATTGTTCTTACGGTGCTCGCGACCCAGGTCGAGGAAGTTGTCCCAAAAGAGCAGTCGCTTGTCGTCGGCGCCAGCGAAACCACGAGGTTCGACATAGATGATGGTCTGCATCGCCGAGATCTCGTTGGGGTCGATCTCGAAGACCTTGTCGACTTGTTCCTGGTCTTCGCCGAGATGAACTTTGGAGGCTGAGTCTTTGAGGAGGTACTCGACCTCGGCTGCAGGGTTCGTGGGGTAGAGGCCAACGGTTATGCCGCGAACGGCGACGGTCGCCAGATCGAGAATGATCCACTCGGGCCGATCTTCGGCGTGGATGGAAACGCGGTCGCCGACGTCGATGCCAAGTGCCAGTAGGCCGTGTGCCGCGGTCTCGATGAGGTCCCAAGTCTCGGCCCAGTCGTATTCAAGCCAGATGCCAAAGTCCTTTTCGCGCATCGCAATATTTTTTGGCGAACGGTCGGCCCAGCCTTTGGCAAGCGATGCGACCGTGGCAGCACCCGAACCAACGCTCGGGGTACGGACTTGTTCTTCTGCGATCGACATTTTCCCCCTAGTAAACGAGCCACCCCGGCTCAGAATTCACATAACGTTTACACGTCGACACCGACCGTAGCCGGACCGGTGAGACATTAGCCACATCACCGGAAAAGAAACAAGGCTAGATAATCAAACCTTTGATGATCAAGGGCAACCATTTCGGATTTTGCCGAAACTGGGCGTCGGATTCCTTTGCCAAAACGGCTGCTACTCCGCCCTTTTTGCCACATGGGGCGTCATAATCGCGACAGGTAGCGAGATGCCGAGATCGCCGGTGCGAAGTGTCGCTATCCGGCGACCTCGCTGCACCGCAGCCTTCGGCGGGGAGACCAAATCACCGAGGAACTCAGCAGTGCCGTCAAGATCGTCGGCAGTAAAGGCCAAGCCCCAGAACGCCGCGGGTCCACTCCCCTGCTCGCCCACCTCACCAATGAGTTCGATGATGACCGAACCAGCCCAGAAAAACGTTTGCTGGCGCTGCACGCCGGCAATCTCAAAGGTTCGCGTGCGACGCTCTTCGAACCCTGCTTTGTTCAACGCAGCAATCGTGCGAGGCAAATTCGGCGTCGCAACAACAAGGTGGTCGATGCCGGTGACACCGTTCGGGTGCCCTAGGTCGTTCGCACCTTCGGCGCGTTGGCTGCCAGCGGGCTGCACAGAGCGACACGAAAGTCCGTCGACGTCGTTTGCGAGCCCGTCGATATCCCACGCAGCAATCCCAGAGGCATCGGCGTCATCGACAAGGTGAAGTCGAACTCCCGAAAGCACAACAGCATCGTCGACAATCGTGAATCCTGCCGCCTTCCAAGCCGACGGCGGGTCGGCGATCACGAGGCCAACAAGTTGACGATTTCTCGAATCCATCCACCACGTTCGACCAGGAGTCGGCCGCAACGCAAAACAGCCTGACGACGCGGCTAGGACACCTTGCGTAAAGGCGGCTGCTGGTGAGTCCCGTCAAGAAGATCCGTCACCAACGCAGCAACCGCACTTCTCTCCGACCGTTGAAGCGTGACATGGCCAAACAATCCGTGCCCCCTGAGTGCGGTCACCACCGACAAGATGCCGTCGTCTCGACCGACGCGAAGGTTGTCGCGCTGTGCAACATCGTGGGTCAATACCACCTTGCTGCCCTCGCCAACCCGACTCAGCGCCGTGAGAAGCACGGACCGCTCAAGGTTCTGCGCCTCGTCGATGATGATAAAGCTGTCGGTCAGCGTCCGACCTCTTATGTGGGTTAGGGGCAGAACCTCAATCAGATCGCGTTCTCGAATCTCGTCGATGACATTGGGCGACGCAATCGCATCAAGCGCATCGCCAACAGCGTCACCCCAAGGAGACATCTTCTCATCAGAATCTCCCGGCAGATAACCAAGATCCTGTCCACCGACCGCGTACAACGGCCGGAAGACAAGCACCCGCCGCTGAAGCTGTTGTTCGAGCACCGCGTCGAGCCCAGCGGCAATTGCAAGGATCGACTTACCGGTTCCGGCTTTGCCACCGAGACTCACGATACCAACCGACGGGTCAGCCAGAAGTTCGAGCGCGAAGCGCTGCTCACTGCTGCGACCACGCACGCCGAATACTTCGCGCTCGGCGTGAATTTTCTGCGCCCATCCGTCGCTGCGAACTCGAGCGAGAGCCGATTGCGACGCGCCAGCCTCAAGAATGATGCCACCGTTGGTTGGATGCGGGCCGTCGAGTCGCACCTCTCCGTTTTCGTAGAGTTCATCGATGACATCAGAGGTAACCGCTACGCGCTCGACGCCGGTCCAGTCGGGTTCTCGAAGCACTTCGCCGCGGTACTCGTCGGTGTCGAGATCAAGCAACGACGCCTTGAGCCGCAGCGGCAGATCCTTTGAAAGCAACACCACATGGCGGCCCTCCATCGACAGCGCTTTCGCGACCGAAAGAATGCGAGAATCGTTTGACCCATCGATCAACGACTCAGGCATTCCGGCACCGTCACGATGATTGAACTCGATGCGAACCGTGCCACCTTCGGCAGTGACGGGAGCTCCCTCAAGAAGGTTGCCGTCCTCGGTTCGAATCCGCTCCAACTCGCGCAGCACGGTACGCGCAGCCCAACCCAGCTCCGGGTGGTTTCGTTTCGCTTCGAGCTCGTTGATCACCACGATCGGCAGCACGACCTCGTGCCGCCCAAAGGCTCCGAGAGCGCCCGGTTCGGCAAGCAGAACTGAAGTGTCGAGCACAAATACAGAGATGGTCATAAGCAAGAGTTTCCTGTTCCTAGTGTGAGCTCGTCGGTGATCAACATCGTAAAAACGACGATTGTCCGGCGCAGACCGGTCAGGTGAAGAGTTGGTGAACTGCCGCGCCAAGCGATCACGCTTACAGCGTCTTTACAACCGGTCGCACATACTCCGGTTACTGGTTCATACGACGAGAGGTCCATAGCGTCAGTGGGAATAGCGTCGACCTCCCACCGGTTGAACCTAAGAACGAATACTCAAAACAAGCAAAAATCAGAACGTTGCGGGGAGTACCCCTCACGATTGTGGTGTCGTCAACACGGGCTTGTAGCTCCGGCACCATGAGACCCATCAGGCCGGCTTCTGAGCATCTTCAACCCCTCCTGGAGATGCTCGAAGCGGGCCGATGAGGTCGGGAGAGACCGCACTAGGACTGTCGATAGGGGCTTTCGCACCATGCGAAAGCCCAACACGAAAGGCAGGACGGTGCGATCCACCTCCAACGACACATTCTCCCTCGGACGAATACGAGGCATGACCCTCGGGTTTCACTGGAGCCTGCTGGTCTTTGGCATCTTTGCGGCAACCAACATCGCCGGAGGCTTTCTGCCACAGCTGGTTCCGGGCTACGGGCCGACGGCCTACATCCTGGCCGCCACCGCGGCGGTGGTTGGGCTATTCATTTCTATCGGCCTGCACGAACTTGGTCATGCGTTCGCGGCGCAGCGTGCGGGCGTGGAAGTCGACGGCATCACACTTTGGCTCTTGGGTGGAGTCGCACGGCTCAAATCCGAAGCGTCCTCCGCTGGCGACGCGTTTCGCATCGCCGCCGCCGGCCCCGCAGTAAGCCTCGCTTTGGCTGCAGGAGGAGCGCTTAGCGCCTTTGTCCTCAGCGCAGCGGGCACGTCGTCGCTGCTTGTGGCTCTGGCCGGCTACCTGGGCGTCGTCAACCTCGGCCTCGCCGTGTTCAACCTCATCCCAGCGTTACCACTCGACGGCGGCCGCATCCTCCAGTCGTACCTCTGGCACCGCGACGGCGACCGGCTCAACGCCACCATCTCGGCGGCGAAGATCGGCAACGGCCTCGGCTGGCTCGGCGTCGGTCTCGGCATCGCCCAACTGCTCAGCGGCGTCGGCACCGGCCTCTGGACAATCCTGATCGGGTGGTTCGTGCTCAGTGGCGCAAGCCGCGAACGCCGAGCGGCCGAACGTGAAAAGCGCCGCAAACAAAAGCCGACGTGGACGAGTTTCTTCGATCAGTTCGGCGGCGGCCCCGGCGGCGGCATGCCGCAGCGCCATCCTTGGCTCGGCGAACCGATACCAGTCAAGAGTTGGGAAGAGAAAAGCTGAGAAGATCAGCCTTCTCGCCGGCAACGACTACTCGGCGTTGATCATGTGCGTGCTCGCCTGCGCAAAGTAGGCGAGCATCTCGGCTTCGAGGTCGGGCGCAAGATCGCCACCTTTCACTGCATCGACCATGTGACGCAGCCAGGCATCCTTCTCGGGTTCACGAATCACAAAAGGCGCATGGCGCATGCGCAACCGCGGATGGCCACGGTCGTCGCTGTAGGTGCTCGGACCTCCCCAGTACTGCTGCAGAAACAGCACCATGTGCAAACGCGACTCGGTGAGGTCTTCGGGATACAGCGGACGCAGCACAGGGTCGGTATCGACGGCGTCGTAGAACCTGTCGATCAGGCCTTCGAACCAGGGGGTGCCGCCCACCAATTCGAAGACTGACACGGATCGTGGCGTCTTCAGGGTCGCTCCCCGAATTCAGGACCCTCGGTGCGGGTGCGTTTCAGTTCCCAGAAACCCTCAACATCCATAAGCGCGTCGAGACCATCCCAGAGCTTCAGTGCGCTGTCGCCTTCGGGCACCCTGGTGATGACTGGGCCAAAGTACGCAACCCGTTTCCCGACGCTGTTGATCTTGGCGATGATCGGTGTACCCACATCGTCGCCGGTGAGGCCCAGTCCATCGTCCATTGCGGCCTGGATTGCGGCATCGAAAGAGTCGTCGTCGACCGCCGCAGCGTGTACCGGATCGAGGCCCACAGACGTCAAAACGTCGGCCATCGAGAAATCAAGTTCGCGGTCGTGATGAATCCGAGCGCCGAGTTCGAAGTAGAGGTCCTTGATTGGTCCCTCACCTTCGGCGGCTCGCACCGACTCCATCACCCGCAACATATTGTGCGTTTTTTGTACCGGAGCGAAATAGTCGCTGTCGGGCTCGGGCTTGTTCTTCAACAACAAGCTGATCGATTTCCACGTGATGTGAAGATCGCGTTCTTCGGCGATATCGACGACCCACCTGGCCGTCACCCAGCACCACGGTCAAATGGGGTCAACCCAGAAATCAAGTTCAGTAGCCATCGCGCGATCTTACTTGCGACTCAGCGGCTACTTGCGACTCAGCGCAACTGGCAGCTTCTTCAGACTGTTGTTGAGGTTGCTTCTCACCCGCACTGGTTCGCCGCGTTGCTCAATGTGTCCAAAGGTAGAAAG
The DNA here is from genome assembly GCA_938015295.1 of uncultured Acidimicrobiales bacterium. Taxonomy (GTDB): domain Bacteria; phylum Actinomycetota; class Acidimicrobiia; order Acidimicrobiales; family SHLQ01; genus CALLQB01. The sequence continues at coordinate 16,998 of CALLQB010000031.1, forward strand.
TAGTTCCTCGAAGAACACCCGCCCCTCAAGCCTGGCGAGGTGAGCGCCCAGACAGAAGTGACCGCCGATGCCGAACGACAAGTGTGGGTTAGGCGACCGCGTGATGTCGAAATCGTGGGGGCGATCGAACACCTCCGGATCGCGGTTCGCCGCGGTATAGATCATCCCGACTTTGTCGCCGGCCTTCATTGCCTGACCGCCCAGAACAGTGTCGGCAACAACGGTGCGTCGGAAGTAATGCAACGGGTTCGCCCAACGAAGAATCTCCTCGACCGCACCGGGCAACAGCGCGGAGCTGGACCGGACGGCTCCCAGTTGCTCGGGATGGTCGAGCAACGCCAGCAATCCACTCGCCAACATGGTCTTGGTTGTGTCGTTGCCCGCCGTCACGAGCTGCACGAAGAACATGCCAAACTCGAGATCACTCATCAGATGCCCGTCGGGAGTTCCGTCGGCGATCGGCGACTCGAGCAACACCGTGGTGATGTCATCGGTAGGCGGCTGGTCGCGCCGAGAAGCGGCGAACCCCATCGCGTACTGCATCATCTGCATACTCGCGCTCGGCTGCCCATCGTCCTCACCAGCGATGTCGGGGTCCTGGCCGCTGGTGTTGCGTTCGGCCATGTGATGCACCTTCATCCAGTCGCCCTCAGGCAAACCCATCAGCTCGCCCATCACCTGCGAAGGCAGCCGTGCCGTCACGTCGTGCACGAAATCGAGCTCTTCACCGTCGACCGAGTCGGCCAGAATCGTTCTGCAAATATCTCGGATTCGCTCCTCCATCTGCCCAATGACACGCGCTTTGAAACTCGGCGAAAGGGGTTTGCGATGCGCGCCATGCCGTGGAGGGTCCATTGCCAACAACATGCCGCGCATCGCTTGCAGGCTCTGCTCGTCGAGATCTTCAAGCACAACCCCGCCAGCCGTCGCTGAATAGATCTCTGGCTGACGAGACGCTTCGACAACATCGGCGTAGCGCAACAGCGCCCAGTAGCCCGACCCATCGGGCATCTCCTGCCAGAAAACCGGTTGCTCGACTCGGAGTCGATCGAAGACGTCGTGCGGCGGCCCCGCCACATACACGTCTGGCGAATAGATATCGTTTTCACCTGTCACGACACGGGCCCCCTGTTTGGCTCTTTCCACAACTCTGTACCTACGCTGGCGCCCTGTGCCAATCACTCCGCAAGACAACGACGCGATCGCGATCCCTGGGGGCCGGTTTCGGATGGGCGGCGAAGACGACGTCGGCTACCCAAGTGACGGCGAAGGACCGATCCGAGACGTTGCGATTTCGGCGTTTGCGCTCTCACCGGTAGCGGTGACCAACGACGACTTTGCGGCCTTCGCCGACGCCACCGGCTACCGCACCACCGCGGAGACCGACGGCTGGTCGTTTGTGTTTGCCGGCCTTCTGCCCGAGAACTTCTCCCCCACCCGAGGCGTCGCATCCGCCCCGTGGTGGCGGCAGGTATTCGGAGCCAGCTGGCGCAACCCGCACGGCCCCAACTCGCCGGTCGAGAACCGCGGTGACCATCCGGTTGTGCACGTGAGCTGGTTCGACGCAGCTGCCTATTGCAACTGGGCCGGCGGGCGCCTGCCCACCGAAGCAGAATGGGAATACGCCGCCCGTGGCGGCCTCGAGCAAAAACGATTCCCCTGGGGCGACGACGAGACCCCTGGAGGTGAGCACCGATGCAACGTCTGGCAGGGAGAGTTTCCGATGAGCAACTCCCTGGCCGACGGATGGTACGACACCGCCCCGGTCGATACGTTCGCCCCGAACGGCTACGGCCTTTACAACATGGTGGGCAACGTCTGGGAATGGTGCGCCGACTGGTTCTCGCCACAACACCAACCCCAAGCACTCGACGATCCAATCGGCCCAGCAACCGGCGCCGCTCGCGTCATGCGCGGCGGCTCGTTTCTTTGCAACCCCTCCTACTGTTTCCGCTACCGAAACGCGGCCCGCAGTTCAAACACCCCCGACAGCTCCACCGGCAACCTGGGCTTCCGTATCAGCTATGACCAGTGAACTTCCCGCCAGCCTGTTCATCCGAGACGGCGACTACATCACCCCAACCGCGGCAAGCCGCGGACCATGGGCCGACGATGCGCTTCACGGCGGACCAGCATCGGCGCTACTCGCACATTTATGTGAAACCGTCCGACCACCTGCAGCGGCTCCGTTGCAAACCACCCGGATGACCGTCGAACTTCTCGCGCCTGTCCCGCTTGCGCCGCTGCGACCAGAAGTTGTGGTGGTGCGCGATGGTCGAAAGATCCGCCTCGTCGATGCACACCTCTTCTCAGGCGACCGCATGGTGGCCACGGCCCGGGTCGCACAGATACGTACCGCCCACATGTCGTTGCCCGACAACCTTGCCGAACGCGAAGGCCCCCGCATCGCACCACCCCGCCAGCCCGCCGCGTCGATCAAGTCGACCGCCATTGGAGCATCTGAGGTCATCCGGTATCACTCACACAGCACCGAACACCGATTCGCCAGCGGTCAGTGGGGTGACCTCGGACCAGCCTTTGGATGGGTCAGGCTCACCGTGCCGGTCTTCGAAAATGTCCCGCTCTCACCAATGGTCCGAGTCGCCGCGGCAGCCGACTTCGGCAACGGTATCTCCGCACCGCTTACCTTTGAAGACTGGCTGTTCATCAACCCGGATCTCACCGTGCATCTCAGTCGGATGCCGGTCGGCGAATGGGTCGGCCTCGATGCACACTGTTACGTCGAACCGCACGGCATTGGCCAGTCAAACACCGAACTGTTCGACGAGACCGGGCGTATCGGGCACGCCAACCAGAGCCTGCTGATCGACACCCGTTAGGTCAACGGCCTACCCGAGCAGCTAGTCGACCGGGGCAGTCTCTGGGAGTTGACGCTCGGTTAACGCCTCGTATCGCACCCGTAGTTGTTCTTTGTAACTCGGCTTGGTGGCGATCAAGAAGTCGCCTGCCTTGACGCCTTGAAACGTTGCCTGCGCTGCTTCGGCTGGGCTGATGCCTTCCTGCAACATCGCATCGAGCGCATCGGCGACGAACGTCGCATCCTCGCCGCTGGTTGTGCCCAACTCGGCTGGCCGCACCCGGTCGGTGCGGGCGATACCCGTGGTGATTGCGCTCGGGCACAGAACCGATACGCCAACCTTTGTGCCTTCTGACCGAAGGTCATGCGCCAGACATTCGCTCACCGAAAACGCCGCGCACTTCGACACCACATAGGGGCTCGAATACTGACCGTGCACAAAGGCCGCAACCGATGCCGTGTTGACAATGTGGGCTTCGGTGTTCTGAGCGATCATACGTGGCACAAACGACCGGGCGGCATGGATAATGCCCCACAGGTTTACCTCGAGCGCCCATTTCCAGTCGTCGAGACTTCGCTCCCACAACAGACCGCCCTGAAAGACGCCGGCATTGTTGATCAACAGATCGACTTGCCCGAGTCGGCGGAAGGCCTCGTCGGCCAACGCATCGACCGAGGACTGATCGGCAACGTCCACTTGCATCGAGGTCGCTGCGTTGCCCAGATCTGCGACGGTCTCCTCGGCAGAAGCGCCATCGATGTCGCACGCCAGCACCGTCATGCCCTTGCCGACGGCATTGTCAACCAACGCCCGACCAATGCCGCTACCTGCTCCGGTGATGACCGCCGTGCGGCCCGAGAACGTCTTCATACCGCTACCTTTGTCGGTCCTCCGCGCTACGGCGAATTGAGAGATAGGTTTGCGCCATGACACTTGCGACACGGCGACTTGGACGAACCGAACATCACTCGAGCGTGGCGATTCTCGGCGGCGCAGCGTTCTGGACTGGCGATCAAGCCTTGGCCGAAGAGGGTTGGAGGCTGGCGTTCGAACACGGCATCAACCATCTCGACGTGGCTCCGCAATACGGCGAAGCCGAAGTTGTCTGTGGGCCGATCCTCGAACCGGTGCGAGACAACTGGTTCGTCGCAGGCAAGACGTTGCGGAAGAACCCCGACGGCGTCAAGGCACAATTAGCAACCACTCTCGAACGCCTTCGCACCGACCATCTCGATCTCTACCAGGCTCATGGGGTGGTTTCGGTCGAGGAACTCGACCGGCGGTCCGACGCTATCGAAACAATGTTGGCTGCACGCGACGAGGGGCTCACCCGATTCGTCGGTATCACCGGACACGACCTGGGCACGCCAAAGGCCCAACTCGAGGCGCTACGTCGATGGAATCTCGACACTGTTCTCTTCCCGGTCTATCCGCGACTCTGGGGCGACTCGCAATACCGGGCTGACGCAGAAGAACTGCTCGCCTATGCCGCCCAACACGACGTGGGAGTCATGACGATCAAGGCGGTTGCTCGCAAGCCTTGGGGCGACGCCGAAAAGTCGGAGCTCACCTGGTACGAGCCATGGACGAAACCTTGGGCGATCGAGCGAGGAATCCGGTTCGCACTATCGACCCCAGGGGTCACCGGATTTTGCACCCCCGGCGACGTCAGCCTTTTGCCGGCGGTGCTCGCTGCGGCCGAGGCGTACACACCCATGTCTGACGAGGTGCGCGCCGAAGCGATCGAGGCGCAAATCGACGCTCCGCTTATTTTCCCTATCGCCGAACACGCAAAATAGCGGCCGCCTGCCGATTAGGTCGGGCGACCTATCTTTCTGACCTTCGACATCGACCCCTTAGGTAGATGGCACAACCCGACGATCACTTTGTTGATGGTTATCGTCGATCGAGTTCGCAACGGTCTCGGGGTTGTCCGCAACGACAGCACGCTGATTCGTACACAGCTGATCTTTTTGTCGATCCTGACCACCATTTCTTGGATCGGCGTCGCGATGACGCCCTTACTGCTGGAGCATCCGATCGTCCTGGTGGGATTCAGCCCTCGGCTGCTGTTTCTCACACTCGCTGCTCCGGTTACGTCGTTGCCAATGTTTCTTCTTGTTGGCACGTTTCGACTTTGTGTGGCGGACCCGGTCAACTTCTCGGTCGGCAAGGTCCTCGGCCCGCGCATTCACGAGCGCCTACAGCGAAAAAAGCGCCTACCCGAATGGTTCACCGAGCGACTTTCCCAGACAAAACTCTTTCGCAAATACGCCATGGCGGCGCTGATCTTTTTCCGTCCTAACGGCATCACGATGAACATCGCCGGCGCCAATGGCGTGTCTGGCAAACAAGCGGCTGTTCTCGGCCTCGCAGGCACGGTGGTGTACCTGATCACTCTGCACGCAGGTATCGGGTTTATCGCCCACTAGCCGGCTCCCACCGGGTTCTCGATATGCCGACGATGAGTTCGCATTACTGACAAGCATTCGCGAAGCTGCGGCATGCCAACAGACATCACCAGCTTCAGCCAGATCACCTTGTCGGTCGACGACGGAATCGCAACACTCACGCTGAACCGTCCAGACAAACTCAACGCGTTCACCGCCACGATGATGCATGAGGTCATCGCGGCGTTCGATCACACCGATGCGAACGACGACGTTCGGGCGGTTATCGTCACCGGCGCTGGTCGTGGTTTTTGCGCCGGCGCCGACCTTTCGAGCGGGTCGAACACCTTCGACTATGAGTCGCTCGAACCCACGCCTGAAACCACCCCACCTCGACCTACCGACAAGCTTGAAAAGATTCGCGACGGCGGCGGGCGCACCACCCTGCGCATCTTCGAATCGTTGAAGCCGGTCATCGGCGCAATCAACGGCCCTGCCGTCGGAATCGGTGCGACGATGACGTTGCCGATGGATATCCGCCTGGCGTCGAACACCGCCAAGATCGGGTTTGTGTTTGCCCGGCGGGGTTTGGTGCCCGAGGCCTGCTCGAGCTGGTTCTTGCCGCGCCTCGTCGGGGTCAGCAAGGCACTTGAGTGGACGTTCTCCGGCCGAGTCTTTCTTGCGCAGGAAGCTCTCGACGGTGGCTTGGTTCGTAGCCTGCACGAACCCGACGATCTCCTGCCAGCGGCTATCGAGATCGCTCGCGAGATCGCCGACAACACCTCGGCGGTGTCGATCAGCGCAACCCGTCAGCTGCTCTGGCGAATGTTGGGCGCCGACCACCCAATGGAAGCGCACAAGATCGACAGTCGTCTGATCTGGGAGCTCGGCAAGGGCGCCGACGTCGGCGAAGGCGTCACCAGTTTCCTCGAAAAGCGGGCGCCGGAGTTCACGATGAAACCCAGCGTCGATATGCCCGACGTGTACCCGTGGTGGGAAGACCGTCACTTCGAGTGATCGCCCTCCCGTTCTGATGTTGTAGGGCGACACTCCGTGTCGCCCTACAACAAAATTTCGGGGTGGGGTTTGGTGCAGGTGGGGGTTTGGTGCAGGTGGGGGTTACTCGAAGTCGATGATTGTTCGCATGGTGTCGCCTTGCTTCATGGCGTCGTAGCCTTCGTTGACCTGCTCGAGATGGATATGTTGCGACACCATCTCGTCGAGCTTGAGGCGACCATCGAGATACAGATCGATGAACCGAGGCATGTCGGTGCGGAACTGATTCGAGCCCATCATCGAACCCTGCAGCTTCTTCTCCATGAGGAAAAGTTGGTAGCCGGGGATCTCGAGATTCTGGTTGATCGGGATCATACCGATCACCGTTGCCGTACCACCCGGAGCCAACATGTTGAATGACTGCTCGGCGGTGGCCTTGAGACCAATCGCTTCGAACGAATAGTCGACACCGCCGCCGGTGATTTCCTGCACCGCTCCAACGGGGTCGCCCTCGCTGGCATTGACGACATGGGTAGCGCCGAGCGCCTGCGCCTGTTCGAGCTTTGTGTCAGAAAGATCAACCGCGATGATCTTGCCCGCTCCGGCAATGCGCGCACCCTGCACCGCCGACATGCCGATACCGCCAGCGCCGATCACACAGACCGTCGAACCCGGCTCGACTTTGGCGGTGCGGAACACAGCGCCGAGTCCAGTGGTGACACCACAACCAATCAGCGCCGCCTTATCGAGCGGCATGTCCTCGCGAATCTTCACGACAAAGTGTTCGTGCACCAGCATCTGTTCGGCGAACGCGCCAAGCCCCGTGAACGGCGTAACCGCGGTTCCTTCGTGGTTGACAAGCGAGGGCTGCGATCGTTCTTGCAGCTTTCGCTTGTTGGGACACAACGACAACTGTCCGTTGGTGCAGTAACGGCAGGTGCCACAAAACCCAGACAGGCAGGTGATGACGTGGTCGCCGGGCTTGACGTAGCTGACATCCTCGCCAACCGCTTCGACAACGCCGGCCGCCTCGTGGCCCATCAGCAGCGGCGGTGGCATCTGCCAATCGCCGGTCATGAAGTGCAGGTCGCTATGACACAACCCGGCATTCACTGTCCGGATCAGTACCTCACTGCGGGCGGGCTTGTCGATAGTGATCTCTTCGATCTCGAGTTCGCCCGGGATCTGATTGAGCACAGCAGCCTTCATGGCACGCTTCCTTCTCTACGTCTCTCTACGTCGTTGGCTTTCGGTCTTTCAGCTGTCGGTCTTTCGCACAGCCATGCAGCACTTGGTCAGCACCCGATGAACCACGTGTGCATCACGCCGAGACCTTACTTCGGTGAGATAGCCCACATCAGATAGCCGTCATTGGCTGCCGCGGCGGTACGGTCGATCCATGAACATTTTGGTGACCAACGACGACGGCATCGACTCGATAGGCCTACACATTCTGGCTCGGGCCATGAAGCCTCACGGCGACATCACCATCGTTGCCCCAGACAAAGAATATTCGGGCGCCGGTTGTTCAATTGGCGCATTGCACTTGGCACGCCCCGATGTTCACAAGGCCCATGTCGAGGGCATCGACGATGCGTGGTCGATGAGCGGACCGCCAGCGTTATGCGTGATGATCGCCAGGCTCGGCGCCTTCGACAAAACCTTCGACCTTGTGGTGTCGGGTATCAACCCGGGCGCAAACGTCGGACGGGCGGTGTACATGTCCGGCACGATTGGCGCGACACTATCTGGCCGCATGGGCGGAGTTTCTGGGGTCGCGGTCAGCCAAGCCACCGAGTCGTGGGGAATCGAAGGACAAGGGTACGAAGAAATGTTGGTGCACCAGAAGTGGGACACCGCAGCAGAGGTCGCCGCAGCCGCCGTCGGAAGCCTCGTGTCCAACATGCCCGAAGAGGCCACCGTCCTCAACATCAATCTTCCCAACTGCCCGGTCGATGAGCTGCAAGGAGTTACCCGCACCTACGTCGGCGTAGCTCCGCCTCGCAAGATGTCGTCGGTCAACTTGCGCGCACAACCCGGCCATGAGGGGTCATTTCACGTCGACATGAACTGGGGCGAGCCCAGCGACGAACCGATCGACCCCAACAGCGACATCGGCGCGATTATCGCCGGAAATGTATCGATCACCGCGCTCGGACACCTCCGCGAAACCGATGAAACACAGACCAACCTGGCCGTGCAAGGCATCGAACACTTCTTGTCACGGTAGGGACATCGAAACCACTGTCACCGCGGCGCCCATTTGCACTTTTCCTCGCGCGACGTTCAGACTTTACTTTCCTGTGCATATCCGCCCAGGTAGCGCTACCACATCTGCAGGTAGCCAAAGGCGAAGGAAACCAGGCGTGCGATCGCTTCAAAAGACAGCAACTGTTCTCGTTCTCGTGCTTGCACTGGTGGTGAGCGTGCTCACGCTCACCGTCGGCTCAGCCTCGGCATCGTCAGCGGGGTTCTTCCCAGATGACGTCAATGTCATCGACGGCCCGCTCGCCTGTCAAGACACCGTGTGGAACGAACTCTCCGGCGAGCGCAGCGTGCGGGTCACCTCACAGATGGCGCTCATCGATCCGCAACCTGGCGAAACGATCGTCAGCGTCACGATGGACGTCTCGTCGGTGCAGGCTGGTATCAACATCAGCGATCTCGAGGTCACCAACACGCTGAGCACTCCCAACCTGACCGCTCAGGTCATCGAGGCATACCCGGGCCAGGCGTCAGCCGCTTTCGGTGTCTTCGCCGACCTCGATCTGCCAGCGCCGCACGTCTATACGGTCACCACTCGCTGGACCACCACAACCGGACAGGTGTACATCGACTCCCGCTCGCACAACGTGTCGCGACCATACATTTGGACCTACGCCCTTGCCGGTTCGTTCGGCAACAACGTCACCAACCTCGCGGACTACCCGCGGCCCTATCCCGACGGCGTGAATTACCCCGTCAACTCAACCAATCAGGAAATCGGTCTAGGAGATACGTTGAGCGTGACCGCCAGCGCTTTCACCTGCGGCGGCTCTCAGGTAGTTCTGGCACGAGACCCATCGACCTATGCACTGTCGTTCGAGCGGGCGTTCATCGAAACATCAACGGTTCGATCCGCTGCCTGGGACGACGCCGCGCCCGGCGGTGGCGAAAATATTGAGACCTTCTTCGCTCTCAGCCCAACCTCGGTCAATCAGATGACCGCTTCGATCACCATTTCGCAAGCGCTGCTTGATCCGGCGGGTCCGTACTTCGGATCCGGAGACATCGAAGCCTTCAACCGCTGGGACTTCACCGTGCGACGCGATGGCGAGGTCTTTGACGGCCCCAACGACGTGCCGGATTTCTTCGGCCCCGTCGAAAGCGGTTTCATCATCACCCAGGTGGGCGAATTCGTTCCCCCAGTCACGGAAACGACCCTCGAGTTGGGCGGCGGTCCACTCGGCGAAGCAGTCCAGCTTGCCGCAGCCCAATGCGTTTCCGGCGAACCGCGCTACTCGGTCATCGTGTATCTCGAAGGAACCGAAATCCCCGAGCTACGCGACGCTGCACCCACGGGCGAGCCTGACATTGTGCTTGAGTATTCGACCGACGGCGGCACCACCTGGTCGAGCATCGACTACACCATCGACACGCCGCTAGGCGATCGCGTGGGTATTGCGTTCATTTGGGAAGGTTCGCTACAGAACTTCGACCTGCGAGCAAGTACCCGCCTCGGCAATACCTTCGAACTCAACGACCTACCCGCCACGGTGTTCCGGGCCGGACCGCTCTATCAAGCGCCGATTACCGTCACGCTTGTCGAGGCCGCAGCGGGCGACACAGGTGCCGGCGACATCATCGTCGACAGTAACGACCGCGCAGAGGTCATCGTTGAAGTGCGCTCATGCGAAACCGGCGAACTGACCGCGACCGAACAAAGCCAGTTCCAGGCAACGGCCAGCGATGTCACCGAACCGTCCACCAACGTCGAAGTCTACGGTTTCGACGACTCGAGCTTTTCGCCGTTCGCAAGTGTCACTGCCGAGCTCAGCCTCGGCATCTACCAGGTAACCGTTTCTGGACTTGGCTACAGTCTCTCGACAATTCTGCGCCCCAATGACACGGTGAACTACAACCTCCTCATCGCACCGCCGTGGGGCGAACCCATCAGCACCCGTCGGGTGTATGTACGTGGCGAGTCAGCCGGCTCAGCCGAACATGAAGAGATCATCATCGCCTACCTCACCACACAGCCCCTGACCGACAACAACGGTGACGTGCGGCCATGGGTCTTTGGCAACGAGGCAACGTATGAGAATCTTCTGCTGACTATCGACGCCGTCCTGGAGGATGCTTCGCTTTCCGCTGTCGACAAGATCATCGAGACAAAGCGTCTACTCCGACTGTACGAGTCGACCTACCGCGACGACTTCAAGGACTACAGGGCGCCGCTACTGTCGAACAAGAAGCTCGACAAGAGCGAGTACAAGGCAGATCTTGAGGCATTCAAGTTGTTCGACAAGCAGCTTCGCGCTTTCATCGAATCGGACTTCTTCCTGAGCGCCTACGACTTCTCGTCCGGCGCGTGATCGCAGCCCGCTAGCTGTGGCGGAGCAGCTCGCCTTAGTAGCGAGAACTGCTCCGCCGAGAAACGATCATCGATTCGGCGGCAAAGATAACCAGCCCCACCCAAATCACTGCGTACCCCACAACCTGGCCGCCACGAAACGCTTCGTTGTAGAGCAGCACTCCAACCAGAAACTGGAGTGACGGGTTGACGTACTGCACCAACCCGACGATCGACAGTGGGACAAGTCGAACGCCGCTGGCGAAAGCAACGAGCGGCACCGCAGTGACTACCGACGTCAAAAGCAGCAGCACCACAACGCGTTCGTCGCCAAACGACATCGAGGACGAGCCGTTTGCCTGCCGGGCGATGAGATACCCGGCCAACGGAAGTACCAGAAACATCACTTCAAGGCTCAGTCCATCAAGCGCCTCAAAGGCGGCACTTTTGCGCAGCGCGCCATAGATGCCAAACGAGATCGCCAGTGTTAAGGCAACCCACGGCATGGTCCCGACATCTATCGCCAACCACAGCACTCCGAGTCCGGCCAGACCCACGCAGAACCACTGCACCGGCCGCAACCGTTCATGAAAGAAGAGTCGGCCAAACACGACCGACACTAGGGGTAAAAGGAAATAGCCCAGGGCAGACTCTATGACTCGGTCCTCCCCTACCGCCCAGATGAAGATCGCCCAGTTCGCGAACAACATCACCGCCGTGACCGCAGCGATGAGGAGATTGCGCGGCACGCGAGCTATCGCAAAAAATGACCGCCAACGGCCCCGTGCCGTGTGCACTGCGGCCAACAGCAGCGTCGTCCAGACAACTCGATGCGCAACCGCTTCAAAGGCGGCAACACTCGTTAGCTGCTTCCAGAAAATGGGCGAAAGTCCCCACCACACGTTCGCGGCCACCACGAGTCCAAGGCCCAGACCGAGACTCGGACTTTCGTCGGCACCGCTGCTCAAACCCGCCGAGCGGATTGCGGGTTCATCCACCAGCCTGAGCGTACCGGTGCCATGCTGGACCAATGCAGTCGGCCCATTCTCCTGTTTGGTACGTCGCGTTCGGCTCGAACCTCCTCGGCACCCGTCTCCGCGCCTACCTCGAGGGCACCGCCGTTCCCGGCTCGTCACAACGATTTGTTGAGCAAGGCGCCCGCGATCCAAGCCCTCCACGCGCCGATGAATCGATGCTGCTCCGCCATGAGTTGTACTTCGCCGGAAATTCGAACCGCTGGGGAGGAGGCGGCGTCGCTTTTGTCGACCCACGGCCGAGCGAGGCGCAAACCCTGGCACGGCGCTACCTGATCAGCTGGGATCAACTCGAAGATATTCACCGGCAAGAGAACCGCTCCGCCACGATTGAGCCGGCGAGCGAAACCGACCTCGAAAAACTCGGTGCACTCAAGCTCTACGGCGGCTCATATGAGACCCTATTGTGGTGTGGCCGACATATCGACGGAGCGCCGATGGTCACGATAACGAGCGGCATCCGGCGACCGGCCAACCCTCCGTCGGTCGACTATCTCGAGGTCATCGGGCGAGGTCTTACCGAATTGGGCCACAACGCCGACGAAATTAGCGCCTACCTGAGCGCTCATCGAGCTTCCGATAGAGATGGTGCGGTCGAATGACCCAACAACGCTCAGAAAGCGATACGGTTTCATCTGCATGGCACGAGAATTTGATCCCTCCGCACCGCTGAAACCACACACCAAAGTTCGATCGGTCATCGATCTTGCTGGTGTGCCCAAGTTCAGCAATGGCAAAGTTGAAATAGCGAACGGCATCACCTGGCTGCGTTACTGGGTGCGCTTCGACAACGGCGAACTCATCGGCCACGTCAGCCACGGCGATGTCATCCCCGTGAAACACTGGCCGGCCTACCTGGTGCATAAAGAACAACTCGACCTCGAGGCCGCAGCAGCCGAGGCACGAGCAGCTGCCGCAGCCGAGTCGGGAACAACCGACAGTGGTGGCGGTGCCGCGGTGTCCGGCGACGCACCAGTGGTCAACGGCGTCACTATCCCACCACATCTGATCGCGGCGTCCGCCGCCGCCCGGATACGTCTCGGCGCAGCCTGAGACCGAGCTCGTTTCCTTGTCATCCTGGTCAGCTGCCCTGTCACCCGCGGCCGAGCGGTATCTCGACCTACTCACCGGGTGTCTGACTCGAGAACTCTTCCTCGACGAAGAGGTCCGCAATATCAACCTTGCGGACTGGCCCGGTACGAACGACGAACGCGACGGTATTCGAGCGACGTTGCGGCGCAACAAGTGGCGGGTGGTGCAAAGCGGTGGCGATGCCGAGGTTCGCGGCGTCGGGCACGACTGGCCGCCAACCGCCGAAACCATGGTCGGCCGAGCGAGACTCGACAACGCACGAACCCTCGCAACCCGCGCGGTGCTCGACGGGGTTCCCGGCGACTTCATCGAAACCGGCGTCTGGCGCGGCGGAGTAACCATTCTCTTCCGAGCGATCCTTGAGGCGTACGACGCGTCCGATCGCAAAGTCTGGGTTGCCGACAGCTTCGAGGGCCTACCCGCTCCGAATGCAGAGCAGTATCCGGCTGACGAAGGCGTCGACTTGTCTGGTGTCGACGCGCTGAAAATTGGTGTCGATGCAGTGAAGGCAAACTTCGCCCGATACGGACTGCTCGATGATCAAGTCGAGTTCCTCGTCGGATGGTTCTCCGATACGTTGCCCAGCGCTCCCATCGAACAGCTTGCCGTGCTACGCCTCGACGGCGATCTCTACGAATCGACCATGGATGCCATCAGCGCGCTCGAGCCAAAGGTGTCGTCGGGCGGCTATGTGATCGTCGACGACTACGGCGCCTTCGACCCCTGCAAAAAGGCCGTCGACGACTACCGGGCCGCCAACGGCATCACCGACGCACTGACCACCGTCGACTGGACCGGCGTATGGTGGCAGAAATCATGACCGAGTATCCGACGTACTATCACTTGTTGGCCGATCTCCATCGCCGCAAGAAACCCCGCACCTACGTCGAGATCGGCGTGCACGAAGGCCACTCTCTTGGGCTGGTCGGCGCCGACACCCGTGTCGTCGGCATCGATCCGGAGCCCAAGATAACCACTGAACTCCCCCGCTCCGTCACCATTGTTGCCAACACCAGCGATGCGTACTTTGCCTCACCCGAGGGCGCCGCTCCGTTCGGCGATGACCCGATCGACCTCGCATTCATCGATGGGATGCACCACGTCGAGTTTGCGTTGCGCGACTTCATAAACATCGAGCGACTGAGCTCACCAGACTCGACGATCCTGGTCCACGACTGCGTGCCAATCGACGAAGAGACGGCTAGCCGAGAGCGATCGACAGTGATCTGGAGCGGCGATATCTGGAAGTTGATTCCCTTCCTTCGACAACACCGCCCTGACCTTGCAATCACCGTCCATGAGGTCGAGCCGACCGGCCTCGCCGAAATCACCAACCTCGATCCGTCGAGCACGGTGCTCGCCGATCGGTACGACGAACTCGTCGACGAACTTATTGCCATGCGGTTCGAGGACCGGCCGCACGCCTCCTAGGAACTATTTCACGTACTGGGTGGCCAGCTCGTCGAGGATTGCCAAACACCCTTCGGCGGTCTCCGCAAGGATGTCGGCAACGGGGCGCACGCTGTCGATTCGCCCGGCTACTTCGCCACATAGCGCCAGCGCAGCGTTCATGTCCCCACCAAAATACAGGTCGGCCATCCCGGCCATCGCCGTCATGGCATTGGTGTCGGTATCGAACTTCAGCGCCGTAGACGTGTCGGTCTTGAGTGCCCTCAGCGCTGGCGAAGTGTGGCTGTTGAGAAAGACCGTATCGGTCTCGGCTGCATCGACGATTGCTTGCTTCCAGTTCGTATGAATCGGTGACTCGGCGGCCGAGACCATACGGGTGCCCATCTGGATAGCTTCAGCGCCTAAGGCTAGGGCCGCGGCCATCGTCTGGCCGTCGACGAAACCACCAGCCGCCACGATCGGCACATCGACCTTCGAGCGCACGAGGGGCAGCAAGACCATGCTTGCCACCGGGACCGGATTCTTGAACCCGCCACCTTCTCCGCCTTCGACCACGAGGCCGTCGACGCCAGCGTCTACCGCCTTCAGCGCTCCTCGCAACGTCGGCACAACGTGGAACACCGTGAGACCGGCATCTTTCAATTGCGAGGTGTAGGCCTCGGGGTTACCAGCGGAGGTCGTCACAAACTTAACGCCCTGGTCGATCACAAAGTCGACGATTCCCGGATCGCGCACAAAGGCCTGCGCAATGTTCACGCCGAAGGGCTTGTCGGTGAGATCGCGCATCTTGCGAATCTCTTCTTTCACTGCATCCAATTCACCAGAGGATGTTTCGATGATGCCCAAACCGCCCGCCTCAGAAACGGCTGAAGCGAGCTGGGAGCGGGCAATCCATCCCATAGGAGCTTGGATGACGGGGATCTCGATTCCGAGCATGTCGGTGATGCGGTTCTGAAAGGCCATGCGCAGCACGGTAGTGTCCAGAGTGATGAACGTTGTAGTTATCTATGAGAGCCGATCCGGCAACACCAAGTACGCAGCCGAACTCATTGCTTCGGGCGTGATCCGCGATGGCGGAACCGCTGCTGCGTATCCATCCACAGCAGTCGATCTTCATGCTGTATCCCAGGCCGATTTGATCGTGGTCGGCACCTGGACCGACGGGCTGTTCTTTTTCGGACAGCGGCCCGGGGGCTCAATGCGGCTCTGGCAGATGCCCGAAATCCATCACAAGCGCGCCGCGGTGTTCTGCACCTACGCCAAGAACCCGGGCAAAACTGTCGACAAGCTAGCGAGACTTGTCGAGGGCAAGGGCGCAACCGTGGTGGGTGGCAACGCCTTTCATCGCAACCGGCTGGAAGAAGAGGTCGAGGGGTTCGTCGACGGACTCCTCACGTTGGTCTGACCAATGTCGTTTCAGGCGCTGGTCGACACGTCGTCGCAGGTCGCCGCAACCTCGAAACGCACCGAAAAAACTGCGTTGCTCGCAGCACTTCTGGCGCCGTTGTCGCCAGACGATACCGTCGTCGCGCTGGGGTTGTTGAGCGGCGAGCCGAGACAAGGCCGTATCGGCGTCGGATGGTCAGCAATCTCGAACATCGATGCGCAACCGTCCGCAACTCCAACCCTCAAGATTGCAACGATCGATGCCGCCATCGTTGCGCTGGCCGAGACAACAGGGCCCGGTTCAGCCTCGCGAAGGGCCGAACAGCTCCATGCCTTGTTTTCTGCCGCTACGGCGTCCGAAGCCGACTATCTGAAGAGATTTTTCGTCGGCGAAATCAGGCAGGGGGCACTCGAGGGCATTCTCGCTGACGCGATCGCTAAGGCGCACGGAGTTCCCGGAACCCTGGTGCGGCGAGCGGCGATGCTTTCTGGCGATCTCCGACGAGCAGCAGAAGCCGTCGTCCGTGACGGACGGCGTGGACTCGAAGCACTAGGGCTCACCGTCCTCACCGGAGTGCAACCAATGCTCGCATCGACCTCCACTGATGTGGCCGAGGCATTGGCGGCAACTGGACCAGCCTCGGTCGAGTGGAAACTTGACGGCGCCCGGATACAGGTACACCGCAGTGGCGACGAGGTCCAGATTTTCACGCGGAATCTCAATGACATCACCAGCAGGCTGCCAGCAATGGTTGCGGCGGTGAGATCCCTGCCTGTGGCATCGGTCGTGCTTGACGGCGAGACGCTGAGCATTGGCGGCGATGAACGGCCCGAAACGTTCCAAGAGACGATGTCGCGGTTCAGCCAAGACTCGCCCGATGACCGTGGGCTCCGACCCTTCTTTTTCGACATTTTGCACGTCGATGGCCGAGACCTGATCGACCTCCCGCTTCACGAGCGGCTAGCTGAACTCGAACGGGTCGCCGGGCAGTACCGGATTCCGGCGGAAACGACGGGCGACCCTGCCGTTGCCGCCACAGTCCTCGAGCAAGCGCTGTCAAGCGGGCACGAAGGCGTGATGGTCAAGGGTCTTGATGGGCTCTACCAGGCAGGCCGTCGGGGCAAATCGTGGCGGAAAGTGAAGCCGGTACACACCCTTGACCTCGTGGTGCTCGGAGCCGAATGGGGACACGGACGTCGATCCGGATGGTTGTCGAACCTGCACCTGGGTGCACGCATCGATGATGCTTCCGGCACTGGGTCAGATGATTTTTTGATGGTCGGTAAAACCTTTAAGGGCCTCACCGATGAGCTCCTTCGTTGGCAGACCGCCGAGTTCCCCGCAAAAGTTGTCAGCGAATCCCGCGGCACGGTGTCGCTCCAGCCGCACTTCATCGTCGAGATTGCGCTCGACGGGGCCCAGTCTTCAACAACATATCCGGGCGGGGTCGCACTACGGTTCGCGCGAGTGCGGCGTTACCGCGAAGACAAACTGCTCAGCGAAGTCGACACCATCAACGCTGTGCGAAAGCTCCTGAAAGAGCGGCCAAGGCAAGAGAGCGAAAAGAACGACAGCTCACAGTAGCGCCGTTCCCCTTTGCGGGAGCGACGCGATGATCTGTGGAATAGCGTCATAGCGTTGCGGGAATTCCTGCGCGATTCGCTCAACAGCAGTCTCCACAGCGTCGTTTCGCACTAGTGCAACGCAAGCGCCAGCGAACCCAGCACCGGTAAGCCGAGCGCCAATGACGCCGTCGGTCTCGAGTGCAAGCTCCACCATCGCATCGAGCGCCGGCCCCGAAACTTCGTAATCGTCGCGCAGCGACTCGTGAGAGGCGACCATCAACGCACCAGCCGTCTCGAAGTCGCTGGCAGCGACAGCGGTCCCCCAATCGACAACCCGCTGGTTCTCGGTGATGACGTGTCGGGCGCGGCGACGAGCAAGATCATCAACGTCGGATGCGTCAAGCAGATCGATGGTGGCGTGCCGAAGCGAGCTGACGCCCAGTTCAAGGGCAGCGCGTTCGCAGGTGGAGCGCCGTTCGTTGTACTCCGAGTCGACCAAACCGCGCTTCGTCCCCGTGTGGAGCACCAGCACAACAACTCCTGACGGCATGGTCACATGCTCGGAGGTGTAGTCCTCACAGTCGATTCGGCTAACCGATCCTTCGACAGCAGTGGCACAGATGAGCTGATCCATGACGCCACAAGAGACACCAACCCATTGGTTCTCGGCGCGCACACATCGCAGCGCCATTTCACTGGCGTCCCACGGCACACCGGCGACTTCTGCCTGCACGCGCGCCACGGCAAGTTCAAGCGCTGCCGATGACGAGAGCCCCGCCCCCGATGGGATATCGGAAACAAGTGCTGCCTCAAAGCCTCGGATCGGGAGACCATCGGTTGCGAAATGTCGAAGAATTCCCTGCGGGTAAAGTCCCCAACCAGCGATCTTGTCGACGCTGTCGATATCGAACACCACGGGGTTTGGGTCACCCCCGGTGTAGAGAATTGCGCGACGGTCGTCTCGCGGCCGGAACGCCATGTCGACCCGCTGTTCGATCGCCATTGGACTGACAAACCCATCGTTATAGTCCGTATGTTCGCCAATGAGGTTCACGCGTCCGGGCGATGCCACGACCCCTGCAGGGCCTGTACCGAATCGGTCAGCGAAGAGCTGCTCTGCCACGTTGGGTTCGATGTCACTCATCGACCAAGTTTGCCTGATGACTGATCGGTTCATCGATGTCGGCGGCGCGAGATTACCGTGAAGCAGTGGGCAGATACGCCAGATGCGATGCTCAGCTCAGCTCGTCGGCGACGACCCCGAGCTCCGCAGCCACGACAAAGGCGGATCGTCGAGTCATGAGCGGGATGTCGTCGACGAGAACTCCCAAACGAGCGGCCTCATTGAGCACGTCGGCTAGGGGGCGAACAAGCACTTCGCTCACCCAAGTAACGCTCATGATGTCGTCGCTGGCCTGGGTGTCGAGCTGCTGAACAATCCAATCCAGGGTCTGGTTGAGATCGGCCGCGGCGTTGGTGGTGGCGTCAGGCCAACCAAGTGAAGCGACCACTGGTTCGCTAAGGCCCATCCAATCTGCTTCGACATAGGAAGCCAGGCGGTGCCGGAGTGTGCGAAGCGCCCGGCGCCCATCAAAGGGGGGAAGAGTACTCAAGAGATCGGTGCGAATGTTGATGCCTGCTGCACCGATAGCCACGAGCGGAAGAGGTTGAGGCCGGTTCCGCACGGCCCAGGCCAGGACAAGATTGCCTTGCCCATCGTTGGCGGTCGCGCCGCCAAGCATTCGTGTGGTGGCCATCAACGACTCGACCAATGCCTGCCGCGATTCGCTGAGCGTCGGCAACCAGGCCGCTTCGATCTTTGCAACGCCGCTTTCGGTGAGATCGATCACGTGTGGTTGTTGGCTGTGGCCGCTGCCGGTGCTGCCCGAACCACTCGAACCCGAAGGTACCGCTGCGCTAGGCGAGGTTTCGATGCCGTACGGGGCTTGTTCTTCGCCGTTACGGGCACTCTCGTCGAACGACTTGCCTGCCGCATGGCGGCTGACTCGAGAAATCGACGACCTTTCATCGTCGCTATCGGTCGTGTCGAGTACCCAACGGTTGGAAACCCGCCGGGAGGACGTGTCGTCGCCCATCGTGTCGACATCCTGGGTGCCCGAATTTTCACTGGTTGGATCTTCGGTGATCGAAAAACCAGCCATGTCCGACGCCGCTGCCATCAGTCGAATCGTCTGATCGGCAACCGCACGAGCAAGGCTCTCGCGCCGCTCAACATCACCGATTTGTCCCTCGATGGCAACCAACACCTGCCGGAAATCATCGTCGAAGGTCACGGCCCGGCCGAACCGGGATTCAAGTTCGTCGGAGCGGTCGCGAAGCAGTGCAAAGTGTTCCGTCTGGTCAACAGGGAACTCTAGGATTCCCTCGACCGTTTGGCGAAGGACACGAGCGCCAACCGCGATTCCTGATGAGAACGTGCGGAACCGGACGGCCCATTCTTCGGGTATGTCGCCGTTGGCAAACCAGTGGCATGTGTGGAGTTCGCTACGTTCGTGTACCGAACGCCAGAAGCCTCGGTACAGATTGTTCTGAGCCAGCACATCGCGGTCGATGACGATCTGCGATGAGCTCAGGACCTCGCGGCGCATTTCGGCCGCATCGACAAATCGTTCGACACGACGGGGCGAACACGCCCGCCGCAGCACATCGGCAAGTCCGTAGCCGATATCGGGCAGATGCACGGCCGGATCGATTGGCTCTTCACCCACGCTCGGCAGACCCGAGGCAAACGGGTACGCTCCACAAATCATCTCATAGAGAAGGACCCCGGCGGCAAAAAGGTCAGGGGCAACATCCCAGCGTGTCCGCCCAGAATCAGGATCTGGATCGGTGTAACGATGCTGAGGACGGGGCAAGTCCTCGTGCTCAAAACGAAGGAGCGGGTCGACAAGAGCTACGCCACCGTGCACCCGAATGATGCTCGACGGCTTCACGTCGCCGTGAACGAACCCTTCGGATCGTAGCTGACGAAGTTGCGACCGCTCCTCGGCCCGAAGAAGGCCGGAAGCTCCCCAAGCCTCAAGCTCCGCGATGTGGCGCGCGTCGGGATGCATTTCGCTATACACCTGAAGCAACGCGTCAAGTACCGCGATGGCCTCGCCTGCAACGAGCCGCTCGCCGCTGTCGGTCAATCCTGAGAGAGGTGAGCCGTCGACGAAGTCGACGATCATCCATGACCGGTTCTTTGCGTCGAGCAGAACCTCGGGGCGCTGCAGCACCGAATGTTCGGGCGTTCGCCTGGCGACCCGTTCGAGTCCAGACGCCTTGATGGCCGGGTCGAATACCTTGCCGACCTTCACTCGACCGGTCATCCCATCGTGCAGAGCAAAGGTGGCCCATGCTGGGCCGATACCCAATCGGCGCTGCACTTCAAACCGGTCGCCGATGATCTCATTGGCCTCGACCTGCGGAACGCCAGACAGCTCGATCGCGACTCGCTTTGAGGCAATGAGTTCGTCAAGTACGTCGAGCAATGGTTCAACCGAGGTCACCCGGCTTGCCGCTTCAGGTTCAAGCATTGACGCAAGCAGGTCGCTGAGCTGTTCGGGGCAGTTCTCGGGAGCGACGTACCGATGAGCCTGCAAGCTCATCGCATCGCTGGCGTAGAGGTAATGCAGCGTGGCTGCCAGCCCGAACACGTCGACGCGGGGGTCGCCAGGCGCCGCCGCGCCGTTCTTCTTTGGCGGCGCGGTTTGCCGGGCGCGCAGTTCTGGAGCGACAAACAAGGGATCGATAAAGGTATCGCTCGCATGCGGCGCGTCGAAACGGCGTGACGCGGCGAGGGCATCGCTGCTTGCTGCGGCGCCTTCGCCTCGTGCCACCACTGCAGGTGCCCAGTCAAACAGCGGCGCCGGGCTCGTCAACCTTGCCCGCGCATCGGGGCACACGACAAGATGTTCGGGCGCGACTCTCCCGTGGACAACGCCACGATTGTGGGCCTGCGCCAGCGCCTCGGCAATGTCGCGGAACCAACCAAGCGCGACGGACTCTGCGGCATCGACGCCGCGGTGCAGCAGGCCGCGAAGCGTTCGGCCTTCTGGTTCGACATACACAAGGCACGCGCCCAGGAAATCGTCTTCGAACAGATCGAGAACCTCAGCAAAGCCAGCAAGTAAGGAGACTTCGGCTAGCTCTTCGTGTCGCGATCGCAACCGTGCGACATCGCCGCCTCGATCGGCGCGAAGCAAGCGCATACCAGGACTGTCTGGCGACGTGGAAATGACGCGGAACAGGTCATGAAAGCGCGACGATTCAAGATGGTCGACGACTCGGTAGGAGCCGAATTCGAGTGGTTCGGTGCTTGTGTAGCCGCACCGATTGAGCGCGAGAAGTACTTGTTCGGCGGCCAAACCATCTCGGGCGTGATTTGCGACAAGGCTCGGATCAGAAACGGCTTTCGCCAGTCCCTTCGGTCCGGTGATTCCGGGCCGGCCATTGGCCGCAATGTCGAGCGACGCTGGTGTTTGGGTAAGAACAGTAAGTGGTTCGAACTGAAGGGGAGCGAGTCGGCGGTCGCGCCCGACGAGGTGCTCGCGAAGCACCCGTGTTTTGTGTCCGGTCAGTGCCTGCGGCGCCCAGCGCTCGCGACCGTCAACTGACCATTGAAACTCGTCACCGCTCACCGTGCCGGTCCAGTGACAGAGCTCGACGACGAATGCGGCATGGGGAGCGAGCACGACTAGGTCGACTTGCCATGGCCGGCCGTGCACATCTCGAAACTGGAGATCGGGAACAAGATGGTATGTCTCGGGCAAGAGCGCCTTCAGCGCGTTGACCACGCCGAGGGACGCGGAGGAAGGCACGCCGCCACCGAGGATCTGAACAGTCGCCACGTCCCTACGCTAGGCAGTATCACTGCGTAGGTGGTGGTTCCCCGTGATATCTGGCGCACCACGTGCGATAACGAGCAAGAACCAGCACCCGGAGGACCAAAAAAGGGAAAGCCGCAGAGAAATCTCTGCGGCTTCCACCGGAACCGAAGTCCCTAACGCTGTTCGTCCCAACAGCAGTACTGCCATCCTAGAGTCTTATGGCGCATTCTGATAACTAGCAATTTGTGGGTTGGCGGCACAATGTGTGACGTCGGCCACGGTACCGGAAGACATGATTTCGCCAGCCGAAACGTCGGCGGTGGACGACCATGCATGCCTTAAGCGTCGCGCAGCTGTTCGAAGCTGTCGTTCAGCTGGAACAATACAAAGCAACAACAACGCCGCCACGAGGCCGTCGACCCAATAGTGATTGCCCGTAATAGTAACGACAAGAAACGTCGCTACTGCGTGGAACAGGCCCCACCATCGCATGGGCCCACCGACCCGCCAACCAAACAGTCCAACGAGAAGCGCCCACGCAACGTGAATTGACGGCATCGCTTGCAACTGACCGGCGGTCTCATAGCCGAGAGCGGCGTAGACCGACTGGCCGTAAAGCGCTGGCGTGTCGACGACGTCGAACGCCTCGACGAACCGAGGAGGAGCAACCGGCAGCAGTTGCAACAGCAGACAAACCCCGGTTGAAGCCGCGAGAACGTTGCGTAGCGAACTGTAGTGTTCGCGATGCCGCACCCACATGAAAATGAGCATGGCAACCATGGCGGGCACGTGCACAAGTGCGTAGTAGCCGTTGTTCAGCTGAATAAACCAGCCGTAGGGCAGCACCGCCTGCTGTACTGAAGCTTCGTTTGGCAGCAGGAGTCGGCGCTCGAGATCCCACCACCACACCGCTCGGTCGTACGCGCCCTCAATGTCGTAGACCGAAAGTCGACCGGCCACGATCCAAATGGCGTACAACACCATGATGAGCGCCGCCTCCTGCGAGAACAAACTAATGACCCGAGGTCGCGGCCCCTCGAATCGCCTCGCGACCAAAGCCACACCGGCGAGAGCCGCCGCCATCCAAAGTGCCAGGTCCCAGGCAAGCCACATAGATCAGGCGTCTTTCACAGCAACCCATGATTGCGTGGCAGCGCTCTCGACGAGTGCGTCGAGTGCCTCCATGTTTGCGACGGCATCAACCAACGGGGTCGGCGCTTCGATTCCTCTCGCCACAGCTTCGGCAAATCCGTCAGCCTGCAGCGCGTACTGGTCGCAAGCAGCAAAGGTTTCCTCGACCGTTCCGTTTGCGGTGGAAAGCCACGCTCGTGTTGGTTGACCAGCTGGCGCATTCACCGGAATTTCAATCTCAAAGCGCCCGCTTTCGAAATGCAGCACCGTCCGCTGGTACGGCTGCAGCTGCATTGAGCAGGTGAATGTCGCATGGCCGTGTTCGAAGCGAAGCATTCCCGACGTAAGCCGATCGACACCGAAACGAGCATCGATATCACTCATCGCCACGACGTGTGCCGGCTCGTCGCCAAAGAGCCAACGTGCCTGCGAGACCGGGTAACACCCAATATCGAACAGCGCTCCCCCGCCCCACTCCGGGTTATGTCGAATGTTTGCGGGATCTTCGGTGAAATAGCTGAAGTGTGTCTGCGTCGACCGCAAGCCGCCGAGGGCGCCTGAGTCGGCCAACGCCTTGGCTCGAACCCATTGTGGGTGGAAGCGGTACATGAACGCCTCCATCACGACAAGATCAGGGTAGTTCGCAGCGGCCGCGACCAGATGGCGCGCCTCGGTTGCGTTCAGTGCGACGGGTTTCTCGCACAGAACATGTTTGCCCGCCTCGAGGGCTTTGATCGTCCAGGGAACGTGCAGGTGGTTCGGTAGCGGGTTATAGATCGCGTCGATGTCGGGATCGGCCAGCAACTCTTCGTAGGTCCCGTACGCGCGTTCGACACCTGCCGCCTCAGCTGCATGCTGTGCGGCCGCGAGGGTCCGAGAAGACATCGCCAACACCTCGCCGCGACCAGAGCCGTTGATTGCAGGGATGACCTTGTTCGTGGCTATTCGCGCTGTAGAGAGCACACCCCAACGCAGCGTTGCCGCGTGAGACGCACCAGTGGTCGAGGCAGCCGAAGATTCCATGCCCAAAGACTAGAAGACCCGAGCTGCAAGACCTCAGGCAGCCTTGGACTCAGCATCGTTGTACACGAAAAGCTCGGAGAACGACACGACCATGCTCGGGGCGCCCGAATAGGAACGCATCGTTGCCAGCTGCGCAGCGAAAAGTGCCTGAGAAAGTGCGCCCTGTGCCGCCCACTGGCCGGGCGAAAAGCCAACGGCAAAGCCCTCGTCGGTAGCCTTCTTCACGACGCCGGATAGCTCGGCAACGTTCTTCCCATCGTTGACAGCAACGACGACGTCTTGGCCGACCACGAGCGAAAGCCTTGGCGTGAGATCGCCGACAGCTCGCGGGCCAATCGCGTCGGTCAGCAGGCCACCATTCATCGACGGGCGGACCAGGCGAACCCGACGACCATCGAGGGTGACCGGAATCGGAATTTCGAACCGCTGCGCGCCGCGACGCTCCGCCGCGAAACGCCACGAGGTCGCCCGTGCGAGCGCCACAAAGAGCACAAGAAGATCAAGCACCAGAAAGAACACCGCGACTGCTACCACGCCGAACTCGCGATACACGGTGGGCGTGAACCCAAGAACACTGGCGATGAAGTACCCCCAAACCCCCAAACCAACAAGGGTGAGAAACATCAGGCTCGACGGCAGGTGGCCAAGTGCCCGCTCGTCGCCCGACCGGCCTTTGTTGGAGACGAGGAACTTGGCCCCCTGTGGCACCAGAAGCCGCCCGATGGCCCGGACGCTCGCCGGCAATCGAAAGAAGTCAAAGAGAAGTCCAGCGCCGAAACGGTGATACCCCCGCGACATCAGCATCATCGCCAGTTGTTGGCTGCAGAACACCGCCCCATACAGCGGGAGAAATACCTCGATTGGCGCGTCGACGGGCGCCTTGCCGGACACTATGACCGCCAATGCCAGCGCGAAGTAGCCAAGGGTGCGAATGCCTTCGAACCAGCCACTCATGGTCGCCGCATACGACAGACGTTGCCCCATGGTGAGCCCGCGCTTGAAAAAGGGTGTATCCGAACGAAGGATCTGCATCGCCCCAGCACCCCAGCGACGCCGCTGCACGGCGTATTCGATGTAGCTGGCGGGAGCGAGTCCGCGAGCAAGAACTTCGTTGTGAAAGACCGTGTGCCACCCCTTACAGTGGAGCCGCATTGTGGTGTGAAGATCCTCGGTAAGACTCTCGGTCGCGACGCCACCGACCGACCGAAGTGCTTTTGTACGCAGCACAGCGTTTGTACCGCACCAGAACGCAGCGTTGTGACGATTCTTCCCCGGCTGGATGACCCGGTAGAACATCGCCTCTTCTTGATATGAGCCAACGTGCTCAAAGGAGTCTTCGTTGTAAAAGTCCTGCGGCGTCTGCACCAACGCCAACCGAGAATCGGCAAAGTAGCCGATCGTGTCAGTGAGAAACCCGGGCGCCGGGACATGGTCAGCATCGAGGATGCCAACGAGGTCACTATCGATGTACCGCAATGCGTGATTGAGGTTTCCGGCCTTCGCGTGTTTGTTGTCGGGGCGGTTGAGGTAGATCGCACCGAGGCTCTCCGCCATCTCACGTACCCACTCACGGTTGCCATCGTCAAGAACCCAGGTCTCGTGCGCCGGTTCAAGCGCAACCGCAGCGCTAACGGTGGGCAAAAGCACCTCGGGATCCTCGTTGTACGTCGGGATCAGCATCGCTATCGAGAAGTCGGTTTGGTTCGTTGGTCGCGGCGGCACGACCGAGTCGACATCCCAAACAGAGAAGACGAACAACCCGAGACTGACGAAGCCGTGCACCTCAAGCAAAAAGAAGGGAACCGCGAGCCATAGCGCGTCGGGAGCGAGCGTGAAGGCCACCCGCCAACCGAGGTAGATCGCTCCGACAACCATGGCGATGACCGCCAGCGCGCGCATCGTTGAACTTCGAGATGCCGAAGTTCGTGAAGATGAAAGATCAACGCTCGCCATGATTCCTTTGTTTTCGACCATGTGGCGGGGCTACCTGATGAGTCAAATAACCCATTCGCTTGAGACGGTTTTTGGCCGATCAACTGGTGGTGCGGCAACGTCTAACACTCGGAATCTTGATGGTGACCGCCGTCATCCTCCTCGCGACCTCGATGGTTGCGATCGCGATCCGCCCAGAAGTGGACCTAACGGAACCATCGTTGTCGGTTGTGTCACCGCGTTTAGTGGGGGCCGAACCAATCGACGTTGGTGCCTCGGTTCCCGGCGAGGGTGGGTTGTCGGTGGTCCCGACGTTCGAGCAGCTCTATGAGTATGAGTTTCTCGACGACTTCCCCGACGGCAAGGTCATTGGCGTGACAACGCGGTCGGGCCTCGAGTCTGAGCTCGACAAGTTCGCGTTTTCGGCTGGTCGCCTGCCCAACCTCATCCAGGTCACCGCGGGCTGGGCCAGCGATGATTATCAGCCATGGTTTACCGAACGAATCGCCAACCGGGGTGCAATGCCGGTGATCTCCTGGGAACCTTGGAATTCCGCGCAGGAAAGTACCGTCGATCAGAAGCGGAGCGAGCAACCCGAGTACGCACTGGCCCGCATCGTTGCCGGCGACTTCGACGCCTATATCGACGACTGGGCAGAGAACCTCGCCGACTGGGGTCACCCTGTCGCCATGCGATTCGCCCATGAGATGAATGGCTACTGGTATCCGTGGGCCGAGGGCCGAAATGGCAACGCACCCGGGTCCTACGTCGATGCATGGCGTTACGTGCATGACCGTTTCACCGAGGCAGGGGCCGACAACGTCCTTTGGCTCTGGTCGCCGAACGTCAGCTACGCAGGCTCGTCTCCTCTGGCGCCGTTGTACCCCGGCGACGACTATGTTGACTGGATTGGTGTGGTTGGCTACTTCGGACATGGTGCTGAAACGCCGACCGCCTATCCCACCTTCGACCAACTCTTCGGACCAACCCTCGACGAGCTCGAACTGCTGTCGGACAAGCCGGTGCTCATTACCGAAACGGGAGCGACCGAGCGGGGCGGCTTCAAACCCGAGTGGATAACCCACACGCTCAATGAGATTGCCACCAATCCTCGGATGATGGGCTTTATTTGGT
Organism: uncultured Acidimicrobiales bacterium; assembly: GCA_938015295.1. GTDB lineage: Bacteria > Actinomycetota > Acidimicrobiia > Acidimicrobiales > SHLQ01 > CALLQB01. The sequence goes on from CALLQB010000031.1 coordinate 44,295, forward strand.
TCGATGTCGACAAAGAGACCGACTGGCGCATCACCAGCTCAGCCGAGTCGGCGACGGCCTTCAAAGCCGCCGCTGCTGATTCCCGTTACGCGCCCGCCGGCCCGGTCCTTGCCGAGCGCGAAGACAGCTAGCGTTATACCGCTAGCTTCGAATTTTCGACGACCGCAAAGCTCAGCACCGCGAGAACCAACGCCATGCCACCAACTTGGATCGCGGTGACGGTCTCATCGAAGAGCACAAAAGCTCCGGCGGTTGAAAACACCGGAACGATCAACGTCAGCAGCGAAAGAAGCGTCAGGCTCACGTGGGCGTGAGCCCAGCTGATCAGCAGATGTCCGGTGCTTGGAAATGCGACCAGACCCAGCACACTCCACCAAGAAGACCCGGTGGGGACAGCAATGCCGCCCGAGTCGATCAGCAGCACGACGAACAACACGGGTACGCCGGCGATCAGCGAATGCGTTTGTAGCGTGATGCCGCTAAGGGTCTCTCGCGCAACCTTGCCCAGCACGAAGTAGCCAGCAAACAGCAACAGCGCGACCACGGCAAGCGTGTCGCCAAGCGGGTTGATCGAAAATCCTGCAGTGGAACCGAAGATGACGGCAGCGACGCCGAGCAGCGCCAGAACCGTGGCGACCATTACGGCCCGCGAGACGCGCTCATCGAATCTGCGCATGGCAACGCCGAGTAGCAGCAGTGGCGTCATCGAGCCAATGACAGTCACGTTGGCGACCGACGTGTTCTTGATGGCCACAAAGAATGCGGCAATCTCCAGACCGAGAACCACGCCCATCGGCGCCGCCACCCTAAAGTCGGACCACCGCAGCGGACCGACAACCACTTGGTGTCCAATTGCATAGATGACGGCAGCGATCAGGTAGCGCCAGAAGGCAATCTGTGGTCCGGTGAGGTCGGTTCCTCGAACGATGAGGTTGCCAAGCGACCAAAACGAGACCGCAACAAGGACAGCAATTTTCCCAAGACGAGCCTTTGACACCAGCGGAGGCTAGTTCACGCGACGCGAACCTCGGATGAATGCACCTCGAGCGGCTCCGGAGGAATCGAACCGCCAGTTTCCTTCGCCGTTGATCCCGGACTTGTCGACCTGGAACCAAAGCACGGCAGATACCTGTGGACGGTTGTCGAGGAACTTGAACATGTTGGTGATCCATGCCGCTTTGTCGCCGCCACCTTCGACACTTGAAGTCTCGGCGATGATGACCGGACGGGAGGTAAGTTGCGCGATCTCGTCCAGCGAAGGTTCGAAGATTTCGCGGAAGCTGCGCCATGGACCCATTCGTTCGATGACGCCGCCGCCGTTATAGCCGTCGAGACCAATGAGGTCGACGTAGGCGTCGCCCGGGTACAGCTCGGTGTACGAAACACCGACCGGAGCGCCGACGTTGGGCGACCAAACCCATTGCACGTCAGTGGCACCAGCGTCTTGGAACACCTGCCAGGCATGGCGGTATGCGGCCACGACATGTGCGGGAGTATTGCCCCGTGCCCCGGTTGACCAGGGGTACCAATTGCCGTTCATCTCGTGCATGAAACGAAGAAGCACCGGTTGGTCGAGTTTGTCGAGTTCTTTGGCCCAGCGCTTGAGGTGGTTGTCGATCTCGCCAGTGATGATTGCGTACGCTGGGTTGTAGAAGTTCTCGATCGCCCACGGCTCGAGCGTAAGCATCACTACGTGTCCAGCCTGCTGGGCCTCGCGGATTTCTTTGAGTGGGACCCTTTGCTCGCCGTTGGTCGGGTCGATAAAGCCGTGCACGATGTCGGCTTTGCGGCCGACCGTGTTTTCGAAGAGGGCTGCTTCGTCGAGGGTCCAAGGAGTCGAAGCGCCGGTGACGCCGACCAGGAGTTTTCCGTCGAGCTTCGCCAGGCTTGGGCGTGTCGGCGAGGGAACAGCGCTTCCGACGGGGGTTACTACCGCTACCTTGCCGTTGAATTTTGACGGTGCCGAGAACACGAGTTCGATCGCCTTCGCCCGTCTGGTGGGAACCGAGATCTCGATGGTTTCACCCGCTGCGGTGAGTTTCCACGTCTGTACAACGACGCCGTCGACCTTTGCGGTGACCGTGACTGCTCCCGACACCGAACTGGCGAGTGGGTCAAGGTGAAGACCAGCCGCGAAGTGTCGGTAGTCGCGTTTGAGCGGATACGAAATGGTGCTTGTAGTCGTGGTTGACCCGGCGATGAGACGACAGGAGTTGGAGGCGCCGATAACTCGGCCTCCCGAGGAAATCTTGCCGGACTCCCATTTGCCACCCGACGAGACGCAGCCTGAGGCTGAGCTTCGAAAGGCGAGCCAATACGGCTCACAGTTCACCGAGTTGGCCTCGTCCTGGCACCCGTCGACCCCAGCGCCGCCAAGAAGCGTGTCGGTGCCGTAGCCGCCATCGAGAAAGTCGTCGCCGCGGCCGCCAGCAAGGCGATCGTTGTCGACGTCGCCGTGCAGTTCGTCGAGACCTTCGCCGCCCATGAGGTTGTCGTTGCCAGCGCCGCCTCGGAGCGTGTCGTTGCCGCCGCTGCCGCCAAGAACATCGTTGCCGTCGCCGCCCTCGAGTCGGTCGCTCCCTACCCCGCCATCGAGATAGTCATCACCCGGTCCGCCGACTACCCGGTCGTTGCCCGGGCCCGCGCAAATAATGTCGTTGCCTGCTCCCGCGGAGATTCGGTCGGCGCCCCCTCGGCCGACGATGACGTCGTTGCCAGCGGTACCCACCAAGACATCGGGTCCGGCCGTACCGAGGATTGTGGCCTGTCGTCCCTGGCACGTGGTGATCGCCTGCGAGCGGTACGTGGCAAGAACAGACGAGACAGAGACCGTCTCGTCTGGTTGATCCTGAACTGGTTGATACTGGTCTGGTTGATACTGGTCTGGTTGATCCTGAACTGGTTGGTTATGTGCCAACGAGGGCTGTGCGGAAAGCTCTACTGCTCCACCGCCAGCTATGGGGAGAACGGCCGTTGCCAAGAGGGCGACAACCAGCACTAACACCAAATACAACGTACGTTTCACGGAGAAGAATCCCAGGACCTGTTGGCGAACGGCGAAATGAAATCCTATTAAACGTATTGAAAATACGCACAACGGGCGGAAATCACTCTACGTGACAATGTAGGTCAAAATGCCCACAAATGGTAGTTCGGCCAATGCTTACCTGAGCAGAAGCCGATGAGCATGCAGTTCGTTGTACAAATCCACTGCTTGCGCCGCCACCGATTGCAGGGCAATCGGGAGATCTCGCAATGTTGGCAACGGCCCCGGCGGCGGACCAAAACCCGTCGATTGTTTCACCGAGTCATACCAAACCGACGCCCAGATCCCGTCGGTTGAACGCCCGCCCGCCGGCCACGCCAACATGGCGTCGACAAACGGCACACCAAACGACTCGCACATCGCTTCGAGGTACGCACGTGGTGCGCGGAGAAAGTCATCCGAATCAATAACCACCCGCGCCCGGTCGAGTAACGCAAGTTGCTGAGGCAACCCCGTCTCGTGAAGTGGTAGGAGCTCCCACTTTTGGGTATAGGACGCCATCACCCGAAACGGGTGTCGCAATAACAAACCATGAGTGAGCGCATCGAGCCATTCTCGCTGCCCATCCGGCGGCAAGTGAGCGCTCATATGTTTCTGGTACGAGATGCACGAGCGAGAAGAGTCGGCTGGACTCTCGACGCATCGCCTCGTCGCCTCGCGAAGATCTGCCGGACCGGATGCGATCACCTCGTCGCGAAGTGGATGGTCCATGCCAGTCTCGGCAAGGTGCCAGGCGTAGAGGGGTTCGTCGATGACCTCGCAGTCGGGTCTGTTCTCCCAACTCCGCATCATCGCAGTCGACAGATTGCGCGGACCCGACCACATAGCTAGGCGAACCGGAGCCCGGTCTGGCTGTGCAGAAGCATCGGTTGAAGGCACGCGTGCACGCTAGCGCTCCGCGTGGTTTGTTCGAGAGTTCCTACTGCTTGGCCAAGAAGCATTCGAACAGCGCGACGGTCGGTATTTGTGCCCGAAGACAATTTTAGCCAATTGCGTGGCTACGGTAGTCAGCTTGAGTTCCGCCGTGGTGCCCCCAACCGAAAGTCCCGCTATCCACCGTTTCTTGTACCGGTGGCAGCTCGACGCCCTTGAGGCCTGGTTAGCGGTCGGTCGCCGTGGTGTGATCGAAGCGGTAACCGGTAGTGGCAAGACAAACCTGGCCATGGCGGCAGTCACCGACGCCCATCGTCGGGGGCTCTTTGTCTTGGTCGTTGTCCCCTCGAGAGTTCTTATCGAGCAGTGGCATGAGCGGCTCACCGAGACGCTCCCCAACTGCGTCATCGGCCGCCTTGGCGATAATCACACCGACAAGCCACCCGATTGCGACATCCTCATCACCACCAGGCATTCCGCCGCATCGCACCAGCCGAAGCCACCTCCGGGCGAAGGTGGGCTGTTGGTAGCCGATGAGTGTCACGGTTTCGGGGGAGGCGTCCTCCGCCGTTCGCTCATTAGCGAATACACCGAGCGACTCGGCCTCACCGCGACCCTCGAACGCTCCGACGACGCCGTCGACAAGATCCTTCTGCCATTCTTCGGAGGCGTTTGTTTCCGGTACCGGTTCGCCGCGGCGATCAACGACGGCGTGTGCGCCCAGCCACGTGTCGCGTTTGTCTCGGTGCCGTTATCGAAAGAAGAGCGTCAGGACTACGTCACCACCGAAGCGAAACTGGTCGATGCCCGACGGACGCTCCGATCGATTCCGGGTATGCCCATCGATCACTTCGGTGAGTTTCTCGCAGCGACGAACCACCTCGCGGCCAACGACGCAGGGCCGCACGGTCGGGCGGCAAACGAGTACCTGAAAGCTTTCGCGAAACGTCGTGAAATCGTCGCCACAAGTACTGCTAAATACGAAGCTCTCGGCAACTTCGCCAACAGCATCAGTGCTGCCGCCGGCGCGCTGATCTTCACCGAAACAGTGCGGGCCGCGAACCATGCGGTCAACCGCCTCGACCCCTTCGTTTCCATCGAGGTCATCACCGGATCCACGCCGAAGGGCGAACGTGAGAAGATTCTTGGCAACCTGCGCAACGGCACACTTGATGCTGTCGCCGCACCGCGGGTGCTCGACGAAGGCGTCGACGTGCCTGATGCAAACCTTGGCATCGTAGTCAGCGCCAGCCGAACTCGCCGTCAGATGATTCAGCGTATGGGCCGGATCCTCCGCCGAAAGGCCGAGGGTAGCGGCGCCAAGTTTGTCATCATCTTCGCTCGCGATACCGCCGAGGACCCCACGGCCAGCGAGGACCGCGACGGCTTCCTCGACGAGATCGAAGAGATCTCTGAGTCGTCAGCGGTATTTCATCCGAACGACTTCAACAAGCTCGAAGGTTTCCTCGACTACAGCGGCCCTGAAGTCATCATCGAGCCCGATCGTGTTGGACCAATGCTGGTCGACGAGACCGCCAAAGCGCCGTCGCTCACCAAAGCAACCATCGCCAAACTCCGGAGTACCGATCCGGCCATGTGGGCCGCCGCAGTCAATGGCGACGTCGACGAACTTTGGGACACGTTAGGAAAGCATGCGTTGTATGCACGCCTTTCGTATCTTCACTGGGAGTCTGTCACGCCGCTGCATGAAAAGGTCTGGTCTCGGTTCGCCGACGAACCACCGGTGGAAACCGACGAATTCGACTACCTCGAAGTCGACAAACTCGAAACGCCAAAGATCGAAAAGCCCAAGCCGAAGCCCAAACGCTTGTCCACCGGCGAACTGCCGGTCATGCTCGCGCAGGTGGGCAAAGAATGGGTTGTTAAATGCAGCGGCTGCGGAACCGCCTCGGCGCCAACGCCCTACAAGTGGCAGGCGCTCGACCAAACGGTCGAGTGCGACTGCTGGGGCTAACACGCTCTGCCCAACGCTCGGTTTAGGCGTTGAGCAGCAGCCAGAGGCCGAGGCAGCTGTAGAGCACCATCACGAGCAACATCACGTACTGGCTTCGCAGCGCGTCGGTTTCGCCGCCACCTGCTGCAACAGCTAGCTGCATCGACGAGTCGTGCGCCACAAGCACCGCCCCGATATGGCCAAAAAGAATCGCCAACACTTGCACCCACGCGATGAGATCGACACCGATAAGGGTGAAGTTGATGGTGCCATCCGCGGCGCCGAAAAGGTCCCAACCTTTGCCAGCTGGGTCCGATAGTCGGAACCAGAACGTCTGGGTTTCGTCGATCAACAGCTGTGCGTAGTGGGCGATCGCGTAGCCAAAAACTATCGGCACCAGCGACGGTGTGAACTTGTCGGTGATAAACGAAGCCTCATGACCAGTCACTTTGCATGTCCACCCGATACCGACGCCGAAAAGGGCGGTGACCAGCAGGATCGAAAGAATGAGACCCACCGTCAGTATCGCTGCGCCTCCCCATCCCGATGGGCGACCAAAAAGGTCGCGACCAGCCTCGCTCTCGACGAAGCCGTCAAAGGTCGTGCCGCCGAGAACGATAAGCAGCGTGGCAAGCGTGCCCGGAAGCACCGGCATGGTCGCCAACCCTGACATGGGAGCGCGCACACGCAACGCAGGACCCGGCGTTCCTGCGCCAGGCGAATAGCGGGCCGTTGGATCACGCTGTTCGGCGTACAAGGGCGCCATCGCAGCAACCATCGCGAACAGTGCAGAGAACGGCTCGTGCTCGGCGACCCACGCAGCCCCCCACTTCGCTGCAAGCACCACCGACACAACGAGGTGGGCAACGAGCATAAACGCCAAAACTCGCGGCGAGGTGCCCGAAGGGTGGGCTAACTCAAAGAACAAAAAGACGAACAGCCCGGCCGCCGCTGGGAGATGCCCCAGACCCGCTGGCGGATCGGCCACCGACAGACCCGCACGAACCGCAAGTGCTTCTACGCCGCGAGCGATGGTACCGACCGGATTGATTGCTTGCCAGAGGTCGCCGACGAGCCCGGCGAGAAGTTGAGCGCCGACCCACACGATGACGTACAAGGTGACCGGCAGAATGTTCTCTGCCTCGGAATCGGTACCGAACAGTCCCGCCCAGATCGCAATGCCCAGCAAGCCGAGAGCCGCTGCCCGACCGATTGCTAACACTAGTCGAATGGCGAACGAACCGCTGTCGAGCAGCTGCCGGCCAGAAGCTGCTCGAACAAGTCGAGGTTCCTTCCAGAGCACACCGAGGGCAACAAAGGAGAGCCCCAGCGCAAGAGCCGCCGCCCAGGTAAACATCCAGAGAGGCAACGGCAGATCGCCTCGGGACCCCACACCGTGGGCAAGCAGGTAGCTAGACATCATCGTGTCCGGCGATCATCACGAGGCACCAAGCTCGAAGAGGTTCATGAGGCACTGAGCTCGAAGAGGAGCAGGCCTGAATCTTCAAGCTCAATCTCGACGATTCCGGGGATAGCGGCAACAAAGTCGATAGTCGACGCCTCGCCCTCCACCAGATCGGCGAAAATGTCGTAACCATGGACATGCACATGGTCGGCAGTATCGCTGGTCACCACAAGCCGCACCATGTCGCCGACGCCGACCTCGACCCGGTCGGTCAGTGAACCCGCTGACATAACCATGACGGTGCCGTCGTTGTAGGTGGCTTCGACGAGCACGGGTGCAACCGTGTCGCTCGCTACCGACTCGTCGCCTGTTCCCGCAGCGGAATCGTTCGAGACAACAACCGTGGCTCGCACCGGCTCGCCATCGCGCACGTACGTAGCGTGGTTGTTAGCGCTCAGCTCGACCTCGACGGTGTGCTCGCCATCGCCCAACTCAGGAACGTGAAACCACGTGCCGTAGATACGCCCTTGTTTCACGCCGTCAATAAACAGATGTAGGTGCCCTTCATTAGCCACGTGCTCGCCGCCTACCTTTTCAGGGGCCAGGTCGAAGTGCGAAAGCGACACCGCAAAATTGTTGCCGTCGCCAGCCTTCGCAACCGGAACCCGGGTGAGCGCCACACTCGCCTCCCCGCCGTCAACGGTGTTGGCAGCGTCGACAGTGTCATGGTCATGCGCCGCCGCCTCGCCGACTACAACTACCTGTGATGCTGAGATTCGCTCGCCCCCGGTCGCATACGGAGCATGAGTATTTGCATTGAGTTCGACTTCGATCGTGTGTTCACCGGCGCTGAGATTGTCGACGTGAATCCACTCGTTGTAGAACCGCTGCACTTTTTCACCATCGACGATGAGGTGCATGTGTCCCTCGCCGTCAACATGTGCAGTGCTAACGCTTTCTGGAGCGATTGTGAGATTTGTTACCTCGACTCTCACGTTGACCCCTGATTTGGCGTCGGGCGAAGCCTCGATCGACACGGCCGGTGCGGCATCACTTGCCACGTCGATCATTTCGCTATGGGCCAAATCATGGTCGTGACCGCCCTCGGCCGCGTTCGTACTTTCTTCTTTTTCTTCTTCGGCGGCTGGGATCGACTCAGCTGCTCGGGTGGTGGTCGTAGCATCGCTTCCGCACGCGGCAACAGCCAGCGCGAGCGCGATCAAGCAAACGACAGAACGCCCGAAATTGGGAGTGTTCATTGGTTGTCCTTGCAAGGTTGATGGATTCGGTCAGAAGTGAACGAATCGCATCGGGGGACCTCGCGGGGCGGCTGGCGAGACGAGCAAAACTGCCAGAATCGTTTGCTCCGTCGAGCTCGTGAACAGACGACTTCGGAGAACGGGACGAACGACCAGCTGTAAGACCAGGTCAACAACAAACTCTCCAACGCTTCGCAGTGTGCGGAACATTGCCGAGACAACCAACGGAGCAATGCACACGCCAAGAATCAGCGCTGGGTTTTGGAGGCCCTCGACGACCGACGTTCCCTTGATGGCGCCCTCGGTCAACTCCTGCGCAACAAAGAGCGCTGCAGCGGTGGCCGAGATCGGCAACGTTCGCACCGGAGCAGCGACCCCAAGATTTCTAACCTGACGAAGAATGAATACTGTGGCGGCAAGCACCGCCAGGGGTGTTGCGAGCGCCCACTGGACAGAAACATGACCATGTTCGCCGAGAGCGTCGGCCCGATCAACGAAGGATGGATACACAACCAGGTACGCAAGCTGGTGCACAACAAGCGCAGCCAACGCTGCGAATGTCAGTCCTGCCGCAAGGCTCTTCAGCCGATGTACCTGCACATCACAAGTGTATGCCCTTGCCGGGGTGTCGATCGATCAGTCTGGTGTCACACTGGACACGTGGTTGTACGAGTCCCGCACACACGTCGCAACATTTGTGCCCCAGCGCTTCTTTTGGCTCTAGCGATAGCTGTCGGCGCTTGCTCATCGGAGAAACCCGAGCTGGCCGACCAACCTGCAGCACTAGCCAACGACGTCATCAACACCACCAGTGCGTCCACGGCAGCACCACCGCCGACTTCGTCGACCGCTCCTCCGCCAACCAGCGCTCCGGACGAACCCATAGTCACCACCACAAGCGTCGAGGTTGCCGCCGAAGACGAACTCGTGCGACGCCCCGAGACCAACCCCGGCACCAACGAAGGAAATCATTGGCTCGGCCGCAATCAGATGAGCGACGACCTTGTCGAGCTTGTGTGGTCGCCAGTCGAAGGCTCCGCAGTGACCTACCGCATCTATCGCACCAAGATCACCGCTGCGCTCGATCGTGAGGCGCTTGAACTGACCCCAGAACTGCTGATCTTTGAAGGATCCGAACCCGACGTCTCGATCTTCGTCGACACCCAAGTCGAGTCCGGCACCTTCTACACCTACATCTTGTCTGTCGAGGCCGACGGCGTGTTGCTCGACCGACGCTGGGCAAACGCGTTGACGGTCACCGACACCGACCCACCTACGCCGATCACCGATCTGAGCGGTGAGCTCATCAATGGTGAGGTTGTGTTGCGTTGGGAGCCATCGTCAGACAATGTCGAATTCGCCGCGTACGCAGTGTCCACGGTCGACGCTGAAGGCAAGCTCACCTACCTCGGTGGCGGAGCAGACCAGGCGCTGAGCTCGTTCCTCGACACCCGACCCGACGCCGCGGCCGCAGGCTCTGGCGAGCCCGGCACTATCACCTACGCCGTCCAAGCGGTCGACTTCCACGACAACCGCACCGAACCAGCGCTCATCACCATCGTCTTGAAATAGGGCTGTCCTGCAATGAGGCTGTCTTGAAATAGGGCTGTCCTGCAATGAGGCTGTCTTGAAATAGGGCTGTCCTGCAATAGGGCTGTCCTGTTACCAACACCCATTTTCGGCCGATACTAGAACTATCTAGCAAGTGATTCGAGGCTGCCATGGATCCCCACGTCGTTCTAACTTCTCACACCGCACATAAGTCTGAACGCTTTGTGGACGTGAACTGGGGCGCGCCGGATCCTGCCACCCGGGGCCCCGTGGTTGGCACCATCTCGAACAAGGCCGACCGAAATGCGATTGGCAGCCACGGCGGCAGCTATTCGATCTACCGGGCGCTCTCCATTGCGCAAGGTGCGTTTCCGCTCGATCATCGGCCCGATCTCACCGATACCGAACCCACTACCGATATCGAGCCGCAGCCCTCGTGGGGACGAGAGGGCGCCATTGTTTCGCTCGACCCGTGGGGCGCAAACATCAAGCGCTATTTCGGCGAGCACCTCGAAAATGGCTACAACGTGCAGCCGACGATCGCAGTCACCCAGGCACACCTGCAACTCCCCGAGATTCGCGAAGCGATTGCCGACGGACGTCTCGAGGTCGACGACGAATTTGTTCGTGCACAAGGTGACGTTGCCGTGACGAAGGTAGCGATCGATCCGGTATGGCATCTGCCGTCGATGGCCAGTCGCTTCGGGATCGAAGAACCCACCCTGCGTCGGGTGCTCTATATGGAGACGGGCGGAATGTATCCCGAGCTTGTAACTCGACCCGATCTCGAAATCTTGCTTCCGCCAATCGGCAGCACCACAGCCTACGTCTTTGGGGATCCGGCCGACCTCGCCAAACCCGAGGTGGAGTTGACACTTCGGGTACACGATGAATGCAACGGGTCCGACGTTTTTGGCTCTGACATCTGCACGTGTCGGCCCTATCTCACATGGGCCATCGAGGACGCCGCCCGCACCGCGCAACGAGGTGGAGTCGGCCTTGTTGTGTACTACCGGAAAGAAGGCCGAGCGCTTGGCGAGGTCACCAAGTTCATGGTGTACAACGCCCGCAAACGACAAGACGGCGGCGACATGGCGTCGACCTACTTCGAACGCACTGAATGTGTCGCTGGGGTCCAAGACGCGAGGTTCCAGGAGCTCATGCCCGACGTGTTGCAGTTTTTCGGCATCACAAAGATCCACAATCTCCACTCGATGAGCAACATGAAGTACGACGCTATAGCTGGCGGCGGCATCGACGTGGTCAACCGCCTGAGTCTCCCGTCCGAGTTGATCCCGGCCGATGCGGTCGTGGAAATCGAAGCGAAGAAGGCTGCTGGCTATTTCACCGACGAAGAGATCGTTGGCGACCTCGACAGTGTCGTTGGACGGACCCTCGACGAATGAGCATCTTTGCCTCGTACGACCAGTTACTGAACGCCGAGGCGGTTCGGTCGCAAGCGGCTCGTGTCACGCAGCGTGTGCGAGACGGCGCCGGGCTCTTTGTGCTTCACGACGACGCCATCGATGGCTGTGCGCAAAAGGTGGTCGACATCACGCTCGCCCGCTACCCCGACCTCGACATTCCCTATCACTCGCGGTGGCGTCATTTCTCCACACCGGCAGCAACCGCACTCGAATCGCGGCTCTTCGAAGTGCTCGGTGAACAAGATCCGCAGGATGCGGCTCGTCTTGGGTTTGATCTTGTCATCCCGTCGGTGTTGCTCGACGCCGGAGCCGGGCCGGATTGGGGATTCCAGGCACCGGATGCCGATTCGCTCATTGGACGCAGCGAAGGGCTTGGGCTTGCTTCGCTCGACATGTTTCTTGGCGGCGCATTCTCGACCAGCGGCGAAGCCCGTACCGATGCTGCAGCGCTGTCCGGTCTCACCGACGACGACCTCCGCCGCGGCTTTCAAGTAGACGACCAAAACCCACTTGTTGGCCTCGATGGGCGTCTGAACCTCCTGCGATCACTCGGCGCAACGATGATCGCCCGTCCGGATCTGTTCCCAACCGGCCGCCCCGGCGATCTGGTGACTCGCCTTACCGATGCGTTTGGCGACGAGATTCCGGCTCGCGAGATTCTGGGACTTGTCCTCGAGGCACTCTCCCCGATTTGGCCCTCAGGTCGCTCAGAAGACACCGATGGCGTCGACCTTGGCGATGCTTGGCCCTATGCACCGTTTGGCGACGGACCCGACGCCATCGTGCCGTTTCACAAACTCTCTCAGTGGCTGACCTATTCGCTCGCCGAAACGTGCGAAAAGGGTGGGTTGACCGTCGTTGGTCTCGACGTGCTGACCGGTCTCCCCGAGTACCGAAACGGCGGCCTGCTGTACGAAACCGGTGTGATCTCGCTGCGCGACGCCGTCCTGGCCGGATCGCTTCATACGCCCGGGAGCGAACTTATTGTCGAATGGCGCGCCCTCACCATCAGCATCCTGGACGAGGTAGCCGACCTTGTGCGCGCCAAACTATCGCGTCCCGAGATGCTTCTCGCCGAGATCCTCGAAGGCGGGACATGGGCCGCTGGCCGCTCGCTTGCCTTCGATCGAACCCCCGATGGTTCACCCCCACTTCACCTCGATAGCGATGGGACGGTTTTTTGATGTCGTTGCAGGTCCACACGATTACGCACCCGCTCGCGCAACAAGCGCTAGGTCAGGTGCGAAACAAAGAGACACCGAATCCGATTTTCCGCGCGGCTGTGGCCAACCTGACCCGACAACTGGTGTACGCCGCAACGTCGGATCTCACGACCCGCACCGAACATATTTCGACGCCGTTCGCCGAGACCACCGTAGAGACGATCGACCAGCTGGTGTCGCCGATCGCTATCTTGCGGTCGGGCGCAGCGATGCTCGAAACCGCGATTGACACGCTGCCAGACGGACAAGCGGGCCACTTCGGCGTGTATCACGACAAACGCGTCGGCGCGACGGTCGAGTATTACCTGAAACTTCCCGACGAGATCGCGAAGAGCCGCGTGCTGCTGCTCGACCCGGCAATCGGAACCGGCAAGACAGCGATCGCTGCCGTCGCCCGACTCCAAGAGTTCGGTGTTACCGACATTTGTTTTCTCACCCTTGTTGCGTCCAGTGGCGGACTCAACCTCATCGGCGAGCACTTTCCTAATGTCGCGGTGTATGCGATTGCCACCATCGACAAGGTTGGGCCCAATGGTTATCTACTTCCGGGCATGGGCGACTTCGGCGATCGGTACTACGGATCGAAGTAGCCGCCTGATCGTGGAGCGGGCGGCAGAACTGGAGCGAGGTTTTTGACGACGGCTTTCGTGACGCCAACGATCACCGCCTAGTTTCAGCGGTATGGCTATCGATTTCACTCTTTCTCCCGAGCACGAAGAAATTCGCGACCGCATCCGCACATTTATTAACGATGTGGTGAAGCCGGTCGAGCACACGATCGAGGGAGCCGATGGTGGCGAAGGCCTCACCGGTCGGGCCCGGATCGAGGCGTTGATCGAGCTTCGCAAGAAGGCGTACAAAGCTGGCCTGTGGCTTCCGCACATGCCGGTTGAAGTAGGCGGCATGGGTCTCGGACATGTGGCCATGGCGATGGTGCAGGCCGAGGCCGCAAAGTCTTACTACGGGCCCTGGGTGCTCAACGCACAGGCGCCCGACGAAGGCAACATGCACACTCTGCATCACTGGGCCACCGATGAGCAGAAGGAGAAGTACCTCAAGCCTCTGCTTGAGGGAAACACCTGGTCTTGTTTCGCCATGACCGAACCCGAGGTTGCCGGATCGGACCCGACACTCATTCAAACCAACGCCTACGAAGACGGCGACGAGTGGGTTATCAACGGCCACAAGTGGTTCATCTCGAACGCCCATCGAGCCAACTTCGCGATCCTTGTTGCCCGCACTGAAGAAAACCCCGACATTCCCCAAGCCGCAAACAGTGCGTTCCTGGTCGACCTTCCCAGTGAGGGCTGGAACGAGGTCCGCCAGATCGAAACCATGCACGGCGGCACTGGCCACAGCGAAATCCTCATCGAGGACCTGCGCGTACACAAGGACCAAATGCTGGGCGGGCGCGGCCAAGGTCACCTACTCGGGCAATACCGTCTGGGGCCGGCCCGTCTCGCGCACTGCATGCGATGGATTAGCCAGGCCGAAACTGCCCTCGACATGATGGTCGACCGCTCGCTCAACCGGTTCTCTCACGGCTCGCTCCTGGCCGAAAAGCAGGGCATCCAGTGGATGATTGCCGACTCGGCGATGGAGCTCTACCAAGGCAAATTGATGGTGCTTCATGCAGCATCGAAGATCGACGCCGGCGAAGACTTCAAGGCCGAGGTCTCGATGGCCAAACACTTTGTGGCCAACTCGCTCGGGCGCATCATCGACCGGTCGATTCAGGTGCACGGTGCACTCGGCTACTCGACCGACACTCCACTGGCGCACATGTACCAACACGCCCGCTGGGCGCGTTTCGCTGACGGAGCCGACGAAGTCCACCAGATGCGTATCGCCCAGCGAACTATCGCTGCGTACACCGATGACGGCACCACAAAGCGAGCAACCGGCAACCTGCCTATCTAGCTACGGTCACAAACCTTCGAGAAACTCGGCGATGGCTTTGGCCACCGGCGCTCCGTGCTTCTTATGCACCGAGTGTCCGGCGTCGGCAATCACGACCGATGAGCGAACATCGAGATATTTTTCGAACACCGCGGCCGACGCAGCGAATCGCTTGTCGTGTTCTCCGACGATGACCAGTGTCGGAGCAGTGATCTGATCGAGGTTGTCGATCACCCACGAGTCAATGTGTTTCGAGATCATCTCGCTGCCTTCCGGAACCTGAAACTTGGCGGCTGACGCATCGACCGAGTCGTTCCACTGCTCTCGGGCTTCGTCGTTACGAAAGCCGGGGCCGGCTGCCACCAGCACAAGAGCACGCACCTGCTCGGGATGCACGAGCGCATGAGCAAGCGACAGATACCCGCCCAGCGAATGACCGACCAGCACGGCCGGTGTGCCGGCCTCCTCGACAACCCGGGCCAGATCGGCCAATGCATGGTCGCGTGTGTACTCGCCCGGAGGTGGCACGTCGGACTTGCCGTGACCACGTAGGTCCCAGGCCACGTGCTCGACACCAGAATCAGCGTCGATCATCGCTGCAATAACGCCGTCCCAGGCGGTGGAATCATCGATCCAGCCGTGGGTATACACCAGCGAAGATCCGCCACCTGACCTACTGACATGGAGATTAATCGTTGGTACCATTCGGTGAGCGTAGGCCCAATAGAGCCTCACCCCCTAGCTCATATTGCTATCCGTAGCGTTCCGGCGCACGGTGATTGGTTTCGTTTTGTCATCATTGAATCAACGCACGTTTGGTGCGATGTCCGCTGCTCTCGTCGTTGCGGCGTTGCTCGCGGTGTCTCTCGCTTTTGTCAGTCCGGCTGCCGCTCAGGCGTCGAACTGCTCGTCTAGTCAGGTCGACCTGTCGACGGCGAACTGGTCGCAGGTCGCTCAACTCAACGGTATGACCGACCGTGCAGCCAAGAAACTCGTCGCACTGCGAACCAAGGGAAAGATTGCGCAACTCGAGGATCTGCGGATTCTGCGCATCAACGACCGCCGCTTCCTCAGCTTCGCCAACGACGCCCGCTCGTGTTTCGACGGCCGTGCGGTGGCAGAACTGTTCCCCGATGCCATCTGTGCCACAGCAGACGCTCGCATCAATACCGGCACCACTGGCTCGTTGGCCGAACGCATTGGCTGGAAAAACGCCCGACCGCTGGTAGCTGCACGTCCGATCGATAACCTCAGCGATGTCTCGGCAATTCCCGAGCGTGGCAAGAAGATCCTCGGCCGGCTCGCTCGCAAGGGTGGCACGTGCCTCGACCCGGTCGCGCCCAACGCCGCAACTTCAATGGGTGCCGGCACGTTCCTGGTTGGCTCACAGATTGTGCCCGGCCGCTACGTCGCCAAGAACGTGAGCGGTTGTTACTGGGAGCGCGGATCCGCCAAGACCAGCACGTCCGCAGCGGTCATTGCGTCGAAGTCCATCGGCAACGCCCAGCAGGTCATTGCCGATATTGCTTCGTCTGACACCAGCTTCACGTCCACTGGATGTGGCACCTGGGTTGCCGTCGCAGATGCGAACCTTTCAACGATCGACGGGGTGCCGGGCGATGGCGACTGGCTCATCGGCACACAGGTCACCGCGGGCATCTACCGGGCATCGAGCCCCGCGGGCTGCACATGGGCACGTCAAGCTGGCCTAAGCGGCCAACCAACCGACCCGATCGACACAAGCCAGCTTCCGAGCAAACTCACCCTCATCGACCTGCGCTCGAGCGACGCAGCCTTCACCAGCACCGGGTGCGGCACATGGGAGCTTGTGCCCGCCGCCTGCATGAACCAGCTTGAAGCGATCCATCCGGCCATCCCTGAGGTGAAACCTCACATCTACGGCGTTAGCGACTCGGTCCTGCTCTCCACCCGCTGGGAGATGGAGATGACCATGAAGAGCTTTACGTTCAACTGGGGTGGCTTTGGCGGTCTCAACACGCGCGACGCTCCACCGATTGTCGAGATCGAGATCGGCGAGCAGAAGGTGACCGGCACAACCGTCATCGTTGGCCTTGGGCACAACTACCGCGGCTCGATGCTGGCCGACTTCCCGGGCTACATCGACACGATGATCAACACCTTCCCGAGCCATGTCGATCGGGTCATCTGGGTCGCACCGAGCCGGTTCAACAGTACGATGCCCGATGTCGTCAGAATGCTGAACGAGGCAACAGCACGTTGGCCACAGATGGAGATCGCCGACTTCTGGATTGAAGGCGACGCCCAGAACCACCCCGAGTGGTTCGAGGACGACCTGCATCACGATGCGGTTGGCCGTCAGGCAATATCTAACTACCTCAACGACAAGCTGCTGTTCCCCTGCGGCTAACGAGTTGCGCTGCTTTGCAGCGCTGCTAACACCCGACTGGGTGTTAACGGAAATTCGTTAAACCACACCCCGGTGGCATCGTGCACTGCTGCGATGACCGCCGGGGCGTAGGTGATATAGGGCATCTCGGCCATTCCTCGCACGCCCCAGGGGCCAAGGGGATCAGCCAACTCGAGGATCACGCTCTCGACCTGTTCGGGGATATCGCCGATGCCGGGGATCAGGTACTGCGACAGCCTCGGGTTGAGGATGTGGCCTTCTTCGACCACAAGGTTTTCGCTGAGAACATAGCCATGCGCCTGCACCACTGCGCCTTCGATCTGCCCCTGCACCAGACGAGGGTTGATCGCCCGGCCCACATCGTGAGTACTGATTACTCTGTCAACCCGGATATGGCCGGTTTCGATGTCAACCGAGACGTCCACCGCCTGCGCCATGTAGCCGTAGGCGAAGTTCGGTTGACCGACACCGGTTTCGGGGTCGAGCGTCTCGGTCGGGGGTGGCGTAAAGCGAAACTTGCCTACCGCAGGTCGGTCGCCATCGCGCCACGCTTTTTCGGCTTCTTCGGCTGCCCCAAGGATCGAGTTTCCGGCCATCCAGCTCAGCCGAGACGCCGACGCTGAACCTGAGTCGCCCGTAACCGCCGTATCGGAGAACGTGCCCCGAACGGCTTCGAGCGGAACTCCCGTGGCCTCGGCAGTCATCTGCAGGCATGCCTGGTGCATACCCTGACCAACCTCGGCGCCCGAATGGAACACCTCAGCACCGGTTGGAACATCGTCGGCGTCGGTACCAAAGAGGTGAATCTCGGCCTCGCAACGCTCGGGGAAACCGAAGCTGAAGCCGACATTCTTGTAGCCGACGGCGAACCCGCGTCCGTGTTTCACCGCAGCAGGTTCGCACGGCAGTGAGGCCACCGGGTTGAAGGGTGCAGGTTGTGAAATCTCCGAGGCCGACGCGGCACAGGCATCGATCACCTGCGGCAACGTAACGCCGGGAGGCATGATTGCCTGGGTGATACCTTCGCTTCCGTCTCGAAGCGTATTGATGCGTCGGATCTCAACCGGGTCGATACCGGTCGCTTCGGCGAGTTTGTTCATCTGTGTTTCGGCCACAAAGGCACCCTGGGGCCCACCAAACCCCCGGAAGGCGCCACCAGGAACAGCGTTGGTGTACACCGCATGGCTATCGATGCGGGCGTGAGGAATCTCGTACGCTCCGCCGACGCTGAGGTGGGCGTTTCCGAGCACCTTGTTCGACGTGTAGTTGTAGGCACCAGCGTCGAGCCAAACATCGGCCTCAACGGCCGTTATCTTTCCTTCGCTGGTCGCACCTAGCCGAGCAAAGATCGTCCCCCGGTGGCGTTTGTGGTGGCCGATGATCGATTCTTCACGCGACCACCGACAATGCACCGGGCGGTCGATGCCGATCGCCCGTAGACGTTGCGCCGCGAGGGCAAGAACGATCTGCAAGGTCATGTCTTCTTTGCCGCCGAACGCTCCCCCGATAGCTGCGTACACCACGCGGACCTGCTCGTCGTCGAGATCGAGTGCGTGGGCTATTTGTTCGCGGTCTTCATGGGTCCACTGGCCACTTGTTTCAACCGTCAGCCGGCCTTGTTCGTCAACCCACGCGGTGGCCGCCTCGACCTGCAGATAGGCGTGCTCCTGATACGGAAGTTCGTAGCGCCCCTCGACGACAACGTCGGCTTCGGCCCAGCCGCGATCGATGTCGCCTTTGCGGATTTTGAGATCGTAGTACGAGTTGGTGCCAGCCTCTTCGTGTACCAAGGTGTCGTCGGATCGAGCTGCCTCGATGTCGGCGACGACCGGTAATTGTTCCCACTCCACAACGAGTGCCTCGGCTCCGGCGGTGGCTTGCTCGGCCGTTTCGGCAACAACAATGGCAATCTTGTCGGCTTCCCAGCGGCTGACGTCGGACGCAACCGTCGACCGGCCGGTAGCCCCCAGCCCGACCAGCACCGGCTGGTCGAACATGGTGAGGCCATATTCATTTACCGGCACATCGGCTGCGGTGAGCACGAGGACGACACCGGGTGTTGCCTCAGCCAGCGACGTCTCGAGCGACAGCATGCGAGCGTGCGGTTGATTCGAAAAGACGATCTTCGCAAAAAGTGCGTCGGGAGCGACACCGTCAGCCGGATACCGGGCAGCGCCCGTGACTTTGCCAGCAGCGTCAAAGCGAATAGGCGACTGACCAACCGGACCGGAAGTTTGGGCGCTCATGCGATCGTCGCGTTGTTGTCGGTGACCGACGCAGCTCGTTGAGCGGCCGCGGACTTCACCGCAGCGATGATGGGGTAATACCCCGTACAGCGACACAAGTTGCCGCTCAGGGCCATCTTGATTTGGTCGTCGGTGGGGTTCGGGATCTCGTCGAGCAGCGCCGAAGCGGCAACGATGAACCCCGGAATACAGAACCCGCATTGGGCGGCAAACTCATCGATGAACGCCTGCTGGATGTGGTCGAGTGAGTCGTCGTCGCCAAGATGTTCGATAGTCACTACCGCCGAGCCCCCAGCTTGCGCGGCAGGCACTAGGCAACTCATGACCGCCGCTCCATCGAGCCGGACAGTGCACGCACCGCATTCGCCTTCGGCACATCCTTCCTTTACGCCAGCGAACCCGATGCCTGCGGATCCTGCTCGCTCATGAACGACATCGTCCCGCAAGAAATCGAGCAACGTTTTCGCACTAGCAGCAGATTCGGCTGCGGGAAGTATCATCTTTGCTGCTTGTTCGCCACGAGCAGATAGTTGTGGGTGCAACGTTGGCGGGTTGGTAAGCCACATCTCGTTTTGGCGATTTTGGGCGAGAGCTCGAAGCGACCGCTCGACCAGGGTGACGATGGTTTGCGACCGGTAGTCGGCGGTGGCGCGCACGTCAGAGATCGGGTCGACTGCGCTTGCCGAGGCTTGGGCCGCTTGGGCGATTGCTTCAGCATCGAGCGTGCGCCCGACCAGGATCGTTTCGAATTCTGGGATCACCACAACCGTCGCGGCGACGCTGCCCATTGCGAGCCGCGCCGACTGAACGGTGTCGCCGTCGAGGCCCAGGACTATTCCGGCGTGCACAACCGAAATTGCTTGCGCTCGACGAAGGCCGAGTTTCACCCAGATACCGCGCTGCGAGGCAGCCAGCTTCGGGACCCGAATGGTGGTGATCAACTCGTGCGGCGCAAGAACCGTCGAACGGAACCCGGAGAACAGCTCGTGCAGAGGCACCACTCGTGAGGTGACGACGCCGTTGGTTGATCCGCTGATTTCGACCGATGCTTCGAGCGCCATCAGCGCTGAGATGCTGTCGTTGGCAGGGCTTGCCGTCGCCACATTGCCAGCGACCGTCGCCCGGTTCCGCAGCTGCGGTGAGCCAATCTCAACGCACGCTTGTGCGAGGGGAAAGAGGTGCTCGAGAATCAAGGGTGAGGCGACCACCTGGTTGTGGGTGACCCCTCCACCGATGACGAGATCCTCGCCCTCATCAACGATCGCATCGAACGAGCCATCGGCAATCGACGACAAATCGACGACCGGTACCGGCGCTCCCGGCCCACCACGTTCGAGATCGAGCAACAGGTCGGTGCCCCCAGCGATTGGTCGAGCCGACGGGTC
>CALLQB010000032.1 GCA_938015295.1 uncultured Acidimicrobiales bacterium
AATCAGCACACCGTCGCCGTAGGTGGCAACCGATTGCGAGCCCGATTCGTCGAAGAGCTGGAAAACCGGCCGCTCGAGTTCCTCGCCGTCGCCGAGCGTGTGAGACCTCGTCGTTTCGATCGTGATGGCCTCGGCTCGGCGGCGATTCGTGTCGGTGATAATCACTGGGCTACCGCCCGCGAGCGCTTCGCTGAGCTCGGCTTCGGTAAAGTGACCCGTGTAGGCGACCGTGCGTCCGGTGTCGAGAATCCCCGCATCGGCAAGCATTGGAAAGGCGTCACCGTCGCCGGCGACAAGCAAGGGTGCGGCAGCTGGTACAAGGCGGGCCGAACCTCCCTGCGGGGCAGCGCTTGTCCGCTGGCTGACCTGATAGACCTCTATGGGCGGCAGGTCTCGTTCGTAAAACACTTGCGCCGTTTGGTCGCCACCCGCGGTGACGTTCTCGCCGGGTTCACCGAAGGTTGCGACCAAGGTCAGAGAAGGATCGTTGCGAATCTTCTGGTACTGGCTTGGCCGCGGCTGTCCCCAGGTCTGCCAGTCGTGGTCGTTTCGAAGAACAACAAACTCTGCCCCGAGTCGTTCCGAGAGAGGGCCGATTCGTCCGCCGACATAGGTGGTGTCGGGAGCGGAACGGTCGACCGCCGCGACGAGGTTCGCGGCGATTTCTCGACTGAGATGGATCGGCACCTCGACGACATGGGGTCGCTGAATGAGCGAGTCGAGATAATCGTCGTTGATCCAACCCCAGCGAAAGCCGTTGCGATACGAGCGGGGGAGGAAAAGCACTCGGCCATCCTCGGGTTGTTCGTCGATCCATTCCGCGGCCTCGAATACATACGAAGGAATCGTGTCGTGGGTAGTTCGACTGTTGTAGAGCGTTCCCGTCCAAAACGGCGCTGACGTCAGTACAAGGGTTGCGACGATTGCTGCGCTGCCGATCACGCCTGCGACTCGTTGTGGGTGACGGAGCGTTCGTTGGCCGGAGAGCCCTTCGTTAAACGCCCGCTCGGCAGCCAGACCGAAGAGCCCGGCGATGCCGAACATCGCTCCGGAGCCAGCTTTGAAGTTGTTGCGCAAGAATTCTGTGCTGGGCACAGCCTCGTACAGCTCGATGAGAAAGCGCCCGTACAGCGAGGGGTCCTGCGTGGGGAACAGCCCAACCATGGCGGTCAGGCCCATGAGCATCATCATTGACAGCAGGGCAGTTTCGCGTCGTCGTTGCGCTAGTCCGGCGATTGCGCCGATCGGAATCGCGAAGGTTGCAACGATTGCGATCCACGACGTCAAGAACCGCGCGGTTTGTGGGCGGGTAAGTCCGAAGCTGTCACGGTGATAGAGAAGCCACGAACCAAGTCCGCGCCATGTTTCTGCCCACGACGAGTTCACGTTGAGCACTAGCGGCGACTCGGTCTCGCGGAGGTTCTGGTCGAACACATCGGCGCTGATAACAACGACAGCTACGACTGCGGCGGCTATGCCCGCGGCGAGAGCGGCAAAGCGGATTCCCCAGGCGAACACGTCGCGCCACCGAAGAGTTCGATCGATCAGCACCGCATGCAACGCGATCGGCA
Organism: uncultured Acidimicrobiales bacterium; assembly: GCA_938015295.1. Classification (GTDB taxonomy): domain Bacteria; phylum Actinomycetota; class Acidimicrobiia; order Acidimicrobiales; family SHLQ01; genus CALLQB01. The sequence continues at coordinate 1,572 of CALLQB010000032.1, forward strand.
CCAAGTAGAGAAAGGCGAAGGCCGTGCCAGCGGCTTCGGTGTTGCCAAGCAGCAGCACGACGATGGCGAGCAGGCCGATAGGGCGCCACGAACGGGTGTGGGCGCCGCGCCAGAAGAGCAGCCAAATCCACGGTGCTGCGGCGTAGTTGAGATACAGGTTGCTTGGGAGAAGGAACGCGACGCTGTAGGGGCCGAACATGTATACCGCCGCTGCGATTAGCGGAGCGACGATGGCCCGGGGCCGGTAGGACCGGAGAAACAGTGCTGTACCCGCGCCACCGAGCGAAATCAGCGTGCCGTGCCACAGCCGTTCGACAACCCATGTCGAAAACCCGAGCGCTCTAAAGAACGCTGCGAAGAGTGTGATCCCCGGCCAGAAATCGCCGCGTTCGCGTCCAAGACCTCGGGAGCTGTCCCACATCGAGAACATTTTTCGTAGTCTCTGGGAAGGGTTCTCGAAGATCTCGTAGCGTGCGTCCCCAACCCAAAGGCCGGTTTCGTTCAGCGATACCGCAACAAATGCGACGCCGAGAAGAACCAGCAGGCCAACGTTGAACCGGCGGCTCGTTTCGGTGCCCGATGCCATCAGGAACCAACATCTTTCTGGTCGACGACCAACGCAAGGAAATCATCAAAGGTGGCGGTGGTCGACGATGGGTTCGCTCGCACGGTTACCCCAGCTACTAGCGCGCCAGCGTGGGTTTCGTCGACGATGGTGTCGAAGGTTTTCCCGTTGAGCAGGATCGAGATCGTTGCGTCGTCGAGCACAACGCCAATAGTGGTGTTGTCCGCAACCGGGCCGAGTCCCACCTGGCCGACTTCGGCTGGCTCGTCATCGACGATCTTGACGACGTTCCAGCTACCAAAGTCGGGCGCCGCCGCCACGTACCAATAGTTCGACGGGTTGACATAACGAAAGATGAGCCCCGCTTGATTGTCGAGCGACGCGAGCGTGACCTGCACCAGACCATCAGGTGCGGACAGTCGCACGGTTGCGATCGCCGGCGTGGTGGTGGCCGGAGTGTTGACCCTGAGGACGCCGTTGTCGCTCGACCAGTCGCCGTGTACCGCGCTCCATGCCTCGGTGCCTTCCACGACGCCGATTTCACCGGTTTCTTCGAAACGGTAGGTGGTGACGAGTCCTGATCGGTCAACGGCTGAGCTTATGGCCGGGTCGACCACCTGAGGCCGCGCAGCGCTAGAGCATGCGGTCGCAGCGAACAGCAGTAGCACAAGCGGCAGGAGAGACAGGAGAGACAGGAGAGACGGGCGGGACGAGGTGGTCATCGAAATGCTGCGGTCCGTATCTGTTGCCAGAAGAACATCGCCGTAACGGCGGCGGTAAAGACCGATCCGCCGAGCCACGACCACGTCGCTGCCGGACTCCCGTAGCGGCCGACCAAAAGAAGGGTGGGCACAACCGTCGCGATCACAAACGTCGCGCTCAGGAGCACGACGGTTCGGTGTCGATCGACAGCCCGTGCGGCTGTGAGCCCCATCGAGGTATACGCCCAGGCGATCGAGGCGCCGGTAAGGAGCGGCAAGTGGAACCCCAGTTGCCGGTAGCCGGGGCCATAGATCGAGGCGATGAGATCGGCACTCAACCAGGCAACGATGGCACCAGCGCAGGTCGCAAGCAGGGCGAGCCGGAGCCCGCCCATGACCTTGTCGATGAATTCGTTGTCGATCGCCGGCGTGCTGTTCTTGCCGAGTTCGCTGAGCGCCACCTGGCTAATGGTGTGAGGTACCAGAAACGCCATAGCTCCGAAGCTCCAGGCGATAAAGAACGCTGCGTACTCTCGGCTTTCAGTGGCGAACGCGACGATGACCGGAATCCCGAAAACTGGGGCCTGGGTTGCGAGCAAGCTGATCCAATTCACCGCGGAGAAACGACCGATCTCGTGGGCGTTCGCGACCGGTCCGGGCAGCAGAGATGAGGTGCGATCGACGGTAAGGCGAAGCGCTAGTGCCCCGACGTACCCCGACACCGCTAAGGGAGCGACGGCGATCATGAAGATCAACAGTCCGCTGGTGGAGTCGCCGAGCAACGCCAGCGCGACAAGCGGAAGTCGGGCGACCGCGACAGCAACCGAACGACCCACCACCCAGCCCCACAGCCGAAGGGTGACTAGTCGGGCCTCGACGATCACTGCGAGCGCAGCGCCGACAGCTGCCACGGCGAAAAAGAGACGTCCGGCCAGCGCACCCCATTCGTCGAGGCGCTCGATTGGTGCGGCATTTCGAGCGAGTCCGAGAACGACCGCAACGCCAAGCACGGCACTGACCACTCGAATGAGCATCGACCAGTTCGAGACGGCTGAGGACTCCTCGTCGTTTCCTGCCGCATAGCGGGCCACCGTTACGGGGAGTCCGACATTGCCGACAAAGTTGGCGAAGAGCAAGGTCTGAAAGAGTGCCGATGACGCACCAACGACACCGGTCGAGAGCGCACGGGCGACGACGATCCAGTACACGAGTCCGCCAACCGCGTTCGCCAGCACACTCGTGGCCAAGGCAACCGACCCGCGGGCCAGTTGCCCTTGGGAGTCGCTGGATTGATCGGGGGGAGAGGCCATGGAACCTTTGGGCGCGGGTCGAGGCGGAGTGCACCGTTGCCGAACGCCCCAAGGTACCGCGATTATCAGCGGGAAGCGAAGGTGCGAATGCGAGGAAACGCCTGCTAAGCGTTACTATTCGGGCATGGCTAAACGGGCCATGGTGACGATCTGGGCGGGGTCACCCCCAAACTGAGTAACAGTGACGCCGTGTCAGATACCGACAACGATATGCAACAAGATGCCGA
>CALLQB010000033.1 GCA_938015295.1 uncultured Acidimicrobiales bacterium
GAACAGAACAGTACCGTGCTCGACCGGAGTTCCTGGAGGAGCGAAACTGTCGATCACGCCTCCACCATCGTTGACCACGGCGGTGAACACCGACTGCACCTCGAGTGTCGCCAGCGCACCTGCACCTGCCTGGGCACCAACGACCGGTGCGATGGTTACCGATACCGGCCCGCGCACAACAACCAGTGAACTCTGCTGGACCTCGCCCGTCGGCTCCACGCCAAGCGATTCCTGCCAGCGTTCGACCATCAACGAGGTGTTGTAGGTGAAGTCGTCATCGATCGTCACGGTGACATCGGTATCAAAGCCCAACGCAACCAAGTTGGCTTCGAGCTGCCGAACATCTGAACCCGTTGATCCCTCGCGCAAATCTCGCCAAGGAGGGACCTCTCCGTACAAGACAACAACCGCAGTGTCGCCAACAACTGCGAGGCGATCGCCTCGCTCGAGTGTTTCGCCAGTCTGCGCGGCCTCGGTGATTGTTCCGGTGGCAGTGCCTGTCACCTCGACTGTCTCGCCAAAGCCGAGCGAAGCGTTCCATTCGACTTCTTCGAGCAGATCTCGGGTTTCGACCGGCGCCGTGGCCAGAACGACCTGCTCGGCGGCAAGTTCGGAACCAGTGTCGTTGTTTCGGTCGAGGTAGCTCTGCACACCGATTGTGCCGGCGACTCCCGCAACAACACCAAGGACCGCTAGTGGCCACCGACGTTTGCGTGGACTGAGGTCGAGTGAGCTCAGCACTTTGCGAAGTTCATCGTTGTCGGTTGCTTGTGCCCCGACGCCAAGCGGGTCTGGCGATGTTGCGTCGTCAGAGGGTGAGGACACCATGGTCATGATTCTGCCTTCGACCTAGAGAAACTGCTCGGGTGCTTTAGTTCCGACCAACACCGGCGGCAGCCAAGGCCTCCGTCACGATCGGTTCACACTTTTCCATTGTCGCTTGCACGGCCGGGTCTTCCGGATCGAGACCAAGTCCACGAGCAAATCGTGCGGTTCGGTTACCGAAGCCGCCCTGACGTTCGCCGCCCTCGGCGTTCTCGGGTCGTTCACCAGCACCAGCTTCAGGGGTTTCCCCGGCGTCAGCTTCTGCGCCGGCTCCGGCCTGGCGGCCACCGAGTTCTAGGTCGCCAACATCCCAGCCATCGTCACGCACACAGTCAGAGAATTCGACAAGCGCATCCTGAACTTCGACGTTGTCGGCCAGACCTGCTCGACCACCACCGCCAAATCCCAGGCCCTCGAGAATGGTTCGACATTCACCCATTGCGGCGCGTACGTCTTCATCCCTTGGTGAGATCCCGGCGCTATCGAAGGCGTCGCGAATGTCGGGGTTGCCGTCGGCATCGATACCAATATCGGGGAAGTCGACCCCCTGGTCACGCATGCACGCCGAGAACTCAAGCACGGCTTCGTCGATTGACAGGTCGCCGACGTCCTCGGTTTCTGCTGCCCCGTCTGCTGCGTCAGGCTCGACGGCCGCATCAGCGGAGACGACATCTTCAAGGCTTGCGACTCCGGTGGCGGTGCCTCCTTCGCCGCTCGATCCGCAAGCAGTAAGCACCAACGCAAGAACAATCGCCACAACAAGACCGGTCGGACGGCCTCGGCGAGCTGGGGGTGTAGTTGTTGCGGGCATGCGGGGCGTCTCCAAGACTGAGGAACGAGAACACCGTTACCCTGACGCGCCGACGCTACCTTCCGCTAAGAGCAAGGTAAGGACTTGGTAAGAACCCACCGCCGGCCGTCGAGGCGTCTGCGGCTAACCCGCCACTGATTGCGCGGCTTGCCCTGCCTTGCGCCGCGCCTTGTCGGCGTACATTTCTTGGTCGGCGGCCGCGAGAAGTTCGGCCGCCGAGCCGGTCTGTGACTGCGCTACACCCATGCTTGAACCGACGGTGAGCGACCGACCCTGGTGCGAAACCGGCGCCGTGATAGCCGCTTCGAGCTCGGCAAGGAAGTTCTCTGGTAGCGCCGCCACAAACGCGCCAACAATCACGAACTCATCGCCGCCAATGCGTCCAACGGTTGCGTTGCTACCCAACAGGTTTTCGAGCCGTCGGGCAACCGAGATGAGGACGGCGTCTCCAGCGTCATGTCCAAAGGTGTCGTTGACGCCTTTGAAACCGTCGAGGTCTAGGAAGATGACTGTGGCCCCGTTGCCCGTCGCCAGCAGCTGCTCTAGGCGGCTCATAACGCCAGATCTGTTCGCGGCCCCGGTCAGGTCATCGACCTTCGACCGGAGCTCGAGTTCAGCTAGGCGTCGCCGTTGCTCCTCTTCCGAAGCGAGGTCGTCGGTCTGGTCGATCAGCTGTACCAGCAACGTACGACCAAGGTCGTCATCGACTGGTTCGAAGGTCGCCAAAATCGACCGGATTGCTTCGCCATTTGCGAACCGAAGCAGTGTTGTCGTCGACTGGTCACTTTGCAACGCCTGGTTGATCGCGCTCTGGAAGAGGTCGGCTGAGTCACCTGAGAGGTGGTCGGACAGCAGTACGCCAGCGCCACTAAATTCAGCACCGAACAACGATGCCGTTGCTGGGTTCGACGCAAGAACTTGACCCGAGGGGGTGATTTCGACGAACGGCGCATCAAGCGACATCGCCTGATCGCGCCGAACATCACTGCGTAGGAGAGCACGCAGTTGCGGGGTGTAGAACGCCACGCTCGCCGTACTGATCACGGCGGCGACAGCCAGCACGATCAGACCTGACTGGTAGTCGCGCGTCAAGGCCATGCCGGCGAGTGCGAGAACAGCCACGATGAGGGCTGTCATGTCGCCAAGCATTGTCGCAACAACAGGCGAAAACCGCGACGGGTCTGCACGGATCATCATCGCGGGCAAAGCAAGAGCGCCGACGACAGCGACCAAATACGTCGGCAATACGGACGCAAAGAGCACGGTAAGAATGAGGAGAACACCGACAGCCTCCCCGAGCATGCCGAGCACAGAGGCCCGGAGCCGGCCCGAAGCAAAGAGCAGCACGGCAACCGACGCAAAGCCGATTGCGAGCCAAGATTCGATCCATGCACCAGGCGAGTCTCGCCATTGTCCGGCAAAACTCACGGCGGCAAGCACCACGACCATGCTGCGTAGATACGAGCTTCGCCCCTCGCCGCACGATGCTGCGCCAGCTCCAGCCACAAGAACGCCGGCCACCAACAGCGGCGCAACTGGAGACACCATCACGGCAACCGACGAGGCCGCTACAAGCATGGCGGCAACGATCAGAAGAGGGGATTCGAGGAGTTGCTTGGACGACATCATGTCAACGTCACCACCACGGCTCCGCCATCATTGTGAATGCACACCAGGTCATACATCGTTGCAACAGCGGGAAGATCAAAGCGCAGCTGGGCCTGCAACGAGGAACCTGCAGCCAAGGTGTCAACGCCGAACTCGGGAGGCGTCAACGGTTCGAGATAGTCGCCGCTGCGGCGATCGCGAAGAAGGAATTTCGACTCGCCTAGTGACATCGCCTCGGTACCCGAATTCGCTAGCGAGATGTCGATAACCCATTCGCCGCTTGCAGGCTGATCGAAATAGGAAGCGGTAAGGGCGACCTCGGGAGGCGCGATCACTTCGGGGACTGTGGTGGTAGTTGTTGTCGTTGTCGTAGTAGAGCTGGTCGAAGGCGGCGCCACCTCCGCTGCGACGGCAGCAGGTACCACCATCGACACCGAATTCGTGTAGTCGCTCGCAAACAGACCGTCACTCACAACAGGTAGCAACGAGTCGATCAAGTGCAGTTGATCGGCGGAGAGATCACTACTGCGAGCGAGCACCCCGCGCACCGCTGTCGCAACATCGGGGACGGCTTCGCCGGCAGCAAGCTCGTTCACCGTTGCGTCCAGGACCGCAGTTTCGAGTGTGTCGATGTCGCCGACGATTTGGACGAGAGGACCCGCGTAGTCGAGAACCATCGACGACCACCAAGCAAATTTGGTCGACTCGTTCGCGGCGCCAGCTGCGCTGACGAGCAACTCAGCCGGACAGGGGTCGTCGGTCAGAATCCGGGCGAGCGTCTCTTCGGCGCGAAGTAGCCCAAGCGTCGGGATCTCGGTTTCGGCGCCTCTCAACATGTCGGTCGCAACCGCAAACGATGCACTATCGGCGATTCGAAGTGCAGGAGCCGCCGCCCCGCAGCTGACCACCGGTTCCTCACGACCACTAGCAACTGCCCGAAACAGCGACGAGTTGCGCACAAGGAGGTGTTCGGATTCAGCAAGACGTTCGCCGCAGACAAGCGTGCAGTCTGAGCTGGGCATCACGGCAACGCTGGCTACCGCGTTACTCAATGCTGTTCGCACCGCCGGGTCACGCAGATCGGAGCTTTGCTCAATTGCGTCGACCAAAAGCTCGAACGCTGGTGACTCGATGGCATGGCCGACGAGGCCGATCCATCCACCATCGGTGACAAGCACCCCCGGGCTGAGCGAGATCAGGGTGGCGGCAGTCGAACGTGGGGTGAGGGCAACGTCGTTACCATCACCCGCACTCAGTGCCAGCGACTTGAGGGTGTTGTCGACATCATCAAAGGCCGCGAGGAGTGTGGGGCGTCCGACCGGCAGGTTTATCTGAATGCTTGAGATAGCCGCACCCTCGACGCCGTCCTGCACGACAACAAGTCGAGTACTCGCATCGGCGTCACCAACGGCGATTGCCGTGCTCCGGAACCCCTCAGCCACATCGGCCTGCACACGGTCGATCGTGTGGCCACCGAGAGCGCCACCGATAGCCAAAAGTACAGCTACAGCTGGAGCGATCACGCGCGAAGAGACCCGACTCTTCATTGCGTTCCTCCGAAACAGACCATGTCGGTTGTATCGGCCAGATGTTGGGATGACCGAAGTGATTGTTACGCGTTCTGCAGAATCTTTTACGACGGAGGAAGGTTGTCGGAGAACCGAGGACCGTCGTCGCGTCGCCGTCTGCGGCCAGCGCCGAGCAGACCGGCTCCCAACAAGATCAACAGCAACGCAACGCTGATAACGACACCAATCGAGGCACCGGTAAACGACAGAGCTTCTGGAAGCGAAAGCGGCGTGGGTGCGGGGAGGCCGTAGGGATCACTTCCGGACCCAACCGTGGTTCTTGCAGGAAGGCCCCCGCTGCTTGTCCGCTGCACCGCCTCGGCACGAAAGGTGTTGTTCGTTCGGTCGACATCGGCGCCGTCTTCGACACGGGCTTCGTCGATGAGGAACACAATCGCCGAGTTGCCGTACTCGCCGCCCGACGAACGCAACGACGTCTCTACTTCGAGCGAAACGGTCTCTCCGGCGTCCAAGCCAGCGGCGTGAGCGCAGGTAGCAGTGTCGGTGATGGCCCCGCAGCGGAATCCTTCGCCGGCGATGGCATTGAGACGCAACCCTTCCTCGGGAAGGTCGCGCACGGCAAACGCGCCAGCCGGGTCAAGACCCGTGTTGGTCACCACAATCTTCCAAACAAGTTTCGAGCCGGTGACCGATACCAGTTCTTTCTCGACGAGTAGGTCATAGTTCTGCTGGTACGCACCAGCGTCGATGTGGCTAGTTACCTGGCCAGGCTCGACAACAACAGCAGCGACAGTCGTTCCTGTCGCATCGATGTCTGAGTCGATGGCGTCATCCGCTGCGTCGGGGGCGACAACCCGGTAGTGCTCAGGCACGACGAACGAGACCCGGTAGTTGCCAGGAACGACCTCGCCAAACACATAACTTCCATCGGGGTTCGCCGTTGTGGATGCGATGACGCAGCCGGGTTCGGTGACCCGACAGTCGGTGCCGATGAGTTGCACGGTGAGTCCCTCAAATCCGGCTTCGCCCGACGTGCGACGACCATCGCGGTCATCGTCAACCCAGACAACACCCTCTAGCGCTCCGACGAAACGAACGCCTGCATCGATGTTTCGCCGCACCTGCTGAGAAACGAGGAGGAAGGCGCCGGTTTCGCCGCTCGCCACAGACGGGTCGGAGTCGCGCGACGAGCCGCCGGCGTCAGCGACGGTAAAGGATGACCCTGCGGGCAGATCGAACCGCGCCGAGTACGTGCCAGGGATCAGCCCGGCGACAAGCCAACGCCCGTTCGCGTCGGAGGTGGTTTCGCCACGAGCGACTCCGGAGTCGTCGAACACGGTGACGATCGCACCTGCAACCCCGGCTTCACCTGGGCTCTGAAGGCCATCGCCGTCGGCGTCGTCCCACACGAGGTTTCCGACACTGGCGAGCCCGAACAGGCCGGCGTCAATCGTTGAACGGGTTTGGCCTGCGGTGAGACTGACATTGGCGACCCAGCTGTCGCCGTCGACAACACCCACGCCTTCGATATCGGGCGAGAACCAGAGTTGGCGTGGACGCTCTATCGAAATTTCGTATGGACCGGGTGGAAGCGACCCCACGTGCCAATCGCCATTTTGATCGGTCAGGACACGTTGGACGAGGGTGCCATTGTCGTCATGAATTTCAACGACGACACCTTCGAGGCCAGGCTCTCCTGGGTCCTGCTGTCCATCGGCGTCGAGGTCATGCCAAACCCTGTCCCCGACTGCTGCGAGTCGCAGCAGACGCAGGTGGGCTGGGTCGGTGTCCTGCAGCCAGGCTCCGGTTTCCTGACCGGATGCGTCGATGGGCACCGCTGTCACCGAGGCGCCGACCAGCGCTCGGTCGAACAGCGAACTCTCGTAGCTGCACGACACGATCCACGACTCGCCGACCGACAGCACGCCATCGTTTTGGTCGTCGGTGGGTGCGCTCAAAGCGCAGTCGGGGTTGTCATCGACAAGGGCGATGCTGCCGAGGTCGACGGTTCCTTCGTTTCGCAGCTCAAACTGGAAGTAGGCGGTCTCTCCCTCGAAATACCGCGGCGATCCTGCCCGCGAGTTTGCGTCGAGAAAGCTGTTGTTCGGCGAACCGCTTCCGTCAACGGTGGCGGCCACGGTCTTCACGAGCGAGATTCCTGCGACGTCATAGGTAGCGGTGTCGATGTCGTCCTGGTCGCGATCACCGTCGGCAGAATCGACCGGCCCCATCTGTTCGCCCGCAAACGTTGATCCACCGACGACAACGGTGGCGGTGAGCATCGGCGGAGTGGTTTGACTGGTTGGGGTTGCCACCAGGATCTGCAGCCCAGGTGCCGAATCGGAGGAGATCGTGACAGCAGATCCCGCAGCAAGTGAACCGAGCGCAAGCTCGATCTCATCGCCTGAAGGCAGCAGTACGGTCACGTCGACCTCGTGAAGCTCCATGCCCACAGGAACCGAATCGGCAAAGACCGTCACGCGACTTTCAACAAGATCACCCGGCTGAAAGGCCGGCACGTACCCATCGTTGGCACCACCGGATCCGGCGACCGCATCAGCATCGAACCACAGACCGGAAAGCGGATCCCTAATCTCAATCACCACCGAAACGTGCGGTTCGACGACCGAGACCATCGATGATCCTGATGCCGTCGCGGTGACGCTCGGCGCCGAGCCATCAGCAGCAGCCACCATGGTGGTGCCAGAGCCAACGGTCGCGGTTGAACAGGTGAACCACCATGCTTCGTTGGGTGAGAGAACAGCCAACGGGTCGGCCTCGGTACCCGGGTCGAGATCGACGCCGGTGCTTGTGCCAGTGGGCGTCGGTCCGATGTACAGCTCGGCGCCTAGGGCGGCCGCTGGGCCGGTGAGGCTCGGACAGACGGTGTTCGATAGGTCGACTGTCGTGAAGTCGGCGCCACCGACATTGCTGACTCGCACCAGCCAGTCGACGGCATCGTCGACGCGAACGGTTTCTGTGAGCTCCCACGGACCAGGGGCACCGGTAGCCGGGGTGCTCGAGCCGTCAGCTTTGGATTCTCGTAGCCACACATCAACTGCCAAGTCAGACACGCTGATGTCGGCGGCGGCAATGGTCTGTGCGGGCGGCAGAACGGGCAGCGGGTAGCCGGCTGCATCGACGAGCGGCGCATCGGCGACCACCGCTAGCGAGGCGGCAACATCCGCCGGCCAACCAGCAGTTGGTTGGTTGATTACGCAGGTGTAGACCCACGTCTCGGCAGGGCCAAGCACATCGTCGTTGTCGCCTGGCCTATCGGCGCCACGGGTCAAGGTGGTACACGACGGAGCGGTCGCGATGATGTTGGTGAGCTCGATGCCACTCGGCGACGAGCTCGGATCTTGGGCGGGAGTCGAGGTGTTGCTGACTTCGAAGATCACTGTTGCCGTGGACGCGTTTGAAGAAATGGTCTGAGCGGCGGGAATCGCCAGCGCGGCGACCGACGCAGCTACTGGCTGCACTGCGGCGGTATCTCGGTCAGACACGACAACGCCGGTGCCAGCTCCGAGACCGAGCAGTGTTGCAAGCGACGTACCATCGATTTGTGCCGCCTCACCAAGAACGGTTGCACCAACCACCGAGGGAGCTGACACCGGGTTGCGTTCACACCCTGGGTCGACGACGAGTTGTGCGCCGGGGGCAAGTGTCGACCCGGCAGGAACCACGACGGTTCCGTCTGGGCATCCGGTTGCGGCCGAGACATCGTCGTTGATCACCACATTCGTGAGATTGACGGTTCCTGTGTTTGTCACCACGAACCGGTAACGCGCCGACGAACCTTCGCGAACAGCTACCCACCGGTCCTGTGGTGCGAGCTCACCGTCGTCACCATCGGCGTTGTACCAAACCAGTGGATCGTCTGGGTCTTGGACCTGCTTCTCAAGCCCGATGGCGGCATCGACCGCTAGACCTGCGTCGACCACGACGACATCACCGCCCGAAGCAGTAATCAGGCTTGATGTGCCGGTGGCATCGACATCGCTGTCGATCGTGTCGAGCGTATTGCTAGAGATATCGGCGATGGTGAAGAGGGTCGGCTCAGGGTTCGTTACCGCCACTCGGTAGTCGCCGGGCAGCACACCAAGGAATGTGTAGCCGCCGCTGAGGTCTGTTGTGGTCGTGGCGATGACGAGCCCGGCCGCGTCGAGAAGATCAACTTGGATGCCGCCAACCACTGGCTCGCCGAGCTGGCTTCCGTCGGCATCGTTGTCGAAGAACACCGTGCCGGTGACCGTTGAGATCAAAATGAAGCCGGCATCGTTGCTACGAATGTCCGAACCCGACGTGACTACGGTGACAATCGAGAGCCCGTCTGAGTCGACAAGGTCGTCGCCGCCAACATCGACGGGCGACACCGAAGCGCCAAGCGGTGTCGAGATGGTTGTGGTGTACGTGCCAGGAGCTAGTCCAGCAAAGAGGTAGCTGCCGTCGGCAGCCGTTGTGACCGTTTCAACGACGTTGCCCGACGCGTCGACCAGTGACACCGAGACGCCAGGCAATCCGGGCTCGCCTACACCTTGTAAACCGTCACCATCGCGATCGTCCCAAACCCGGTCGCCAAGGCTCGACGGGAAGAAGAAGCCGCTGTCAAGATCGGCGTTCGTCGAGCCAGGAGCAGCAAGCACCGAGATAACCACGCCATCAGAGTCGATGGTGTCGTCGGTACCGACGTCGACCGGGGAAGACGTTGCGCCCACCGGAGGGGTGACCGACACGGTGTAAGAGGCCGGAGGCAGGGTCGTCAACAGATACGAGCCGTTGGCATCAGTCGTAAGGGTGAACGAGATCGGGCCCGTCGCCGTGTTTCCCGAAATTGTCAGAGGAACTCCGGGAATGCCGGGCTCGCCGAGGTCCTGCACACCGTTGCCGTCGAGGTCGTCGAAGACGAGGCCGCCCAGTGCTGCCCCAGCGGTAAAACCGAAATCGATGTCGTCGACCGCGTCGCCACCGACAAGGGTCACCGCTGCAGAGATCCCTTCGGAGTCAAGGCCCGGGTCTGCGCCGACGCCAGCAGGAGAGCGGATGTACCCGGCCGGCGTTACTGCTGAGACCTGATAGGTACCGGCGGGCAGGTCGGCGAACAGGTAACTACCGTCGACTCCGCTGACGACCGTTTCCGATACTTGTGTGCCCGACGCTGTCGTTCCA
>CALLQB010000034.1 GCA_938015295.1 uncultured Acidimicrobiales bacterium
CTGCCAACCGGTGCACCGGCACAGGTGTGCGGCAAGTGAGCGATGCACCTTGTCGGTCGGCGCATCAGGTTCTTTGGCGCGCAGCGCCGAGTACCGCATGATGATGCCTGGGGTACAGAACCCGCACTGGCTGGCGCCGCAGTCGGTAAAGGCGGCAGCCCACGCGTCGCGTTCGTTGTCGGGCAAGCCGGCGAGAGTGGTGATCGATCGACCCTTCACCCGACGTGCCGGTGTCACGCAGGCAACCCGCGCCTGGCCATCGACCAACACAGTGCAGCAACCACACTGGCCCTGCGGGCTGCAGCCGTCTTTGAGCGACCGCACCCCAATCACGTCTCGCAGAACTTCAAGCAGAGTTCTCCCGTCATCGGGAACCTGCACCTGCTCGCCATCGCAGGAAAACTCGATCGTCATGGCCGCATACCTCTAGTCACTCGCGAAAGATTACGTTCGTGCACGTGGATGACATGCACCGCGGGCTAACCCGACGAATGTTTCTGACCGCCAGTACTTCTGGATTGTTTCTCGCGGCCTGCTCGTCGAGTGATTCCGACGCCGACTCTGCGTCCGGCGACGCCGAGGTTCCGTTCGATCCCGAGCTGCAACAACTCGGGATCCGGTTCCCCGATGGGTTCGCTGGCCCGTCGATCTTCGTGGCGGGCGACAAGCTACGAGCGCCGTTCGTGCCAATCGCGGCCGACGGTTTCCCCGTTACCTTCGGCGAGCCCGCCACCATCGACATGACGGTCACTAGTGCCTCGGGCACCGTGTTCGATGGTCCCGTAGCGAAGCGCCGTGCTGGCCAATCAACGCCGTACTACGTGCTCGAGTTCACCCCGGAAACGGCGGGCACGTACACCGTGCAGACTTCGTGGTCGACAACGCCGCGCGACATCCTTGTCGTCGAAGCCGAGCAGGTGCTGTTGCCACGCGTCGGGCAACCCATGCCGGCAATCGACACGCCAACGTTCGCCGACGCCCGAGGCGTCGACCCCATCTGTACCAGGCTCGAACCGTGCCCGTTCCACGAAGTCACGCTCACCGAGGCCCTAACCAGCGCAGGACCCGTCGCGTTTCTGGTCGCGACACCCGGATTCTGCCAAACCGATGTGTGTGGCCCGTCGGTCGAACTGCTCATCGAGGCCCAGCAAGACTTCCCGGAGATCACCGTGATCCATGCCGAGGTCTACGCCGACCCGCAGGTGAACGTTCCGCCCACCGGGTCGCTCACCGAAGCCATCACCACCCTGGCGCTCGATTTCGAGCCCAGTCTGTTTTTGGTGGGCTCCGACGGCAACATCGCCGAGGCGCTGCACTTTGCGTTTGATCGCGACGAAATTCGCGGCGCTCTGGCTGCGCTGGGCTAGCCGACGAAGAGCAAAACAACGAGTGAGCGGCCCGAGCTGCGGGCCGCTCATCGTTGCAACTACAAGAGCGTTAGCTGAAGCTCTGACCGCAACCGCAGGTGCGCTGCGCGTTGGGGTTGTTGATGGCGAATCCTGATTCGAGGCCGTCTTTGAAGTCGAGGGTCGCGCCCTCGAGCAGCATCGCGCTCGACTGGTCGACAACGACCTTTACGCCGGCGCCATATTCCTTGGTGACGTCGTCGCTATTGATCTCTGAATCGAAGAACATCTCGTAGCTGTAACCCGAGCATCCGCCAGGGCGAACGGCAACGCGTAGCGCGAGACCTTCCTCGTCTTCGGCTTCGATGAGTTGCCCGACGCGGGTGGTGGCTTCTTCGCTGAGTGTGATCACTGCAGTCTCCTACTTCCGAGGTATATCGAGAGTGTACAGATCTTGATACCCAGCAGAACAGCCAGGTGGCAATCTCTATTCCGCGATAATCCCCTCTATTTTTGCTCTCTTCCCCTCTAGTCCACGGCTACCGGTACTTTCGGTTGCCATTCCGGGAGGAATTCGGGTCGTTTATGTCACCGTTGTTATCGACATACAGCTGAAGGCCTGTAGTTGCCCGCCGATAAGGTGAGGATATGACCACTGCGCTCCCAACAAGCGACGACATCATGGAAATGCTCCGCGGCGTCATCGACCCCGAACTCGGCAGCGACATTGTCGAACTTGGCATGGCCAAAGGCGCCACCGTCGACGACGACGGGCTGGTGGGCATAACCGTCGCTCTCACCACTAGCGGTTGCCCGCTGCGAGCACAGATTCAAAAAGACATCAGGGCCCGCGTCGGCGGGCTTCCCGGTGTCACCAAAGTCAAGATCAACTGGACCGAGCTGACGGCCGACGAGAAGGCCGCGACCATGGCCAAAGCTCGCTTCAACGTGCAGACCTCAGATGCACCCGAAACCCAGGTGCCGCCCACTGCCAAGGTTGTCATGGTGGCCAGCGGCAAAGGTGGTGTGGGCAAATCGTCGATAACCGTCAATATCGCCGCAGGCCTTGCCGCTCGCGGGTACACCGTTGGCGTGATGGACGCCGACATTTGGGGCTTCTCTGTTCCTCGCATGCTTGGTGTCGACGGCGATCTGGTGTCGAGAGACAAACAGATCATTCCGCTCGAACGCAAGATCGGCGAGGGTCTCCTTCGCGTTGTTTCGATGGGACACCTGGTAGCCGACGAACAGACTGCACTGATGTGGCGCGGGCTGATGCTTAACCGTGCGGTGCAACATTTCATCGAAGACGTCCAATGGGGCGACGACTGCGATTACGTACTTATCGACATGCCGCCTGGCACCGGCGATGTGCAGATGGGTGTCGCAAAACTTCTCCCCCGCGCCGAGATGATCATCGTTACTACCCCCGCAAAGGCCGCGCAGAACGTTGCCAGCCGGGTCGCCAACATGGGGCGAAGTTATTACCTTCGCATTGCTGGCGTTATCGAAAACATGACCGCCTTCGTTGCCGACGATGGCACCAGCTACGAGCTGTTCGGCTCGGGTGGCGGCCAGGCCCTCGCTGATGAAATCGGCGTGCCGCTTCTCGGTCGGGTGCCAATCGATGGTGCCGTTGCCAGCGGCGGCGACAGCGGCGATCCCGTCATCCTCGGAACCGGGCCCGCTGCTGACGAACTCAACGCCATCGTCGACAGCCTGGTGAACGAAATCGTTCCGCCGGTCGAAATGGCAGGCTGCTCAGCACGCATGTTTGATGCGATGGCCGCAGCACTCGATGCCGCAGATGCCGCCGACGCTGAAAATGCCGCCGACGATGCCGCGGAAGCGGTCGAGCCAACATAAAACCCGAGACGCACCGGAGCACAAACACCAGTGAAACGCTTCGGGCCCAGACGCGAAAGAGGCGGGGCGCAAGCCCCGCCTCAATCAATCAGTTCGTTGTGCGTGAAGGTGACACCAGCGCTGTGCGCTGGTAGCCAGCAGAACTAGCGGTCGCCGAGACGACGGCCTGCACGAGTGGCCACAAAGCCTGCTCCGAGGAGCATGGTGCCGAGGCCGACCATAACTGGAGTCTCAACGCCGGTCTGTGCAAGATCTGCATCAGCAGCTGGTGCTTCTTCGGCTGCTTCTTCAGCGGGAGCTTCTTCGGCCTGTGCTGCACCAACGGTAACGAGGGTTGCGGCACCATCGACGCCGCCGGCGTCGCCACCGGAAACTACGAGGCCAATTTCGGGAACGTCGTAGGTGACTTCAACACTGAACGTGCCGTCGTCGCCGATGACAGCTGGGGTCAGATTGCCGATGTCGCAAAGAGCGGTAGCGTCGCCTTCTGCCATGGCCTCAAGCGAACCTTCAGCGCCTGCGCACGGAAGAACAAAGATTGAGTTTCCAGGGGTGAAGTCTTCGCCGGAAACGGTGAAGGTGTGCTCACCCGCAGCATCAACCGAACCAGGATCGGCGGTGAGAACTGGTGAGTGACCTTCGGCCGAAGCCACACCGGTGAACATCGCAAAAAGTGCGACGAGCAGGCCTAGTAGAGAAATCTTCTTCATTGTTCCCTCCGAGGAGCAATAGGTAGGTAGCCCAAGCGGGCAGGCGGTAGCGACGTAAACCTAGCGTAAACAAGTGACAGGCGTCGCTTCCGCAAAGCTACGAAAATTAGTAGCAATCTGTCCACTTCGCTCAGATGAGTCGAGAAATGCCCAGATACTTCGATGTGCCTAGCGGTTGGTGAACCGTCGTGATCCGCGGTGCGCAACGTAGCCACCGAAGAGCAGCACTACACCAACGTTAAGCAAAACCTGCGTCTCGGCTGGACCTGTTTCAGCCAAGTCGGCGTCGGCGGCTTCCTCTTCGTCGGTTTCGTCCTCAGGCTCTTCTTCTGCAGCCGGATCTTCGTCGGCTGCCGCCTGCACCGTTACGGTGCCGGTCGCGCCAGCGGTTTGCGCCGGATCGCCAGCGGCGAACACTAGGCCTGCAGCGGGAATATCCCAGTTGGCGGTGACTTCGAAGCTGCCATCGGCGTCGGCTGTGGCTGGCGTAAGGCTTGCCGAATCGCAGGTATCACCGGTGGCGGTTGCTTCATCTTCGACGCCAGGGCAGGGCAGGATAAAGATCGAAAGGTCGGCTGGCCAGCCGGACCCGACGATCGTTACTTCTTGCTCGCCTGCTTCGGTAACCGATGCTTCGAGGGTGGGAGTTGCCTGAGCGAGGGCAGTTGGAGCCATGACGACGACAAGCAAAGCCGCCAAAAGCATTCCGAGAACGTTCTTGAAAGGTGACATCTCTCCCCCGAAGGTATGAGGTTGTTGCAATAGGTGGCCGATCCGGCCATCGACAGAGCGTAGTTCAGCAGCGAGGTTCGCTCGGAACTTGAGACACGAAATAGCGGCAGAAAATTTGCTCTCAGGTAGAGCGTTTCAACGACTTCCCTACCGTTTCAATGCCCTTGCATCGCAATCGACAGATGTCTCATACAAAGACGATCGGACTCCTTTATGCCGCAGTCGCCGCGTTCAGAACGGCCTAGATCGCGTCGTCGGCACCCGGGTCAAGCTTGCCGCGCCGAGTGGTGTCGGTGGAGTCCGCATCATGTACCGGACCTCGTGGCTTGCGTGTGCCGAACCCAAACCCGCCACGCGAATTCCCTGGCGGTGCACCAAAGGGATTGGTGCTGCCAACACCCCCAAACGGGTTGACCACCTTGACCCGTTTCTGCACTGCCTTGGCCAGAAACGGTCGCAGGACAGCTCGCACCGGCGGGAGGAGAAGCGCAACACCGATGCCGTCGGTGAGAAACCCGGGCGTCAGCATTAGCGCGCCACCGCCCACGATCATCGCACCGTCGATAAGTTCGTTGGTCGGCATCTTGCCCGCGTTGAGTTGCTCCTGCACCCGACGAAGCACGCTGGTGCCCTCGCGTCGAACCAACCACGCGCCAACAACGCTCACCAAGATAAGGATGGCGACGGTTTCGAGCACACCAAGACTGCCGCTCACTTGGATAATGATGAACAGTTCAATCAACGGCACCACGAGGAACAACAAGAGGAGCGGCCCGAACATCTCGTCATGTTAGGTCTCTCCTATCCTGATTCCATGGCGACACCGGCAGAACGACCACCTTCGGTTGACAAATTGGCGCGGTCACTGGCCAACAGTGGGCTTCCGCACCCACTTCTTGTCGACATCGCTCGAGAAGCAATCGCGGCAGGAGACCCTGCATCGGTTAGCCACAGAGTCGACGAACTTCAGCGCTCGTTATTACAGCCGGTTCTCAACGCCACCGGTGTGCTGCTTCATACCAACCTCGGCCGAGCACCTTGGGCGTCAACCGACGCTGGCTCGTACAGAAACCTTGAACTTGATCTCGCAACGGGCGACCGGGGCAGCCGGCAGGCGCATGCACCCAAACTTCTCGCCAAGGCCTGTGGCGCCGAGGCGGCAATCGTTGTCAATAACTGCGCATCGGCAGTGATGCTGGTGCTTGCCGGACTCGCCAAGGGTCGCGGCGTTGCGGTTTCTCGCGGCGAGCTGGTGGAGATCGGGGGCGGCTTCCGTGTGCCCGAGGTGATGGAACAATCGGGAGCAAACCTGATCGAGGTCGGCACAACCAACCGCACCCGCCGCGCCGACTTCGCGAATGCCGTCGAAAACGCCGACCACGACGTTGCCCTAGCGATGCAGGTGCACCAGTCGAACTACAAGATCGTCGGGTTTACCGAAGCGCCGACAACCGCAGAGCTCTCTGACCTCGGCGTACCTCTCGTGGCCGATATTGGCTCAGGCCTCCTCGACGAAGCCTGCCCGTGGCTCACCACCGGCCCACCCCCATGGCTCAAGAACGAGCCTGCCGCTCGCCAAACTCTCGATGCCGGAGCCGACCTCGTAGTATTTTCGGGCGACAAACTGCTGGGCGGGCCGCAGGCCGGAATCATTGCTGGCGACGCCGACCTTGTTGCCAAATGTGCACGGCATCCACTTGCCCGGGCATTGCGGCCCGGCGGCCTCGTGCTGGCGTCACTACAACAACTCGCCATGGCCTACCTGCGCCGCGACGGCGACGCGATTCCCTTTTGGCGCATGGCAAGCGTTCCGGTCGACGAGTTGAAAGCGCGTGCCGAAGCTATCAAGGCCGCGGCTACCAAAGGCCACGCAGCAACCGTCGTCGACACGATGGCGGTGCCCGGCGGGGGCACGCTTCCGGGAGTCGAGTTCGCCTCTGCCGGCCTCGCGTTCGCTGGCAACCATCGTGAAGCGTTCCGGTCCTCGGCAATGCCGGTCATCGCAAGGGTCGTCGATGAGACCACCATCGTCGATCTTCGCACCGTCGATCCCAGCGCCGACGAGGCGCTTGTGTCCGCGATCGATTCGGCAATCGAATAACCCGAGACGCAGCACTAGAGTCGGCCGCACATGCACGTCATCGCAACCGCCGGCCATGTAGACCATGGCAAATCGACGTTGGTGAAAGCTCTCACCGGCACCGACCCCGATCGTTTCGCCGAAGAGAAGGCGCGCGGCCTCACTATCGATCTTGGGTTCGCGTCAACCTCGCTACCCAGCGGCCGCGGCATCGCCATCATCGACGTTCCGGGCCATGTGCGATTTCTCAAAAACATGCTTGCCGGTGTTGGGGCGGTCGATGCCAGCCTCTTCGTGGTGGCGGCAACCGAAGGATGGAAACCGCAAAGCGAAGAACATCTACGAATCCTCGAGCTCTTAGGCGCCTCACACGGCATCATCGCGATGACCAAGATCGGCATTGCCGACGATGACCTCATCGAACTGGCGCGGCTCGATATCGCCGAACACGTCGAAGGCACCTTTCTTGAGAACGCCGAAATTATCGGCGTCGACGCGCTGGCCGGCATCGGCGTCGACGATCTCCAGGCCGGACTCGACCGTCTGCTCGCCGAGACGCCCGAAGCCGCCGACACCAACCGGCCACGCATGTGGATCGACCGCGCCTTTGCCGCGAAGGGGGCTGGCACCGTCGTCACCGGCACCCTGACGGGAGGCCGGATCCGAGTCGAAGACGAACTGGTGCTCGATCCGGCAGGAACAACCGTGCGGGTGCGCGGTCTGCAAAGCCAGTACGCCGGCCGAACCAAGGTGGGGCCAGGCAACCGACTCGCCATTAATCTCACCGGCGTTAGCCACGACCAGGTTGGCCGGGGCGATGTGGTGACACGCGATGGGCAGTGGCACCGAACCAATGTGGTCGATGCCAGCCTCACCATTCTTGATGCGGTCGACCACAAAGTGTCGCGTCGGGGTGCTCATCTGTTGTATGTCGGCTCGGGCGAACATCCGGTGCGAATGCGCATCCTTGGACCCGATGCGCTGATCCCGGGCCAGACCGGCAACGTGCGACTGTTCCTGCCAGTAGCGCTGCCGTTGGTGCCCGGCGACCGTTTTGTACTTCGCGAAGCCGGCCGCGGCGAAACCCTAGGCGGCGGCGAAATTCTCGACCTTGCGCCCGTGCTGCCCGCTTCGAAGGCCCACCCCGACCGTTCGGTCGATCGCGTCATCGACGAACGAGGCTGGATCGATGTCGACCATTTGGCGTTACTCACCGGCGAGAAGCGCGAGCCGAACGTGGGGCAATGGGTTGTATCGGCAGCGGCGCTCGAGGCAAAACTCGACGAGCTTCGCTTGCTGATCGATCAGGCCGGACCTCTTGGCCTCGACACCGCCGTGCTCGACGATCAAAGCAGAGCGGCGGTTGCGCTTCTCGAGGGGTTCACCATCGAAGCTGGCCGGGTGCGACCAGGAGACGCCGTCAGCCCGGTGGCCGATCACCCGTTCCTTGCCGCGCTGCGCGAATCGCCGCTAACGCCACCCGACCCCGGCGACGTCGATCGCGGCGAGTTACGCGAACTCATTCGTCAGGGCGACGTCTTTTCCAGCGAAGGCATCTTCTTCGCAACCGAGGCAACCGACGCCGCCGTCGCGGTGGTGAAACAACTCCTCGCCACAAGCGAGGGCTTTACCGTGTCGGATTTCAGGTCGGCGGCGGGCATCACTCGCAAACATGCGCTTCCGCTGCTTAACCATCTGGACAACAACGCAATGACAAGACGGCGCGACGATCTCCGAATCGCCGGGCCGCGCTTGCCGTAGCTGTTTACACAGCGACGCTCTGTCGTTCCTTTTCGTTGAGTCCGCCCCAGATGCCGTGCTGCTCGCGTACCTGGATCGCGTGGCTGAGGCAGTCGGACTGCACTGCACAGAGATCGCAGATTGCTTTGGCACGGCGCTCGCGTTCGATGCGTTCTTCTTTTCGCTCAAACTGCGACGGCGGGAAGAACACCAACGATTGAGGGCCCCGGCACGCTGCTTTGGTTTGCCATTGCTGCAAAAGTATTGACTTCACTGAATCGACTTCTCCTACTCCTGAGTCGTTCGCTGGCGAATCTATACGCGGCCAACATTCAATGACAAGAGGTAAAAGTGCAGGTCAAGTACGTGACGCCCTTCACATGAAGGCCGGTGAGCCTTACCGGTCGGTTACAGCGGCCTCGGAATCGGCCAATTCATCGTGCTCGACTGCCTCGTCGGTGTCCTTCGGGCCACGCTCGCGATAGTCGCGCGCTGCGCCCTCTTCGGGTTCGACCTCGAGCGTCAGCCCGTCGATTTCGGCCACCCGAGCCTGTTCGCCAACGGCGATTGGTGTCGCGCGGTTGGTGCGTGCCCGCCACCGTGCGCCGTTGATGAGGACAACACCATCAGGGGCGACAGCCTCGACGACCTCGCCGTACTGGCCGAGCATATTCTGGCGCCCGATTGTGGCCGTAGAGAAGCGAGTACGCACCATCGACGGCATGCCGTTGATCATGGCGAGCAGGATGCCAATGAGCCCGGTGAGCAAGGCAACCCAGCCAAGTGAGATTCCGTTGTACAAAAACATCGATCCGACAACAAGCATGATCGTGCCGACCACCGACCAGAATCGCGGCACACCGGTCTGCACATCGACAGCAAAGGCCAACATCGACAGCACTAGCAGACCAACCGCCCACCAGCGCGCTGGCAGCACGTCGAGTCCGTAGGCACCACCGATGAATGATCCGGCACCGATGATGCCAGCGATGCCGACACCGGCGGTAAAGAACTCGAACAGCAGCAGTGCCATACCCAAAATAAACAAGAGGTATGCCACCGGAGGGCTGCCGAGGTTGTGGACCTGTTGTTTGAAGACCGACAGGGCACCGAACGCAACCCGGGTGCGGTCGGGCACCCGCACCGATTCATCGCCGCTCGAGTCGATACTGCTTTCGAAGCCGGGCAGATCGAGCAGATACAAAATGACCGTGGGCGCAAGGCGTCCGAAACCGAAGGTGACGTCGTCGCCCTGATCTTTGAATTCGACGGTCTTATTTCGCAGCTGCGGGTACACCTCGGCGAACTCGCTGGAGAAGAGCGCTTCATCGATTACTGGATCGCCGAGATCGCCAAAGTCGGAACCGTTGGCCATGCCGACATCGTCCATGATGCCCATCAGCTGCGCCGAGCGGCCCTTTACCTTCGCACCAGAAGGACCAACCCACATAGTGACAGACACGGGTGTCGATGCGAGTCGCTCGACAAGCTTGGTGAAGGTCGCTTCGTTGACCAACGCACCCGGGCTGTTCATCTGCAACACGAGCGCTCGAACCTCGGGGTCGGCCTCAGCCGCATCGAGCTGCTGGTGAATGAAGTCGACGAGGACGGGGTCGAGATAGCCGCTCACCTCGATAACGTTGACCCGACCGTCGCCTTCGGCTCCGTTGGATGTGTCTTGTGCGGAAGCGCCCGAGGCCCACCCGCCGACCAGGCCAAGAAGGAGGCCTAGAGCAAGAGTGATGAGAGTCGCTATTCTTCGGAGTCGAGTGAGCACCAGTGGATCCTGACGAATACTTCGACCGAACACGAATGATCCTCGTGGCCGGCAAGGGTGGTGTGGGTAAAACCGTACTGTCGGCATGTCTGGCACGCCTAGCTGCTCGCACGGGTCGTTCGACACTTCTGGTTGAAATTGATGGCCGCAGTGCGTTTGGGCCGCTTTTTGGGGTCGAAAATATCGGGTACGACGAGGTACGGCTCGCCGCGGCGAATGGCGGGAGCGGCGAAATTCGTGGCCGAACGATCACCCCCGATGTCGCACTGGTCGAATGGCTCGACGATCACGGTCTCAAACGGGTGTCAAAAAGGCTCGTCAAAACCGGCGCGGTCGATGTCATTTCGACGGCCACGCCGGGCATTAAAGACCTGCTGGTCCTGGGAAAAATCAAACAGTTGGTGCACGAATCAGACGTCGACGTGGTGATCGTCGATGCTCCGGCCGCTGGCCATGCGATGAGTTTCCTCCGAGCACCAGCAATGCTTGCGAAAATGGCCAAGACCGGACCTATCCATGCGCAGGCGACCGCGGTGCTCGAGATGTTGGGCGACGCCAGCCAGTGCGAGGTCATGTTGGTGACGCTTCCCGAGGAGACACCGGTCAACGAGCTCATCGACACCGCCTTTCAGCTTGAAGACGATGTCGGCATCCAGCTGGCTCCTGTCGTAGTCAACGGTTTGTACCCAATCATCGAGGGGCTCGATGTCGACCTTACGAAACTGGCCGAACAGGGAACCATCAAGACCAACCTTGGGAAGCAGAAGATGGACGAGCTCACAGCGGCGGGCGATTTCCGCCAGAAGCGCACCGATCTGCAATCGTCGCAGGCCGCTCGACTCGCCCAGATGCTTCCCCTCGAACAGCTAACACTGCCGTACATCTTCGATGCCGATATCGGACTCGCTCAGATCGATCAGCTCGCCGACGCCCTTGCTGCTGGCATCGCGCAACTTACGCTCGAGGCGACATGAGTTCGGACTTTTCTGCCCTCATCGCCGAGCGCGAAGTTCTGGTGCTGGCTGGCACCGGCGGCGTCGGCAAGACCACCTCGGCCGCGGTAATCGCTATCGAAGCAGCGATGCAGGGACGACGGGTTGCGCTGGTCACCATCGACCCAGCGAAGCGTCTGGCCGATGCGCTCGGACTCGAATCGCTCACGAACACACCAAGCCGCATCGCGCTGCCAGCCGAAACGACTGGCGAAGTATGGGCGCTGATGCTCGACACGAAGTCGACTTTCGATGCGCTGATACACCGCTACTCGGCCAACACCGACCAGGCGAGCCGGATTCTCGATAACAGCTTCTATGCCAATATTTCCAACGCGCTGTCGGGCACCCAGGAATACATGGCGATGGAGAAGCTGTATGAGTTAACCGCTGATGGCGACTACGACCTGGTGGTGGTCGACACTCCCCCAAGCCGGAATGCCCTGGCATTTCTTGATTCACCGAACATGTTGTCGCGGTTGCTCGACCACTGGTTGTACAAAGCGCTCATGGCCCCCACCCGCTCGCTACTTAAAGCCAGCCAGCTTCTACTTCGCCAGTTGTCGAAGATCGTTGGCTCGGACGTGGTCGAAGATGTCGTTGCGTTCTTCCAGGCTTTCGAGGGCATGGAGGAGGGTTTCAAACAACGATCACAGCAGGTGCAGCGTTTGTTGGCCAGCGATGCATGTGGGTTTGTGCTGGTAGCTTCGGCCCGCCACGACACGGTGGTCGAGGCAGTGTTTCTTGCAAACCAACTGGCCGACAACGATCTTGGCGTCGCCGCGGTTGTCATGAACCGGCTGCAGCCCGACTTCGTCCGGCTCAATCGACGGCCACGGGCGCCCGAGTTCGAGCCTTTTCTTCAGGCGCACGACGAACTCCACGCATTGGCCGACCGCGAAGCGATACACATCGATGCGCTACTCGACCAAGTTCACGGCAACCCAGTGGTTGTACGCGTGCCATTGCTGTCGTCTGACGTCCACGACCTCGACGGCATGACAGAACTCCGCACCAAGATGTTCAGCAAGTAAAAAAGGGGGTCAGGCACTTTACGTGCCTGACCCCCTTGAGGGTTACGACTGCATGTCGGGGTTGTTGAGCGCGGCGATCGCTTCTTCGATGGTCTCGGTTACCGGCACGATGCGGTCGAAGCCAGTGGTCTGCAAAAGGCGCGTCAGCGTGGCGCGAGCGCTTACAACGGCGACGGCGCCATCGTTGTCGCGAACTCGGCGAATACCGCCAATAAGCGCACCTAGCCCGGCCGAGTCCATGAAGGGGACCTCGGAGAGATCGATAAGAAGTTGTGGCGTTTCGGCAAGCTCGGTGAGCTTCTCCCGAAAATCGCCAACGGTGTAGGCATCAAGCTCGCCAACGGGGCGGGCAACGGTATAAGTGTCGGTGTTCTCGACCTGGATCTCGAGCACATGTCCTCCTGGGACGTCCCGGTTTTGCAACCGATCTGGACTAACAGGGTAGCCGAGACGCACCAATTCAGACGTTCTCGACCCCGGGTTGGTTCAGTTGATACGCAATCGTCATACAGCGCCAGCCACTAGCACAGCACGATTTCGACGTTGTCCTTGTCGGGTTAGTGCGATGTTCCTGCGATGTTCCTGCGATGTTCCTGCGATGTTTTGCGCTGTTTTCACGCCGAAAGTGGGCTCTGGGCACGTTCCCGGTAACATCTCGCGGATGGCTAACGTACTTCTTGCCACTGATGCCGATTGGCTCTACGACGAGGTCGACGCTGCCCTGGGCAGCGTTCACCAAGTTTTTCGCGTGCGCGAGGGGGCTCATGTACCTGAAGCGATGGGCGAGGTCGATCCCGATCTGGTGATGCTCGACCTGCAAATCGGCAACATGGGCGGCATGGCCACCAGTCTGCTGGTGAAGCAGGAAGGCCGTCAGGGCCGACTTCGCGCCGTACCGGTAGTGATGCTGCTCGATCGCGCCGCCGATGACTTCCTTGCCACCCAAAGCGAAGCCGACGCGTGGCTGGTCAAGCCGCTCGATGCCTTTGGCATCCGCCGCACAACCAGCGAGTTGCTGGCCGCTGCAGCAGACCGGGACGACGTGGACGAGTCGTCGGAAGATTCCGACAGCTAACTAACGGCGGTCCCATCGTCGCTGCAAGAATCAACAGATTCTTCACGGGAGGCTTTGTTATGACTGCACGCGACCGCTTGGCCACAACTGGCGCCTGGTATTTCACCGAAACAATGACGGCAGCCGATGCTGCGACTTTTGCGCAACGGATCGAGTCGCTCGGCTATTCGACACTCTGGCTTCCAGAGACGTTGGGTCGCGACCCGATGGCCCACATCGCGTGGCTCGCCAGTCAGACGACCGAGCTGACCTTCGCCACCGGCATCGCAAACATTTTCCACCGACATCCAGGATTCTTGAAGCAGTCAGCCGACACCCTCGCCGAACAAACCGATGACCGGTTCGTTCTTGGCCTCGGCGTTTCTCACAAACCACTGGTCGCCGACTTGCGTGGCCTCGACTACTCGAAACCACTGTCCGCGATGCGCGACTATCTCGACGCCATGGACCAGTCGATGTACATGGCACCGCCCCCTGCCACACCGCCAGTTCGAGTCATTGCAGCGTTGGGCCCAAAGATGCTCGAACTCGCCGCCGAAAAGACCGACGGCGCGCACCCGTACTGGACAACACCGGAGCACACGGCAACCGCCCGCGACATCCTTGGCGCCGACAAGCTGTTGTGTGTCGAGCAGAAGGTCGTGCTGACCACCGACCGCGATGCAGCGTACGCGGCCTCAGATCAAGCCCTGAAGATGTACGACTCGCTGCCCAACTATCGCAACAACTGGAAACGGCTCGGGTTTAGCGACGACGAGATCGACCAACGTGCGCCTCGATTTATTGACGCTGTTGTTGCTTGGGGTGATGCCGAGGCAATCCAGCAACGCCTCGACGAGCACTACGACGCCGGCGCCTCGCATGTGTGTATTCAGCCGCTGCACCCCGACGGCTCTGCTGGCGCCCCACACTGGGAAGCGTTCGAGGCACTTGCTCCGGTGCAGTAAGCATCGAATTGCCGGACCCCAAAATTGGTTTGGTGACAACGGTCACGACGCAGTTTAAGATGGAGCAA
>CALLQB010000035.1 GCA_938015295.1 uncultured Acidimicrobiales bacterium
TGTGTTTGTGCTTTTGGACCGCCGCGCCGGGTTTGAACCGGTTCCGCACAACCCAGAGCCCCTCCTCGATCTTGACTTGGACGACCTTGAGTTCGAGGTCGCCTGCCTCGACCCAGGGGATGTCGTCTTCGCCAAGATGTAGTGCTGAGGGTGCTTCTGCCATGGCTCGATCGTAGCCAACAGTGCGTGCCGAGACCGACTCCGTGGTAGATGCCTCTAGACCGACGTTTCGCTCCGAGGTAGGTTGTGAACAGTTTCACAACAGGTGAACGTTTCAGCTCATCGACGAGAGGCAACGTCATGCATCAGTCCGGAATCGAACCATGGCTCGCTACCGCTGCTAAGCAGAGGGTCGGTGACTTTGTGCGTGACCTGAGAACCGTGTCCGACACCTCGCTACCCGTGCCCAATCTCGCTTGGACGGTCGCCGACCTTGCTCAGCATGTGGCTTGCCTGGGCTCGTACTGGCAGAAACACCATGACGCCGGGCCCGACTATGAACGTCCGGCCGACTTTGCCGCGAACTCAGATAGAGCACGCGCCCATATCACCGAAACCGATGCCGCGAAGCTCGCCGAGCTGATCGAGCACGAATTGAGCGACTACATCGCCAGCGCCGTCGAGGGGCCAGAAGACCTATGGCTCTACGGCCTCAAGAACAGCGCTTCGGACATGCTTGCGCTGCTTCTTAGCGAGACGGTCATGCACGGGCGCGACCTCGCCCGGGTGACAGGTTCGACACCACCCATGCTCGGCCAAGCAGAAGCACATGCAGTGGTCGACGCATTCATGGTCACAACGCCGTTCTTTGTCGATGCCGAGAAGGCTCGCGCGCAACCCGACGGCGTGTATCACGTCGCGTTCCGCGGCGGTAAGGACTACACCTGGACCAAACAAGGC
Organism: uncultured Acidimicrobiales bacterium; assembly: GCA_938015295.1. GTDB lineage: Bacteria > Actinomycetota > Acidimicrobiia > Acidimicrobiales > SHLQ01 > CALLQB01. Next base: position 901 of record CALLQB010000035.1, read on the forward strand.
GACAAGTTGACCGTGACCGAAGGGCGGCCACAGCGCGCCGATGCTCGCCTCAAGACCGATCCCGGAATGTTCGTGCTCTCTTCGCTTGGACGAGTCGGTCAGATTCGAGCCGCCATGTCAGGAAAGATGGTCAGCTACGGTCGCAAGCCGTGGCGATTCCTCGGCCTCGGCAAAATCGTTGCCGACGGCATCTAACGGCGTTGTCCGTTTCCCCTTCTCCAGTCTTCGACTGTCTGGTCTTCGAGGGGGTTGGTAATCGGCTACTAGTCCCAGCCGAGCTCGTGCAGTCGGTCATCGTCGATGCCGAAATGATGAGCGAGCTCGTGCACCACGGTCACCCGCACCTCTTCGACCACATGCTCTGCTGACGAGCACTCTTCGCAGAGCGGCAGCCGGTAGATGGTTATGCGGTCGGGAAGCTCAAGCCCGCCATAGAGCTCGCGTTCGGTGAGAGGAATCCCCTCATAGAGGCCAAAGAGATCTTCGGTCGGGTGCTGATCTTCGACCATCACCACCACGTTGTCGAGCAGCTCTAAGAGTGCGGGCGGCAACGAGTCGAGTGCGTCAGCAACCATACGTTCAAAGTGTCGAACCGAAACGTCGATCATCGCAGCAGGCTAGCGAGGTTCAGCGCGCCGGCTGCGATGGATGTCTAGTTGTCGATAGCCGACGCGATTTCGCTCTGCTGGTAACTAATTGCCTGACCGAACATGGTCACTGAGGCGATACAAACGACGGCGATCAACGACACGAGTAATGCATATTCGACGAGTGACGCGCCGCGGTCACTTTGGATGCGGTTTCGAAAGGCGATGGTGAGCTTGAGAATGGTGTGCTGCATGGGTCCTTATCCCGTCGGCGGTCGACTTTTGTTCGGCACGTTGCATCGATTTCCGAAGCAATTTCTTCCCAAATCAACCGTGTTTCACGAAGATTGGTGACTTGTGGACACTGTTGTGGGTACGGCGGCCCGCTCGGTGGTGCGTTTGACCTAGGTGGCGGCTTAGCTCACCGCTTGCTGCTCGAAGAACGAGGCGCCCTTCGGGATCTCCGGCTCGAACATCTCGAACGGCGTTGTACGGATCCGTCCCGTTCGCTCGCCGCGCACTACCTCGCCGTCGTAGATGCTCGGCAAACTCTGAGGGCTGAGAGAAATGGAGTCCTCCGCCCGGTATTCGGCGATGAAGAGCGTGCGCGGCCGTGTTGACCGATTGGGCGCTGACGCGTGAAGTAGGCGCGTGTGCATAAGACACGCCGTGCCTGCCGGACCGGTGCATGGCAGCGACTTCGTCGCCGCATCCTTGGCGATATCGTCAGCGACGGTTCCGGTGAACACGCCCTTGTGCCAGTGGTCATACATCGGTCCTCGGTGGCTTCCCGGCACAACCTCGAGTGGACCGTTCTCAAGGGTTACATCGTCGAGAAAGAACAACACTGCAATGAGGTCTTCGTTGCTGTGGGGCTGAAACAGGAAATCCTGGTGATATTTCACCTCGGTCGCAGCACCGGGTTGTTTCGAGTTCACCTTCGAATTGTTGAACTCGACGTTTGGCCCAATCAGTTGCGCGACAGCGTCGAGGGCCCGTGAGTTTCGCATGACTTCGAGATATGCCGAGGAGATATCGACTGGTGATGTCACACGGCGTAGCGCGGGATGTTCGGCCGAGTGCCCCGGTTCAAGATCGAAGCGCGGCCGGCCATCGAGGGTCTGTCCGTACGCCGCGACCTCGTTAGTGCTTTCCTCGATCCAGATGTCGAAGTCGGCATTGAGCGCGTGTAATTGATCGGCGGTTAGCGCATCAGTAAGAACAAGAAACCCGTTCTCCCAGTAGGCGTCGACTTGCTCTTGAGAAAGTGCGTCCATTGCCAAAGAATACAGCTTTGTGTCAGCTATGGCGATGCTGGTTGCCGGAGCCATGCCAGTGTTTCCATATGTTTCGTGCCGGGAAACATGTCGAACGCCGTTACGCCGGCAAGTTGCAGCCCCGCATCGCAAAACGATGCCACATCGTGCGCAAACGACGACACATTACAGCCGACGAGTATGACGCTGTGTTGCGCTCTGGCAGCAAGCAGTCGATGCCCTTCTCGAACACCAGACCGGGGTGGGTCGACCACCACAAGGTCAGCTGCTGGCAGCTCGTGCATGACATCGTAGGCGTCGGCGGCCACCCCAGAGATATGGGTCGGATTCACCGCTTGAAGCGCCTCGATAGCGGGCCCAGCATGATCGACTCCGACGCCGACAAGCCCCTTAGCGGCGAGCGGCACGGCGAAATTGCCAGCGCCGCAGAAAACGTCGAGAAACGACCGTGCGTTCGTCGCTGCGGCAATGCGAAGCACCTCGGCAACCAGGCGCCGGTTTACCCCGTCGTTTACCTGCACGAACGATGCAACCGGAACGTCGACCGTTACACCGGGGCTGACATCGTAGGAAAGGTGCGGGTTCTCGGTGCCGCTCGGATTTGCCACTAGCCATGCTGAGCCGAGCGCCTCGCAAAGCCGCTCACTGTTGACGTCATGCGAGAGGCGCAGGCCGACCGCCGGGTTGCGAGACGTGTCGTTTGTGGCCAGGCCATCCACCCGAACCTCGAGATGGTCGACTCCCCAAAGAAGTGACGGATTTTTGGCGCTTACCGCCCGAAGTCTCTCGATCGCTGCCCAAAGGTCGGGTCGGACCACCGGACATCCGTCGCGCTTGGCCTGATTGAAGAAGTCGGCCCGGCCGTCGACCACCTTCATTCGGAGTCGATTTCGATAACCGGTCCTCGCCGCGTCGTCGGCGTCGGCATCGAGACGGATCGGCACCGCGAACCCTGCTCGCTCAAGGGCTTCGCGTACCGAGTCGACTTTCCCTTCAAGTTCTGTGGAGCGGCTAACCGCGAGAAGAGGGCAACCTCCGCAGGTTTGTTGCACGTTGCATACGCAGTCGCCGTCGTCGCTGGGTGATGTCTTGAGCATCGGTTCAGAGCCGCCGGAATTGACTATCGATGTTGCGGTGGGCGACCTCACCAATTTCGGCAGCGTCGGCAAAGGTTTGCCAATTGGCGCAGGCGTCGTTCACTCGGTCGATTGCTCGGGCGGCGTCAGCGCGCGACATGTTTGCGTGGCGGGCTAACTCGAGCAGGTCGTCTCGTACGAAATCGTCGAGCTTGCCGTTGATCGACATCTGGTGTCGTGCCAGCCACCGGTTGCTTTGGTCGTTCGCATAGGTGACGTCGAACGCTGGGGATAGGTGCCACACGCCATCTCGATCCATGAGGAAGCCGATGTTTTTTGTGTGATCGTCCTGGTTCCTTGCCGCAACGTTGAAGGCTGCCCGCACGAATTGTTGCTCGAGGTCGGCCTGGGGCAGGCCGAGCTCGCGCATGATGGCCAGCGCCTGTTCATATGAGGTCGCGCCGGGCTGGTTGTAGTCAAGGTGAGCAAGACCGTTGAGCGACTGGTAGTGCAGCTTGTTGCCGCCGGGTCTATCGAAACGTCGGGTCATGAAGTGCGCTCGCTTTTCTTCCTCCAGCAGCCGCGCCTCGGCCATCACGAGCCCGGCTTCGGTAGCCATGAGCGCGTAGGCAAATTCGATTCGGCCGTAGCCTTGTGGGTCAAACAACGAGCCCTTATCGCGATTTCGTTCGATGCCGTCAAATTTGATGAGCCAGTGGTCATAGCCAGCTGGCAGATCGAGTTGTCCCGAACGCACGCTGTTGGTGGTCTGGTTCCAGCCGATGACGGCTTTCGCTCGAGCGCCGCCGGCCGACGTGCCCACGCGAATAATCTGTGAGAGGTCGCGGTCGTCAAGCGTGCTGGATGCCTGCGACGGTTGCACCTCGAGCTGCGTCTTCGCTGCCAGGGCGGTGTTTGCCAGGTCGACCAGTTCAGCAACATCGAGGATTTCGGACTCGGCTGCGGTCAGCGGTTTTGCGGGGCGATACTCGAGGGCTCCCATGCCGCGGCTGCCGACATAACAAAGCTGCTCTACTGGCGTGAAGTCGCCGCGTGTGCGGCCTTGGCGGATCAGCCATTGATCGATGAGCGCCTCGCCGTACTTGTCGGGCAGCGAGTCGTTGAGCAGGCCTGGTAGTCCCCGAAATGTCTCGGTAGCGAGGTGCGGAAACTCGTACGCTCCGGGCGCCAAAGGCATCATCAGTGGCGCTACCTCGATTCCTGAGCTAAGGAACGTGTCGAAAAATTCGAATGATGCCAATCGCCGTTCGGGGAGCCATACCACCGCGCCGATGGGGGTGCCCCAGAGGTACACCTCGGCGGCGTCGATGCTCATGTGTCACCAGATGTTGTGGGCTGGCCGGGTGGCTGCTCGTCTCCCCAGACAAAGGTAGTTGCTGGTTCGGCGCCGGCGTTGGCGGTGGTTTTTCGCGGGCGACCGACCCGCAACCGCTGGGTGTCTGGGGCGAGTTGGCCCGACCGAAGCGCTTGTACCGGGCTCACCTCCGGTGCGGTGAGGAATTCGTCGAGTACATCGAGTCGTCGCAGCGAACGAAGCACTCGGATCAGCGTGTTCAGCGAAGAATCGCCGGTGTTTTCGAGTCGGCTGAGTGTCGCTGGACTAATGCTCGCCGATGTGGCGAGCTGGGCTTGGGTGATCTTGCGTCTGATGCGTTCGTCGCGCACTCGTTTGCCGAGCTCTCGTAGTAGCTGTTCGTCGGTGTCTGATTGATGGGTCACGGGTAGTCCCCCAAAGAAGTCATCCTCACCACAATATCGCTATTTCGGTATATTATGTTAGGGTTGGTGTCTAATATACAAAAATGTATATAACAGTTATTGTGTGTCGATCTCGGTTTGATACGACGGGGTCCGGCCAGGTTGGGGCGGTATGCCCGCCGATCCCGAATAGATCTGCATCTCGATCGGCACCCGACGAGGCGGGTTCGTCGATAGCCAGAGCCGCAAAAGGTGACGTTTGGCGGCACCCGGAGGGTCGCTGAAAGCTTCTCGGGCATGCAATGCTGTGTAGTTGTTGGCAAACACGGCCTCACCAGCTTCGAGCGTGAACCGGAAGCCGAGTCCGGGCTCGAGAGCGAGCTCCTCGAAGCGGTCGAGAGCCCTTCGGTCGGCCTCGGTGAGCGCACAACGATCAGGGTCCTCATGCGCGGCGATCTCAATGTACTGGCGTACATAGTTTGCGCTCAGGTAGCCGTCCTGGTCGGCGAAAACCGGAACGCGGTAGGGCGTGATTGGGTCATCGTCGTCGCCCTGCTCGCCGAAGCGGTGGTAATAGAAGCCGCGATAGAGCAGCTCGAGCACTTCGGGGTTCTCCGCTCTCAGCCGCTCATGGATGACCATTGAACTGGCAAAGAGGCTCTCGCCGCCGGTCGTCGCTGGCTGAATGCACAAAAACCCAAGAAGGTCGGCCGGGTCGCTGTGCGGTGTGAGTCGCTCGTTGCGCCGGTAGGCCCGGGCGTGCGGGTCGTCGTCAACAACACTGACGACATGGCCAAGCCGCTCCCCCATCACGCTTTGGGACTCGGCAGTTCCGAGGAATTCCCCCACGCGCCAGAAAAGGCGTTCGAGTTTCGCTAAAGACAGTTCGTGCACCGGAAACCCGTGAACGATCGCGAGGCCACGTCCGCTCACCAACTCCGACAAAAGCGCTGCGAGGCCGGCCTCGGCACGCCCTAGCGCGAGCGTTTCACACTCATCGTGAAGCTGCGAAATGAGGTCGGTGAAATCGATGTCGAGGCTGAGGCGATCCCTCGACAGACTCTGTGCATCCCAAAGCGTCGCCGGGTTAGGCGTACCAAACTGCATGGCGCACCCTACCGAAGCCGGGTCAGGCTGTCAGCCAATCTGCCCAGCGGGTCAGGGCTCGATCAGTCCCGAACTACGAAACACTTCCAGCGCTTCGACGAAGTCACCCACAACAGAAGTGTCGCCGTCGACCGCTATCGCCCCGGCGGCGACCTCGGCGTCGAGCGACGTCGTGTCGGCCATCAGCCGCTGGAATGCGAGCCGGTCGAGGGTTAGCGACGCAGCGGCGTCGGCCGAGGTTTGATCCGGTGCGTGATAAATGGCCGACCGGCCAATGCCGAGTACGTGATGCTCATCGAGATCGGTGAAGTGCCAATTGAGGGTTAGCTCCCCGCCCGACCAGCTTGTGGGGTCAAACCGGACGCCGACGAGGTCGAAAAGTTGTTCGGCAGTCGCCGCGACCAGTAGGTGTCTGCCCACAGCTAGCGGGTTGTTCGGGCTGCCATGGCGAAGCTCTTGGGCGCCGGTCAGATAGGCGTTGCGCCAGGTGCCGGATTCGGCTTGGTAACCAAGCTGTTCGAGCGTGTCAGCCTGCAGGAGACGGGCTCGCTGGTTCTTTGGATCAGCGAAGACGAGGTGGTTCAGCAATTCTGCGGCCCACCGGTACTCGCCGTGGTCAAAGGCCTTTTGTGCGTTGGCTATGACCGCCTCGGCGCCTCCCATTGCTTGGACGTACCGCCCGCCAGCGTCGACGGGAGGTAGCGGGTTGAGGTTGGCCGGGTTGCCGTCGTACCAGCCGAGGTAGCGGTTGTAGACCGACCGCACGTTGTGCGAAACCGTGCCGTAGTACCCCTGCACGTGAGACTCGTCGGCGAATTCAGCCGGCAGGTGCAGCTCGGCCGCGATTTCAGTGGGTACGTGGCCCTTGTTGGCAAGGCGCATGGTCTGGTCGTGCATCCAGCGATAGACGTCGCGTTGCAGACGAAGAAATTTCGAGACGTCGTCGGCCCCAAAGCGCGGCCAGTGGTGGCTGGCGAACATCGTGTGGGTGTTACCGCCCCACATCTCGAGGGCCTCATGGATGTATTTGCTCCAGGCCAACGCGTTACGGGTTTGGGCGCCGCGAATCGGGTACAGATTGTGCAGGTTGTGCGAGCAGTTCTCGGCCATACACAGCAGTCCCATGTCCGGGAAATGAAAGTTCATCTCCGCGGGCGCTTCGGCGTCAGGCGTGTTCTGGAAAACCACCCGAATACCGTCGATGACAAGTTCTTCGCCAGTCTCGACCACCGTCTCGGTGGGGCCAATGAGACCAGACAGCCACAGCGGGATGGCTTGCCCGAGCCCATCGTCGACCTGTCCTTGTGGCCCGGGCGGTAAAAACGGGCCGAATTGATAGGCGGCGCGGCGGCCCATGATCGGGCCGGCGATCACGTTTTCGCCCACCACCTCGTGCATGAAGCCGTCGGGAGCGATGATGCGCACGTCGCCAGCGTCGACGGCTTCGGGGCTGGTAACACCCAACACGCCACCGAAGTGATCGACGTGGCTGTGGGTATAGATCACGGCGGTAACCGGGCGTTCACCGAGGGTCACATTAGCGAGATCGAGGCAAGCCTTGGCTGTGGGTGCGGTGGTCAGTGGATCAATGATGACCCAGCCGTGGTCGCCGGCGAGGAAGGTGATGTTCGACAGGTCGTAACCTCGCGCCTGCCATACGTTTTCGGCGACCTCGAAGAGGCCATGAATGGCGTTGAGTTTCCCTTGGCGCCAAAGCCCAGGGTGCACCGTGTCGGGCGCTGGTTCGTCGGTGCGAAGAAAGTCGTGCCGCGAAACGTCCCAGACCAGGTGATCGCCAACGGCAATGCGGCCTGTGTCGTGGGTAGCAATCAGCCCTTGCGATGCCCGCGCAAAGTCGCCCGGGTCATCAAACGACAACACTGCTGCGGTGTTTGCCGCTACCGTAGACGTCGAAGCAGGTTTGGGCTGGTCAGGTGCGCTCATCACCCGATGGCTTAGCACAGCGCCTCCACCCCGTCAGCAACCCAAAGGGGTCAGGCACTTAAAGTGCCTGACCCCATAAGTGCCTGACCCCTTTGGCGAAACATTCGAGATGGTAGACACCGTCAATGGATGTTTCGATGACCCTGCCGACGATGATTCGCCACGGCCGTGCAGACCTGTTGGCCTGGTGCCGAGCGATCGACGAGGGTGCGTGGGCCAGCCTCGCCGTGCCCGAACGCGTGACGTATCAGTCGCACGACATGATGGTGCAGCTCTCGGCAGCAGCGGCGGTGACCGAACGCGTCACTCTGGCGACGACCATCATCGTGTTGCCCGCCCACGATCCGGTCGACATCGCCAAGAAGCTTGCCTCGGTTGATGTGCTGAGCGAAGGTCGGCTGACGGTAGGTGTTGGTGTCGGAGGCCGCGAACATGACTACCGGGCGCTTGGCGCGTCGTACGCGAATCGGTGGGCGACGATGGATCAACAGGTCGCGACGATGAAGTCGATATGGGCTGGCGAACCGCCCTTTGAGGGAGCCGACCCAGTAGGTCCGGCTCCGCATCGTGCCGGCGGTCCGCAGCTGATGGCCGGCGTCATGGGACCCAAAGCAACCGCTCGCGCTGCTGCATGGGCTTCGGGGATCGACGGTGCATGGACGATCTTTGGTGATACGTCTGGGCTTGCTGACGCTGTTGCCACGGCGCGCACCTGGTGGAAAGAAGCCGGCAACGCCAACCCGCCTCGATTGTCGACCAGCGTCTGGTTCGCTCTCGGCGACAACGCCGACACCCGGCTTGGCGACTACGCAGCGAGCTACATGACGATCTTCGGCAACGACATGGCTGACTGGGCCCGCACCGTTGTTTCGACCTCATCGCAAGATGCACTTGCCCAAGTCGCGGCCGACTGCGAAGCAGCAGGAATCGACGAGCTGTATCTTGTTCCGACCACCGCAGAGGTGACCGAGCTAGCGCGGGCTGCTTCGGCTCTTGGCATCTAGCGCACCTGCGGGTTACCGGCGCCTCGCTGCCCGGGCTTCGGCTTTCGCAGCTTTGCGGACCTGCGAGCGCTCCCACTTTCGCTGCCGACTGCGACACGCCTTGCGACAGAACTGATGATTGACCGTTCGCATTTCGAACAGTTCGCCGCAACGCCAGTAGGCGCACGAAGTGATCCGCTCGGGATCGAAGTCGTCGTCGGACGGAAAATCCGCAGGGAGGTCGAAAGGTAAGTCGTCGATACTCCAGTGAACACCCTTTGTAGACTGTTCTGGTGGCAAAGAGTTCAGGTCCTGTGGTCGAGAGCATTCACATCGCGCTGGCAAGCCGAATGGAGATGCGCCCTGTCGTCTCTGTCGAGGCCGAGGCAGGTAAGGGCCTTATCGGCGACCGCTATCACGGCACCAAACATCGGCATGTGACCGTGCAGTCGGCGTCGATGCTTCGCGAAGCTTCCGACAGCTTTGGTTCGGAGATCGCCCCGTCGGGTACCCGACGCAACATCACGATTTCGAGTGGTGACGTGCCAGCCTCGCCGGGCGACCGGTTCGCGATTGCTGGCGTCGAACTTGAGGTCGTGCGGATCGCTGCGCCGTGCAAATTGCTGGAGGACACGCTGGGGATCGGGGCCAAGGCGGCGCTTCGGCGTCGAGCCGGCTCGGTGTGTCGTGTGCTGACGTCGGGAACCATCGCTATTGGTAATCGGGTCGACCTCACCGCGACGGACGCCGGTTCAGACAACGACTAGTCCAGCGCGCGCCGGTACGGTGTAGCCAGTGAGCCAGCAATGTTCTTCTTGCGCGTCGCCAATCGGGCCCAACGATCAGTTCTGTCCGACATGCGGTCACGACCAGCAGGTCGCGACGCTGCACCTTGATGACGACCATCTAGCCGCTGGCTCCCAGAGTTCGGGTGGCTCGGTGACGTCGGATAACAGCGGCGTCCGGCGCGTTGTGTTCATCGCTCTTGCGCTGGTGGTCGGGGTGGCCGGATGGTTCATGCTCTTCGGAGGCGACGAGGCCGTCGACGACGCCGCTCCCAGTGAGGAATCGGGAGAACGTGGCGATACCGGGGAGACCGAGGATGCTGACTCGCCCAGCGCTATGGCGGCCCTCGAAACCGGTGATGGTTACAACCTCGACGATCTCGCCGGAGTCGACAGCATCGAATTCCCGCTCTTCGCTGACGCTGATCCGCATCTGATCGTGGCCCGCCGTGGGGCGGAAGTATTGGTTGTCGACGCGCAAAGTGGCGCCGTGCAAACGCTCGATCTTCGCTCCGACGCCAGCTACAGCAGTGCGGTCGACGCCTACTCGATCGGCGTTGTACTCGAGCGACTTCTGGTCGTGGATTCGGGAATCGTCCGGTCGTTCTCCCTCACCGGTGGGGCTGACTTCGAGCTCTCGGGAAACGTCGCAGCCTTTGATGTACGCCATGGCCCGCGTGTGGTTGTCGAAAGCGCCCTGTCCGGGCGGCGCGGAAGTGTGTACGAAATCCAGGCATTCAGTTCGTACGGCGTGTTTCCGTCCGAATCCGGCATTGTTCCGGTCGAAGCCGAGCTGTTGCCTTTTGGCGAACGAGTCTTCTACACCTCTGGTGGAAACATCTATGAACGTCGCGAGGAGCGCAATGGTGATCCGGGTGATACCGACAGCGCCTTGACCGCCGGCTTCACTCTTGTGGCGACCGGTGCCTTCGTCGGCGCCGGCCACAATCATGTTCTGGTCGATCGCTGCGACGACGCTCTGCTCTGTGAACGAGTACTCGTCGCCGCCGATGGCGCCGAAACCGTGGCACCGCTCCCCTCTGGCCAGATCAGACCGAAGCCGCTTTTCCGCCTTTCGCCCGATGGCGCCTGGGCGGTGGCGACCTCGGGAGCGCTTCGTCTGTTGGGAACGGCAGAAGGTGTCGAACTCTTGCCGCACGATATCGGCGCAACGATGACCACCACATCGTTCTCCTGGACCGCCGACTCGAGCTACATGGTTGCTGCGGTCGATGGCGGCCTAGTGGTCTTTGACCTGTCGGCGAGGTCGGCATCGCTGCTCTCACTCGACGAGGTTGCCGCCGGCGGTAGAACCTTCGACGAAGTCTTGGTGGTGCCAACCCCTCCCGGTTGGGAAACTACTGGTTCACGCTGAACGGGACTTCATGCCATGTCGGAACATCGGCAGCGCTGGCATCTCCCGACATGCGCAACACGTAGCTGCCCGGCGAAAGACCGTCGAAGCTGAAGCTGAAGTTGCCCCAAACCGTCCAGTTCGCCAGGATGAGATACGTGCCGCCCGCCGGCGATGCCGCCGTTGATCCGCCGCTCCACTGGGTGTCGGACACCAGATTGCCGTTGGCGTCTCGGAGCTCGATCGACATCTGCGCCTCGAACGGCCGCGCAAACCCGTTGACGGTTGCTTGACCGCTGATGGTCGGACCATTCGCGTCCTCGCTGTAGCCGACGATGTCACGAACGATCACGCCAGCTTGATCGGCAAGCGGCACCGGCAATGCATTCGGGACGGGTGATGTCGTCACATAGTCGACGATGAGCGTTGCCGAGTCCGGGTCAAAGTAGGCGGACGCGCCGTGGGGACCGCTCAGGATTTCGACAAAGAGTGCATTGCCGATGCCACCTGAAACCAACGCCGTTCCCTCACGAAGATGGTCGAAGTCGGCCTGCTCGATGGTCGACGGAAGTTCGACCAGGACACTGCGTCCGTCGGTCGCACTCCGCACCACGATGCCGGCGGGTAGCGAAGCGGCGAGCGGGCCAGGGTTGTCGAAGTCGAACCCGCTACCGAGCTTGACAATGGTGCGGATACACGCTCCGTCGGCAATCTGATCGAGCTCTTTGACGTAGTTGGCGTCCGATGCTGGCGACCCCACAGACGTCTGGGGCACAAGTCCGTTGGCCGGATCTGCCCCTCCTACCTGACAAGGCAGTTGGTCGAAATCGAATGCGAGTGGTTGGGACGGTTGCAGTTCGAGGAATGAAGCGTTCACCCAGCCGGCTCCGACGTCGCTTAGCGCGAGCTCGAACCATTCGTCGCCGTTCGGAAGGCGGGCTGCATTTCCGGTGGTGGTCACGACGCTGCCGGGTGCGAGTTCGCCTTGTACCTGGCTGCTCACGCCTGGGCCGTTTCGAACGTTCAACGTGTCGTCGGGGTCAACGTTCACGACCCGGTAGTTGGTGCTGTCGATGACAAATGGCGCATACGTTGGCGATTGCGTGGCGGGAAGCTCAACGGTTGACCTCAGCGGTCGAACCGAGGTCATCGCCGCAGGTGTGCCCTCGACGGGGAGGTTCTCGCCGGTGATGAGGTTGACGAGTACTGCCATGCTGTTCTGGGTGTTGTTGAGCACGACTGCCCAGTCGCCCCAGATGTCGACAGTGCCGCTCCAGTCGATCGTTGGCATCGAGATGTCGTCGCCCGGAGTGTGCAGCGAATCGCCGTCTAACCAAACCGACTGTCCGTCGTGTGTCAGGTCGGCGGCGCGAATCAGATCTTCGTTCGCCGCTGTTCCTCCGCCCTCCGGCATACAGACTTCGGCGGTCGCGACCAGTGAGCCAGTGGTCGCGTTGTAGTCGCGAACGGCGGTGCAGGGTCCATCGGTTCCGGCGAGTGCCACCAGGGTATTCGAGCCGGTCTGGCCACCGACGCCGCCGTTGGTGGCTGCGTATTCACCGCCGCCGACGCGGGTGATCTGGGTGATGGCATCGGTGCCGAGCTGAATTTTGTAGAGAAACTGGTCGGCATCGGAGGCAGTCGCTGCGTCGCGCGAGCCGTCGACGAAGAACACGGTGGTCGCCGCGTTGTCGGCATCGACTTCAACTTCGATCAAGTTGATTCTCACCGAGTTCTCGACGATCAAGGTCGCACTGTTCGACCCTGCTGGTCGGTGCCAAATACCGTCAACGGTCTCGAAGACCAGGCCGCCGGCATCGTCGATGGCATCGGTGATGCCATCCATGCCCATCTCGAATACCTCTGGCCCAACCTGGACCGTCGAACCGCCGGTGGTGATGATGACCTGTGGCGCTTCGCTAGCCACCGGGTCGCCCACGATCGTTGACGCCGGGACCTCTGTGGCGATCTCGGTAGGAAGGGTGCTCGGCACTGTGACGTCGGCGGGAACGCTGGTCGGCACCTGCGTCACGGGCGACTCGTCAGCGACACGGGTGTCGAAGCCATCGTCGTCAGAGCCGGTCAGCGCTGCGCCGACTCCGCCGACCACGAGCATCGCCGCAACGGCAGCACCGCCAAGGCGCGCAGCGCGTCGGCCGGGAGAATTATGGGTATGCACCCCAGCAAGACCGGTTTCAACATCGATGGTCTGTGCGGCGGCCGAGCGCTCGGTGAACGCGCGCTTAAGGGGATCGTGATTAGTCATGAGGGGCTCCCATCGGTGCCGAGCGTTTCGGCGAGGCGTGTTCGGGCTTTGTGAAGGTGGACCTTTGCGGTTGCTGGAGAACACTCGAGGATCTCGGCGATGTCCTTGACCGGCCGATCCTCGAGATAGTGCAGCGCGATGGCTGCGCGTTGTTGCGGTGGGAGCTGGGCCACCGCAGCCCAAACCGGTTCGTGTTCGGCAGACGTGAGCGACATCACCACCTTTGTTGCGCTTCGTAGCTTTAGCTTCGCCTTCACCTCTGATGCCCGCTTTCGGGCTGATGATGTCGCAAGGTTGATCGTGACGCGCCGTACCCAGGTTCCGGGGTTGTCGTAGTTGGAGATCTTTGGCCAATGGCGATGCGCTCGGATGAGTGCGTCTTGCGCAAGGTCCTCTGCAACACCGGGAGGCGCTCCGACGCTTGCCGCCAAGGCAACCATGGCCGGAAACTCAAGGCGATAGAAATCGTCGTAGTTCGGCAACACCTGAACCGTCGTGTTGTCCGGTATCGCAGGACGATCCGCCATGGACATGGTTGCTCCTGAAGTTTGGGTAGGCGCCTTCATCGTTCTCACATGTGTCACACGCACGGTGAGTCGAAAAGGTTTACTCCCTTCGGAAAATGTCCCGAAAGTGTTACCGCACCGGGCGACGGCGCAGATGGAGCGCCGTGTGTCCGCGCCGAACGCTACCCAGCGAAATACCCGGCCACATTCACCACAACGGTGAGAACAAGCGAAATCGCTAGCATTGCTTTCCAGGGAAAGAACACCTTGATACTGCGGCCCCCGCCCAGGCCGTTTCGACGGGACTGTTCTTGATCTGGTGACTTTGGGACTCGAGTTGCAGTCTCGCGTTGCTCGAAGGTCTCGCGAACCTGTTCGTGGATCCGCTGTTCGGCTCGCTGTGTCGCCGAAGGGAAAAGACGGGGCAGTACGTTGAGAAGCACGGTAAGCACCGCTGAGGCGATGAGTGACTGCACGATAAAGGCCTGCATAGAACGGCATTCTAGTCGGTGTCGCTGTTTGCGAAGGGCCGGACGTGTGCCACATGCCCGTGAGGCGGTAGCGTAAGCAACTATGTCTCACCGGCTCGATGTTGAATTGACGAGTACCCGCGACGACGGCACATGGACGTGGCGTGCCGCGGGAGCCAAACTTCCAAAGGGATCCCTCGACGGATCACTCCTTTACGACGGAGCGAAGGTCGGTGATGTGTGCAAGGTCGAAGCCGAAACGATGATCGACGGCACCGAAATCATCGCCGTACTTCCGCCAAAGACCAAGCAACGCAAAGAGCCTGAGCTCGTGCAAATTCTTGGCTCGGGCCGTCCACAAGAGTTGGTGACCACGCAGTTGGCGCCAAAGGGCGGTGGCAGACGCAATGATCGCGGCGATCGTAAAGGCGGCGGACGTGGCGACCGTCCGCGTGGCGACCGCAAAGGCAACGACCGCAAAGGCGGCCGCGGCGGCGGGGGCCAGCGAGATGCGAACGATGGCGGCCAGCGCAATCGCTCCGATCGCTCGCGACCCCGCAACGACGCTCCGTCGAAGCCCAAGGCAAAACGGCTCAAGCCGCGCCGAGTGCATCGCGATGCGGCCATCAAAGCGCTCGATCCACTTTCGCAGCCGCTTGGTCGCGAACTCCTGCGCGACGGTATTCCTGGCGTTCGCGCTATCGCCGATAAGCAGATCGCTGCGGCTACCGCAGCCGAGACGCCCAAGATCCGTACCGATGCGTTGCTCGCCCATGCCGAGAAACTGCTTCCGGCGCTTAAGGGCGCTGAATGGCTCGACCGAGCGGAAGCCGCCAAAGCCGGTGTCGACAACATCGACCTTCGCGACCTGCGTTCGGTGGTTGCCGCTGGCAGCACCCATGCCAAAGGTGCCGAAGCGAAGGCTCTCGCTACAGAACTTGGCGAGGCGGTCACCGCCCGGGTCGATGCCGAGCATCGAGCGTGGCTTGCCGAACTTTCTCAGACACTCGACGAGGGCCGCACGGTTCGTGCACTGCGGCTTTCCTCGCGTCCGCCCAAAGCCGGAGCCCCTATCCCGGCCGATATCGCGCAGAAGCTCACCGACCAGTCGAACGAGTCGCTTACCAGCGACACCGGGCAAGACCGATTCGCCACTGTTCTTGACGCTGTAGCCTTCTCCCCCGTCCATACGCAGGTGAGGCCCGCATCGTTGCCGGAGAAGCCCGGAGACGAGCTGCTGGGCGCTGTGAGGCGTTTGTCGATGCGGATCCCAGACATCGCCAAGATGTTCGGTATCGAGCCGACACCGCCGCCGAAACGCAACAGGTCGCGTTCGGGTTCACGCCGTTAGCCGGTTTCTGCTCACTTTGTCGGCTGGGTCACCTTGTCGGCTGGGTCAACTTGTCGGCTGGGTCAGTTTGTTGGCTCGGTCAGCGAACTCGAAGTCGAGTGCGCTGACCCCGCCAACGTCGTGTGTCGTCAACTCGATCACCACGCGGTTGTAGACGTTTGACCATTCTGGGTGATGGTCGAGTTCTTCAGCGATCACCGCGCATCGGCTCATAAACCCGAAGGCGTCGGAAAAGGTCGGGAAGACGAATTCCCGTCGCAGGCGGTCTTGGTCAAATTGCCACCCGACGAGTGCTGCGGTTCGCTGACGAACCTCTGCGGGATCAAGGAGTGCGGGGCGTTTCATGGCCGCACCGTAGCAAGCTTGCTAGACGATTGTTTCTATGTAGCCGTGTTCGGCCAGAAAGGCTTCGAGGCCTTCAACAAGCGTCAGTTCGCTGAGCCGGTTGAGGTCGACCCACACCGCTTCGGCGGCATCGGACCCGGCGACCGGATCGTCGTTCGACATGACGATTACCTCAAAGTCCATAATCACGAAGTGATGGTCGTGGCCAAGCCGCTCGACCCAACCAACGAAGGGACCACAGACCGCGTCGAGGCCCGTTTCTTCGCGGAACTCGCGCAGCACCGCCTCAGCGAGAAGTTCGCCTTGCTCGACCCGTCCGCCAGGCACGGCCCATTCGCCTGCTGCGGGCCCGTGACCTCGCCGGATCATCAGGATTTCGTCGCCCCGGACTGCAATAGCTCCGACGGCTAGTTCTGGTCTCATGGAGTCAGAGACTTGTGCACCAGAATCGCGCGCGCAACTAAGCCGTTCGATTCGAAGAAGTTTTTTGTGTGCCGGTCACCGGGAAGGGCGGCTGCATCGATGCCACGGCAGCCCTGGTCGGTTGCCCACTGGAGGAGTAGCGACATGATTTCTTCACCGACACCAACCTCTCGTCCATCGGGTAACACAAAGAGATCATCGACGACCGCCAGAAGGCTGTGGTCGGCGAGAGTTTCGAGGTGCGCAGCCGCATAACCAACGGCGATCGCGTCGAGTTCGCCGACAACCAGCAATTGGTCGGGTGACTGCACGGCCAGCGTGATGCTTTCGTCGGCGGGAAGTTGCCGGGCTTCACGATTGAGCCAGAGGTTTCCGCCGCGAACGTCGGCGATCGATGCACGAGCTTCGCCCACGAGTTCGACGATTGCCTCAACGTCATCGATCGTTGCGAGTCGTGCTGACTCGGCGAGGTTGATCGCGGTCATGAGGCTCGCTGAATCTGGCGTATGCGATTGAGGATGGTGACGCGATGTCGGTTCGCCTCTTCAAACAAGCGAACAGCTTCAAGTTGCTTGGCCGAGAGGGCATCGAGCCGTTTAACAATTTGCGAGGCGGTCAGGGTGCCGTAGGACTCGAGTGCCAGGTCCTCGGCAAGCACAGCCTTAGGTTTCTTCGCCGTCTTCTTCGACTTCGGCTTCGCTGCCTTGGTGTCCTTCGCTGGGGTTTCCTTGGCAGGCTTCGCGCTTTTGGGCTGAGCCGCTGGCTTTGCCTTGGCGGAAGTCTCGGAAGTCTCGGAAGTGTCCGAATTGTCAGGCTTGTCGGAACCGTCGGACTCCTCGGAGGACGGTGCGCCGAGCTTTACCCCAAAAATATCGCTGACCACACCCTCGATCTCGCTTTGACCCTTTTGCACGGCCATCTTGCCGACCAGGCGGGTCAGGGTCGCTTGGCTCTTGCCTCTCGCCACCCAAGTGGGAAGACGATCGAGTACGTCGAGCGCTATGCCCAGTGGGGCGTAGAGGATTGCCTCAACCGCCTGATCTGGAAGTGATTTGTCGTCGCTGGTAGCCACGGGTCCAAGTCTTGTCGTCGGCGAAGGCGGCGTACCACACGTACCGCTATTTCATTCGCCTGTCGGCAGCACTACCCGGTTCATGAGCGACGCTGAGCGGCACGCCCGAACAGGCCGCATCGCCGCGGCGTTCTAGACCTGAACCGGGTAATCACAATGTGGACAGGTGGGATTGGCCGGATCGTCGACTTGGCTCAAGCTAAAGAGCAGAAAGCAGTCGAGGCAGGTGTGTTCGTCGTCGCGTTTCGGAGCGACATCGTCGCCCTCGGCAGGGTTCTTCTTTGCAACAACGACCGGCGCGTTTTCTTCTTCGTCGTCGTCGTCATCATCGTCGTCGCCGGCAGAGAGACGGTCTTTGAGGATGGTGTCGAGATCTTCTTCGACCTCATCAGGATCGATATCTTCTTCATCCTCGTCGTCGGCAGTCAGTCGTGCCTTGGCCTTGCCGTCGTCGACGTCTTCTTCGTCGTCATCAACGAGCGCGTCGTCGTCTAGGTCGTCGTCAAGATCTGGATCGATTGCGTCATCGTCCAGGTCGAGATCATCGATGTCTTCATCGATGTCTTCATCGACTTCTTCGTCGGTTTCTTCGTCAACTTCTTCTTCGGGCATTTCTTCGTCTTCAGTCATGATCTCCAGGTCTCAAACCGCGTGTCGGGAGAGACGAGGGGATCATAGACACACTTGCGACCAAATTTGCGACATCTGGTCGGATTCGGTCAGATAAGTCCGCCACTAGGGATCTGCAGATGGCTGTCGGGAGCCAGGTTCGCATCGACGGCAATGCCGTTTGCGTCTGCCAGAAGTTGGGCGTCAATACCGAACAACGAGGCGATCGAAGATACCGAATCGCCTGCTTGGACGACATACAACGTCGTGACAACCGGCGAGGGAACCACAGGTCTTTCGTCGCCGCTCTCTGGTTGCTTGTCCTCCACGGCAGGAGTTTCGGTCTCAGCTTGGGGAGCCTCGGGCTCCGACGTGGGAGTTTCCTGCGAAGTCTCAGATTCAGCATCGGCCTGCTTGGCTGCAGCTTTCTTCGCAGCTCGCTTCGCCGCTTTATCGGCTGCGGCTTCAGCTTCGGCGGCGTCGGCTTGGGCCTGTGCTTCTTGTGCTTCCTTGCGTTCAGCGCGAGCCGCTTTGCGTTCGGCAAACGTCAATTTGTTCGTTGGAAGTGCATCTGCGCTCACCGCACTGCTCGGAAGCCAGAGTCGTTGCCCTTCGAAGATCCGGGCCGAAGAGCCAAGGCTATTTCGAGCGATCAGCTCCGTAGGGCTCAGACCATGGGCCTGAGCCAGCGACCAAACAGTGTCACCGGGCTGAACGATGATCGAGACATCTGTGGTTGCGGGGATAGCTAGCTTCTGTCCCGCGATAATGCGGTCCGGGTTCGACAAGTTGTTCGCTGTCGCAATCGCGGCAACCGACACACCATTTTCTCGAGCGAGGCTATAGACCGTGTCGCCGCGTTCGACGACATGGCTAGCTGCGAGCTGGCCGCCGAGGCCCAGAAGCACGAGGGCTGCTGGGCCCAAAATGCGGGACTTGTGGTCGCGCAAGAAGCGCTGCACATCTCGAAGCTGATCAGTTTGTTCGTTACTAGACACGTTGGATTTTCCCTGTCAGTGGTTATCCGCCCACTTAGGGAGAATAATCTAACGACAATTTCCCCATTAGCAACTTTTCTTTTTGTTTCGCTCTTCTTTTTGTTCCGCCTTCGGCTGCACGCGCTTCGCTATGTCTGTTGGCTTGCGCCCTCGCCCTTCGCGATGCTTCGGGACGACTCCGAGCTGGCACGCGCTTCGCTATGTCTGTTGGCTTGCTCCCTCGCCCTTCGCGATGCTTCGGGACGACTCCGAGCTGGCACGCGCTTCGCTATGTCTGTTGGCTTGCGCCCTCGCCCTTCGCGAAGCTTCTTGGGCTTTGGCGACGACTCTGCTCGCTTGCGAGCTAGTTCTTGGTTGCTGAGCGTCGCTCGGCTTCGAGGCGGCCTAGCTCGGGCTCTGGTTCGTGGTTGACGAACGTCATCATCGCCGCAATCGCTGTGTGGCCAGCCCGCTCACCAATGAGGCGGTGCATCTCTTGAGCGACCTCACGGTACGCCGGGTGCCCCTGGGGCGTTGTGCGCAGCTCCAACATGTGCATCGCCTCACGAGCGTTCGTGTGCATCATGTAGCGAATCTTGTACGCCAGCGAGACGGCATACGATGCTTGCTCGGGGTACGGACCCTCAAGTAGCGCATACAAGTCGGCAGAGCGCTCCATCTGCGCCTCGAACTGGTCGCCGAGACCGGCAGCGACAACCTCGGGAGGCATGGTGAACCCGTGCGACGGTGAAAGTTTCTGCCACTCGACAGTAAGCATCCGGTGCCGCTGCAAGTCACGAAACGCGCCATAGTCTGACAAAATGTCGAACCGGTAGGCGGGACGCTCGAGCGCACGACCCGGGCGGTGGCGTCGATTCTTGCGTTCGCCGGTATACGCACGCAGAACCGCAAGTCGATCGTCGGTCGACATCGCCCGCACTCGCTGCTCGATTTGGGTCTCGGGTAGCGATACATGCGAGTACAACATGCTGGCCACCAGTTTGACCTCGGCATCGGGATCGAAATCAACAAGTTCCACAACCGGCGCAGGTGCAGGCGCTATATCGGTCGGGAAAAGGTGTTCGGCCAAGTCGTCCATCGCTTCGCGATTATCCGACAGGTACTGGCTAGTGACGACGCCACGATCTTCGAGATCGACTCGCTTAAGAAATGACGGGATGACCTTGCGGAGCTCGCTCAACATCAGATCGGCGTAGTCGCGAGCTTCGGGAAGCGGATGCGAACGCATGCGCAACAACAGCGCCTCATACGCCTGACCGGATCCGTAGATGCCGACATTCGACAGCGCCGACGCCGGCAGGATGCCCCGAACCGAATCAAGCGCCTTCGCCTGAATCGCGGTGCGGTACACAAAGTCGGCGTCACCGGCACTTTGGGGAATGTGTTGCCGGAAAAAGTCGGCCATCGTCGGAATCATGGTCGAGTAGGCGTCGAAAAGACGGTCCATGTCGCCCACGTACCGGGCCCCAAGGGGTGAGGCGAGTAGCTCGGGGTCACGGAAGTACCGATAACGCCCGCCAAGGCGCTCGTCGTAGGCGATGTAGCGGGTCGATTGCTCGAGGTAGGACATCAACCGGCCCCACTCGAGAATCTTTGTCAGCAAGTTCGATGCCTGCTCGCAGGCGAGATGCACCCCACCGAGCTGAGCAACCGAATCGTCGCCGTATTGAAAGAAGACTCGGTCATAGAGTTCTTCGGCACGACGCAGACCGACCGTGGCATCGATGGTTTCGTCGCCCGTGATATCGAGATCGCCGACGAATTCCTTCAGGAACAGCCGGCGAAGGCTCAGCGGCGATCGCGAGTACCGAGCGAAGAGCGCGCCCTTGACCACTTCGGGCAGGTTTACGAGAGCAAAAACCGGCTGATCAAGGTTGGTGAAATAGCGGCGGAGTACGTCGGCCTCATCGGCGCTGAACTCTTCCTCAACGTATGTCTTCACGAGGCGCGACCTTAGGCGCGATCGGACAACAAAGAGTGGACCTCTACCAGCGAATGAGTCGACTCGACCCGGCTACAGCGAGTGGTATTGGAGCTTTCGCGCACGCATGCACGCTACTACTACGCCGCCACAGGAGCTGACCCGAGTGGTGGCGTGTGTGTCACAGGCCGGCGTCCGGCTCAGACAACCGCTTGGAGACCGTCGGCGATCATCTTCACCGAAAACGAATCAACTCGACCCATGTTCTTGTTGTCCACCCACAGATCGAGCGGATTGTCGAGCTTGAACGAGAACTCGGCCCCACGTGATTCAGAGATTCCAGGATGGGGCACATGGGTGCCCGATGGCAGCCGGCGCCGCGCCTTGAGTCGGTCACTCAGCGAGAGGTCGGCTTCGAGGACATCAAACTTGCCGTCGCCCGGATGCGCCTTCGGTGCAACGTTCCACGCGCCGAGAAATGCTGCGTTCATCACGGCAACGAGGGGCCCGCGCCACAGGCCACGACGGGCGATGACATGCGCAACGAAAGGCCGTTCTTGGTCCTCGAAGCTCACGATGCCGTAGTCGACGATGACGCGGGTGGCGTCGAGTTGGCGCAGCTGTCCCCTGCCGCGGCGTCCGCCGAGCGTGCGCCGAAGATCTCCACCGATGAGACCAATAGGCGGCACGCCGTCGTAGGCGTTGCGGATGGCGACCGAGGCAGCGATATCGGTGGTTGCCACGACGCCGTCCTCGGGAAGCGGGCCAGACTCGCCCCAATCGGTGTTGCGTTCGATAGTCATCGTGGGCAGAAAGTTACAGCACTTCTGGCGCCATGTCCGCGCTGACAGCTCCCGAAGCGGTCACCACGCCCCTATCGAGACGGTCCGCTGCCGCAGCCGCTGCTCGGCGGGTCGCCGGATTCGGAGCGGCCGTGGCGAGTTGCCGGAGGAGGTCGATGATCTGCTTGATTTGCCGCACGAAATCGCCGCCGGTGAGGTCGTCGTCGAGAACATCGTCAAGATCGACACCAAGGGCCCAAGCATGCACCGACGCAAAGATGGTCGGGTCGGGCTCAGAGGTCTCCGGTACCGCACCGGCTCGCTCGAGTCGGTTGATCCGTTCGTGGAGTTTTTCGAGTTCGGAGAAACGCTTACGGGCGACCTTGCTGGGAAACCACGGCGCTGGCGGCGGCGTGGCACTTCGGTGCTCGTAGGTGAACCCCGACACCATTCCAGCAAGTTCAGCTTCGTCAAGATCGTCGAGGAGGCCGCTCATCAACGCCTCGGAGATGAGGAGGTCGCGTTCATGAAAGACGCTCACCAGTGTCTCGCCGCGGTCGGTGAGCGACCACCCATCGAGGTAGCCAAGTTCGTCAAGGATCGAGCGCACTGCGGCAAATTGGATCGTGATCGAGTCTTCGCGCGCCTCGATCCTTTTCGTAATAGCTTCGAGCTCACGTTCGTCGCCCTCGATCTGGTCGAGCATCGCGAGATTGAAACGCATGGTGTCGTCGAACGCAGGCTGGTCGGGCACAACCGAGAGGTGACCGCCGTTCCTGGGGCGTTTGCGCTGCGACCGGAACGATGAACGAGACAGTTCGTGTCCAACCGCCTGTTGGAATCTGTCGCTGTTTGGCGCGTAGGGCTCGGGTAAGTCGAGGGTGCCAATCGTGTTGGGTATCTCGGCAAAGTCTTCGGCCTCAACCGTAAAGGAATCGCCGACCTCGTTGACCATTCGAATCCGAGCCTGCCCCCGCCGAAAGGCGGTCGATACAACAACCGCCCGCTCGTGTGTGCTCGACGCAGCAAGAACATCGCCGGGTGCTAAACGGTCGATGGCTTTCGCCATTGCCTGTTGGTCAAAAGTGCCAGACCCGGCCGAGGACGGACGGCTGCTCTCGACCTCAGAGCGGTCGACGGTCATGGCCCCGAGGGCCTTGGCGATGTCATCGCGGCGCTTGTCGGCTTTCTTCGCCAATTTCTGCACCGCTAGTCGGGCTTGAAATTGCGCGAAGGATTGGCGCAGCAGATCGTCGGCGGCGTCTTCCTCAACCCGTCGCACGAGGTTGACCGCCATGTTGTAGCTCGGTCGAAAAGAGGAAAACAGCGGAAAGCTCGAGCTGCCTGCCAGGCGAGACACCTGGTCGAACGAAACGTACGGCGACCACAACACAACCGCGTGACCTACCGGATCGATGCCGCGCCTTCCGGCCCGGCCCGTGAGTTGTGTGTACTGGCCAGGGGTGAGCGACTCATGAGTCTCACCCGTGAACTTGGTCAATTTGTCGAGTACCACGGTCCTCGCTGGCATGTTGATACCCATGGCGAGGGTTTCCGTGGCGAATACGGCCTTGATGAGGCCTTCGACAAAACACAGCTCGACGGTTTCTTTGAACGCCGGGACCATGCCAGCGTGGTGGGCTCCGACGCCCCGGACCAGGGCCAGAACAAATTTCTCGTATTCGAGCGCCTCAAGATCGTTGTCGGACACATGTGCTGTGCGCTCTGCAGCAATCTCGCGAATGCGGTCCTGCTCTTCGGGTGTCGTGAGCTCCATCCCGGTGTCGAGAGCGGCTGAAACAGCGTCATCGCAGCCGGCTCGACTGAAGATGAAGAAGATTGCGGGCAAAAGCTCTCGGCGCCGCAGATAGCCAATGATGTCGAGTCGGCGAGGAGTAGCGAAAGGACGGCGACTCTTGGGGCCACCCTTGTGTCCCTTGTGTCGCTTGTGTCCTCGTCCCGAACCTTGCACGTCGAAGCGGAAGGCTTCTCGGTTCGGTTTGTTGTTGAGAAGGACGGGCACAACATGGAGCTGCGATGAACCTCGTTCGGCCACCGCATAGAGGTCGCGGAGTTCAACGGGTCGGGTGGTTTCGACCACCGGGATTGTCTCGCCGCGGATTTCGGTCATCCAGTCGGCGAGTTCGTCGGCGTTGGAGACGGTGGCTGACAGCGCGACTAGTCGCACATCGGAGGACAAATGAATGATCACTTCTTCCCACACCGGACCGCGATAGGTGTCCTGCAGGTAATGCACTTCGTCGAGCACGACATAGCGAAGGCGATCGAGTAGCCCAGAACCGGCGTACAACATGTTGCGAAGCACCTCGGTGGTCATGACCACGATGGGAGCTTCAGCGTTCACGGAATTGTCGCCGGTAAGGAGCCCCACTTTCTCGCTGCCATAGCGATCGCGGAAGTCGCGAAATTTCTGATTCGACAGAGCCTTGATCGGGGTGGTGTAGAACACCTTCTCGCCGGCGTTCAGCGCATCCTCGACTGCATATTCAGCGACGACGGTCTTTCCAGACCCGGTCGGAGCGGCAACCAGCACCGATTTCCCGCTAGCGAGGACATCGATCGATTCTTGTTGAAACCGGTCGAGAGTGAAGTCGTGCAGGTCCACGCGTGTCAGGCCTTTGCTGTATTTTGTTTACGTTTTCGGCGCTTCCGCACGACCCCGAAAAGAATCGAAATTTCGTAGAACAGATACATGGGTATCGACAAGGCAAGCAGGGTGATCGGGTCGCCGCTCGGCGTAACCAAGGCGACCAGGATAACGATGCCGACGATTGCATACCGCCTGCCGCTGCTAAGGGTTTGAGTGTCGATGATCCCAGCCAGCTGCAAGAAGATCAGCACAATGGGAAACTGAAAACCGATGCCGAACGCGACCAACATCTTGATCACGAAATTCAGGTAGGGCTCAGGGCGAAAGGCCACCGCGAAGTCGAGTCCGCCGATCTCGGTGAGAAATTCGAGCGCTCGCGGCAGGCTCCAGTAGGCAAGCGAGACACCGAGGGAGAACAAGGCGACGCCCGAGATCACGAAGGGTATGGCGTATCGTTTCTCGTGCGGATACAGCCCAGGGGTGACGAACTGCCACACCTGCCAAAGGATCACCGGAATTGCAAACGTGAGTCCGCCGTAGGTCGCGGTGGTGAGTCGCACGTTGAGCTGTTCCATTGGCTCGGTTACGAGCAAGGTGCATTCGGCAGCATCGCCTCCGGCCGCCTCAATGGCTGCTGGGTCAACGATGTCGCAGTACGGGTCGACCAAAAATTGGAGAAGGTCGGGGCCAAAGATCCAGCAGATGACGAACCCCACGCCGACCGCCAACGACGAGCGGACAATGCGGGTACGCAGCTCGGTGAGATGCTCGATCAGGGTCATGCGGCCCTCGTCGGCGAGCTCGGCGGACGTGTCGTCGTTGTTTTTGGCCACTGGTCAGCTGTCGGATTCGACCGTCGGGTCTGCCGATGCCGTTGGCTCAGCCGGACGGTAGTCGCTCACGTCGGCAGCTTCTTCATCTTCGTCAGCTGCGCCGTTGACAGGCTCGCGGTTGACGAGCGGCTCGGTGTTGTCGGCGTTGGGGTCAAGCGGCCGGCCTGTTGGCTCCATTGCCGCCTGTTTGGCTTTGCTGTCTGCGACGAGCTGGTCGCCTCGTTCACGGGCCTGTGTTTCTACACTGGCGTCATCGAGCATGGCGGCCGAACGCATTTCATCTTGGAAGCTTTTCGACACTCGTCGGAGCTCGCCAACCATGTTGCCGGCTTTGCGGACGGCGTCGGGCAGCTTTTCGGGGCCGAGAACGACCAAAGCTACAAGCAGAATTACCAGCAGCTCTAGGCCACCCAAGTTACCCATGCGAATCAGTCTACCTAGCCAACAAGCGAGCTCTGCGCCCTGCGTAGCTGTTCGTCATCGAGCTGACGCACTCTGTGCGGTGCCGGCTTCGGCCTCTCGCTATGGCGGTTATTCGTTGAGGTCTTGCAGGGCTTCCACGAGCACGTTGTCGTTGTGGAGCTGGGCGTGGAAGTCGATGATGTCATCGTGGCTGATCGGGGCTCCCGATTTTGTCTCGTAGAGCTCCTCGGGCAACGTCCAGGTGTCCATATGGACCCCCGAGGCCACGAGGAGGTCGATGGTGCGGTGCTCGGCTGCTTTGACGACCGTCATGGCGCACACAGGGCACCGAAACGAATACTCGCCTCGATCATCATCGAGGCAGACACGAACGCGAACGTCCGTTGTCGTTAGTTCTACATCTCCACAGGATGGGCATGTTGCCCGAATCGTTGCCATGTTCAGCTTTCGTCTTCCATTGCGACACCAGAACTATCGGCACCCAAACGACGGGGCTTAACGGGTCAATCGACCCTTTCGATGTGAGAAAAGTGCTCCAGATACCCAAATGTTGGTGGGTCGCTTGGTCATGGCCCGTTGCAAATACTGGCCACAGGCGGGCTGGCCCTTCGGCCCTGTCGCAGCGGTAGATTTGGTGGCGATGGCTACAAGAATTCCCGCACTTCGAGTTCCCCCGATCGGGTTCGCTCATCGCGGCGCAAGTGCTCACGCGCAGGAGAACACCCTCGAAGCCTTTGCTTTGGCGAAAAAGCTTGGTGCGACAGGGCTTGAAAGCGATGTCTGGGTCACCAAAGACGGAGTGGCGGTGCTCGATCATGATGGTGTGGTTCGGAAGCGTCTAGTGCAACGACAGCCAATTCGCGAGCTTCTCCGCGCCGAGCTACCCGCCCATATTCCGTCGCTCGCCGAGTTCTATTCCGAGGTCGGCATCGACATGCCGCTTTCGCTCGACATCTGCGACCGCATGGCGTTCGAACCTGTTATCGCCGATGCCGAAAAGGCGGGCGCGGTGGAAAATTTGTGGCTTTGCTACCGCGACAGCGATGAGCTTGTATCGTGGCGCGAACGGGCCCAAGGTGCGCAACTGGTGCATTCGACAAAGCTGGCGGCGATGACCGACGGCCCCGAGCGTCACGCGTCGCGGCTTGCCGCAGCGAAGATCGACGCGGTCAATATGCGCAACACCGAATGGTCTGGAGGCACGATGACCATGTTTCACCGATTTGGTGTGCTTGCCTTCTCGTGGGATTGCCAGCACCTTCGGGTGATCCGCGAAGCGATCGACATGGGTGCTGACGGCTTCTTCAGCGACCACAGCGACCGCATTGCTGATGGGCTGGCGTCGTTTGGCTGGCCAGCCGCCGAATCCTAGAGAGCTTCGATATCGCCCAATGGCCAGACCTTCAGGAAGGCTCGGCCGACGAGTTGTTCGCGGTCGATTGGACCAAAGAACCGACTGTCTCGCGAGTTGCCGCGATTGTCGCCCATCATGAACAGCTGATTTGACCCCACTGTGCAGGCGTTGCCATCGCCTTTTTCGTTTGCGCAACCTTCGGTCCACACCGGACCAAAGCTGGCAATGCCCTCGTCGAGGTACGGCTCGAGCAGCAGCTTGCCGTCGATATACATATTGCCGTCGCGCGCTTCGACGGTTTCGCCCGCGAGCCCAATTACTCGTTTGATGAGGTCTTCGGGATCGTCGGGGTTTTCGACCTCACGTTTGAAAACCATCACATCGCCCCGGTTGGCGGTTGTGCTGAGCTTGTTGACCAGTACTCGGTCGTCTTTGACGAGCGTGGTCTCCATCGACGGCGAAGGAATGAAATAGGCCTGAAGAAGGAAGGACTTGATGATGAGCGCTACCGCAAGTGCTCCAGCGACGACGACGGCCCACTCGATGAGCGATCGAAGCCGCGGGTTGATGACTTCGTAGTCTTCTTCGAACTGTTTCGCCAGAGGCTGGTCGCCGGGTTCGAGCGGCGATTCGTCGCCAGGTTGCAGCCCGGACGCCATCGGCCTGGCGGTTGCCGACGCTGTTGCAGCTGATGCAGCTGACGCTGCGGCCATCTGTGGTTGTTGACTCGCTGGCCGGGGTTTGGCTGCTTGGGGCGCCGTTGGCTGGGGCGCCGTTGGCTGAGGGGCCGGCGCTTGGGGTGCTGTTGGCTGGGGAGTCGACGCCTGAGGTGCTGGTGGCTGAGGTGCTGGTGGCTGCGGTGCTGCTGCCTGGCGTACCGGCGTTTCGGCTACGGGAGCCTGCGTTGGCGTTTGCGCTGCCGGAGTCGAAGGCACTGGAGCAGCTGGCGGTGCAACCGCTGCGACTTCAGCTGGCGGTTGCGCAGGCGCTGCGCCAGGAACACCGGGAGCCGCTGTTTCGACACCGGGCACCTCGTTCGTGGCAAACCTTGCAACCCTGGGGTCAACCGCTGCGGAAGGAACCGGTTGTGCAGGGTCTATTGCCTCTGCCTGCTCGGCCAAGCGTTGCTTCGCGCGGGCAGCGATCCTCTCGGCAAAATCTGGACTGTCGAGAGCCAGTGATGGATCGTCAGGGAGAGGAGGGTCGATAGACACGATCCAAAGACCCTACAAGCTTCTGGCCCCTATGTGGCCCCAAGTTCGGCTATTGGTAGCGGGCCAGAACACGCGATGCGGAGGCTCGCACGAGATCCACCGGGATACCCGGAGCGGCCTCGACAATCTGGGCTGCCGGTCCAAGCCTGACCAGTAACCTCTCAAGCCACGGAACGGCCGTAATCGCCAACGTGACAATGTAGCCACCATCGGCTGTTTCTTCGACCCCCTCGTGCGGGTACTGGTGGATCACCCAGGCGGCATCGGATGACAACGCGAGCTGAATTCTCGGGTCGTCGTCGCGGGCGGAGAACGACGCCGTGTCGCCGTTGCCGCGGCTTTCGAAGTGTTCGTCGAGCAACGTCGCTTCGGCGATCCGGTCGATACGAAATACTCGCTCGTCGTTTGCCTGACGACAGTGCGCCGAGACGTACCATTCGCCGCCGTCGGCGAATACTCTGGCCGGTTCGATCGCCCGTGTGGTCGACTCGTCTCGACCGTAGGTGTAATACGTGATCTGCATCACGCGATTGTCGGTAATGGCAGAACGAAGAAGATCGAGCGTCTCTTCAGGGGCGCTTCCGAGACGTATCTCGAGACCCTTGTCGATGCCGAGCGCGGCGCCGAGTTTGGTCAACCCACCGAGAAGTGGGCCGCTTTCTTCGCCGGACAATTCGAGCACGCTCTCCCCCGCTGCCAGCAGCGACATCGCCTGCTCAGAACTGAGCCGCAGCGGGCGGGCAAACCAATCGGCGTAGTGGATCCACACGCGATCGTCGTCGAGCACGACTTCTATCTGGGTATCGGGGGTGAACGGATAGACGCCGACCATGCCGACCACCTCGAGCAGGTCGGCCTCGAGATGTTTGCGCGGATAGTCGAAACGTTCAGCAATCTCCTCAAGATGGGCGCCGGACTGGCTCGCCACCCACGGAATGATCGCAAGAAGTCGAGCCACACGTTCGGACGCATTCAAACGCTTCATGCCGCCAGCTCCTCAAGCCAAGAGATCAGTTCTGCTCGAAGCTCGGGCGGGCCCAACAGCTCGGCATGATCGAGAAAGGTCAGCACAAATGACCTGAACGCCTCGCGATTGCGCACCGTTAACGCAAACTCGGCTGAGCCGTCGTCGTGCGCCTTGGCCACCGCATCACGCCCGAGATAGTGCTTCGCCCACCCGGACTGATCGGCATCCACCAGCAAGGTTGCGACCACCGGTTCTTCGTCGCCGAGTTCCCACGACTGGGCGCGATCGCCGGTCAACCCGTCTGGTCTCGTCGTCGTTGCTGGCCCGCCCGGTTCCACAGCCCCGGCAATCCGGTCGACACGGAAATCGCGCTGTTCGCCGCGCAAGTGATCGAAACCGGTGAGATACCAGTGGCCGCCTTGAAAGGCGAGCTTGTAGGGGTCGATGGTTCGCTGGACGTCGTTGTAGACAAAGGCGACCGAAGCCTTGTTGCGCACCGCGTCGAATAACGGGTTGAGGTTTGGATCTGCGGGGAGGGCGGCAACCGGAGCGGTGGATGTTGCGTCGCCGACGACGCCGCCAACCTGCACAAGGGCCTGGTCGCCGCTGACGTCGCCGAAACGAACAAGCGTGGTGGCCAGATGCAGCGCTGCCAATTCGTCGGGGTCGAGCTTCGGGTCGCTACCCGCATACTCCTTGGGATCAATGCGGTAGCCGTCGAGCGGCGGATCGCTTGCGGGTACCGCACCCACACTTATGGGTATGCCCATGCTTCGAAGATCTTCTTTGTCGCGCTCGAAAGCCCGGTGGAAGCTCGCTCCGGCGTCGGGATAGCCCCCGACCCGCGTACGCAGGGATTCGGCGGAGAGCGGCACCGGAGTGTGCAGCAGCGCAGCCAGCAAATTCATTAGTCGTTCAAGCTTTGACATTGGTCTGTGAGTATCTCATGTCTCGGCGGTCTTGCGGCGGGTTTACGGGGTCCAACCCCAAATATGTGCCGCCTTCAACCTCGGTGCACCCCCCGAATGGTCAAACACAAATGCCAGCCGCGCCCAATCTTCTGCGGTGTCGGTTCCTGGCTCAAACACTCGCACCCACTGCAACGAGTCGGGCACGGTTGCCATCACGCCGTCGGCGAGTAGGGTCCGCTGAGCCGACTCACCCCCAAGGGTCATCTCGGCGGCTGCGTCGAACGCGTCGATCTTGAGAAATGCCGTGAGAGGCAACGAGCAATCGGTTCCGCAGCTGTCGGCGCCGATGGGATCATCGAACGTTCGGTCGGTGGTCCATTGTTCGGCAGTGAGCAGTTGCGGTCGAGGAATCCACGTGAATGGCGTTGAGGCGTCTGCGTAGATGCCGATGCCACCAACCCACAGCGCTCGGGGCGCCAGCCACGTGTCGGGCGCCGCACCGTCTCCCGAGCGGAGGAAGGTGAGGATCTCGCTGGTCAAGGCGAACAACGTATCGCCGTCTTCGCCTCGGTATTCGATTGGTTGGGCAACAAGGAACCGAGCGTTGACCCACCCGATGCGCCCGTCTTCGAGTGCAACACGGCGCCAAATGCCATCGCTGGTGTCGGCAAATTGGTCGCTGACGGTGAGGTCGGTCGCCCAGGGTTCGAGGGCGCCGATCTTCGCAGATGCCGGATCAGGTTGGGCCCGCACATTGAGCACGTCGTCGAAGGCAACCGCAAGAACGGTCCAGCGCAGCGTCGGATCAGTCTCAAACGGCGTCACTGCCCGCCCGTTGGATGCGACCGTCGTTGTCGGCGCCGCATCACTCGACCCAGTCGCAGCGACCCCGTCGTCCACCATGTCGTCGTCCACCATGTCGTCCCGGTCGTCCACACCAATAGTTGGCGACGGAACCGACTTGGCCGAGAGGTTTGGCGCGTCGTTCGAACAGGCGACCGTCAAGCAACACAATGTGAGAAGCACGATCAGCCAGCGCATGACGCCAGTCTTTCAGCTCGACACGGCAGCAATAGCGGATTGTTAGAGGCTTGCGATGAGTTTGTCGACGCGTTCGTCGTGTGCTTTGAACGGATCTTTGCAAAGGACCGTACGTTGCGCCTGGTCGTTGAGCTTCAGGTGCACCCAATCGACGGTGTAATCGCGCTTCTTCTCTTTTGCTTTGCGGATGAACTCGCCGCGCAGGCGGGCACGAGTAGTCGCTGGCGGGTTCTCGACCGCGTGGGCAATGTCGTCGTCGTTGCAAATGCGCTCGACCATGCCACGCTTTTGCATCTGGTAGTAGAGACCGCGGTCGCGGTTGACGTCGTGGTACTGCAAATCGAGAAGCGCCACCCGTGCATCGGCTAAGGCCAGGCCATGGCGCTCACGATACGCCTCGATGAGCTTGTACTTGATAACCCAATCGATCTCTTGATCGAGGTTAAGCGGATCTTTCTCGATCTGCGTCAGGCAGTGTTCCCACATCTCCAACGCCTGCTTTTCGATGGGATTGAGATCGTGGTGCTCGGCGTATCGCAGTGCCCGCGTGAGATACTCGCTTTGAATCTCGAGTGCACTCGCTTCGCGGCCGTTGGCCAAGCGAACCCGCCGTTTGCAGGTCATGTCATGGCTGATCTCGCGAATTGCGCGAATGGGGTTCTCGAGCGTCATGTCGCGAAGCACGACCCGAGGGTCTTCGAGCATGCGAAGCATCAGCGCCGCGGCACCCACCTTGAGAAAAGTGGTGTATTCGCTCATGTTTGAGTCGCCGACGATGACGTGGAGGCGCCGATACCGTTCGGCATCGGCGTGGGGTTCGTCGCGACTGTTGATGATGGGGCGAGAACGCGTGGTCGCGCTGGAAACGCCTTCCCAGATGTGTTCGGCACGTTGGCTGACGCAGTACATCGCGCCCCGTGCGGTCTGGAGAACCTTGCCGGCGCCGGCGTAAATCTGTCGGCTCACCAGAAACGGGATGAGCACCTCGGCGTAGCTGGAGAAATCGTCGCGGCGTCCAGTGAGGTAGTTCTCGTGACAACCGTAGGAGTTGCCTGCAGAGTCGGTGTTGTTCTTAAAGAGATAGATATCGCCGCTGATGCCTTCGTCTTCGAGGCGTTGTTCGGCACTGGCCAGCAACTGCTCGAGAATGCGTTCGCCAGCCTTGTCGTGCACAACCAGGTCGTAGATGCTGTCGCATTCGGGGGTCGCGTACTCGGGGTGCGATCCAACGTCGAGGTACAGACGTGCCCCGTTCGCCAAGAAGACGTTGCTGCTTCTGCCCCAGGACACCACACGGCGAAAGAGGTACCGGGCGACCTCATCGGGGCTCAGCCTCCGTTGGCCGCGGAGCGTGCAAGTGACACCGTACTCATTCTCGATACCAAAGATTCGGTGTTGCATGTCTTTGGAACCTTACCGTCTGCGGGCGCCGAAGGTGGATTCACTTACGCGGGATTTGAAGTCGCTCCTGAGAGCATTGCGATCATGTTGTCTCGCAGACCAGCAAAGTCGTCGTCTTCGCCCTGGAACCAGAAAGCAAAACGTTGGTCGAGATGGGTGTCCTCGAGGTTCAGCAGAGAGGCGAGAATATGGCGATCCGCTTCTCGAAGAACGACCGGCGACGATTCCTTCGCTCCACGAAGTTTGCGAACGCACGAAGCAAATGACCGAAGGAGGTCATCGTTGGTGTGCTGCGAGGGGTCGAACGAAATGGTGAGCCACGCGATATGGAGCAGCTTTTTTTCGTCGTCGTACACCGGTGGTTTACGCGGTACGTCTCCCGAGCGCGGCAGTTGATCGGCCTGAATGCCGTACATGTCGCCGAGACGGTCCAGAACCGAAGGCGACGGTTCGTACAGCCCGGCCTCGATTTCGTAAATCTGATCAGGGCGGAGGCTGGTTTGGTTGCAAACGGCTTCAATTGAGTACCCGATGCGAGAACGGGCGGTACGGAGAGCTTCTCCGAGGGCAACTGGGCCGTTCGCCATGGCGGCGACGTCTACTGGCATGTCTGAGGTATTCGACCAGTTCAGAGGCCACCTTTAGGAAACCGCTGGCATGCTCTGGGCGAGGAGCTACAGCAATGACGTGAGTTCGTCGCCTTCGATTCGTCGGAAGGACCGGCGGCCCGTGCCACGTTCGAGAACGGCGACCTCAAGATCATCGGCCACCAGTTCGCGATCGTCGCCTGCCAGCGACGACACCAACATCTTGAGCGTTGTACCAAGTTCGCCGCCCGCGGCCCACTGCGCTGTCAGGCGCTCTTGGATGGCATCGGAGTCGCCGCCGAGCACAACGTTGCCGGTGTGATCGCTGACCGAACCGTCGTAGAGGATGTGAAAGAGCTGGTCTTTCGCCGAGTCTTCTTCGTCGATCTCAGCAACAAGAATCTCGACTTCCATCGGCTTCATTTCGTGCGTGAAGACCTGGCCGAGCATGTTTGCGTATTGATTGGCCAAGCTTCTGCCATCGACGTCTGCTCGGCTGTAATTAAAGCCCTTGAGATCGGCGTGGCGAATGCCAGCGATGCGGAGCTGATCGAACTCGTTGTATTTGCCGACGCCTGCGAAACCGATGCGGTCGTAGATCTCACTGACCTTGCGCAACGTGTTCGAGGTGTTTTCGGCGCAGATCACGACGCCGTTCGCGTACGTGCTTGCAATCAGGCTGCGACCGCGCGCGATGCCCTTGCGTGCGTAGTCGGCACGGTCTTTCATGACCTGTTCGGGAGCTACATAAAATGGTTGACTCATCGCGGGCCTCCATCGGTGCTGAGCGAGTTGCCGCCGTCTCGGCCGCCGCGAGTGGTAAATGCGTCGATGAGATGTCGCGTGCGTTCTTCAAGTTCGGGGTCTTCCACCCGGTCGAAGCCGTCGGCGGTGATGGTCGCTACTACAGGGTAGACGCCCCGAATGAGGTCGGGAAGGCCGGTTGCCGAATCGGAGTCACCAGCCTGGAAAAGCGCTTCGATCGCCAGATCGATGGCCTGGGCACGGGTCATATGGTCGACGAAACTGATTTTGATCACCGTGCCAGCGTGCAAGCTGCCAGAACCGGTTGCGGTGTAGTCGAGCTCTTCATATCGGCCGCCCGTGACGTCGTACTGGAAGAGTCGTCCTTGTTCCGACGCCTGGTCGTAGCCGGCGAAGATGGGCACGACCGCGAGGCCCTGCATCGCCATCGGGAGGTTGTTTCGCAGCATCTGACTCAGCTGGTTCGCTTTGCCGTCGAGCGACAGTGTGGTTCCCTCGACCTTTTCGTAGTGTTCGAGTTGGAGCTGGAACAACTTCACCATTTCGACTGCAGGGCCAGCGGCGCCGGCAATTGCTACGCCGCTGTGTCGATCGGCGGCGAACACCTTTTGGATCGAACGATGACTAATGATGTTTCCCGAGGTCGCACGCCGATCACCGGCGATGACGACACCGTCGGCGTACCGCAGACTCACACAGGTCGTGCCGTGCACGACATCAAATGCTGCGCTGACGTCACCTTGGGGCACGGGAGCTTGCAAACCAGCTTTGCGGAGAAGGCCGGCGAAATCGGGACCCGGGTCGTCGAGCGGGTCGAAAGAAACGTTGGTCACTGGCCGCCCTTTTGGATGTAGCTCTTCACGAAGTCTTCAGCGTTGGTCTCGAGAACCTCGTCGATTTCATCGAGTAGATCGTCGAGTTCGCTCTTGAGCTTCTCGCCTTCTTCGGACGCGACCGGGGTCGCTTCGATCTTTTCTTCGGACTCCCGTGGTGCGGGGCGTTTTTTCTGTTCACGTTCTGCCATAGCAGTATCTCCCTAGCTGGGGGTTCAGTTTCCGAGACGTTCCAAAAGGTCGGCTGCGGAATCGCATTCTGTAAAGAGGTTACCGACATGTTCGCGGGTGCCGCGGGTCGGTTCCATCATTGGCACCCTACGGAGTGGTTCATCTCCGACATCAAATACCATTGAATCCCAGTTCGCGGCCACAATTTGTTCGGGCCAGCGCTTGAGACACTCGCCACGAAAATACGCTCGGGTGTCGGTCGGGGGACTCAACATTGCTTCGATTGCTTCGCTGTCGTCGACGATCGCCTCGACGCCGAGCTTGTTAAACAGGCAACGGGCAGGGCGGAGGTCGTGGTACTGGATATCGAGCGCTGCCAGACGGGCGTCGTCCCACGCAATGTCGTGCCGGTCGCGAAACGACTGCATCAACCGGTACTTCGCGACCCAGTCAAGCTGCGTTGCCAACTGCATCGGGTCGTCCTCGAGGGCGGTAAGGACATCTTCCCAGCGGCGCAGGACTTCGTGTGCGACGTCGCCGCCAACATTTTCGGTGCCGCGCTCCTCGACGTACTTTTTGCCTTGCTCGAGCAGATCCCACTGCACCTGGATCGCGGTGATCGAAGCCCCGCTTGCAAGCTCGTACGGTTTGGCGAGCGTGAGGTCATAAGACACCTCACGCATGGCCTGCACCGGCGCTGCAAAAATGTGCTCACGGGGCAAAAAGTCGTCTTCGATAAGCGCCAGCACGATGGCGGTTGTTCCGACCTTGAGAAACGTTGACACCTGCGACATATTCGCGTCGCCGACGATGACGTGAAGGCGCCGGTACTTCTGCGCGTCAGCGTGAGGTTCGTCGCGCGTGTTGATGATCGGGCGCTTGAGCGTTGTCTCAAGCCCAACTTCTTCTTCAAAAAAGTCTGCTCGTTGGGTGAGCTGGAAGGGCACCTCTTCGGAAGTGATACCAGGAGCTTCGCTACCGACTTTGCCCGAGCCAGTAAAGATTTGGCGGGTGATGAAGTGTGCAGTCGCATGGGTGACGATGCGCGAAAAAGGCGTGGCTCGATCGACGAGATAGTTCTCGTGGCAACCGTAGGAGTTCCCTTTGCCATCGGAGTTGTTCTTGTAGACAACAAGATTCTGTCCGGCGGGAAGGACGTGATCGGCGGCCTCCATCGAGCGGATCGCAATCAACTCAGCGGCCCGGTCGAAAAGAACGATGTCGCGCGCATTGGTGCATTCGGGCGTGCTGATCTCGGGATGCGCGTGATCGACGTAGTAGCGCGCGCCGTTCGTGAGAACGGCGTTGACCAGATGCGTTTCGACCTCGGGCGGCATCGACCCCAGAGGTGCAAAGCCTCGCTGATCCATGCCGGGGCTCTCGTCCTCGAAGTCCCACCCGACGCGAGGCGCGGGTCCGTCGCGTTCCGCGTTGAGGTACGCGTTGATAAGCAGCGACGAGGCCGCGATTGGGTTTGACTCTTCGGTTCCGCGAAGGAGGATGCCGTATTCGGTTTCGACACCGATTGTCTTTGGTATCGCCATTGCGCAGAACCTAGTAGGAAGAGCGTGCTTCGTGGTGTTCAAACGACATAACCGACGATCCTAAGCTGATCTTTGAGGTGCTGGTCTAGAGGTACTGACCAGTGCCAACCCGTTCGATAGCGCGGCCACCAACAGGATCCTCGTTCTTGGTGATGAGCGTGCGAACGTACACGATCCGTTCGCCCTTCTTGCCCGAAATTTTGGCCCAGTCATCAGGGTTTGTGGTGTTCGGGAGGTCTTCGTGTTCTTTGTATTCTTGATGAATGGCGGCGATCAGATCGTCGGTGCGAACGCCGCGTGTGCCACCAGCGAGAATGCGTTTGATGGCAAGCTTCTTCGCCCGGCGAACGATGTTTTCAATCATGGCGCCTGAAGAGAAATCCTTGAAGTGCATGATCTCTTTGTCACCATTTTGGTAGGTGACCTCGAGGAACTGATTCGATTCGTCAGCCCGGTACATCTCGGCGACCGTCTCTTCGATCATTGCCTGTATTGCCTTGTTGCGGTCGCCGCCGCCCACCGTGTCGATGATGTTTTGATCGATCGGCAAGTCGTCGGAGAGATACCGGTCAAAGATCGCGAACGCTGCGGTCTCGTCGGGTCGTTCGATCTTGATTTTCACATCGAGGCGGCCGGGTCGCAGAATGGCCGGGTCGATGAGGTCTTCTCGGTTTGAGGCACCGATGACGATCACGTTCTTGAGGGTCTCGACGCCGTCGATTTCGGCCAGAAGCTGCGGAACGATGGTGCTTTCGATATCGGAGCTAATGCCGGTGCCGCGGGTGCGGAAAAGCGACTCCATCTCGTCGCAGAAGACAATGACCGGCCAGCCTTCTTCGGACTTTTCGCGTGCCCGCTGGAAGATGAGACGGATCTGGCGCTCGGTTTCGCCGACATACTTGTTCAGTAGTTCGGGGCCCTTGATGTTGAGAAAGAAGCTTCGGGCCTCACGGTCGCCAGATACTTCGGCAACCTTCTTCGCCAGCGAGTTGGCGACGGCTTTTGCAATAAGTGTCTTACCGCAACCCGGCGGGCCGTAGAGCAGGATGCCCTTGGGTGCCGGTAGATCGAACTCTTCGTACAGGCCCTTGTGGAGAAACGGAAGTTCGACGGCATCGGTGATCTGTTCGATCTGGTCGTCAAGGCCACCCACATCGTCGTAGGTGATGTCGGGGACTTCTTCAAGCACAAGCTCTTCGACTTCAGGGCGAGCCAGCTTTTCGAGGATCAGGCCCGAACGAGGATCGATAAGGACCGTGTCGCCGGCGCGGAGCTTCTGATTGTCGAGCGCACTCGAAATGTCGACGACCTTTTCTTCGTCAGCACGACCGACGATCATGGCGCGGTTACCGTCGGCCATGACGTCTTTGACCGTAGCGACCTCACCGCTGGTCTCGGGGCCACGGGCCAGCACGACGTTAAGCGTCTCGTTCAACACGACCTCTTGGCCGATAGCCAACTCGTCTTGCAGCTCGGGATGGACAGCAACCCGCATCTTTCGGCCGCCCGAGAAGACATCGACAGTGTCGTCTTCGGCGTTAAAGCCAAGCAACGTACCGTAGGCCGATGGCGGCTGGGTGAGCTTGTCGACCTCGTCGCGAAGCGCGGTGATGTGTTCGCGCGCCTCACGGAGTGTGTAGGTGAGTTTTTCGTTCTGGGAAACCGCCTGGGAAAGTTGCCCTTTGGTCTCAAGTAACCGTTCTTCAAGGGTGCGGACCCGCTTTGGGGAGTCCTGCATGCGGCGACGAAGTGCCGTCACTTCGTCCTCAAGACGGGATGCGTAGTCGCGAAGATCCACCAACTCGGCTCGGAGCTGGTCGGAATCACGATCGTTGGAGTACTCAGTAACCGCAATCACCTCCAAAGGACGGTGCGGAATTTTGACCCTACACCGACACCTGTCGGCCAGTGGGGACACTCTTGGAGCAGATTCTGCCCCTTTTCATTGTCACTTTGCCCTCACGTTGAGAGAATTTTCGACCGATGGACTACCGACGACGTGTCGACGGTTGTGTGTGCCACAAGAAATTCACCACATACAGCTAGACTGACGGCAGTTGTCGCAGTACAACTCAGGAACCGGGCGCCCAAAGCTCCCACCGCTCACCCCAAAGGAACTGCAAAATGAAGGTCTGGATCGATCAGGATCTGTGCACCGGCGACGGACTCTGCGAAGAGATTGCCCCCGACGTCTTCACCCTTCTCGACGATGGCCTTGCCTACGTCCGTGAGGGCGACAAGATTTACTCTGACCCAGGCGGCCCCGAAGGCCTTGCGGTGGTCCCTGCAGGACAGGAAGAGGCCACCATCGAGTCGGCCGAAGAGTGCCCCGGCGAGTGCATCTTCATCGAAGTCTAATTTCTGCGTAACCGCAGTTCGTGTGCACAACTATGGGGGCTACCAGCCCCCATAGTTGCGTTTTTGGCGTTAGCTGCCGCCGCGGACGCACCGAGTGGTGCTACCCCTCTGCGCAGCGGGTCGGATCCCCGCGAAGCTCAGGTGTTGCGAGTAGCGAGCTGATTTCTGAGGCACGAACCGCGTAGGTGACGTTTGGCCGACGAGACGCTGCGAAGGCCATGCCGACCACGGCACCATCGGTTCGCACCAACGCTGCACCTGAGTCGCCGGGTTCGATATCGGCGGCAAGCAGGTAGGCCGCTCGACGGGTATCGCCCACATCTCGGTAGATGTTCTCGCCTTTGGCGGTGATTAACCGGTTGATGCGGAACATGTCGGCGTCGATGGTCGCAGTAAACCCGTCGTCGGAAGCATCGCTTGATCCCCCGAACCCGAGGATGGCGCCTTCGTCGTCGATATCGCCCTCGGCAAAGGCGAGTGCCGGGAGCTCAAGGTTGTCTACCCGCAAAATCGCGATGTCGGATTCTGGGTCGAATCCGATGATCTCGGCCGCGAATGGACCGCCCGGGGTTCGTACCGTTGGATCGCTCACGCCCGCCACCACATGGGCGTTGGTGACGACGATCCCCTCCCCCGCAACAAAGCCGCTTCCGAGTTGGAGCCGCACGCAACCATCGCCTGCGATCTGCACAGCAGATTCGACAACTCGTGCCACGAGGGCCTCGTCGAGCACTTCGGGCGGTTCGCCGGGGTCAAGGTCGGTGCGGTCGTCGTCGAAGATAGGCAAGGTGGCCGGCGCTGCCGGCTCGATGCCCGGTGGTGGGGCGCTCGCGCCGCAGCTCGCGCCAACGACCGCTAAGGCTATGCAGAGAACTCCAACGCTCGGCCGCCTTGCCGAGGTTCGACCGCCATCCACCGTGCGAACCAGCGAGTCAGGAACCCGATAGACGGGCGTGGGTGAGGAACGCAGTATGGGCAACCATGCGATGATCAGGACGGACTGCCTGGCCTTCGACATGCCAGGTCCGTTGGAGGATCTCGACGGTCTCGGCAAGAATGAAATTGTGCCGATCGAGCCGTTCGCGAACCTGCGCGACCTGCGTAACGCTCGGTGTGTAGGCGACAAAGATGCCACCGGGGCGTAGCGCCTTCGCGGCGTGCTCGATGACGTTCCACGGCTCGGGCAGGTCGAGCACAACACGATCGAAGTTGGTGCCGTCGATGCCCTCGTAGGCGTCGCGCAGATGCACGTCGTACTGTTCGAGCGCGGCTGCGCCGAGCATCTTGCGAACGTTGGCTTGCGCCTTTTCTGCGAAATCTTCGCGTAGCTCATAGCCGGTGATGTGTGCGCCAGCGCGCAGCATGGTCATCGATAGTGCGCCCGAGCCGAGACCGGACTCGAAAACCTTGACCCCGGGGAAGATGTCGGCGAGAAGCAGTAGCGGCCCAAGATCTTTGGGATAAATCACCTGCGCGCCGCGTGGCATCTTCAGCACGAAATCGCTCAGCGTCGGGCGGACCGCAAGAAAATTCGACCCCTTCGTGGAGGTAACCATCGATCCGTCGGGGTGTCCAATGATGTTGGCATGAGGAACAAAGCCAGCATGTGAATGGAACTCGCCACCTTCGGCCAACTCGACCATGTAACGTCGCTTTTTGCGGTCGATGAGCAGGACGGTTTCACCGACAGCAAACATAGCGTTGAGACCCGGTTCAGCGATCGAGGCCGATTTCGACAACCGTGGGTTTCACGAGTCGTTTCTCGACCTTCTTCGTGCGCTTGTTCGCCTTCTTGGCGGCCCGGGCAGATTTACGGACCGAACGTTTCGTTGGCTTGACCTTTACCAGGTCGCCGCGCTTGTTGGCCTTCTTGATGGCCTTGGCTTCCTTCTTCAGTTGTTTTTTGGTTGGCGGCGGCGGGTTGTGGATGATGGCAAAGATCCCACCTTGCTTCATGTCCTCGCTCACCTCAATGGGCATCTCGCCGCCCTTGGTGAGCTTGTTTTTGAAACCACCGGCTCGCTGAAGAAGAAAAACGGCGAGCCACAACTTGTTGCCTCCGAAAAGGCCCTTCATCGTGGCGTTGCGGCGCATCTGGTATTTGAGCGCCTTTTTTGAAAACGGGAGCATGGTGATGACCGGCGGATCAGATCCGACGAATCTCCACGACCGACGACGTCTTCTTGGCGGCCCGTTTGCCGAACAGGTACCCGACCAGCAGGACCAAAATGGCGGCGGCTACACCAGCGGGAACCAACTTGTTCTGCGCTTGGGCTTTTGCCTGTCCGGTCTTTTCGTCAACCTGGCTCTTGATGCCACGGAATTGGGATTCGAGATCACTCGGGGTGATGTTCTTTTTTGTCGGTTCAGACACTCGCTACAAACCTTTCGTAATTCGGCTACCGAGGACACCGGCCACAGCCAATACGGCGACGCTGACGATGAGATACGGCAGCACCGACCAGTTGCCATCGAAGAAGTCGATGGTTTGTAGGCCACGGAGCAGGGCTAGGGACAACAACAAGATGCCGACACCGATCAGTGCAGCACCCGCAAGGCCGAAGGCGACGAACTTGCCGATTGGCTTCAGCGGTTCGACCGTCTCCTGCAGGGCGTAAGCCTTGATGAGGTTTACGACCTCAGTAACCGGATTTTCGTTCTCTACTTCTGCCACGTTGATTGCAGCCTCCTCTACCAACGCCTGACTCTACTTGACCTGACGTTGGTCCACAGAGACGGGTGACTCGTACCCATCTTTGGGTAGGTTTCGATCCCCAAACACTATCTAGGACAACCGGAAATCAAGCACGGAAATGGCATCTTCAAGAAGTTCGTCGAGCGCTTCAAGTCGTTCTTCAGCGCCTTCACAAGCCAGAAGGTTCTGCTTGTCAGCAGGGCCGAACGGGCCGAGTGCCGAAATTTGGTGGCTCGCAAGGGCCGGATCTTCGCTGAGGTCGATCTCGAGCCCCGCGGGAACTTCGCCGAGGCGGGTCAGCCGTTCAAGGGCACGTCGTAGTTGGCTGTCGCATTCGCCGAGCAAATCGCGAAGCTCGCTGTTGCTGGCTTCGACGTCGGCTTCGGGGTAGTCGACGACCATCGCCCGCGGATACGGCGCGTCTTCGAGCCATTCGACCACTCGGATACGGCGGGTGCCTACCGACCCGAGCGCCCACCGGCCATCATCGAAATGATGCTCTTCGAGCACTTGGGCGACGGTGCCCACAGACGACCTGGTATCGCCTCCGCCCACTTCGCTGCCTCGCTCGATGAGCACGACGCCAAATTCGCGCTCGCCGGCAAGGACGTCGGTCGCTAGCTGGAGGTAACGCTCTTCGAACAAATGCAGCGGCAACACCATCGAGGTGAAGAGCACTGACCCGAGCGGGAACATTGGTAGTTCGTAGGGTTCTGTCATCGGAGTCATTTCGGGCCCAACGTATCGAGTTCAGGGCCTTCGGGATACTCGACCAATTCCTGGCCGAGGTCTTCCTGGATTTCGTGCGCCCGGTTTGGGTTGATTTCAGCCTGGTTGGCGATGTAGGCGAAGGTGAGAATGTCGCCATTCGCGGCTTCTGCGAAGCCTGCGAGAGCGGAAACCTCGTTAAGCGAGCCCGTCTTGCCGCGTATCTTCCCTTTGACGTCGGGGTCGAGGAACCGTTCTCGCAAGGTGCCGCGCTCACCCGCGACCGCAAGGCCGGCGGCAAGCGCAGAATCTGGGCCAGCCTTTTCGAGCAGATCGATAAGCAGGTCGCACGTCACACTGTTTTCGCTCGACAGGCCGCTGCCATCGGCGACGACGACCCCGGCCATCTTGAAGCCAGCACGGGTCATGATGACGCCTGATGCCTCGGCTCCAGCCAAGGTGGTGGGTTCGCTGCGGGCCGACCTGCCGATCTCTTTCAAGATGAGTTCGGCGGTGCTGTTGTCACTCGAGGCAAGCATTTGCCCGACCACTTCGGTCATGGGTGCCGAGGTGAGCGTACCGAGTTCGGTGAGGCCCGCCGGCACGGTTCCAACGTCGGAGCCGTTGCGGATGACGACGCCGCGTAGCTCAAGAAGGTCGTCGAAGATCTTGGCAGAGTTGGTCGCCGGTTGATCGGAGCGGGTCGCGAGCTGGTTTGCCTCGTTGTCGTCGGGGTAGGCGCTGAACCCATCGTTGACCGAAAGGGCGGTGAGCGGCCCTGTCTGGTTTTGGTCGGTGAATCGCGGTGGCCAGCTGTCGACCGAGCGAGCGAGGTCGTATCGCGATTCGTCGCCCAGCACCCCGCCAACGATCTCGGTTACGCCAGCGGCGACGACTTGGTCGGCGAGCAACGCGAGATTGGTAAAGGTCTGAGGTTCGGGGTACCGGCCGATATATCGCTCGGTGGCGAGGATCGGGTCTCCTCCGCCGACAAGCCAGAGGTCGCCGTCGACGACGCCGTCCACCGGCGCCGGCCCGAACACTTTTGTTTCGTACACAAAGTCCTCACCGAGTGCTTCGAGAGCGGCGGCGCCGGTGACGAGCTTTTGCGCTGACGCAGGAATGAGCGGAAGTGTGCCGTTGTGCGCGAACACCTCTTCGCCGCTGCTCGTCACCACAAGGCACGAGTTTTCGGGTGAGTCGTTGACCACAGAGACGAGGTCTTCGGCAAGGACCTCGTTTGAGGTCGCCACGCGGATAAATGCGGGCAGGCGCCGGGCCGAAAACACTGGCGTCTCAACAGACGGCTGTGGCGCCGAGGCCACTGGTTCGCTCAAGGCGGCTGCTTCGCGATCAGCTTCGCGAGCCATATACGCAGCGATGCCCGCTGCTACGAGGAACAAAAGAGGAAGAACCAGTCGACGCACGGCGCAATCGTAGACGGCTCAGCGTGCAAAGATCAGAGACCATGCAGATTCTCGCAGCACTTTTTCTCGACACCATCGACCTGCGCCAGGTCGATGGACCCAGTACTCGTATCGACATGGCGGGCATTCAGTTCTCCGCCGTGGCGCCCACACCGCTTCCGTTGACATGGGCACCGCACCTTGTGGTAATTGCTCACGCGGGGGCCGATGAGTCGGGCCAAGGGGTGCTCGAGGTCGTCTTCAAACGCGATGGCGAACAACTGGCGCGTAACGTGCAACCGCTGCAAGTCGAGCCCGGCAAATTCACCTACCGGCTCGTTCGCGCCGAACTAGAGTTCAGCGACTACGGCACGGTGTACGCACACTGCAACGTCGACCGAGGTCCAGAAACCTTGGTTCCCTACACGTTGCTTCCTCCGGTGTCATCGCCAATCGAAGACCACGCAGGACCCCAGGACTCCCCTTCGGAATAATGCTCCAAAAAGCGTTCGCAAGTTCAGTCTCAGAACACCCGTTGCCAACCCACGCGATTGGCGAGGTCGTGGGTGACGTACTCGATGTCGTCGGCCCTTCGCCTGACATCGCCGTGCTGTTCGTGACCGCTCCACTGGTTGGGGTCCTTGAGGACCTTGTCGCTGTGGTGGAGCAACTTTTGTCGCCAGGCACGCTTGTCGGCACGACGGCCGTGTCGGTGATGAGCGGGGCTCGCGAGGTCGAAGAAACACCGGCGGTTTCGTTGTGGGCGGCAAACGTTGGTGTGGCTGCCGCTGTGCAAACTCTTCGTCTCGAAGCCCAACA
Source organism: uncultured Acidimicrobiales bacterium (assembly GCA_938015295.1). Lineage (GTDB taxonomy): Bacteria > Actinomycetota > Acidimicrobiia > Acidimicrobiales > SHLQ01 > CALLQB01. The sequence continues at coordinate 45,117 of CALLQB010000035.1, forward strand.
GCGTGGAAGCGCGGTGGACATCGTCGGGCTTCCCGATGAGCTCGACGCCGCAGCAACACTTGTGTTGCTGGCCGACCCGTTTACGTTTCCTGCCGACCGCCTGTTGGCCGAAATCGAGCGACGTTCTCCCGGCATGGCCGTCGTCGGCGGTCTGGCATCGGCGGCCCGCGGCCCTGGAGGCAACCGACTGCTTCTCAACGGCCAGTTGTACACCGACGGAGCGGTTGGCCTCCTTCTTGGCCCGGAGATTGCTTGTTCGACGGTCGTGTCGCAAGGCTGTCGCCCAATCGGCGATCCCTTTACCGTCACGAGCGCCGAGGAAAATCTCGTACACGAACTGGGCGGGCGACCGGCGCTCGAACGGCTCGAGGAGTTGGTTGCGGCGGCAACGCCCGAGGAGCGAGCGCTACTTGCCGCCGGCGTTCATATCGGTATCGTCGCGAACGAGCATCGCGAAAGCTTCGGCCGTGGTGACTTCGTTATCCGCGGCGTGCTCGGGGCCGACAAGACGACACGCTCGCTGGCGATCGGCGACGAGGCTCCCCTCGGGGCAGTCGTGCAGTTTCAGGTGCGCGATGCAACAACCGCAAGCGAGGATCTCCACGCACTCCATGCGGATTCGTCCGGTGCAAAAGGGGCGCTCGTGTTCACATGTAACGGACGCGGAACCTACCTTTTCGGGGAACCCCACCACGACGCTGCAATGGTGCACGATCTCACAGACGGGGCAGCACTTTCGGGGATGTTTTGTGCCGGGGAAATCGGGCCGGTCAACGGCACAAATCACCTCCACGGTTTCACCGCGTCGACACTCCTTTTTCGCTAGTTTTCGTCAGTTCTAGACCGCAGCATTTTGGTCTTGCCCATCTCATAATTCGCTCGCATTGGCGGGCATCTCAGGAAGCAGAGTTATTCTCTCCATGCACACCGATCAGCCTCTCGAAACCCAGCCTTTCGAAAACCAGCCTTTCGAAAATCGGGCTCTCGAACAACGAGCAATCAACGTCATACGTGGGCTCTCGATGGATGCCCCACACGCCGCCTCGTCGGGTCATCAAGGCACGGCGATGTCGCTGGCCCCCGCGGCGCATGTGTTGTTCACCCGGGTCATGAACTACGACGCTGCCGCGCCGGATTGGGCAGACCGCGACCGGTTCATTCTGTCGCCCGGTCATGCATCGATCCTGCTCTACTCGATGCTCCACCTCACCGGTTACGGCTTGACGCTCGATGATCTCAAAGCGTTTCGTCAATGGGAGTCGAAAACTCCGGGCCACCCCGAGGTAGGGCACACCGCTGGCGTCGAGGTAACCACCGGGCCGCTCGGTCAGGGTTTTGCAAACGGTGTCGGCATGGCCATCGCCGAAGAATCGCTACGAGCGCGTTTCGGCAACGAGGTTTGCGATCACTTCATCTACGGCATCGTGTCCGACGGCGACCTTGCCGAGGGCGTCAGCCATGAGGCCGCTTCGTTGGCCGGACACCTGGGCCTCGGACGGCTGATCTACCTCTACGACGACAACCATGTCTCGATCGACGGACACACCGAGATCTCGCTCAGCGACGACGCTGCCGGTCGCTTTCGGGCCTATGGCTGGCACGTCGACGAAATTGGTGAAGCTGGCGAAGATCTCGACGCGATCGAAGCGGCGCTCAACCGGGCCAAAGGGGTCACCGACCGTCCGTCGATCATCATCATGCGCACCTACATTGGCACGCCGTCGCCCGAGCACACCGATGATCCCCACGCGCACGGCTATGTCTTTAAAGACGACCAGATCGCCTCCACCAAAGCGGCGATGGATATGCCCAACGAGTCCTTCTACGTCCCTAAAGATGTGCTCGACTACTACCGAGAGGCTGGCCGTCGCGGTGCCGAAGCGCGATCTGCCCGTGAAGCGGCAGCCGCCGCATGGAGCGGAGACCGCGACGCCTACGACGCCTGTATCAACGCAACCGGTCTGGGCGACTGGGGTGCACAGTTGCCGACTTACGAGGTTGGCGAAAAGATGGCGACCCGTGTGGCCGGGGGCAAGGCAATGGCTGCGCTGCTTGATGTTGTTCCTGGCATCATGGGCGGTGGCGCCGACCTCACCGGAAACACCGGCACAACGATTCCTGACAGGGGTGTTTTCAGTTCTGAGGACCGTGCAGGTCGGCAGATCTACTTCGGCATTCGCGAACACGGCATGGGCGCGATCATGAACGGCATGGCGTTGCACGGCGGGTGTGTGCCGGTCGGCGGTACCTTCTTGGTCTTCTCTGACTACATGCGGGGAGCCGTGCGTCTCGCTGCGCTGTCGCAAGCGAAGTCGATCTTTGTTTGGACACACGATTCAATCGGCGTTGGTGAAGACGGCCCTACGCACCAGCCGGTCGAGCACCTGGCAGCACTGCGGGCGATCCCTGGTTTGCGGGTCATCCGTCCGGCCGACGCGAACGAGGCGGGGCTGGCGTGGCGTGCTGCTATTGCGAACGACGGCCCGACGGCGCTCGTGATGAGTCGTCAGGGCTTGCCGGTGCTCGAGGGCACGGCAACCGGCGACCTCGACAAGGGCGGCTATGTGCTCGTCGAACCCGAAGCCGATCCCGAACTCGTTCTGGTGTCGACTGGTTCAGAGGTTCACCTTTGCACCGGTGTGGCCGAAACACTGCAGGCCGAAGGCATCAACACCCGGGTGGTATCGCTGCCGTGCTGGGAGCTCTTCGAAGAGCAGACGGAGGCATATCGTCTTGGCGTGCTGCCGGGCGGCGTTCCGACGTTGGCCGTTGAAGCGGCATCGTCGATGGGCTGGCACAAATGGGCCGACGGCGTCGTTGCGATCGATCGCTTCGGAGCGTCGGCGCCAGCGGGTAGAATCATGGAAGAATTCGGTTTGGAACCCGGCAACGTTGCTACTCGCGCCCGAGCTTTGCTCGGACGCTGACTCGAAGCAAGTAAGGGTTTCTCGACCGGTACTGTTTCCACCGAGCTCTAGCTCACCATCAGCCCCACGAAGGACAACCCTCCACATGACCCGTCTTCACGATCTGTACGACGCCGGACAAAGCCCTTGGCTCGATAATCTTCGTCGCGGCTGGATCACCAGCGGCGAACTGGTGGCGTGGCGCGAAAAGGGCGTTCGTGGCATCACCTCGAACCCGTCGATCTTTCAAAAGGCCATCGCGGGCAGCGACGACTACACCGAACAGTTCAGTTCGATGTTGGCCGCCGGTTCATCGATCGAGGAGAGCTACTGGGGCCTGGTAACCCAAGACATCGAGCATGCGCTCGAAATCATGCGGCCGGTGTACGACGAATCGAACGGACTCGACGGCTACGTTTCGGTCGAGGTCGATCCCTCGCTTGCCCGTGATGGTGAAGGCACCATGACTGCTGCGCGCAAGCTCGACGAGCTGATCAACGAACCCAATCTGTACGTCAAGATCCCTGCCACCGACGAAGGCACTCCGGCCATCGGGCAAATGATTGCCGAAGGCCGCAGTATCAACGTGACGTTGCTGTTCGCCATCGACAAGTACCAGGCCGTCATGGATGCCTACATCGATGGCCTTGAGCGTCGCGTCGCCGACGGCGGCGACATTTCCGACGTGTCGTCGGTTGCGTCGTTCTTTATTAGTCGTATCGATGTTGAGGTGAATCGCCGCCTTGATGCTGTGGGTACACCCGAGGCTCTCGCACTGAAGGGCAAGGTGGCAATCGCCAACGCCAAGCTCGCCTATCAGGCTTTTCTTCACACGTTTAGCGGCGAGCGTTGGGAAGCGCTCGAAGCCAAGGGTGCCCGAAAGCAGCGGGTGCTTTGGGCCTCGACCTCAACGAAAGATCCGTCGTACCCGGACACGTTGTATGTCGACACCTTGATTGGTCCCGACTCGGTCAACACGCTGCCCGATGCGACCATCGAAGCGTTCCTTGAGCGTGGCACGGTCGCTCGCACGATCGATGCAGATGTCGCCGGCGCTCAGGCCGTTATCGACGGGCTCAAAGCCGTTGGCGTCGACCTCACTTCGGTTACCGATCAGCTGCTCGACGAGGGAGTGACCAGCTTTGTCAAAAGCTTCGACGAGCTACTCGGCACCCTGGGCGATAAGGCCGAAACGCTCAAGTAGCGCGAACCTTTTGGAGATTCGCTCGCGTACGTGCTGAGATCGGCGCATGAAATTCGGTCTTGCATTTGCGTCCAGTATTGGAAACGATCCGTCATCCGCGCTTGAGATAGCGAAGGTGGCTGAAGAAGTCGGCTTTGAGTCGGTCTGGGGCGGCGAACACGTCATCTTTCCCTCGACCATCGAGTCGGCCTACCCGTACACGAGCGATGGCAAGGTGCCGGCCACGCCCGAGACGCCGATACCCGACCCGTTGATCTGGCTGGCCTACGTTGCGGCAGCTGCGCCAACGCTGCGGCTCGGCACCTGCATCTTGATCCTCCCCCAGCGCAACCCGTTGATTCTGGCGAAGGAACTTGCGACCCTCGATCACCTTTCGGGCGGGCGCGTCGAGCTGGGAATTGGCGTTGGTTGGATGAAAGAAGAGTTTGATGCGCTTGGTGTGCCGTGGGAGCGACGAGGGCGACGCAACGACGAATATGTCGAGGCTCTACGGACAATCTGGTCGGGTTCGCACGTTGAATACCACGGCGAGTTTGTTGACTTCGACCCGCTCACGTGCACGCCGCAACCGGCGCAGGGTTCCAACATTCCCATTCTTGTCGGGGGTGACACCCCGGTGGCAATTCGCCGAGCGGCGCGTTTGGCCGACGGCTACTTTCCCGGTGAAGGCGACGCCGAGCGGCTCGGCGAGCTCATCACCGCGGTTCGTGAAGAGTGCAAGGCACAAGACCGCGACCCCGAATCGGTCGAAATCAACGCCATGTTCGGTGCACATATGCAGAATCCGGCCGCAGGCCTCGAAACCTTCGAAAAGCTCGGCGTCGGCCGAGTGATGGTGCCAGCGTTCGTGTTCGCGGGCGAACGTGGTATCGATCGCCTTCGCGCCTTTGGCGAATCACATATCAAGAGCTAGCGCCCTTGCGGATCGGCATGTCGATCCGCCGCCCTAACCAGCCGCAGCATTTCCGACGTTGGTTCAGATTTGCTACTTAGTAAGTTGCAATTGTAAACCGACTCATTTACAGTGCTCTTGCATGGCATCGAGTGACCATATGGATCGAGACGACCCTTCGAGCATTCAACTCACGCTCGACACTGTTGGCGACCGGTGGACCCTGTTGATCCTTCGGGCCATGTTTCGTGGCATGTTTCGTTTCAGCGAGATCCAATGCGACCTAGGTATCGCCAAGAACCTGCTCTCTGACCGGCTCGGTCGCCTTGTCGACAACGGCGTTGCCGAAAAAGTCCAGTATCAGGAGCGACCGGTTCGCTTCGAGTACCAGCTCACCGACAAAGGTCGGTCGCTGTCGCCGGTTCTCATTGCCCTGATGCACTGGGGCGACGAGTGGCGAACCGACGGACTGCACGACAAGGTGCTCGTCCACGATGCGTGCGGATCGCCAATCGAGCACGCCGTACGTTGTCCGGCATGCAATACCGACATCGACTCTGAACATATTCAAAGCACGGCATCGACCGTCGTTGCTTCTGGGGGAAACTCATGACCATCACCACCAACGACACCACGAATGATCTGTCTGAGGGGCGCTCGCTCGAGGACCTCATGGCGCAAGCGCGTCAAATACGCGACGAACGCTTTGGCACACGGGTGACGTACTCGCCCAAGGTGTTCATTCCCCTCACGATGCTTTGTCAGGACAAGTGCGGGTATTGCACCTTCGCACAGCCCCCAGCTCGCCTCGACGACGTGTACCTCTCACCCGAGCAGGTACTCGAGATCGCCAAAGCTGGCGCCCAAGTCGGATGCCATGAAGCCTTATTCACGCTCGGCGAACGCCCCGAGCTTCGCTACCCAGCGGCTGGCGAATGGCTCGAAGCTCACGGGTATTCCTCGACCGTCGAATACCTCGCCGCGATGGCAAAACTTGTCCTTGAGGAGACCGGACTTCTCCCCCACGCAAACGCCGGTGCGCTTACCGGTGAAGAGCTCTTGTCACTGCGCCCGTACTCGCCGTCGCAGGGAATGATGATCGAATCGCTCAACCCCGACCTCGATGCCCATCGTGGCTCACCCGACAAGACGCCCGAACGCCGCCTCGCGACGCTCGAAGCCGCCGGCGAGAACAAGATCCCCTACACCACGGGCATTCTCGTCGGTATCGGTGAAAGCCGCCAGGACCGCATCGATGCCCTCGAAGCCATCGCCGCCTCGCATCGACGTCACGGCCACGTGCAAGAAGTCATTGTGCAGAACTTCCTCCCGAAGGAAGGCACCGGCATGCATAAGCATCCACCGTGTCCACGCGAAGACTTCCTCGAAGCCATTGCGCTCGCCCGCATCATTTTGCCGCCATCGATCCACCTTCAAGCGCCACCGAACCTCTCTGACGACTTCGGTGACCTGCTTGATGCGGGAATCGATGACTGGGGCGGCGTCTCGCCGGTAACCGCCGACCACGTCAACCCCGAGCGTCCATGGCCAGCGCTAGACCGGCTTCGCGAAGTAACCGAAGAGCGTGGCCACGCTCTGGCGCCTCGCCTCACGATCTACCCAGAGTTCGCGCTCGACACCGACGTCTGGGTCGACCCAAATCTCTTATTTCCCCTGATGGATCGCTCCGACGCCGAGGCGATGGGTCGCGACGACCCGGGTTCGCTGCTCCCTGAAAAAACGATGGAGAACGCAAAGGCGAACGACGGCGCCGATGTACTGGTTGTCGGCGAAGAGTCAACCCAGTGGTATTCGGGATCGAACAACGAGCCGCCGGTGCTTGTTCCCGGCCACGCGAGCGCTGGTGGCGCGGTCGGCGAAGTCCTGCAGGGTGTCCTCGCCGGTCAGGAGGTCGGTCACGCCGAAATCGTGACCCTGTTCAGCGCTCGGGGCCCTGAGGTCAACGCCGTTGCCGAGGTCGCCGATCAGCTCCGCTCTGACGCCGTGGGCGATGTCGTCACGTGGGTTTCGAACCGCAACATCAATTACACCAACGTGTGCACCTTTAAATGTCGCTTTTGCGGGTTCTCTAAGGGCCCAATGAGTCTGAACCTGCGCGGCACGCCCTACCTCCTCACCATCGATGACATCGCCGACCGGGCTCGTGAAGCAGCCGAGATGGGTGCAACCGAAGTTTGTCTACAAGGTGGGATCCATCCTGATTTCGACGGCGACTACTACCTCGATGTCACCCAGGCCGTCAAGAATGCCGTGCCCGACATGCACGTACACGGTTTCACCGCCCTCGAGGTGACCGAGGGAGCCAAGCGGCTCGACGAACCCCTCGGCGAGTACCTCAAGAGGATGATGGCGGCCGGCCTGCGATCGCTGCCGGGGACCGCCGCCGAGATCCTCGACGACGACATTCGCCACATCTTGTGCCCCGATAAAATCAACACCGAAGAGTGGCTCGAAGCCCATCGCATTGCGCATAGCGTTGGCCTCCGGTCGAATATCACCATTATGTTCGGCGCTGTCGAGCAGACCGAACACTGGGCAACCCACATCATCCGCACCCGAGATTTGCAGAAAGAGACCGGCGGATTCACCGAGTTCGTCGGCCTTCCGTTTGTGCACATGGCGTCGCCGATTTACCTGCAGCGCAAGGCGCGGCGCGGTCCGACGTTCCGCGAAATGTTGCTCATGCATGCCGTGGCGCGCATCTCGTATCACGGGCTTATCGACAACATCCAGGGTTCGTGGGTCAAGGGTGGCTTCTCAACGATCCGCCAGCTTTTGCAGGCCGGCGTCAACGACCTCGGAGGCACACTGATCAACGAGAACATCTCGCGGGCCGCAGGTGCCGAACACGGCCAAGAGGTCGACGGCAATGACTTCAAGCAACTTGTCGAACCCCTAGGTCGCACACTCGTGCAGCGCGGCACCCTGTACAACCACATCGAAGAACCAATCAACCTCGACGTTGTGGCGCCCCGAACCAGAATCCCCGTACTCGGCAGCTAACTCAAAGGGGTCAGGCACTTTTGGGGTCAGGCACTTAAGGTGCCTGACCCCTTTGCGCGCTGGTAGTGCTGGTGAGGGCGTAGAATTCGCCCATGGAACATCTCCCCCGCTACCGCACCGGTGACGACGGCATCGACCGGGCAATCGCCGAACTTATCGATCTGAGTGGTATCACCGAAGATCAAGATCTGCTGTACGAAACGATTGTCTCGTCGATTCGTATGGGCCGCGAGCGAGTGGGCCGTGGCGACCTCAAACTGGTCAACGCTGCACTGAAGGAACTCCGCTACGCGTTTCTGGTTTTCGAGCCGTATCGCCACGCCCAAAAGTGCACCATCTTTGGATCGGCGCGCACGAAACCAGACGACCCGTCCTACGCCTGCGCTCGCGACTTTGGTGCCGCAATGGCAGCCAAGGACTGGATGGTCATGACCGGCGCAGGGCCGGGGATCATGGCAGCAGGGCTGGAAGGCGCCGGAACCGAAAACAGTTTCGGCATCAATATTCAGCTGCCGTTCGAATCAAGCGCCAATGAATTCATCGTCGACGACCCGAAGCTCATCAACTTTCGCTACTTCTTCACCCGCAAGTTGACCTTCATGAAGGAGTCGCATGGGTATGCATTACTGCCCGGCGGTTTCGGCACGATGGATGAGGCATTCGAGTTGCTCACCTTGATGCAGACCGGAAAGACGTTCCTCGCTCCCGTAGTGCTGCTCGATCCGCCCGGCAACACTTACTGGGACACGTGGCGAGAGTTCGTCGTTCGCGAACTGCTGGGGCAAAACCTGATCAGTGAGTCGGATCTCGACCTGGTCTTTCTCACCGACGATATCGATGCAGCGGTGAACGAAATCTGCCGCTTTTATAAGGCGTACCACTCATCGCGTTACGTCGGTAACCGCTTGATTATGCGGCTCACCAGAGAGTTGAGCGACGACGAACTCTCGACAATGAACAGCGAGTTTGGCGACATCATTGAAACGGGTTCAATCGAGCGTACAGAGGTGACACAAAGCGAGATTGACGACAAGGACGAACTCGACAAACACCGCATCGCCATGAAATTCAATCGGGCAGGGCACGCACGACTGAGGCAAATGGTCGACTACATCAACGACAACACCTGAAGTGGCCGCTACTCATCGACCCGTCATCGGCATCACGACCTGGCAGCGACCCTCGGCCGAATATCCCTACGAGCCTGCGGTTGCGACCCTGGCGAGCGAGTACGTCGATGCGGTGATCGATGCCGGAGGTTTACCGCTGTTGATGAGTGAGTATCCGTCGGATCAGTGCGCTCAACTCGTTGCCTTGCTCGATGGACTTATCCTGTCGGGCGGTGGCGACGTCGACCCCGCTGCCTACGGCGCGGCCAACGCCGGTCTCAGTAGCGGCATCGACGAAACACGCGATGCGTTCGAAACTGGCTTGCTCGGCGTGGCCCTCGACGCGAACCTGCCAACGTTAGGCATCTGTCGCGGTCAGCAGATCATTAACGTCGCCTTGGGCGGAACCCTCGTTCAAGATGTCAAACATCTCGACGCGCATAGCGCTGATCCTCCGTCGCTCAACGATCGCCATGACGTCGCAATCGCGGCTGGTTCGTGGCTTGCTGGCGTGTATGGCGCTACCGCTGCAGTGAACTCGCTTCACCATCAGGCGATTGGTGTCGTCGCCGACTCGTTGCTGCCCGTGGCTACCGCAGCTGACGGTGTCGTTGAGGCGGTCGAACACAAAGACCGACCGCTGTGTGCCGTGCAGTGGCACCCAGAGAAAATGCGGACCGATGGCGGCGACACCCTTTTCGCCGCATGGGTCGCAACGTTGGCCTAGCGGCAGCAGCTACCAATCGCTTGTCTGGGGGTCGGCAAGCAGATGCGCTGCCTTCTCGACCGCCCGGCGAGCTCTGGTCAACCGTTTTTCGTCGACGGGCATCTCTGAGGCACCCTCTTCAAGCGAAGTACGCAGGACGTCGATTGCTCGGTCGGCTAGTTCTTCGGCGATTGCTTCCAACCGCTCGCGAATATCGTCGAATTCTCCACTCACCTCTCTATGTATAGTCCGTGCCTGTGACACGTTCCGACCTCGCCGGGCCAGTAGGTTCTCGGCGTGGATGATCTTCATGAATGGGTTTCGTTTCGAGACGACGAGGGCGATGTCTATCTACTCGACGCGACGTTTCTCACCAGCAACTGGACCTGCATCTTCGGTGCAGGATGTAGCGGGGTGCTCTCCAAGCCGACGCCAGCGCTCGAACAAGGTTGCTGCAGTCATGGCGCCCATTTCTCCGATCAGGATGACCACGACCGGGTGATGGCAGCATCCTCGCGCCTCACCGCCGAGGATTGGCAACATATCGATAGCCCTGTGGTGATCGATGTCGACGCAGACGGCGACCAAATGACGGCGGTCGTCGACGACGGCTGCGTATTTCTCAACCGACCCGACTTCGCTGGTGGAGCGGGCTGTGCGCTGCATCGCGCCGCTCTACGAGTTGGTGAACGGCCGCTCGACTGGAAACCTGATGTCTGCTGGCAGCTGCCGTTACGCCTCGACGCACACGAAGACGACAACGGCGTTACCACCACCATGCTTCGCGAATGGAAGCGGCACGACTGGGGCGTCGGGGGCCAAGAGTTTCATTGGTGGTGCACCGAGGACCACCAGGCGTTCGTCGAGCGCGAGCCGGTGTATGTGACGTTACGCGACGAGATCACCGAATTGGTCGGTGACGAGGTGTATGAAGCGTTCGTTGAACACGCGAGCGGGCGCGGCGTCGCGGCATTCTTGCCGCACCCAGCAGTCGACCAGATCTAGAGCGGATCTAGACCAGATCTAGGGTCTAGGCAGACTCTGCTTCGGGCTCTCCGTCGGGCGTTGTACCGGCAAGGGGCGTTGCGGTTTCGTCGGCCTCGGCATCGGTGTCAGCAGGGGCCTCGATGGCCTCCGCAGCGTCGGCGGGAGCCTCGGCCTGCTTTGCCTCGTATTCTGCTGCGACGTCGGCCCACTGTGAATACTCGTCGGCCACGTCTTCCCAGTCGGAGACCCCATTGGGGTCGGCATCGGACTCCAGGCTGTCAAGCAGACCATCAAGGTCCACATTATCCGAGCGCTTCAGCGCTCGAGCCTCTTCAAACCGTCTGTGGCGACCCTTTTTCACGGGAAACGCTCCAACTATTGCGTGTCTATACCAAGGAGTCACTATACATCGTATGTACCGGTCAGACAGGCAACTGTGTGCCGAAAAACCAAGAAATGCCCCTACCGGGCCCAATTTTGCTCAGGATTCGACGGGCTTATGGCTTCTGGCTTCAAGAATGAGTCCATCGCGGCCATTAAAGGCCAGAGCAGCGTTGCCGTCCATAAGGCGTGCCACCGGCTCACCAGCAAGTTCTTTCCGCCAACCGGTACCCAAGCGGGCGTCGCCGTCACCGCGAACAAATGCCTCGATGTCGTTTCGCGACGCAAGCAACGCCGGGTCGAGAGAAAGTTCCTTCGATAATTGGCTAACCCAAGCGGAAATGAGCGTCACCGCAGGGCGCATTTCCTTGAGCGAGTTTGCGCGATCAGGGGTCTTGAGTAGCACGGGATCGGTGTCAATGCCTTCGGCGATGACCTCGAGGATCATGTCTTTGACATTGCCTTTGAGATGTCGATCGTCGAGTCCACGTACCGACTTCAGCTTCTCGATGGTCAGCGGCTTTTTCTGGGCAAGAGCAACCACGGCGAGGTCGGGCAGCACGAACCGTACCGGCTGGTCGATCTCGGCGGCGCGCCGCTCGCGCCACGCTGCAACGGCCTGGGCGACGGCAAGACTGGTGCCACGAAGGTGGCGAACGTCTTTGATCTTCAGCCAAGCGTCGGCAGGGTCGCGCGATGGTCGGCCGCGGAGCCGGAAGTTCTCGCACTCTTGTTCGGCCCAGACAAGGCGACCGCGCTTTTCGAGGTCTTCGCGGAGAATTCGGGTGACTTCGAGCAGATCGGCGACATCGGACGCGGCGTAGGTGGTCTGGCCCGGCGTCAGCGGACGAGCAAGCCAATCGGTAAGACGGTCTCCCTTCGGAAGGCGCTTATCGAGAAAACGTTCGTGAAGTGCCGACAACGACGGTGAACTCATGCCGATAAAGCCGGCAGCAATCTGGGTGTCGAACAGTCGCGACGGAATAGTATCGGTCGCAAGATCGAGGACTTCAAGGTCCTGTTGCGACGCGTGCATTACCGCCGTGCCGGGGCCATCGAGCACTGCGGAAAGCGGCTCGAGCGAAACAGCCAACGGGTCGATCAGAACCGGCTCGCCGCCTGGCCACAGCACCTGCACCAACGCAACCTTGGGGTAATAGGTGCGTTCTCGGTGGAATTCGGTATCGACGGCGTAGACGTCGTGCTCAAGAAGACTTGCAACGACATCGTCGAGGTGACCCGACGTCTCGACGATCGGAATGTCTGCGCTGTCCAGATCGCTCACTCGGCAGGACCGCTGACGGTTGGTTTGCCGGCGGCAACCCACGCATTTGTGCCGCCAGCGACATTCACCGTTTCGTGCCCGGCAGCTCGGAGAAAGTCGGCAGCGGTGAGGCTTCGGCCTCCGGCGGCGCAAATCACGTAGAGAGGTCCATCGCCACTGATCTCGCCAGCGCGGCTCGGGACGTCGCCCAGAGGAATGTGGAGCCCTCCCGCTACGCGCTCGGCGAGCCACTCGTGGTCTTCGCGAACATCCAGCAAACGGGCTCCGGCTGCGAGCGCAGCCTCGAGTCCTTCGATGTCAATTTCAGGTACGTTACTCAAATTCTCTCCGGAGTCTGCGGCTTCTCAACTGTAGTCGGTGAGCTGGCGCAACACCTCTGGCGGTAGATCGTTGGGTTCATCGGCATCAGCGAACCAGGCTCGCTCATCGACGGCGAGCTCAACGACCTTGAGATCGGCAATCCCGTGGCGTACCGACCGGTCACCCGCAGCGAACCGGGCTGCCAAATGATCGAGGGCCGATCGCCGAAACGCGCTTTGGACAAACTGCGGACGACCGGCCAGAACCGGAAGCACAACGTCGATATTGTCGACAGCAAGGATTTGCTCGACGAGCAACCGCACAGCGGCGGCCGACGGTTGTAGAAGGTCACAAGGCATCGTGACAACAACGGGAGAACTTGCATGCCGGAGCGCCGAGATGATGCCTCCGAGGGGGCCCTCGCGGGGAAACAGGTCGGGAATCGACACCACATTCGGCCAGGTCTCGCTTGGGCGACCAACAACAAAGGTTTCGGTGGCGCCGGCCGCCTCGAACGCCGCAGCGACCCGCAGCGTCATCGCCGTGCCACCGAAGTCGATCAGGGCCTTGTCGACGCCCATCCGGCTGCTTGACCCGCCAGCGAGGACAGCGCCTGAAAACGGCTGGTCGGTCATCAGCCGCCGTAATTCATTCGGGTGTCCTCCATGCGGAGCACTTCGGTGTCCTCGTCACCTTGAAAGGCAGCGTTGACCACTTCACCGATGAAAAACGTGTGTTGGCCGATTTCGACGGCCGACCGAACCTCGCATTCGACGTACGCAGGAGCCTGGGTAAGCACCGGCGCGCCAGTCTGGCCATCGTGGAAGGCGAAGCCGTTGAGCGTCATCGCCGCCTCATCGACCTCGACGGGTTTCGTGAATTTGCGAACGATGGCGCGATCTTCGCGGGCGACGGTGCATACCGTGAAGACGCCGGAGGCGTCGATGAGTTCATGGGTAAATGCCGGCTTCTCCACCCCAATGCCAACACATTTGGGCTCAAAGGAGACCTGCGTGACCCAGTTGGTGGTCATGCCGTTGCGCCGATCGCCGTCCCGGGAGCCAACGATGTACAACCCGTAGGGAAAGGTCCAAAGAACTCGACGGCGAAGCTTGTCGTATTCGATCTCACCTTCTTCGCCCGAGACGTCCTTTGGATACGGTCCGATTGGCCCTGAGCCACCTGGTGCTGCCATGTACTGATTGTACCGGTCAGCCCAAGGGCACAGGACTCGCTTCGGGCAACCGTCAGTCGGCTGGCGGCCAGGTGGGATCGAGCTGCATCAGGAAATGTGCGCAGCGGTCGGCTTCTTCGGCTTCGCCGATCTCTGCGGCCAAGCGCTGCAGACCAGCGAGCGCACGCAGAAAACCTCGATTGGTTTCGTGCTGCCAACGGACATAACCCGACCCCCGCCAGCCATTTTGTCGCAGCCGATCGAGACCCCGGTGATAGCCGACGCGATAGGCGGCGTAGGCCTCCGCCTGGTCGGAAGCGAGGTCGCCCATCGAGGCCCATCCCGCGAGAAACGTCGGCCAGTTGCATACGACTCGACCCACTGCGGCGCGGCGATCGCCTTCCGGCTCAGCAAGGGCCGATTCGAGCGCCACTAGTGCATCGGCAGGCTCGGGCGGAAGCACCGTCTCGGGCGGGCCAGCGGTGAGATTCACAGGGTTCATGTCGGACATGCCCCCGAGCATAGATGTTGGCGAACTACGCTCCAGCCATGTCGTTTCTCCCCTCAGGCCTAGCGCCGCTGTTGGCGGTCTCGCTTCCGTCGTTTCTCACGCCCGATCGGCTCCGGTGGATTATTCCGCTGCTCACCGTCTTGCTGCTCTTGGCTGCATTTTGGGTGGTCAGGTTCGTCACCAAACTCGCGATCAAGGCTGCGATTCTTGGTGTGCTAGCCCTGTTTGTCTTTACGCTGTGGATCCAGCGAGGCGACCTAGCCGACTGTGCAAAGAACTGCGAGTGCAGTCTGTATGGCATCGATGTTGACATTACGCAGGAGCAGTTCGTCGAGTACGGCTGCAAAAAGTAAAGAAGTAGTGGCCCGGACCTTTCGGTCCGGGCCTAAACAACGGCAGCTTCAACTACGGCATGTAGGTCTGCTGGCAGCGCAGAAGGTTCGCTAGTCGACCCGCACCAGTCGCAGAACATTTGCTGATTGGCTCGACGAACTTGCGCCGGCGAGCACCGCGACGAGTTCACCGGTGCTTAAGTGGCCCATTGCTTTCGCCGTCCGCACGGCTTCGTTGGCCATCTCCTCGTTGCTGGTTACATGGCTTGGAAGCGACACCGGGATGGTGCCCCACGAAAGCGAAAGCTGGTTCACGGTTCGAGGGTCGGTGGAGAAACCAAGAATCTCGGCTTCGGGACGGAACCGTGCCATCGAACGCACGGTGAATCCGCTGCTTGATACCGCCACGATGGTCTTCACACCGAGCTCGGCGGTCGCCCGCCACGCTGCCATCGTCATAGCATCGGTGACCGAGGCGCTGGTGTCGCTTTCGCTGGTCATGCGCAGCTCGGCGATACGGCGAGCCCAGCGTCCATGATCGAACTCCTCGTCGGCTCGCCGCGCAATGCGTCCCATTGTGCGTACGACGTTGATCGGATCGACACCGACTGCGGTTTCGCCAGAGAGCATCACAACAGATGAACCGTCCCATACCGCATTGGCGACATCGGAGGCTTCAGCGCGAGTTGGCGCCGGCGCATCGATCATCGATTCAAGCATTTGTGTCGCAGTGATCGCTGGGCGACCCAACGCAATGCACTTGGAGATAATCTCCTTCTGAAGCACCGGGAGGTCTTCGAGTGACATCTCGTTGCCGAGGTCACCACGGGCGACCATGACGGCTCCAGAAGCTTCGATGATGCCTTCAAGATTTTCCACCGCTGCTCGTGTCTCGATCTTTGCGACGATCAACGGGCCACGCGGGTGTGGCTCGGTGCCGACCCGTCGAACCTCATGCGCCGAACGGACGAACGACAATGCGACCATGTCGACGCCGACCTCGACAAAGGCGTCGAGAATTTCGAGGTCTTCGGGGGTCGGGGTGCTGATGCGAAGCCGGTCGGACGGGACATGGAGTCCGGGTCGGCCGGAGATCTTGCCGCCGTGGGCGACGCTTGCCAACAGCTTGTCTGGTTGTTTCTCGGTGATCTCGAGGATTGCTCGCCCATCGCCCATATTGAGACGGTCGCCTACTTGCACGTCGGTGACGAGACCGTCGTAGTTGACTTCGATGACGTCTGCAGACGAGGTGTCGTTGCCGACGCGCAGTTCGACGACCGAACCGGTAACCAGACGGACGTACTCGTCGCCGAAGGTCGCGCACCGAACCTTTGGACCGGGAAGGTCGACGAGAATTCCGACGTGACGGCCGGCCTCTTCGCTAAGTCGACGAATCAGGTGGAAGCGTTCGAGGCCCTCCTCGATCGAGCCATGCGACATGTTGATACGGGCAACATCCATGCCAGCATCGATCATGCCTCGTAGGACAGCTTCGTCGTCACAGGCCGGACCGATAGTTGCGATAATTTTTGTTCTTCTTTTCACACCCCACAGCGTAGTCAGGTGAACACGTATAGTCGTGCCGTTATTGCTGTTCGGGCGATTTTTCGGCCTTTTCTCGCTGATGCAGCTCGAGACGGGCGAGTAAACGATCGCGGATCGAGGTTCCGGCCTCTCGGGCTTTCTCTCCGGTTGTGCGCCACCCAAGGCGCGACGAATACAGCAACGGTGGGTGCTTGAGCCGTCCAGCTTGTGTTTGCACGACCCGGGCAAAAAACAATTCGTGGTCGTAGCGGTCGATGCGGTCGATGACCTCGCACTCGAGCCAGGCAATGCAGTCGACGGCCTTTGGGAGCCCATTGACCTCTTCGAGGAACTCCGGAGCGATGTAGTCGAACCGGCGGCCTGGGTACGAAAAGTACTGGGCTGCCTCGACTTGGTCGGCTGCCATGATCGACACCGAGAATCGCCCCGATGCGGCAATCAGCGGATACGTGTCGTGTTTTGGCGACACCGATGCCATGACCACAGGTTCCTCAAAGGAGACTTGGCTGACCCAGTGCGAGCAGTAGGCGCGTGAAACGCCTTCGTGCTTCGAGCCGACTATCTGTACGCCGTGGATCATTTGGCCGAGGCTGCGTTTGAGTTCTTTGTCGATCATCGCGACAGGTTCTTTCTGCGTAGGCTTAGCGGTACGAGGGCGTGTCAGTTGAGTCGAGAACGTAACGCTTGAGCTCGAGCGTTTGTCTGTTCGGCCAGGCTTGGAACCGCTGCCACGAGAAGATCCAGTTCGTCGGCGGCTTCGTCGTACCGGGCTCGCGTCTCGAGAAGATTCACCAATCGGCTGGTGATGTCGACGCTGGCGCCGGGTATCCGGCTAAGCAGTCGAAGTGTCCAGATCGACCGCTCGATGTCGCCTTGCGACGCAAAGATCGCTCGCAGGTTGTTGAGGACTCGAAACACCACCGCTGGTTTCTCGAGCGGATCGAGGAACTTGTCTGACCACGCAGCCTGTGGGCCATGCAGCGAAGTGAACAGTCGTCGGCACTGTTCGCCGGTGAGCTGCGCGCCACCGTGAAAAGGGTCGACGAAGAGGTCCGGCAGTACTCGGTCGCGCAAGAGGAAATGTCCCGGCATGCCGACAGGGTCCATCGGCACACGTAGTCGCCGTCCGACTTCGATCGTGACCACGGAAAGCGAGATGGGGATACCCGTGCGCCGTTCGAGAACTTGATCGATCAGCGAATTGTCGGGGTCGTAGTAGTTGTCCCGATTGCCAGTGAAACCCTCAAACTGGAAGAGCTGGCGCACCACTGCGTCGAGCGTCGGAGCCGAACAGCGCGATGCCAGCTCATCGAGGCGGTTGGTGACGGCGTCACTCTCAAGACCCGGCCGCTGATGTGCTGCAATGAGCCACATGGCCTGATCGAGTTGGAGCGCAGCGTTGCCCGACATCGCCTCGGCGAACTGGGCGGTTAATCCATCGAACACCCCGTCAACATAACGGCTACGCCGGTGGGCTACGTTCAAGCCGTGCAAGATTCTCGGTTTCCTTATTTGCGTTCCGGCGGCGTGGCTGCGTTCGCTCATCGCGGTGGCGCCAGTGCGGCTCCCGAGAATTCAATGCCTGCGTTTCAGCACGCCGTCGACCTGGGCTACCGCTACCTCGAGACCGATGTGCACGCGACAAGCGACGGTGTACTCGTCGCATTTCATGACCCGAAGCTCGACCGCGTCACAACCAGCACCGGTGCCATCGCTGAGCTGCCCTGGAGCGAGGTAAAGAAGGCTCGCATTAATGGCGTTGAGCCGATTCCGCTCATGGCTGAACTGCTCAGCACGTTTCCAGACATAAACATCAATATCGATGTCAAGGCCAACGACACCGTCCGCCCCCTTGTTGACTTGCTTGGCGAACAGCAGGCAGTTGACCGGGTTTGTGTCGGCTCGTTCTCCGACCGACGACTTGCCGCGATGCGAGACGCCATGGGTCCTCGTCTTTGTACCTCGTCGGGCCCCGCTGAGATCCTTCGGTTGCGTGCAGCCTCGTTCGGGCTGCCGGCGTTGGGCTTGACGGCTGCATGCGCGCAAGTCCCTGTGCGCTTGCGAGGCGTCACGTTGGTCGACGAAAAATTCGTCGAGTTCGCGCATGCCCAGCATCTTCCGGTTCATGTCTGGACCATCGACGATGACAAAGAAATGCACCGGCTTCTCGATCTCGGCGTCGACGGCATCATGACCGACGACCCAAAGGTGCTTAAAGGCGTTCTGATTCACCGGAATTCCTGGTCCAAATAACCTATGTTCTCTGGCCATTCGTTCTTGGATTAGGCGATGCCGTACCGATAGGTACCGGTGAAATCACTACGGGCGTGCTTCGTTCGCCCTGCCGTCTCTGTAGTCGCTCCTGTCGTCGGCGTGGCCCGCCTTAGCGTGCTACTTGTCGTCGCGCTTGCGATGGTGGCGGCGGTAGTGCCGTCGGTTGCTGGCGCCGATGCCTCGATTTTGTCTGCGCAGGACGTTGAGACCCCCGGCGACGCCGAAAGCGAAGGCGCGGGCGATGGTGCTGGTGAGGTCCTGATTCTGCGCCCGGAGTTCCTCAGCGTGGAGCAGCTCGACAACGTCACCATTGGCGATCTCATCCCCGACCCCACGCTCAGCGTTGGTGTCGATCGCGTTGCTGCGTCGAGCCCACAATATGACGCTGCGGTCGATGCATATTTCAACCAACTGCGAACCATAGCGACGGCGCGCGTGTCGCTCGCAAACGCGAAAGACACGCTTGAGATGATGCGCACCAGTCGCGAAGAAGTGCGAGATCGACTTGCACAGCGGAGGCGCGACCGTCGCATGTTGGTTCGCGAACTCGACCGCATCGAGAACCATCTTCGCGAGATGGCGCTCGCACAATACGTCTCCTCGGGCACGACGCAGGCGCACACCGCACTTCAGGGCCTCGACCCAGCGATGATTGCCACGGCCGGCCGATCGATCCAGCTCATTGAGGAGGCAGGTGAGGTGCAGTTGGAAAATCAGGCCGTCATCGAAAAATCGCTCTCGGGTCTCGACATCGACCACGCTCGCGACGAGATCAAACAGGCGAAGCTGGCCGAGTCGATCACCGCGACACAAAATGACATCGAAGATTGGTCGATAGCGCTGTTCGAAAGTTCCGTCGTCCTGCCTGAACTCGAATCGTCGGTGAAAGAACATCGGGTGCTGGCAATCGTCGAGGAACTCGGACTGCCGGTTGTCGTCCTCGACGCATACAACGCTGCCGCCATCGCCAGCGAGGTTTTGCATCCCGGTTGCGGCGTACAGTGGTGGATGTTGGCAGGTATCGGCAAGGTTGAAAGCGGCCACGGAACGTTCAAGGGCAGTGCGGTCGATGCAGTGGGGCTCACAATGCCCGAAATCATCGGCATTCCGCTCAACGGCAACGCCGATACGGCGATCATCGGTGATACCGACGGCGGGGTTCTCGACCGCGACCCGGTCTTTGACCGGGCAGTCGGGCCGATGCAGTTCATTCCGTCAACGTGGGCCGGAAATGGTCTCGACGCCAACGGTGATGGCGTTGCAAACCCTCACAACCTCTACGACGCCGCGCTCTCCTCGGCGCACTATCTCTGTCGAACCGCAGGCCAAGTCACGACGACCGAAGGCCTCCGCCGCGGGTATTTCGCGTACAACCATCGTGACAGCTACGTAAACAAGGTGCTGGGTTTCGCGCTCGAGTACCAGAAGTTCGTGTTCTGATCTGCTGAGCGACCTCGTGAGCTGGCCCTCGTGCGGTGGGCTGGGTGACGATTTCTGTGAACAATCCTGTGTATATCCACCACTTGGTTGGGGATTTCGGCTAGGGCCTGTGGAGATCCCTGGGGAAAGTGGTTTTTCGCTTGACCAACACTCAGAAAAGGTGAAGAGTCTGGGTTGTCGAGAGACGCAAGCAATCAAACTTCGGAACGACTTCGGTCGGGTGCGTGATGCGAATGCTTCGGACGGTCTTCTTGGGGCGAGCTTCGGCTCAATCTGGGTGGGCTGGACGTCGCAGGACCAGAGCCCGTCAGAGCGAAGCCACCTGAGGTGCGAGCGCACGCAGATCTCGACACCAGGACCAGACAAGCCAACCTCTGATGAGCGGCGCTGACCACGACATGAGGATTCGATTTCTTCGGAAGTCGACTCCCGGGTCACGGAGAGCAACACTTTGACGAGAGCGGTACGTCGCCAGCTTGCACGCTGAGGTCGCCAACGAGATCACCGAGACAACGCGCTGACGGGTGCGAAGTCTCAGAGATTGGCGGCGACTTCAAACAGAACATCAACGCCGTAGCCAACGCACTGCACTCCGACGGGGGCGCAGAGCAGAGGAAATAGCGCTGGTGCGAAGTTGTGCCAGGTTTGGGTCACGAGCGTGGTCGCCGTCGGGTGATCGGGCAACTGGCTCACAGGTGGTGAGGGCTCGCCTTGCCGCTGGATGACGGAGATTTGACCTACCGGCTTACGAGGCTGGCAGGAGTTGACAATCAGAGGACGTCTCGCTTGCGAGGCAGAGTCACAGGAATCCGGGTCGTGCTGGATGACTGCATGTCAGGGCCAACCTTTAGGAGCCCCGAGGAGTTGAGCGGCGCAAGCTGCGAGGCTACTCGGGGCTTCTTCTCTTTTTCAGGTCTTCGGGCCAGTCTTCGAGCGCAACTGCTCAGTCCTTGAGCGCGACGGCGTTTGGCGTCACGTTCATCTTCGGTTCGTACTCCGGGGCGGCTACGTCTCGAGCGATGCCGGCGTGGGCGGCGCGAAGGGAAGCGATGCAGTTGTCGCATGGCCCGTAAAACTCTTGCGAGGCGGGCTGGCTGCAACGAGGGCAGTCGAAGTCGAGCATGTGGCCGACTCTATCGCATACGGCGATCCACAGCTTGCGGCGAGATTTCCCCAGGAATTGGCGCGTTTTCCCTGTCTTGTCCTCTTCCATCCCACAGGCAACATCAGCAACAATAACAACACACGCCCACCGAGCGAACATCAACAAGCCAAGCACGGAAGAGGAACAACATGGCCAGTTACAACATCACTCTGCAAGACGGCTCAAACGAACAAATACGAGGCGCCGATGCCTATAGCCAAGAAGGAGCGATGACCACGTTCTTTCAAACCGACACCGACCGACGCGTGATCGACAGTTGGGCCACGCGTCTCGCAAGTTTCCGGACAACCGAGGTGATGAAGATCCGGCGGTGCGAACACTAGGCTGACCCGCCCTCTTGAGCCTTTCGGTGCTCTCGAGATTCTTGACATGGCCGATGCACTACCTACTGGTTTCCCGTCACTATGCTCTGCAACCGGGACTAGGGGTAGTGCATCGTGCAAGACATTCCAATGCCGAGCGGCGGCGATACAGCAGAACTGTCGCCCGTCATCATCGGAGCTGGTCCCGCCGGGCTGACAGCGGCGTACCAGCTGGCCAAAGCTGGCGTGCCGAGCGTGGTCCTCGAAGCCGACAACGTGGTTGGCGGCATTAGCCGCACGGCCGAACGAAACGGCTGGAAGTTCGACATCGGTGGCCATCGTTTCTTTACGAAGGTGAAACCGGTCGAGCGGTTATGGCACGAAATACTCTCCGACGACGACTTCCTGCTGCGGCCCCGCATGAGTCGAATTTTCTATGACGGAGACTTCTACGACTACCCCCTTCGCGCAGTCAATGCTTTGCGCAACCTTGGGCCGATCGAGGCCGCCCGTTGTGTTGCAAGTTATGGCTGGGTGCGAATTCGCCCACCGGCCGATCAGAGCAACTTCGAGACTTGGACCGCCGCCCGATTCGGTTGGCGCCTCTACGGCATGTTTTTCAAGACGTACACCGAAAAGGTGTGGGGAGTCGATGCCTCCGAAATTCAGGCCGATTGGGCAGCGCAGCGCATCAAGAACCTTTCGCTTCTGAGCGCGGTGGTGAACTCGCTACTCCCCCGCCGCAACCAAAAGGACATCACGTCGCTTATTGAAGAATTTGACTACCCAAGGTTTGGCCCCGGCATGATGTGGGAGCGCTGCGCCGAGCTCGTCGAAGCCAAAGGAAGCGAGGTTCGCCTCGAAAGCCCCGTGGTCGCGTTGCACCATCGTGACGGCTTGGTGCACACCGTGGTGAGCGAAGCAGACGGCGAACAGACACATCACGACGCGACCCACGTAGTGTCGTCGATGCCGTTTCCTCTCCTGATCAAGGCAATGTCACCGCCGGCACCTGCCGACGTGCTCGCCGCTGCCGCCGAACTCAAGTTTCGCGACTTCCTGACCGTTGCGCTGGTTGTCCCGGTCGACGACGGCTTTCCCGACAACTGGATCTACATCCACTCCCCCGATGTCGAGGTCGGACGCGTGCAGAACTTCGGCCAATGGTCGCCCGACCTCGTCAAAGACGGGCGCACCTGTCTGGGCCTTGAATACTTCGTTAACGAAGGCGACCATCTCTGGACGATGGCCGACGATGACTTGATCGAGCTCGGCAAGGCTGAACTCGCCACTCTTGGCCTGCTCGACCCCACCCACGTCACCGAGGGATACGTCGTTCGCATGCCGAAGGCGTACCCCATGTATGACGAGCACTACGCCGCCAACGTAACGACGCTTCGTGAGTGGATCGAAGCCAACGCCAGCAACGTGATGCCAGTCGGCCGAAACGGAATGCACAAGTACAACAACCAGGACCACTCGATGTACACCGCCATGTTGTCGGTGGAAAACATCCTTGGCGCACAGCACGACGTCTGGTCGGTGAACGTTGAAGCCGAATACCACGAAGAGTCGGTGGTCGACCTGCGCGCTGGGCGCACCGCAAACCCAGAAACAACAGCGGCGCTCCTTTAGGAGCGCCACGCGGCAGCTATGGGCCCGCACGCTTCGACTACAGCATCTTCCCGTTCTGGCGGCCACCTCGCTGCGCAAGACCGTCACTTTGTGTGCCTCGACGGGGTACGCGCTCTTGCTGCGGGGCTCGTCTTTGTTCACCATATTGGTTTCCTGACCGGAGCCACCTTTACGACCGGTGTAGGCAAACTTCTCGGACGACTAGACGTCGGTGTGCCGATCTTCTTCGCGATCTCGGGATTCCTTCTTTTCCGCAGGCCCGCAGCGGCCATCTTCGACGACACACCTTTGCCCTCGTGGCGCACCCACTATCAGCGCCGCTTCTTTCGGATCTACCCCACGTACTGGGTGGTTCTCGCATGTATCGCAGCAACCATCGGCATCGAGGCCCGCACTCGTGATCTTGCGCTGCATATCCTCTTGCTGCAGATTTACCGAGGCGAAGCATTCCTCGATGGCATTAGCCAGTCGTGGAGTCTGGCTGTCGAAATTTCGTTCTATCTCGTGCTCCCCTGGCTTGCGCGGCTCCTGCAATCACTCGTTCGGGGGTACACCACGGGCGCCAAGGCGGTAAGCCTCCTCGGGGTCTTTGTTGTGCTGGCGGGCTTGAGTAACGCTTGGCGGATGTTTGTGTACGCAGGTCCGCTGCATGATCGAGCGGTGTTCTGGCTACCGGGCACGATCGACTACTTCGCCATCGGCATGGGGTTCGCGGTTATCGCAGTGTGGGCAGACCGCGAACAGGTGGGCGCCGAGATTGCAGCAATGCTCGGACGCCGCGACCTGCTGTGGTGGGCTGCCGCAGCAGCCATCGCCCTATTCGTTTCCTATGAAATCGAGCTCGAAGTCGGGCTCGATCGAGCCACTTGGCACAAAGAGTTGTTTCGCCAGTTCGGGTACGATGCCATCGCTTTTTGTGTTCTCGTCCCAGCGGTGTTCGGCCCGCCGACCGTTGGAATTGTTCGGCGCCTGTTGCAGTCCAAGCCGCTCGTTGCGCTCGGCGCGATCTCGTACAGCTTCTACTTGTGGCATATCGCCGTTATCGAAACGTGGATCCGGTGGCGAGATCTCGCAACACCGCTGGGTTTTCTCGACTGGGCAACGACGACGCTGGTCAGTTTCACCATGTTTGAGGTGACCGTCGGCTCGTTCATCGTCACGACGCTTCTTGCGACGCTCACCTATTACGTCATCGAACGACCGGCTCAACGCCTTGTCGCGAGGCTAACGCGATGATCCGACCAAAGTTGCCTGTCGCAGGCACAGATCGGCGCTGGTGGGTCTTGTTGCTGACGATCACGTTGCTCGGCCTCGCCGTTCGCGTGTGGTACATCCTCGTGTTCCGGCAAGATGTCATCGGCAACGTCCTTCCCAACGGTGACTCGTACGTGAGTCGGGTGTGGGGCGACGGACTGGTGTTTCACAAGCAGGCAAATCTTCTCGCCGACGGCGAAGGGCTGATCTCTCCGCTGCCCTTCGAGCTTCAGGGCATCCGACAACAGTCGGCCGACCATCCGCCGGTCTATACGCTGTTTCTTACCTTCTTTTCTTGGCTCGGCATTCGGTCCGAGGTCGGGCATATGTTGGTTTCTGCTCCGCTCGGAGCGCTCACCGCCGTCGTGTTCGGCCTCCTCGGCCGACGCGTTGCCGGCCCGACCGTTGGGCTGATCGCCGCGGTGTTCGGCGCGTTCGATCCAAACATCTGGCCGTATCCAGGCTTTATCCTGAGCGAGACGGTCACGATCCCGCTGGCGGCGCTGCTCGCCTGGTCCTGCTACCGGCTTTGGGAGACGCCCTCGTTTCGAGAAGCCACGCTGGTCGGCTTGGCGCTCGGATTGTCGATACTCGCCCGTGCCGAGCTTGCGATGGTGGCGGTCATTGCGGTGGTGCCGTTCATCGCGCTTCTGCGAGGCGAGTCGGTCCGAAGACGAGTCGGTCTGCTCACCACAACGGCGGTGATGTCGGCGCTGCTTGTTCTGCCGTGGGTCGGCTACAACCTTCAACGGTTTGACGAGCCGGTGTATCTGTCGATCGGACTCGATTATTCGCTGGTGCAGGGAAACTGCGACGAGAGCTATAGCGACGACCTGCTCGGCTACTACTGGCTTCGTTGCCAGGGACGAGCGCTCGAGGGCACCGGGCTCGACGTGGCCGACCAGGCCGTGGGCTCGCTTCGCCTCCGCGAGGTAGCGCTGAGCTATATCTCGGAACATCCAAAGCGTGCCGTGCAGGCAGTCGCCGCCCGCGTGGGCCGGGTAACCGGAGTCTACCGACCCCTTCAACAGGCTCGACTCAACGCCTTCATCGCCGGCCGCGAACCCTGGGTCGCCAACTCGGCGATTCTTTTGTACTACCCGACGGCATTGCTTGCCCTTGCCGGGGGAAGCATCTTGAGGCGCCGTGGCGTGCCGATACTGCCGTTGGTTGGTCTTGTGGCAACGTCGCTGATTGCGGTCGCCATGACCCTCGCTGTGTTGCGTTACCGAGCCTCGGCGCAACCCGCGCTGGCCGTGCTTGCCGCTGTGGCTATCGACCATTTGTGGAGGCTTGGTAGACGTGCGATCACCGGTGACACCGAGACGTCACAGCCGGTTGGCAAAGAGTAGGTTGTTACGCGATGGCTACCGGTTCGACGACACCTGGCGATACAACCGCGAACACCTACATCGTTATACCCGCGTTCAACGAAGAGGCGTCGCTGCCCGAGGTTTTGTCGCACCTCAAATCGGTCGTCCCCCAGCTTCACGTGGTGGTTGTCGACGATGGTTCTTCTGATGGCACCTTCGAGGTCGCCCGTGAGGCGGGTGTGCACGCGTTGCGGCTGCCGTTCAATCTCGGCATTGGTGGCGCGCTTCGCGCCGGTTTCCGGTTCGCCGCCGAGCAAGGTGCAGAACGGGCCGTGCAATTCGACGCCGACGGGCAACACGATGCGCACCAGATTGCCGCCCTTCTGTCCGCCCTAGATGCAGGTGCCGATCTGGTCATTGGCAGCCGCTTTCAGGGGGTTGGAGAATACGAGGTGGGTCGCACACGCTCGGCGGGAATGGGCCTTCTTCGGGTCCTCGTGCGGCTGCTGAGCGGGCAACGCTTCAGCGACACCTCGTCGGGATTCCGAGCGATGAGCCAGCGTCTTCTCCGCCACTTC
The DNA here is from genome assembly GCA_938015295.1 of uncultured Acidimicrobiales bacterium. Taxonomy (GTDB): domain Bacteria; phylum Actinomycetota; class Acidimicrobiia; order Acidimicrobiales; family SHLQ01; genus CALLQB01. The sequence continues at coordinate 71,434 of CALLQB010000035.1, forward strand.
GCCGTCGAGTACCCGCTCGAATATATGGACTCGACCGAAACGCTGATTACCGCTTGCCGCTTGGGATACGACGTACGCGAGGTGCCGGTTGAAATGCATCCGCGCGCGGCTGGCCAGCCAAGTAACCGCAGCTTCCGCCTGGTGTACAACTACGCCCGATTGCTTGTCGTGCTGGTGACGTCGGCCAGGTCCTCAACAACGCTGCCGTCGATTCCCGTCCTGCCTGCTGCAGAGGGAACTGGTCGATGAGTACTGGCGCTCACCTCCTGTTGATTGCGGTAACGGGCGGCACGATCCTGGCGATCCTGCGTCTCGTTCGTAAACAGGTTTTGCGGGCGAAGTACTCGCTGTTATGGGTAACCGTCGGGTTTGGACTGCTCGTCATCGCTGCGTGGCCCGCACTGCTCGACCTGATCGCCGACAGCCTGGGCGTGAACTATCAGCCAGCGCTCTTCTTGATGCTTGCGGTGGCCTTTCTTCTCATCATTGCAGTGCACTTCTCGTTCGAACTCTCACGGCTTGAAAGCCGCGTACGAACCCTGGCCGAAGAACTTGCACTGCTGCGCAACCACATCCAAAGCATCGAAACCAGTGGGGCGCTGTCTGATGCCCCCGTCGAGGAGATCAGCTAGATGCTCACGCCCCGTCGCAGGGCTCACGCTCCAGCCGCAACCCTTGCCCCCGAAGAGATAACGAAGCTCGGCGACCTTGCTGCGTCGGCGGGAATCCGACGGGTTCACTTTTTGGCCTGGCGCGACCTCGCCGATGTCGAAGCAGGCGGCTCGGAGATTCATGCCGCAATGATCGCCAAGCTTTGGGCCCAGGCGGGTATCGAGGTGACCATGCGAACGAGTTGGGCGCAGGGAGCGCCAAACGAAGCAGTGCGCGACGGCTACCGGGTTGTGCGGCGTGCAGGAAGGTACATGGTCTTCCCGCGTGCGGCCGCCGCCGAAGCCACGGGACGGCATGGGGCGTGCGATGCCATTGTCGAGATCTGGAACGGCGTCCCGTTCCTTACCCCGGCGTGGACCCGCCGCCCACGCATCGTGTTTCTCCACCATCATCACGACAAGATGTGGCCCCTTGTGCTCGGTCCGAAGTTGGCGCGATTGGGGGCAGCTGTCGAGACCCGGGTCGCCCCACCGTTTTACCGGGGCACGCCCATCGTCACGTTGTCGAATTCATCGAAGTTCGAGCTTGTGCGACATCTTGGCTTTGACGATGACCAGGTCAAGGTCGTCCCTCCCGGCGTGGATCCCCGGTTCGTTCCCGGTCCCAAAAGCGCCACCCCGCTCATCGTGGCAGTCGGGCGTCTTATGACCTCAAAACGCTTCGAACTCCTCATCCGCTTTGCTGACCGTATCAAAGACCACCACCCTGGTCTCCAGTTACGAATCGTCGGCGAGGGATACGAGCAGGACAATCTTCGCTCGCTGATTCGCAACCTCGACGCCGAGGACTGGGCACACCTTGTTGGCAGCGTGTCCGACGACGAGCTGACCGAGTTGTACCAACAGGCGTGGATCGTGGCGAGTTCGTCGATCTCTGAAGGGTGGGGCATGAGCCTCACCGAAGCTGCGGCCTGCGGCACCCCGGCGGTGGCAACCGACATCGCCGGACATCGAGACTCGGTTGCCGATGGAGTGTCCGGGCTCCTCGCTGCCAGCGATGAAGACTTCATCAACAACCTCGACCGTTTGCTCTCTGACGCTTCGCTTCGCTCGGAGCTGAGCGAAGGAGCCTTGCGCCACGCTGCTAGGTTTACCTGGGCTGCCACGGCCCGCGGCGCGCTCGAATGTCTGGTCGAAGATGCTCGACGACCACGGCGCAGCAAGGCATAGGTCCGTTCACGTCGATGAAGATGCCTTTGCGTCTTTTGCCTGTTACGCGTTTGCTGCGTCGGCTCGGCCAGTCGAGGCGTGCCGACCTTGTCGTGCTGGCCGTAGTGGCGTATGTGCCACTGCTGTTGACCGCCCCTGGCGTGGTCGGCGCCGACACAAAGCCCTATCTGTACCTTGACCCGGGGCGCCTCCTCGCAGGAGCGCCCTATATGTGGCTGGAGGACGTCGGGCTCGGAACAGTCCCCCACCAAAACATTGGCTACCTCTGGCCAATGGGGCCGTTCTTCTGGCTGTTCGACGCGGTCGGTTCGCCCGACTGGTTGGCTCAGCGACTCTGGTTAGCAACGCTGCTGTTTGTCGCCGGTTCGGGCGTTCGGTACCTGCTTCGGGCGATTGGCTGGGAGAACGGTGGGATTCTGATTGCCTCGGCCGCGTATATGTTAAGTCCGTACTCGCTAGCGTACGTCGCTCGAATCTCGGTGCTCTTGTTGCCATGGGCGGGTCTCGGTTGGCTGATCGGGCTTGCAGCACAGGCGCTCAGGGTCGGTGGATGGCGCTACCCCGCCGGGTTTGCGCTGGTGGCGATGACGATCGGGGGCACGAACGCGACCTCGTTGCTGCTGATTGGTATCGGCCCCGTGTTGTGGCTCGTGCACGCCTGGCTTGTCGACAAACACGTCGACTTCATCTCGGTCGCGGCGACCGCCGCTCGCATCGGTAGTCTCACGACGGCTACGGCGGTTTGGTGGATCGCCGGTCTTCGGATGCAGGGTCGCTACGGGCCTCCTGTGCTCGAATACACCGAGACCTACGAAACAATCGCGAATGCGTCGACCGCAACCGAGGTCTTTCGGGGGCTCGGGTACTGGTTCTTCTACGGCAATGACAGCCTCGGCCAATGGATCGAACCCAGCATCGCCTACACGAGCAGGTCGTGGCTGTTGATACTCAGTTTCTGCCTGCCAATCCTGGCCCTGGTTGCGGCTGGCCTTACCCACTGGCGCCACCGCTCGTTCTTCGTGCTGCTGATCGTCGTCGGCGGGCTGGTGGCGGTCGGTGGACATCCGTATGAAGACGGCTCGATCCTCGGTGACTGGTTCACTGCCTTCACCGGCACCGAATCGGGTCTTGCGCTCCGAAGTACACCTCGAGCCACCCCGTTGCTTGTTCTTGGGACCTCGGTTTTTCTCGGCGCTGGCGTCGCGGCCCTCGCGCGCTGGCGGCCGGTCGTCGAAGGCCCGCTTCGCGTCGGGATACTCCTACTCATCGTCGCCAACCTCCCGCCGCTGTGGACAGGCCAATTTATTGCCGAACATCTGCAGCGCCCCGAACAGATCCCGTCGTACTGGCAGGAGGCGGCCGCGGCGCTCGACGCCGGCGATCATATGACGCGCATCCTTGAAGTACCCGGCAGCGACTTCGCTTCGTATCGCTGGGGCAACACGGTCGAGCCGATAACTCCGGGGCTTACCGCGCGACCCTACGTGGCTCGAGAGCTGATTCCTTTCGGGTCTGAGTCGGCAGCGAGCCTGCTCATCGAACTCGACCGCGGACTTCAGGAGGGCACATTCTCCCCGGCGTCACTCGCGCCAATCGCCCGACTCATGGGCGTAGGCGATGTGGTACTTCGAGCAGACCTCAAATACGAACGATTCCGGACTCCCCGACCAAATGAGACCTATGGCGACCTCCTTGGTGCACCAGGTTTGGGAGCGCCGATGTCCTATGGGCCTCGGCTCGACAACGTGGCTGGGCCTGAACAAACCTTGATCGACGAGATCGAACTCGGCAGCGACGCCGAAGAGCCCGTTGCCGCACCCGTTGAAATATTTCCCCTCGACGCGCCGCTGCCGATCATCCGGGCGCGCCCTGGCACCGCACCGGTGATTGTTGCCGGCGACGCCTCCGGGCTCGTCGATGCGGCAGCGGCCGGACTGCTCGATACCGATCGTTTGATTGTCTTCTCCGCCACCTTTGCTGACGATCCTTCAGCTCTCGAGGCGCTCGTTGGCCCGGTCGATGACTCGGCGACGTTGATCGTCACCGACACCAACCGTCGTCAGGCGCGGCACTGGGGCACGATTCGAGAGAACACCGGCTACGTCGAGCGAGCCGACGAGCTTCCAGCCGATGACCCAGCCGACTACCGCCTCAACGTCTTCCCCGACGCTGGCGCAGACGCACAAACGGTTGCGGTACACGACGGCGCCACCGTGTCGGCGTCGGCCTACGGCAACCCCGTGACCTATACCGCCGACAACCGAGCCTCGCTCGCGGCAGATGGCGATCGGGCCACCGCGTGGCGGGTGGGCGCATTCGATGACGTTCGTGGCGAATCATTGACAATGACCTTCGACTCGACCGTGCAAGCCTCGGCGATCACTGTGCTGCAACCGGTCACCGGTAATCGAAACCGCCACATCACCAAGTTGCGTGTCTTTGCCGACGATCAGGCAATCGACGTCGACCTCACGGCGCGCTCAAGACGAGGACGCGGTCAAACGATCGACCTTCGAGGGATCAACGAATTTGCGCGGCTTGAGCTGCAAGTCCTCGAAACCAATAGTGGTCCTCGCGACAACTACGTCGGGTTGAGCGGCGTCGGTATCGCCGAGGTATCTGTTCCGGGGGTGACGTTCACCGAAACGCTGCGGACCCCTATCGATCTTCTGGCCACGGTGAGCAATGTCGACCAGCGGCCGCTGTCGATTGTGCTGACCAGGATGCGGTCTGATGCGAGAGAGCCGGTGCGAAGCGACAGCGAAGAGCTCATGCGTCGAGAGCTTGCGTTGCCGACTGAGGTCGAAACTCGGTTGACGGGTGAGGTCCGGCTGAATTCCTACACCAGCGATGCGCGCCTTGACGGTGTTCTGCTCGAGTCGCTTGCGTCAGGCGAGTCGCTTCGTACTGCAAGCAAGCCCATCGTTCGAGCATCGAGCAGCACGAGTCTGGCCGGTCATTTGCCGGCTAAGGCGCGGTCGGCCTTCGACGCCGATCGCTCCACCATCTTCACCACAGCGTTCGGCCCCCAGGCCGGAGGGTGGATCGAGTTCGCCGTAGACGAACCGGTGACACTGGACTCGCTCGATCTCGACCTCGTCATCGATGACCGTCATTCGGTTCCGCGGACGCTCGACCTGCTTGTCGACAACCAACTGCACCAACAAATCGATCTCCCCCGTTTTACCTCGACGGCCGACAGAGACCAAAGCACGCCCCTGAGCATCGCTATCGATGAGGTCCGCGGTACGACGTTTCGTCTGGTGTTTAGCGACGTCGAGGAACGGATTACGAAAGAGTGGTACTCGCGAAGCCAGGTGGCATTGCCGATTGGCATCGCCGAATGGCGGGTGGAAGCGCTTAGCCCGACCACAAATTTGGGAACGCTTTTTGACTCAGGCTGTCGCGATGATCTGTTGTTCGTCAACGACGTACCCGTGCCGGTGCGCATCAGCGGCACCGTCGCCGATGCACTACAGCGCGAGCCGCTTTTGCTCGAATCTTGCACGGCAAGTCCGCTTGTGCTGCCGGCTGGTTCATCGCTCATTCGGACCGCCCGCGGCCGAACGACGGGGTTCGATCTCGATCGCCTCGTTCTTCGCTCAGATGTCCGCCCGCCAACCCTTCGGCCACCCCCCGACATCACGATTGTTGATGCTGACCGTGTTCGGACGACCATTGCGGTATCCGAAACTTCAGAGCCGTTCTGGTTCGTGCTTGGCCAAAGCCACAACGATGGCTGGCAGGCCATCAGCCCCCAAGTGGGCGACCTTGGGGCATCGCAGTTGGTAGATGGCTACGCCAACGGTTGGTACGTCGATCCGGCTGACGTCGATGGTCCGCTCACTATCGAGCTCGAATGGACCCCCCAACGCAGGGTTTGGCTAGCGCTCATCGCAACAGCACTGTTCGCTATGTTGTGTTTGGTGCTGGTAGTAACCGGCCGTCGAAGCTCAACGGCGCCTCGTGGCGATGATCCGCGCCCGCCACCGCCGTCATCCCCTTCTCCCTCTACCACTGCCGGAGGGCAACGACCTATTTCCGCCAAGCTCCTCGCCGCGTCACTCGCCGTCGGAGCCGTGGCGTTCGTTAACCTCCCCGAGTACCGGATCCTCGCTGCCGTCGTGCCCCTAGCGCTAGTCCTAGCGCTTCGATCGGCGACGTCGAGGCCACTTCTTCCACTGGCGGCAGCGGCATGTTTGGCAGTTTCAGGCGCTTTCACCACGATTTCGCAGTACCGAAGCCGGTTCCGCACTGACTTTGGTTGGCCAACGGCGTTTGATGAGGTGCACGTGGTCAGCGTGCTTGGGCTGCTTCTTCTTGGCGCCGAACTGGCGCGTAGCCACCTTGACAACCGCGACGGTGAGAGCGTGTGAGAGCGATAAGGTGCGCCCCGGAATGAAGCTACGTCTCGCCGCCGCGGCCACCTTCGCGATGCTACTTGGTTCGTGCGCGTCAACAACCGACGACGCGCCGGATGGGTGGATCACCATCCCTACGCAGACCTCGCAGGTCCCTGCCGTCACGCAGATCCCGAAACAGACTGTGCCTGGTGACCGAGCGGCACAAGCGGCTGTCGCCGATGAAAACGCGCCCGGTCCTGCGCTACCGCTCGTCGATATTCCCTTACGCTCGGCAACGCCAGACACACCGTCGGGTTATGTAGTCGCGTATTACGGCGACAGCTTGGCTGCGTCGGCGCAGCAATGGGTCGGCACATACCTCGAACGGGCCGGTCTGATCTTTCTTCCCGGTACCTTTCCCGGGTCGTCACTGTGCGATTGGTATCCTCGCTTTGATGAGGACCAGGCCAACTACGAGCTCTGGGCGGTTGTGTTGTTCTTCACCAACAACACATTCAGCGACTGCATGAAGGGGCCGAATGGCGAAGAGCTGTCGCCCGAGGAGGCTCTGGCGAAGTTCGAATCAGATCTCATTGGAGCGATCGACCGGTTTACCATCGAAGGCGCAACGGTGTACCTGCCGACGATTCCGCAGTCGCGAGGCGAAGTGACGCTTGGCATCGATGTTTCTGCCGAACTGAATGGGTTGTTCAGCAGTCTGGCCAGTCGGCACTCTGCTGTCGTGGTCGTCGACGCTGCGCCGGCAGTGCTCGACGAAAACGGTTTCTACACCGAAACCCTCCCGTGTCTGGCGATCGAACCATGTACGGGTGGCGTCGATGAGAGCGGCGTGCCCGTAAACCTGGTTCGCGAACCAGACGGCGTACACTTTTGCACCGGCGGCTATGGACCAGGTGTGGAGGTTGCCCCCCACACCTGTCCGACGTGGTCTAGTGGCGCCTTCCGCTACGGCGGAGCGCTTGCCGCACCAATCGTGCAAGCCGCACAACTTCAGTGGGTGGCCGATCACCCGCCAGCCAACGTGCCGAATCAGGTAGATCCTGCCGGATAGGTGTTCTACGCAGCGTCGACCTGGTTCTTAGCGCCGCTCGAACAACTCGGCCGCTTTGTGCGCTTCGATGGCCAGATCCTGCGAGAGGGTGTCGGCGATGAAGTCGCTGAAGTGGAGTCCGTCTTCGCGTGCCGACGGGTCGCCAGCTAGTTCTGCCACAAACTCGCCGTCGACACAGACCGAGTCGTAGAGGTCATAGAGGCCGACCCCCGGGCCAGCGTCGGCGGTGAGTTCGGCGAGAAGCTCGTTGACGTTCTCGACAGCGCCGTCGATGATGCCTAACTCGGCCGCTTTGGTGGCTTCAACGCAGGGCACGTTGACCCACACAACGGCAACGCCTTGATCGACAAAGCGACGCTGTAACGCCGCGTAGTTGTCTAGTAGCCGCTCGCTGAATTCGGGAGAATCGGGCAAATCGAAGGGTTCCTCAGGGCTGAGGCGACGCGGGAGAAGATCGACCGGGCCAGCGACGAGAATCGCTACTTCAGCGCCGCTGTCGGCCAAGACATTGTCGGCGACCTCGTTGTTTTGGCGGCAGGCGGGACGAATCTGATCGGGCCACTCGATTTCTCCACCAATCGCCAGACCGCAGCCACCGAAGGTCGCGTTGCCCACCGATGGAAGGTCGAGTGCTTCGGCGCGTCTGGCTAGACCATTAAAGAGGTTGTCTCCGAGCGAGTCGCCAACGACCATCATGACCGGCGGCGGACCATCGAGCGAAGGGGGCTCGGTTGTGGTGGTCGTCGTGGTTGTGGTTGCCGGTGCGGTTGTCGCTGTGGCTTGGCTCTCGTCTGCGACCGACGTGGGAGGAGACGTGACGCTTGTGGTGGACGGCGATGCGACGACCACACCTTCTTCGTTGTCGGCATCGCCAAGAAGATCAACACCTTGCTCGTCGTCGAAGGAGGCCTGCAGTTGTTCGGGACGTCCAACATCGGAGTAGGCAACGGCCATGCCAACGACGAAGATCGCTGCGACACCTAATGCGAGAGCGCTCGATGTCACCTTCATCCCGGGTCGTTCGCCCCGTCGGAACGGTTGTTCGAGGTAATGGAACGATAACCAGGCGAAGGCGAAGGTCAGGATCAGGCGAACGATAAACAACGGCCAGATCGAAAGTCCGGTCGATGATTCGTCGACCCACAGAAAGATTGGCCAGTGGTACAGATATGCGCCATAGGAGATGCCGCCCAACCACCGGAGCGCTGGTTGGCTCAGGATTGAGACCAACGGGCCCGAGCGCTGCGTTGCGGCACAAATGATGCATGCCGTGACGAGTGCGTACACAAAGAACCCACCACGCAGGAGGAATCCGGTACCAAGGTCGAGGAAGATCCATGAGGCTACCGAGATCAGCAATGCGAGTGCGCCAGCCGCAGCGAACGCCGGATTGGACTGGATCAGCTGGCGGCCGCGTGGCGTCGCAAAGGCGATGGCCAGCAAGGCGCCGACCAGAATCTCGGCTGCGCGCACGTCGGTGCCGTTGTAGATGCGGTCGAACCCCGACAGTACGAACGTCGAGCCGACCGACAGTGCCAGCAGCACGGCCAGCAGTCCGCCGAACTTCGCCGGCGAGAGGCGGAGCTTGGTGAGCACAATCATCGCAAGTAAGGGGAAGAACACGTAAAACTGCTCTTCAATCGACAGCGACCAGAAGTGCGCCGCCGGGCTCGAATCGCCACCTCCGAAGAGGTCCTCGTAACCAGCGCCCTCGGGCGGGAAGGCAAAGCGCCAATTGGCGAGATATATCAGGCCGGCAAAGAGGTCGCCATTGAGCCGGTCCATGACGCCGGTGCCGGTGAAGTTCGCATCGCCCTGGAGCCGTTCGAGCGAGTGCCAGCTAACAAAGATGAGCACAACAACGGCGACAGCCGCCGGCATCAAACGCCGGAATCGTCGCACCCAGAACGCTCCGAGGGCAATGGCACCCTCGCGTCGCTGTTCGGCCAGCAGCAGCGACGTGATGAGGAAACCCGAAAGGGTGAAGAAGGTCGACACGCCGAGGAAGCCGCCGCTCGCCCACGAGAACTCGGCGTGAAAGATCAACACAGCGGCGACCGCAAGGCCTCGCAGGCCATCGAGAGCCGGAAAATGCGGGAAGCGCTCGAATTCGGCCTCGCCAGTCGATGGACTGGCCTCAGCGATGGCAGGATCGGTCACAGACATCTTGAGTTCTCGAATCGGCGGGGGCAGGCTGCTTTTGAGTACGACATACAGCGAAGTGACAATCTAGAACGTCAAGCGATGCTTTTCGTGCTTTTCGGCGGTTTTCGGACGCTAATCGTCATACGAGGGTCGGCGCCGCGACGACTTCACCTGCGCACGCTGCTTTTTGCTCTTTATCCGACGTTCCTTCGCCCCTCGGCTGGGTTTGGTGGCCCGCCGCTTCTTGGTCACCACGCGGGCCCCGGCGACTTTCGCTCGAAGCCGTTCAAGGGCAAGTTCTCGGTTTCGGTGCTGCGACCGGGTCTCGTCGACGCTCACCATCAGTTCGTCACCGTGTCGCTCGACGAGCTGTTGCTGTTGCTCGGGGCGGAGGCCTTCGATATCGGTGATTGCAAGACGAGCAATCGCGCGCGTGTTGGACCGGTTGGCATGTTGACCGCCGGGGCCTTGACTGGTCGTGAAGGTCCAGCTGATCGCATCGAGCGGTATTCGACAGCCCGAGTCGACAACAAGAAATGACCTCATAGAAGAAAGGGTACGGCGCATCGCGGTTCGTTACGCTGCACCTATGTCTGGACATCCGATAATTCTTCTTCACGGTCTTGCAGGATCGACGGCGACAACTTGGCAAAGCAACGGCTGGCTTGACCTCATCGAGGAGGGCGGCCGCACTGCTGTAGGCATTGATCAGCTCGGCCACGGCACCGCTGCCAAGCCACATGACTCGGCGGCGTACGACGGGCTCGAGGACCAGGTTCTTGTCGAGGCACCCGACGGCATGCTCGACGCCATCGGGTTCTCGATGGGCGCCCGCACGCTGCTGTATCTCGCCGCCACGAACCCAGACCGGTTCGACAAGATCGTGGTGAGCGGTGTCGGCGCAAACCTGTTTGACACCGACCCGAGCCGGCATCAAGCGATTCGTGACGGTATCGCCGGGAACCCCGCCGAGGACAACCCTGTAGCGCAGTACTTCGCTGGTTTAGCGAACCAGCCCGACGTCGATGCCGCTGCTCTCAAGGCGGTGCTCGGCCGCACATCGCCATCGCTCACCAAAGAAATGATCGCCTCGATCTCTATTCCGGTGCTGGTGGTACTTGGCGACAAAGACTTTGCCGGACCAGCAACACCGTTACTAGAAACACTCCCGAACGCAACCCACGTAGCGCTTCGCAATACCGACCATTTCGCGACGCCGAAATCGTTCGATTTCATCGATGCAGCTTTGGAGTTCCTCGACGCGCAACCGTTCTGACCAGACTGAACATTCTGGCCAGACTGACTGGTGAGACTTGTTTACCGGAGAGCGAACACTTCAGGTGGCGGTGGCCCCCAACGTCGCAGAGCAGCGTCTCGTAGCGCGTACACCCGTGCTTTGCCTGACCAGTAGTCGGCACGAGTCGAAGGGCGCACGACGCCTGCGACAAGTTGCCAAACGGCCAACAGCGAGCGAAAGGCCACCTGCTTTGCCCCAAAGTGATCGCCTAAAAGGAGCAGCGTGTTGCGCTCTTTTAGGTAGTCGACAATCGGAGCTGGGGTGTTGACGTGTTGGTTGTAGACGCGTGCGCCCCGCACGAGGCCAACCTCCCAGTGAGCGCTCTTTGCTCGAAGCCCGAGATCAGCTTCTTCGCAGTAGGCGAAATACCGTTCGTCGAAAAGGCCGATTTCGGCCAGACAATCGCGATGCGCCATCAAGAGGGTGCCGTGCGGATAGTCGGCCGGCTGGAAGCCCTTATCGACCGTCGACGGCGCGTCGATCGTGCCAAGAAACGGCTGGACTTCGGGGGTGAGGCCGTCGCCAACATCGGCGCTCATCAGGCCAACTCGGCGCCCTTCGGCCGCGTCGAGCATTGCGGCAAGCGTGCCGTCGCCAGGGTGGGCGTCGTGCGGTGCAATGACGCTCCACTGGGTGCCACCGGACTGCGCTAGCCAGTGCTGCCATCCCCTGTTGGCACCCGGGCCGAAGCCGCTGTTGTGACCCATTTCGAGCAGTGTGACATCACCGGCAACGTGAGTCTTGAGGTAGTCGAGTTCTTCGGGCCGCGAGCCGTTGTCGACGACGATGATCTCGGTGACCTCTGGTTGTTGACGAAATTTCGCGATCGTCTCGACGCAGGGACGCGCCTGATTCCAGTGAATGAGAATGACAGCAACAGATCTCGGCACAGCGAGACTCTAGTGGCCTGCCCGATCGGCGGCCGTGCCGACTTCGCTATTTCGGCGTGCTGCCCAGGCGGTACTTTGCAACCATCTCGCGTACTTCATCTGGGGTCTTGGCTGGACGGTTCGCTGTGCGAAGCCCTGTTGGTGAGACGTCGCGCGGTAGCACCCGGCAATGGCCGCCGGGGACTCGCTGCGTAAGGGCACTTCCTGGTTCGGGTGCATCCTCAACCCGTTCGGGGAGTTTCTCGAGCAGGCTATCGAGCGCTGCATACCTCGACGCCTTACCACTTGGGCGTCGTGGTCGGTCGTGGCGTTTCTCGACCGGACCGCCCGTGTGGGGTGTCGCTGCCTCGTCGGTTGCTTCGGCGGCATGCGACGAGCCAGCGACGTCGGAGAAAGTGGAGGTATCGATGGATTCGGCAGAATCGTGACCCGATGGCGGCTCGGCAAGAGCGACTAGTGGTGCGGGCTTGTCGCGCACAAAGGGAACAAACACCTCCTGTTCAAAGGTGTCAAAGGCGTCGAGGTCGTCGGTCGTGTCCTCGACTGGCTCTTCGGCGGGTTCATCGTCGGGTTCTTCGACTGGCTCTAGGGCTGATTGTTCGACCGTGTCTGCCGGCGCAGTAAACGGCGAGTGTTCCCATGGATCGTCGACGGCGACCTTTGGCTCGGTCGTGTCTTCGATGGTGTCGTAGCTTGCGACGTCATCGTCGGCAAAGGGGCTGGCATCAAAATCAAAGGGTTCCGACGGTGTGTCGGTGCTTGCAACGATGTCGTCTATTGCAGGGTCTTCATTTGCAGGGTCTTCATTTGCAGGGTCTTCTGAGGGAGGGTCCTCTGAGGAAGGATCGCCGGCGTCAAAGGTGGCCACCGCAGGCTCATGTATCTCGTACTCGGCCCCCACGAGATCGGTTGCGAAGGGATCCATGTCGAGGTCAGCGGACGCGCTCTCTTCGGTGTCGATGTCGTCGCTACCGGTGTCGTACGTGAACTCAGCAGCAGGCAACGTGCGGTCAAAGGACGCCGGCCCGGGCTCTTGTGTGTCCAGTGTGTCCGGCTCTGACGCAACGAGGGTCGTCTCATTGGTGTCAGGAGCACTGTCGTCAGAGCGGGGCTTGCCTGCCTCGATCGCTTCGCCCTCAATCTCTTGTGCCTCAAGATGGTCGTCAGGGGCGACGGTCTCTTCGTCAACAGCCCTTTCAGCTATCTCGGCCAGGTGAGCAACATCGTGTTCCGACGAATCGAACGCAAGCCGCTCGAAGACCGCGTCGGCAGGTACCGTCACGTGCGTCGCAACTCCTGAAACCGCGCCATCGGCGAAAACGACATCGGCGCCAGACCGCTGAGCGAGCGTAGCCAGAGCCACGCTGCCGAGCGCCGGGACCGTCGCAACCGAAATCTCCGGGGCCGACGAAAGTAGCGTGTTCAACCGCACCATCTCTTCGACAGGCATCGCGGCGCCCGAATCTTCGACCATCAGTACTAAGGAACCCTGAGCACTTAGCTGGCAGCCAATCTCCACCATTGCCTCAGGCGGCGAACTTAGCAGTGCGTTCTCAAGAAGCTCGGAAAGAAGATGTTCGATGTCGCGAGCGATAGCACCGGCGATCATTACATCGTCGACTTGTGCGACCCGCACGCGATCGGCGCCCGCAGCTGCTTCGATCACGTGGTCGAGGATGTCTTTCGCTGATTTGTCGGCACCGGCTGGTGAGTGGTCCGACCGCTGCCCAGTCGAGACGGCCGATAGAGCGTTCAGGCCTGCGACGTCTCTTTCAAGACGAGCCGTGTGGCTTGCGAGCTGGTGAAGCTCCTCGCGGCGAGCGGTGTTTGGCTCGTCTCGGCCCATGCTGTCGATTAAGGCTCGTTGTGCGTCTGTCGACAGCTGCAATCGCTGGGCGATCGAGGAAAAGATGCCGCTAGTGACTTGCTCGTGATCTGCTCGCTGTTGCTGGTGTGCACTCGACACCGCTTTTTGGACGTCGGCGAATGCTTGCCCAACCGGCGCCGTCGCGCTCGTGACCTCTGGAGTCAGTTCAGGAACAGCGGCGGCGGCCTTCGCCGAAGTAAACAGCGCCGGCACCGAAATCTCCGCGTACGACGACAGGCTGCTCGAGAGGCTATCGAGTTCTCGCGACGCCCGACCGAACACGAGCGCTCCGAGTGCCAACGCCGCGACGATACCTAGGCCAGCGATGAGCATCACGAGGCGATCGGGAAAGGCCGAAGGTTCGGGTGCAGGGCCCGTCGAGGCTACTGCTTGGGCGTAGGCCACCTCGCCGACTGCCAGTTGTCGTTGTGCGTAGCCATCCGTCCATTCGTTGAGGGTGACCACGTCGCCGTTGAGTAATCGGGTGCGAAGCTCGCCCGTTTGGTCGAGGAGTGCAGCAAGATTCGATGGCGTTTCGAAGCCAACGTTGGCGAAGCTCTGGTCGACGATATCTGCCATGCCAGCTATACGAGTTCGCTGCGCTCGCGGTGCAGTTTTTGCGTTCGCAAGCTCAGCGCCTTCCACGCCAACCGCGGCATCGTAGCGGGCAGCCAGCAACAGGCTTGCCACGCCATTTTCGTCGCCGCTTGCTGCGGATGCCCGGGCCCGCACCACATCGGCAAACTCCAGGAGGCGATCGGATTCATCGGTGATACCCGAGCCCTCCGCGGCCGAAGGCGCAGGTTGATTCGTCGCATCGTCGGCAACAACGTCGGCTGCGGTGCCCCGAGCACGATCTAGCAGGCTGCGAATCTGTGAAGGATCAACCCCGGTCGCCGACCATTCTGCAAGCACCGCGTCAGTCTTTGCGCGACGCTCGGCCTGGGCTTGCTGACTGGCATCGCCATCGGCAGCGTGACGTTTCGCGGCGGCGATCGATTCGAGGTGGACAGCTTCGATGACCTCGGCTGTCTGCGGCCAAACGTTGACCACAACCTTTGGGATGGCCGGCGGATTCAGCGCAGTTACCGCAAAAACAGCGAGTAAGGCCACCACCGGCGCGAGCAGAGCGACCAAAAAGAGCTTTCGGCTCGACAGGCTTTGCCGCACAGCGATTCCTCACGCATTGGGAAAGCGGGGGCCACTACAGCATCCCGCGGGTACATAGTGGGTCGACGGACCCACTATGTACATCGCCGGTTTTGGCCAAACCTTGAGCGCTGTCTACTGATGGCCTGTCCGCAGTGAAGGTGCGAAGAACTACCGCGTTTACCCGATAGGCATCGTCGTAGGTGTGACTGGCGACGGAAGTTGTGTCGAGCCCATAAGGCTGCGATCGACAGCTGCCGCGCACGACCGGCCTTCGGCGATCGCCCACACAATGAGCGACTGGCCTCGGCCCGTGTCGCCACACACATACACTCCGTCAACGCTGCTCCGCCACTCGGCGTCGCGCTGTACGTTGCCACGGGCGGTAAGTTCGCAGCCCAGACCGTCGAGTAACTCGTTCTTTTCGGGGCCAACGAAACCCATAGCGAGCAGCACCAACTGCGCGGGAAAGTCGCGCTCGGTTCCGGCGATGGGCTCGAACGACATACGTCCGTCGGTGAACTGTTGCTCGACGCGGACGGTTCGCAGCGCCGACACGTGGCCATCGTCGTCGGCAACAAACTCGAGGGTGTTGATCGCGTACTCGCGTTCGCCACCCTCTTCATGGGCCGACGAAACACGATGCACCAAGGGCCACATGGGCCATGGTGTGGAGGAATCGCGGGTTGCAGGCGCCTGCGGCATGATTTCGAACTGATGGATCGAGGCTGCACCGTGCCGATGCGAAGTACCAAGGCAATCGGCACCGGTGTCACCACCGCCAATGATGACAACGTCTTTGCCCTTTGCCGAGAACGGATGCTCGGCGAGATCCCCGGCGACGACGCGGTTCGCGGGCGGCAAAAACTCCATCGCCTGGTAGATGCCTGACGATTCTCGGCCCGGAATCGGCAGATCGCGCCACGCCGTCGCTCCGCCCGCGAGCACCACCGCGTCGAACTGATCACGAAGATCGTCGGCGGTAATGTCGACGCCAACATTCACATTGGTTCGAAATTCGGTACCTTCAGCGCTCATCTGCGCAAGACGGCGATCGAGAACCCGCTTCTCCATCTTGAACTCGGGGATACCGTAGCGAAGCAGGCCACCGATGCGGTCGGCGCGTTCAAAAACCACTACGTCGTGTCCAGCGCGGGTGAGCTGCTGCGCAACGGCAAGACCAGCGGGGCCAGAACCGACGATCGCAACAGACTTGCCAGTCTTCACCGTCGGCATTTCCGGGGTGACCCACCCCTCTGCCCAAGCTCTCTCGATGATCTCTACCTCTACCTGTTTTATGGCAACAGGATCATCGCTGATTCCCAGCACGCAGGAACCTTCGCATGGGGCCGGGCACAACCGGCCAGTAAATTCAGGAAAGTTGTTTGTTGCGTGCAACCGGTCGATTGCCTCACGCCACTGGTCGCGGTACACGAGGTCGTTCCAGTCGGGAATCAGGTTTCCGAGCGGGCAGCCGTTGTTGCAGAACGGGATGCCACAGTCCATGCAGCGAGCCGCCTGGTCTTTCAGCTTGTCGCTGGGAAAGTTCTCGTAGACCTCGTCCCAATCGAGTATCCGGACCGGAATGGAACGACGGGTCGGGAGCTCGCGACCGTGCTTGAGAAATCCACGTGGGTCAGCCATTACTGCGGTCCTGTCTCGTCGTGTGCGAAAGACGTGCACATCTGGGTTCGGTTGCGGTGAGGGTTGGCGGGCCGGTGAGCCTGCCCAAGGTGGCGATGCTGTGGGTCGGAGAAGGTCATGTCAGCTCCTCGCCGCGGCCATAACCGCTTCGGTTTCGTCAGATCCGTCGGCTTGGGCAGTTTCGATCGCGGTGAGAACCCGTTTGTAGTCTCGCGGCATCACCTTTGCGAAGGCCGCCGCCTGGGTGACCGGCCACGCTTCGAGCAGTCGGGCCGCAACGAGTGAGCCGGTGAGCTTGCCATGACGCTCGATGATGTCATGCAAGAAGGCGACGTCGTCGAGACCGGGCGACTCGATGTCGACCATCTCGTCATTGAGCCGCCCAGCGAGGTTGCCGTCGGGGTCATAGACAAAGGCGATGCCGCCCGACATACCTGCTCCGAAGTTTCGCCCTGTCTCGCCCAAGATGACCGCACGTCCGCCGGTCATGTACTCACAACCATGGTCGCCGACGCCTTCGACGACAGCGGTCGCACCCGAGTTCCTCACACAGAACCGCTCGCCGACACGGCCCCGGATGAATGCTTCACCGCTTGTTGCCCCATACAGGATTACGTTGCCTGCGATGACGTTCTCGTAGCAAACAAAGTCGGGGTGCATGTGTTCTGGTGGTGCGATCACGATATGGCCGCCCGACAAGCCTTTGCCCACGTAGTCGTTGGCATCGCCGGTGAGTTTGAGCGAAATTCCCTTCGGGACAAACGCACCGAAGCTGTTGCCTGCCGAGCCGCTGAAGTGAGCGTTGATGGTGCCATCGGGCAGACCGTCGGCCCCCCAACGCTTGGTCACCTCGTGGCCAAGCATCGTGCCCACGGTGCGGTTGCGGTTGCTGATCGGCAAATCGATGCTTAACGGTTCGCGGTTGTCGATTGCCGGTCCAGACATGGCGATGAGGGTCTGATCGAGCGCCTTGTCGAGACCGTGATCTTGCTCGAACTTCTGGTAGCGATACGAGCCTTCCGGCACCGGCGGCGCGTACAGAATCGGACTGAGATCGAGACCGTCGGCCTTCCAATGCTCAATGGCAGCAGACGTGTCGAGCGAATCGACCTGGCCAATCGCTTCTTCGATAGACCGGAACCCCAGCTCAGCCAGGATCTCCCTGACCTCCTCGGCGATGAATTCAAAGAACGTCTCGACAAACTCAGGTTGCCCAGCGAACTTTTCGCGAAGTTCCGGATCTTGTGTAGCTACTCCGACCGGGCAGGTGTCGAGGTGACAGACCCGCATCATGACGCAGCCCATCACCACAAGAGGTGCAGTCGCGAAACCAAACTCGTCGCCACCGAGCAAGGCCGCAATAACAACGTCGCGCCCGGTCTTGAGTTGGCCGTCGACCTGCACCGAGATGCGGTCACGGAGGCCATTGAGTAACAACGTCTGCTGCGTTTCGGCGAGCCCAAGCTCCCAAGGCGCTCCGGCATGTTTAACCGAAGTCAACGGCGAAGCACCGGTGCCTCCGTCGAAGCCAGAGATCAGCACGGCATCGGCATGGGCCTTCGATACCCCTGCAGCGACCGTTCCGACACCAAGTTCGGCCACGAGTTTGACGTGCACACGGGCCGAGGGGTTCGCATTTTTCAGGTCGTGAATCAGCTGCGCCAAATCCTCGATTGAATAGATGTCGTGGTGCGGCGGAGGTGAAATGAGACCGACACCAGGGGTGCTGTGGCGAACCTCGGCAATCCATGGCCAAACCTTGTGCGCCGGCAGCTGGCCGCCTTCACCAGGCTTTGCACCTTGCGCCATCTTGATCTGGATGTCATCGGCATTCGTCAGATAGTTACTGGTCACACCGAAGCGACCTGAAGCCACCTGTTTAATCGACGAGCGGCGAAGATCGCCGTTCTCGTCGGGCACGAAACGGCGAGGATCTTCGCCGCCCTCGCCGGTGTTCGACTTGCCGCCCAGACGGTTCATCGCGATTGCGAGAGTCTCGTGGGCCTCAGCCGAGATTGACCCGTAGGACATAGCGCCCGTAGCGAACCGCGGGAAGATCGCCGAGGCCGGTTCAACCTCATCGATGCTTATCGGTGGCCGCAGGTCGTTGCGGAAAGCAAACAAGCCACGAATCGTGGCGAGAGCCTCGGCCTGGTCGTTCACCGCAGAGGTGTACTCGCGGAAGATGTCGAACCGCTTTTCGCGAGTCGCATGTTGCAGCTTAAACACCGTCTCAGGGTTGAACAGATGATGTTCACCCTCGCGGCGCCACTGATACTCGCCGCCCACTTCGAGTGTTCGGTGTGCTCGCTGCGATGCCACGGTGGGAAAGGCAAGAGCGTGGCGGCTTGCAACCTCGGCCGCAACAACGTCGAGGCCGACGCCGCCAAGTCGACTGGCGCAGCCGACAAAGTAGTGGTCGACCACATCGCTGTTCAGACCGATCGCTTCGAAGATTTGTGCCCCGGTGTAGGAGGCAACCGTCGAGATGCCCATCTTCGACATCACCTTGAGAATGCCTTTGTCGGTTGCCTTCACATAGTTGAGATGCGCCTGAATTGTCGACATTGAGGGGTCAAGACCGCCGGTGCCGTCGAGGATCATCTGATCGAGGCTTTCAAAGGCAACGTACGGACAAATGGCTGAGGCGCCGAACCCAAGCAGCAGCGCGAAGTGGTGGATCTCTCGAGCATCGCCAGCCTCGGCGACAAGACCAACCCGGTTTCGGGTCTTTTCGTCGACCAGATGATGGTGCACCGCGGCCGTCGCAAGCAGCGACGGAATAGGAGCGAGCGACTCGGTGGCGCCGCGATCGGACAACACGATAATTGTCGCACCGCCAGCGACCGCTGCGGACGCTTCCTGCTGCAAACGATCGACGGCGACCGCAAGTCCATCTCCGCCATCGCCGACCTCGTACAGCGCCGAGAGAACCACGGTGGACATATCCTCGAGACCACCAGGCCCAGAGATGCCGATAAGGCGATCGAGTTGTTCGAGCGTGAGTACCGGGTGCGGCAGGAACACCTGCCGGCAGGATGCCGCCGTGGGTTCAAAGAGGTTGCCCTCGGGGCCAAGCTTGGTAAACACCGACGTGACCAACTCTTCACGCATGGCATCGAGCGGCGGATTCGTGACCTGAGCGAACAGCTGTTTGAAATAGTCAAAGAGCATTCGTGGCTTGTTGGAGAGCACCGCGATTGGTGTGTCGGTTCCCATCGAGCCGATGGCCTCTTTGCCGTCGCGTCCCATGGGAGCGACGAGCAGCTTAAGTTCTTCGTGGGTGTACCCGAAGGTTTGCTGCCGTTGGGTTAGGGAACCTTCATCAGTGCGCACGATTTCTCGGCGCGGGAGATCGGTAATCTCAACAAGGTTCTGCTCGAGCCATTCGGCGTACGGGCGTGACGCAGCCAGGTTGGCTTTGATCTCATCGTCGCGAATAATGCGGCCCTCGCGGGTGTCGATGAAGAACATTCGGCCCGGTTGCAGGCGGCCCTTCTCGATGATCGAAGCCTGATCGACGTCGACTACGCCGACCTCGCTGGCCATGATGACCAGGCCATCTTCGGTGACCCAGTATCGCGAAGGTCGGAGGCCATTTCGATCGAGTACGGCCCCGATGACTTCGCCGTCGGTGAAGGCGATGGATGCGGGCCCATCCCATGGCTCCATGAGCGAAGCGTGATAGCGATAAAAGGCCCGGCGTTCGTCGCTCATCGACTCATGGTTTTCCCAGGGCTCTGGGATCATCATCAAGACGGCTTCTTGCAACGAGTAGCCACCCATATAGAGAAGCTCTAGCGCTTCGTCGAAGCTTGCGGTATCGCTCGCCCCCGGGGTGCAGACGGGAAAGATCCGGTCGAGGTCACCGGTGAACAGGTCCGATTGCAGGAGCGATTCTCGTGTGCGCATCCAGTTGCGGTTCCCCTGGACGGTGTTGATCTCGCCGTTGTGAGCGACAAAGCGGTAGGGATGGGCAAGCGGCCACGACGGAAAGGTGTTCGTGCTGAAGCGGCTGTGAACCAAAGCGAGCGCCGAAACAACTCGCTCGTCGGTGAGTTCGGGGTAGAACGCCGCCAACTGCGGTGTGGTCAGCATGCCCTTGTAGACAATGGTTCGCGAGTCGAGCGACGGGAAGTACACACCGTCGTGGAATTCGCTCATGCCGCCCATGGCTTCGTTGGCTTCGTCGGGTCCAGCTTCGAGATGGATCTCGTGTTCGATGCGCTTGCGCAACACAAACGCCCGACGGTCGAGGTCTCGGCCAGTTTCGTCGCGATCGGGCGTGGTAATGAAGAGCTGGCGGAACGTCGGCATCGTGGCGATTGCGCCTGAACCCAACGACGACGCGTCGGTAGGCACTTCGCGCCAGCCGAGCACTTCGAGTCCCTCGTCTACGACAAGGCGTTCGATTTCGCGCCGTGCAGCGGCCGCCGTGACCAGATCTTGGGGAAGAAACGCAATGCCGGTTGCGTAGGTGCCAGCAGCGGGGAGTTCGAAGTCGACGACCGCTTCGTAGAACTCGTGAGGAACCTGGATGATGATGCCGGCACCATCGCCGGTATTGACCTCGGCACCCGAGGCGCCGCGGTGCTCGAGAGCGCAAAGAGCCCCAATGCCCTTGGCCACGATGTCGTGGCTACGTCGGCCGTGGATGTCGCAAACGAAGTTCAGACCACAAGAGTCGTGTTCGTAGCGAGGATCGTAGAGTCCTTGTGCGGCTGGCAGGTCAGGATTCGATCGAGTTTGTGGACCGCGTGGTCCGGGCGCCGGTATGGCGGACATAACACTCCTAAGAGACGAGAATCGTTACCGGATCGACAGTGATCCGATGCGGTTTCGGCTTGGCACGAATCGGCGCTGATTTCGTGTGTCGCCCCAACTTCGTTGTTGACGGTTGAAACTGGCACCCGGTCGTGGCCGGACTCGCTCAGTAGCAACGGTGGCGGAACTCCCAATAGTACCAGTACGAGCGCCCGTGGACGCTAGCGGAATAAATCCGGGTCTTAACGACCCCAAGCCTTGGGCCGATTGGCAAACTGAACTATGGGAACTTCGGAAATCGCCTCGTCATCCGCGTCATCATCCACGTCGACTTGCGCATCGTCTTCCGCGCAACCGGATCTGCCGTTTGCCCGGACGATGTGCGCCTTTATCGACGCCGCTCCGTCACCGTTTCACGTGGCCCAAAACGCCGCTGTAGCGCTAGCAGCAGCAGGCTTTCGGTCTGTTGACCTCGCAAACCCTTGGCCGGGTGCCGGTCGTTGGTTTGTGCAACGGGGCGGCGCACTTATTGCGTGGGTCGACGAATCCGGTACCGGTGCCCTTTCTCCCAGCGCACCGTTTACCGTGGTTGGTGCGCACACCGATAGTCCGAATCTGCGGGTCAAACCGCAACCGAACAAAACGTCGGCGAACTTCATGCAGTTGGGCGTCGAGGTCTACGGAGGTGTGTTGCTGAACTCGTGGCTTGACCGCGATTTGGGGCTGTCGGGTCGAGTCAGCATCCGTTCTCGTGCCGGCGCTATCGAAGATCGGCTAGTGCTGGTCGATCGCGCGATCGCTCGCCTTCCGCAGCTTGCCATTCACCTTGACCGCGGTGTCAACGACGGCCTAAAGCTCAACGCACAAACAACGATGTCTCCCGTTTGGGGCCTCGGAACATCGGGTGACCACGAGTTTGAGTCGTTCTTGGCTGCCGAGTTGTCAAGCGACGGCCCCGGCAAGATTTCTGCTGGCGATATTGTTTCGTGGGACATCATGCTGCACGACACGAGCGCCAGCGCTGTGGTTGGCAACGGCGACGAATTTGTGTCGGCGCCGCGCCTAGACAATCAATTGTCGTGTTTCGTCGCACTACAAAGCATGTTGCACACCGCTGCGACAGCCAGTCGTGAGTCGGTAGCTATGGTGGCCTTGTTCGATCATGAAGAGGTCGGGTCGGTGTCGTCGACCGGCGCGGCATCAGCCCTTTTGCGCAGCATCATCGATCGCAGCGTTATCGGTCGTGGTGGCGACACCGACGCTGTTCACCGAGCGCTGGCCGGATCACTGCTTATTTCCAGTGACAATGCCCACGCAACCCACCCGAATTACGTCGACCGGCACGAGCCCGAGCACCATGTACACCTCAACGCTGGCCCGGTTATCAAGATCAACGCCAACGAGCGTTACGCGACGAACTCCTCAACTGCAGCCGAGTTCCAACTTGCTTGTGAGGCAGCCGGGGTTCCCTTCCAAAGGTTCGTCAACCGCACCGATCTCGGGTGTGGCTCGACGATTGGGCCACTGACATCTGCAGAACTCGGCATCGCCACCGTCGATGTTGGTTGCCCACAGCTCGCGATGCACTCGGCACGGGAATTCAGCGGATCGCACGATCCGGGCTACTTGCACGCGGCGCTCAACAATCTGTTTTCCCGCTCCTGCTAAGTCTTGCTACTCCAACCGCTCGTGTGGTCGGAGACGCCGATAGACCCGGCGCGGAGCGACGAGCATCAACAACATCGGGAAGATTTCTAGCCGTCCGATGAGCATCAGAACCGCAAGCACCATGCGGGCAGGGCGGCTAAACCCATCGATGAATGACGCGGTCGGACCAGCATCGCCCAGCGCAGGTCCCATGTTGCCCATCGAGCCAACCACTCCCCCGACGGCGGTCATCAAGTCAGCCCCAAGAGCGGTGACCACGACGATGCCGATCACCACGATCACCGCGTACAACACGGTGAATCCGACTACTTTTTCGACCAACGGGTCGGCGAGTCGGGTGCCGTTGACTTTGATCGGCAGCACAAGATTGCGATGCCGGATGCGTTGCAGGAAACGGTGGACGTAGCTTCGAAGAATCTGGATGCGCACTACTTTCATGCCACCAGACGTCGAGCCTGCACAACCACCGACCACAAAAAGTCCGAGAAGGATGATCTGTGGCGCCGGAATCCAGGTAACAAAGTCTCCTGGGCTTCCCGAGTTGGTTGCGTTACTGAAGCCGGTCGACGTCCCAAGCGCCACCGTATTGAAGATGCCCGCCCGGGCTGACTCAGAAAAGGTCAGTGGGCTGTCGAGCCAGAGCAATGCGCCGACCACAAGCGAGGCAAACACGATCATCCGGAAATAGATACGGAACTCACCGTCGCTTGTGTACGCGTTGTACTCACGCATCGCGAATCGGTAATGCAACGCGAAGTTCGCGCCCCCGAGAAACATGCCAAAGACCACTGCGGCCTCAATCCAGATGCTTTCAAAACTGCCGATCGAGGAGTCTTGGGTGCTGAAGCCACCTGTTGCCGCGGTGGAAAGGCCATGGGCAACGGCATCAAAGGGGCCCATGCCCACAGCGAGGTATAACCCGGCGAGCAGCACGGTGATACCGAGATAGAGGTACCACAGCCGTTTCGCCATGGTGTTGAGATTGGGAACCATGTGTTCGGACGATGGACCGGGTGCCTCAGCGCCAATCAGACCAAGGCCGCCGCGACCCAGCGACGGCAGCACGGTGAGCGCGAGGAGAACAATGCCCATGCCGCCGGCCCAGTTCGTGAACTGCCGGTACAGCAACACTCCGTGCCCCTGGGCCGAAATTGGCTCGTTGTATCCGAAGAAAACAGTCGAGCCGGTACAGGAGAATCCCGACACCGACTCAAAAACCGCATCGTCCCAGTGCCGAAAGGTGCCGGCAAGAATGTAGGGAAGCGCTCCTGCGAGGCACGTGAGCACCCAGGTCCAGCCGACGACGGCGAATGACCCTGCCGTATCGAGGGTGTGCGCTTTCGAGAGACGGCTGAGGAGGTAGCCGACTCCTCCGAGAATCCCAGAGGCTGCGAGGAGAGCCATGGCGTCGGGGTCGCCGTAGCCGATCTCGACGGCGGCCGAAATCGCCAACGACACCGCGACCCACATGAACGCGAGCCCGGTGATGTGCATGGTGGCCGAGTCGATTCGCCGACCCGATGTCTCAGTCGTGATCGACGGTCTCGGATCCCACTTGGGATTCAGAACGTCCCAGGCCGATTGGGTCAGCGCGCCAGCTCGCGTCTCTCGGAGCCGCGGGCGAGTCACCACTCGACATCTCCAGTGTAGGAACGGCGACGCTGCACTGCGTGAGTCGCCCACTTCGTCTTCGCATAGACAGGGCCGATGAGGTCGCCAAGAGCAACCAACGCCGGGTAGACGCCCAGGCGTCCGGCGATCATTAACCCAGCCAGGACAAACCTCGCGGGCCCGCCCATCTCAAGAACCACGTTGGTGCCGTCAGAGGCGGCCGTCTCGACGCCTCCCGACGACACAGCTCCCAGGGTTGCATCGACGCCGAAGATTGGCCCGACATTCGACAACGCGCTCACGGCGGCGATGAACGACAGATGTAGCTGTCCGCCAAAAGTGGCGATACCGATCGAGCCGACGAGACCGAGGGCCAGGTACAACGCGGCCACCGAAACCATATGGGTCACGATGTACTCGTCAACCTTCTTGCCGTTGGCCTTGACGTGGACGACCGATGCGGGGTGAACCTGCTGGACTAGCACCCGTCGCAGATACAGCAGCAGCAGCCGAACGCGGCTGATGTGTAGGCCGCCTCCAGCGGAGCCAGACATCGCACCAATTACCATCAGCGAAAACAGCAACGCGTCGAGCGTTGCCGACCATGTGCCTGCGTCGACGACCTCGAAGCCGGTCGTCGACGAGTACGAAACCACCGTGAAAATGGTGCGTCGAATGTCGTCTGCATCGCCTCCGTTCACAACACTTGCAACCGCGCTGACGACGACCAGCAGGCCAAGGTACGAACGCAACTGCACTGACCTAAACGCCCGTTTCGACGACCCACTCAGCGCCCACCACCAGATAGCGATCGAGGATCCTGCGATCGCCATGCCGACAATCGCCACCCACTCGAGCGCTGCGGAGTCGTAGAGTTTGAACGATCCGGCTCGCGTCGTGAAGCCACCGGTCGAAACCGTGGTCAACGACAACAACCAGGCATCGAAGCTCGGCGCGCCGGCCGCCAGGTAGGCCACAAACATCACCACGGAGAACCCGGTGTACAACAACGCAACTCGGCGCACGACCTCACCGAACTTCGTGCCGAGTGTGCCGCTTGGCCCAGGTCGACCTTTGCCACCGCGCAAGCGATAGGCGCCACCAAAAAGTGGAAGGAGGCCGAAGCCAATAATGAGCACGCCGAGCCCACCCATCCATTGCGAAACCGCCCGCCAGATCAGCAGGGTTGCGCTTGCCTGCGCCGGGTCGGCGAGTACGGTCATTCCCGTGGTCGTGAGACCCGACGCCGACTCGAACAACGCTCCTTCAACATGAAGTTCGCCGCTTACGAGATAGGCGACCGACGAGATCGCGATCATCGTGCACCAGACAACGGTGGTTACCCCCATTGCTTCGCGCGAGGAGATCCGCTTCGCGAGCCGCACGTAGCGGGACAACACCAGCCCCAAAACCGCTGCCGTTGCACCGACAATCACAAACGCAACACCATCGTGGAGCCCCGAACCGCTTGCATCACCAAGCCCGGCGAGGCCCGACAGGAAGATCATGATCCCCATCGAAGTCGTCGTTACCGAGATTGGATAGACGTAGGTGCTTCGCCTGCGGACAAACCGGTTGGCGTCAAACGCCGACCCAACGGGGACACCCTTTTGCGGAGTCGTGACGGTCACTCGAACAGGTGTGCCGCTTCTTCGATCTCGCCCGGCATGGCGATCGCGACCACGTGGTCGCGGGCCCGAAGCGTGGTGCGCCCTCGGGCGATCTGCACGTTGCCGTCCCGGTAGACCGCACCAATCAGCACATCGTGGTTGAGGTGGAGATCGCGTACCTTCTGTCCGTCAGCTGCACTGCCGTTGTTGATTTCGAAGTCGACCACTTCGGCCTCGCCCTCAAGGAAGGTCTTTACCGACGAAACACTGCCCCGTAGGTACCGCAGCACGCCGTTGGCAGCGGCTGTCCGAGGTGATGTTGCCGCATCGATGCCAGCTCCGTGAAGCAATGGCAACAGCTCGAGTCGGTGAGCGAGAGAGATTGTTTCGTCGGCGCCCTCAGCTTTTGCGAAAAGGCAGGCAAGGATGTTGGCCGCATCTTCTCCGGTGAGCGCGATGACGACGTCGAAGTCGCCAACCTTTGCATCACGAAGGAGTTCGCTGTCGGTGATGTCGCCATGAAGCACCAACGCGCTATTGAGCTTTTCGGCCAACTCATCGCACCGTTCGGCGTCGCGGTCGATGATCACAACTTCGGCGCCCCGTTCGTCGAGGAGCTCGGCAAGGATGAGCGCCGTCCGGCCGCCGCCCAGCAGCATGATGCGCCGGGGAAGGTCGCGCGAAAGGCCAAGAAGGTCGGCGACCAGCCGACGAGCTTCTTTTTTGATAACAACTCGAAGGCCGTCATCGGCCATCAGCACATGGTCGCGGCGTGGGATAACGGTTTTGCCGTCGCGGGTAATGGCGCCGACCATAAACGGCCAGTCAGGGGCAAATTCAGCCGCAACATCGGAGAGTTGTTTGCCCACCAGCTTCGCGCCCTCGCGCAGGCGGGCGCCCAGCACCACTACTTCGCCTTTACACATCGTTACGACTTCGCTGGCCCCCGGGTACTCGAGCAGCGACAACAGTTCGCGAGCGGTTTCATCGTCGGGGTCGATTACCTGATCGACCTCAAGGGCCGCCCTCACCGCCGCGCCGTGTGATCCGCGCAGCTCTTCGGATTCGATGCGAATAATCGTCTTGTCGACGCCCGCCTGTTTGGCGAGCTTCGACGCAACGAGGTTGACCTCGTCGTTGGTCGTTACGGCGATCAACATGTCGCAGCGTTCGAGCCCTGCGGTTTTTAGCACCGAGGGGTGCGTGCCGCTGCCCGCTACCACCTGCACACTGGTCTCGGTTTCAATCTTTCGCCGCGCGCTAGCGCTGGATTCGACGACAACAACATCGTGGCCCTCGCGTCCAAGCGTTTGGGCAACGTGGGAACCGACCTCGCCGGCTCCGATAACGATGATGTGCATAGGTATCTATCCTCGCCGTTCGCCTGCATCAAGGGAGGGATTGGGAGTGAAATTTCTTTACGTTGTGGACTCGACTCGTTGTGTTACTCGGGCCGGTGAACACCATCTTCAGTAACAACGATATCGAGTGGAACGTCCCACGCTTGTTCGGGTACGCGGTCGACGCGTTGCCCCTCATGGGCGAGACCTACTAGGAGCGGGCCCGACGATGCGTCCGCGATAGCCGATTGTCGTGCAGCGAATGCTCGGTCGTAATAACCAGCGCCCATACCAATTCGGTACCCGCGGCCATCGAAGGCGACCAAGGGCACGAGGACAACATCGAGTTGCATAGGAGCAAGGCCCGGGGCCGTCGGCGGGGGTTCTTCGATGCCATAGCGGTTGAGCACCATTGGGTGTTCGTCGGCAAAGAGTTTGAACTCCATCGTGAAGTCATCGCCAATGAGCGGTAGGTAGGTTGCGGCAACAAGAAGAGCGAGTGTTGGTGCAGGATCGAGCTCGCCTCCAACAGCGACGTATGCGCCGACGGTTCTTGCTGCCGTGACTTCAGCGATCGTAAGGGTGGCCTGTGCGACCCTTGTCGCGTGGTCGAGTTGTTCGTCGATCGACAGCGTTGAGCGGAAGTGTCGCTTCGCTCGGCGAATTGCTGGCGCACCATCGCCCAAATCGGCGGCCGGTTCAGTCATCATGCATGTCCTGTAGTTGGAGGCAGGAGCAAGACCACGCAGGTTCTTTCCTTGCGTGTTTGTGCCGTGCTCCCGCCAACATTACCTTTGATCCGTTACCGATTGGCGGGTGCGGCTTGTCCGCGAACCTGTCGGCCCTTTGAAGGAGTCCAAATCTTTTGAGTTCAATTCCAATTCTCGCCCTGATTTCAGCGTTAGCCGCTCTCGGCGTCGCTGGGTTCTTCTTTTCCAGCGTGAAGAAGGCGTCTCCTGGCGACGAGCGCATGGTCTTCCTCATGACCGAGATCCAAAAAGGTGCAAGGGCTTTCCTGAAAGCCGAATACACCTGGGTATCGGTCTTTGTGGTGATCATGATCGTCCTTCTGGCGATCGTCATCGATCCTCTCGCGTCGGTTACCTACTTCGTCGGCGCGGTGCTTTCTGCCACTGCCGGCTATGTCGGTATGACCGTCGCTACCATGGCTAACGCCCGCACCACCGAGGCTGCGAAGGAGGGGCCCGGAAAGGCCCTTCCCATTGCCTTTCGTGGTGGCGCTGTTATGGGCTTCTCGGTAGCTGGCCTTGCGTTGCTCGGCCTGATGGCCGTCTACATCGTCTTTGTGCAGATGTTAGAGGTCGACAATGCCTTTGAGATCGTCACCGCATACGGCTTGGGCGCATCGTCGATCGCCTTGTTCTCCCGTGTGGGCGGCGGTATCTACACCAAGGCAGCCGACGTAGGCGCCGACCTTGTTGGCAAGGTCGAGGCCGGAATCCCCGAAGACGACCCACGAAACCCAGCGACTATTGCTGACAACGTGGGCGACAACGTCGGCGATGTCGCTGGTATGGGCGCCGACCTCTTCGAAAGTTACGCCGGCTCGATCATTGCGCCGATTTCGCTGACCGCCTTTGCGATCGGCCTCGCTGCCGACGACATCGGCGACGACGCTCTTTCGCTGCTTATGTTCCCAATGGCCATTGCCTTTGTCGGCATGATTGCCTCGATCATTGGTTCGTTCCTTGTCAAGGGCGGCGACAGCACCGATTCCAAGGCGCTTAGCCGGGCGTTGCACATGGGCACCAACGTGGCCATGGGCATCACCATTGTTGCGACCATCGGTATTTCGTTCTGGCTCTTTGGCGACAGCGATGCCTTCGATAACCCGATTGGCCTCGCAATTTCAGTTATTGGTGGGCTGGTTGTTGGTTGGGCGCTCGGCAAAACCGCCGAGTATTACACCTCCGACCACTTCGGCCCTGTCCAGAAAATCGCTGCGCAAACCGAAACCGGACCAGCGACCACGATTCTCGCCGGTATTAGTGCAGGCATGGTCTCGGTCGCCTCGTCGGTCGTGCTCATCCTTGTTGGCGTCGGCGTGGCCTACTGGGGCGGCGAGTATGCGTTCGCCGACGACATTCAGAGCCTCGAAGGCGGTATCTACGGAATCGCTGTTGCCGCTATCGGCATGCTTGCAACCACCGGTGTGGTTGTATCGGTCGATGCGTATGGGCCGATTGCTGACAACGCCGGCGGCATCGCAGAAATGGCCGATCTCGATCCGTCAGTCCGCGAAGTCACCGACGCTCTCGACAGCCTCGGCAACACCACTGCAGCCATTGCGAAGGGGTTCGCCGTTGGTTCGGCGGCGCTCACTGCGCTTGCGCTGTTCAAGAGCTTCGAGTTCGCCATCCGTGAAGCCGGTGGCGAGCTGAACCTCAACATTGGCGAGGTCGACGTCTTCATTGGTCTGTTCCTTGGCGCAGGCCTGCCGTTCCTGTTTGCCGCACTCACCATCGATGCCGTTGGTCGTGCCGCGAACGAAATGATTGAGGAAGTCCGGCGCCAGTTCAGGGAGATTCCGGGACTTCGTGAAGGCAAAGAAGGGGTCATCCCCGATTCGGCCCGATGCGTCGAGATCTCAACCGCAGCATCACTGAAAGAAATGATTATCCCCGGTGCACTCGCAATCGTGGTGCCACTGGCAGTTGGTTTCGTCAGCGTCGATGCGCTCGGCGGCTTGCTGGCTGGCGCTCTTGTCACCGGCTTCGCACTGGCCATCTTTATGGCTAACGCCGGTGGTGCCTGGGACAACGCCAAGAAGTACATCGAAGCTGGCGCCCATGGCGGAAAAGGCGGCGATCAGCACAAGGCAGCGGTTGTCGGCGACACCGTTGGCGATCCGTTTAAAGACACCTCTGGTCCGGCCATGAACATTTTGTTGAAGGTCATGACCATCGTTTCTCTGGTATTCGCTTCGGCGTTCGTCGGCTAAACGAACACAACGACAAAACGAAAGGAGCCCCGGCAACAACCGTTGCCGGGGCTCCTTCTCTTTTGGTCGCTTTGTTCGCTTTTGGGCGTTTAGCCAACCCGCTTGCGGCTCGGGTGGCGGCGCTTTGCTGCTCGGCGACGACCATTGCGGTCGAGGCCACCATCTTGGGTGAGGGGTTCTCGCAGCTCGATGATCTGCTCGGCGCTAACCGGCAGTGCGCCGACGAGCGCCCACATGGTTTCGGGAACGCTGCCTGGCAACTCGATACCCGCCACCAGGCACCAATCGACAACATCGATCCACAACAGTTCTCGAACTGTCGACGCGGTCCACCAGCGAAACGGCTCGTCGCGCTCGGCCTTCGCCGCCAAGATGATGGTCAGCACCTCACGGTCGATCGGCACGCCAGAGGCGAAACACTGCTCGATAAGCTGCCGTCGGAACCGGCGCTGATCGGCGCTCAGCACGTTGCTGGCGGCAATGGTTTGACAGGACTGTTGGCCAGGGGTTGTTGACTGCATACAACAATCATGCAGACAGCCTATGACAGGCTCGGCCGATTTCGACGCCTTGTTTTGCTAAACGTGCAGCTCAGAGGGCTAAAAAGATTCCTTGTCTACTTCGTTATTGAGGAACTCGAGAAGCAGACTGGCGAGTGCATCAGCATGGGGCCGCTGCGAGAAAAGATGGTCGGCGCCCTCGACAGTTCGAAGGAGTGCGCCCTCCCCCGCGGCTGCCACGAGATCCGCACCATTTTGTGGACTGACGACCGTATCGTTGCCCGCAACGATGGCGAGGTAGGGCCGTGCGAGCCCGCGTGCGGCGCGTAGAACATCATGCGCCTCGAGGTCGTCAAGGAACGTCTGGCCGAGGCAGAAGGGCTCGCCACCCAACGAGACCTCAGCTTTACCCACTGCGGCGATGGTGGACTCGTGGTCGGTGAAAAGATGTCGAACGTGGTCGACCGAACTTGGCGAGGCAATAGTGACGATGCTTGTGACCGTTTTGAGGCGGTGGGCGGCGAGTAGCGCTGCGGACCCACCGAGACTATGACCGACGAGCGCACACGGACCGAACCCGAGAGCAATGAGGGTCATGGCTGCACGGCTCAGGTCAGAGACATTCGAGCTCACACTGGTGGCCTCGAAGGCTCCGCCTGACTCGCCAAGACCCGTAAAGTCGAAGCGAAACGCCGCGTACCCGCCACGGGCAAGATCCTTTGCAAGTCGAACATTGGTGCGAACATCTTTGCCACACGAAAAGCAGTGTGCGAGCAGCACAGCGCCCTTTGGGACGCCGACGGCTCGGTGTAAGACGCCGCTCAAGGTCGCTCCTGTGCCGCCCACGAAGGACACGGTTTCTTCTGGCGGCGGTGATGTAGTCATGCACTTCTCATAACAGTCGGGATAAATTGCGGACAAAAGCTCAGCTTCGATGTTTGTGTGCCGACGGGCCTACCACAAGGGAATCGGGCGGAATCCGGGGCCACTTGTTTCCGACAACAAACCTGGAGAGTGGTAATGGTAGATCACACAAACAACCACAACCTCGGCACCCCCACAAAGGCCGACGCCCCGGCACCTGCGCCCACGCGACGGGTTAAGGCACTCACCGGGGCGATGCAATGGCGTCACCTACTCGCCGAAGAAGACCTGCGGTGCGAACGAACCGGCTTTCAGGCAGGTGTTATCAGTATCGATCACGGGCCAAGCCACGCAGTGGGCATCGACAATGTTTCGTCCGATGCGGCCGACGCGCGAACCAACAAGATCGTGAACCTGCTCCAAGACCAGCTCGAGTTCACCAATCGTGTCGGCGTGCTCTCCCCACACGAGATCTCTGTGTTGATCATCCCCGTGGCCGATGTTGGCGCCACAGAACGATGCGCCAACGCTATCGATGCTGCACTGCGCTCCGTGGGCATCCACGCCGCCATTGGTTTCGCACTCCGACGTCAAGACGGCAACGGTATCTTGGGTGCTGCTGCACGCGCCGACGCTTGTGCAGCCGTCGCCCACAGCCGTCAGCTTCGTCTAAGCGTCTAAGCGTCGGCTTGACGCTGCAAAGCGTCGCGAATCCGGCGCACAACTTCAGCCAGATCGGGCGGTGTCTCGGTGCCCATGGACTCGAGGGTGAAAGACGCTTCGGTAAAGGAGCCCCGACCTTGCAAGTTGACCACCAGTTGGCTGGCCGGAGACCCGTCGAGCGACACTACTGCTTCAAGATATCCCGAACTGTCGTCTCTGAACGTCAATGTGCCGACCACATCCAACGCGTGCGCAAGGCGGATGAAAAGCTCATCGGCAGGCATTTCGACCGCCAAACCATCGTCGATAACCACAACATCGTCGCGGGTAGCTTGGCCCTCGGAAGTACCAAGAGAAGTCTCGTCGGGGGCTATCTCCAAAACCGCCATCGCTTGGTTGAAAAGGACGGTCAGATCGTTACCAACAGGTCCGATGATGTCAGGGTGGTTCGCCCGCACCAAGCGCCGATACCGCAGCCTGGCTTCGGTCGGCGAAACGTCGAAACCGAGCCCGAGAATTTCGCATGCCTGCAGCCGGTCCACAACCTCCAGCATCGCATGAAACATCCCGTCGCCAAACGCGCGCCCGATGTCACCGCCACAGCGGTCACCGCGACGCCGCGACCTATGGAAGCCTCCTAAGATGAAGCTCGCCCGCCTCTTCGGCCTCGCATCGGTAGTCCTCCCATCGGTAGCCCTTGTCGCCAGACACCTGATGGCTTCTCGGAGGGCCGCAACGGCAGTCGATGGTCTCGGCGACGGTTCGACGCAGCCGGGCAAAGGTGGCGTAAGCAAAACAACACGTTTCGACCGCAACCGAGCAGTCGCGCTGATGTCGACCCGCCTAGGTCTCGAGGCCGCTGCGCACAAAGCGCGACGTGTTGTCACCCCCAAGGAGCGCCGTGAAGATCTCGACGCAGAGTTCCAAGCGCGCACAGCGCAACACATCGCCGATCAGCTCGGAGAGATGAAAGGCGCGCTCATGAAGCTTGGCCAGATGGCCAGCTATCTTGACGACGGACTGCCTGAACCGGTCAAGCTCGCGCTTGGCCAGCTACAACAGGACGCGCCGCCAATGGACGCCGAGCTCGCACGATGGGCGGTCGAAAAAGAGCTTGGGTTTGATCTCGATTCGATCTTTGCCGACTTCTCGCCCGAGCCGATCGCCGCAGCGTCGATTGGCCAGGTGCATCGCGCGACAACCCACGATGGACGCGAGGTCGTCGTCAAGGTGCAATACCCCGGCATCGACGACGCCATCGCTGCTGACCTCGACAACACCGACTTGCTTGGTCGCATCATGTCGATGATCTTTCCTGGCCTCGATCCGGGACCATTGGCCGAAGAGCTAAAGATCCGCATCGGCGAAGAACTCGACTACGAAATGGAAGCAGCCAATCAGAAACATTTTGCCGACTTCTACCGGGGTCATCCGTTCATTCACGTGCCCGAAGTGTTCGACGATTTATCGTCGAAACGAGTGCTTACCACCGAGTTTGCCGAGGGGGCCAGGTTCTCCGAACTCGAAACCTGGAGCCAAGAAGAGCAGAACTTGGCTGCAGAGACGATGTTCCGCTTTGTCTTTCGTAGCTTGTATCGGTTGCGGGCCTTCAATGGCGATCCGCATCCCGGGAACTATCTGTTTCGTCCGGGCGGACACGTAACGTTTCTCGATTTTGGTCTCGTGCGGCGATTCGATGAACAAGAGACCGATTTCTTTGGCCAGCTGATTCAATCGGTACTGGCTGATCAGCAACCGGAGTTCCGCGCCGCTCTTGAAGATGGCGGTCTACTCCAACGCGACGCTCCTTTCTCCGATGCTGAAATCCATGAGTGGTTTCTGCATTTCTACGAAATCGTGCGAAACGATGGACCAATGACCCTCGACGCCGAGTATGCGTCGGAGACGCTTCGGCGTACCTTTGATCACAAGACGAACCAGATCCTCAAATATGCGAACGTCCCTCCTTCGTTCGCGTTGATTCAGCGCATCAACCTCGGGTTGTATGCACTGCTCGCTCACCTCGAAGCCACCGCCAATTGGCGGCGGATCGCCGGTGAACTTTGGCCGTGGGTGAACGGCGAGCCGTCAACGCCAAAAGGACATCAAGAAGCGACCTGGCTGGCCGCAAAGGACGCTTCGGGTCAGATCGGACCCGGCTGACCGGGGCCGAAGTCGACACGAAGTGGCATCGCGGACGCTCCGCCACCCAAAGACTTCACACCAAGAATCTGCGTAAGGTTGAACTCGTTTGTCTCAAACCCGAGCGCCGAACCTGCCATGTAGAGCCGCCACACCCTCGCCCTACCCGGACTCGTCAACCGAACAGCGTCGGTCCAACGTTCCTCCAGTCGCTTCACCCACTCGCGAAGCGTGAGCGCGTAGTGCTCGCGGAAAGAGTCGACGTGCCGCACTTCGAGACCGCTTCGGTTCATCGCCGAAACAACCTGACCAGTCTCGAGGAGCTCGCCATCAGGAAAAACAAACCGGCCGACGAATCCCCTCGGGTCTACCCGTGCCTGCGCCTGTTCGATCGACCGGTTAATGGCATGGTTGAGCACGCGTCCGCCGGGCACAAGTAACGAGTGGATCTGGCCAAAGTACTCGGCGAGTCGGCGCTCGCCGACGTGTTCGAACATGCCAATAGATGACACTGCGTCGAACGGGTCGTCGTCGATGTCGCGGTAGTCCTGATACCGAATCTCGATATGGTCAGCGAGGCCGGCAAGCGCAACGCGCTTGGCCGCCAGCTCCTGTTGCTCGCGGCTAATAGTGACACCCACCACGTCGACGCCGTAGTTGCGTGCTGCGTGGATGGCCATCGACCCCCAACCACAGCCGATATCGAGGAGGCGCATACCGTGCCGAAGTCCAAGCTTGCGGCAGATCAGATCGTACTTGTTCCATTGTGCCTGCTCGAGCGAATCCTCCGGCGAATTGTAGACAGCGCAGGAGTAGGTCATCGAGCTATCGAGGAACAGCTCGTAGAATTCATTCGACACGTCATAGTGCGAAGAGATCGATGCAGCGTCGCGCGTCCTGGTATGCACCCGACCAGCAATACGGATCTCTTCGGGGGGCGGAGGCGGCGGGCGGAGGTTGACGAGGTCGCGAACGCTGCCTAGCCCCAGAACGCGAGCTGTATCTGCGAGCATGGTGCGATCGATCGGGACCTTACCGACCCTGTCGCGCAGTCCGAGCACGCCGTAGATGTCGCCGATGATTTCCACATCACCAGCAACAAACGCTCGCCCGAAGGCGAGTTCGGACGCTCGACCCAAGATCACTCGGCGAAAGAAGTCGGGCGACACGATGCGAGCCGTCGTCTCGGCGGCTGCGTCACCAACAATGGTGCCGTCGTAGACCTCTACCCGAAGACCTGCATAGTCCTCGCCCAACAAACTCCGTAGTAACCGCTCAGTATGCATGAGTAGCACTCCCCCGTGCTCGCCGTCTTGTCCCCAGACGGCCTCTCAAGATTTTTACCGAACCAAGGAATCATGCGCAAGCGGATTCGATGCTACGAAAGCGCGGCGCCAGCGAAACCGAGGACCCGAGCGGCCAAACGGTGTGCGTCATCGACCGCGACGCGTGGCGAGGAGCCGGACATAAACGCGCTGAGGTAGCCGGCGGCGAAGGCGTCACCGGCGCCTGTTGTGTCGCGTACTTCGGGCACCGGCCGCACTGGCACCGAAAGCACGTCGCCTTTGGGTCCGATGATCAAGGTTGGCTTTGCACCCGACTTCACGATTGTGACCCCAGCGCCTACCACCGGTTCACGCTCGGACAACCCCAGAGCCCGATGCTCCTCGTGATTCGCGAAAACCACCGCCGGAGCCAACGTTTCGACAAACGATCGCAGCTCGGCTGCACCGAAATCGGCAATAACAGCCACCGACGACAAGTCCACTGATACGGGGATTCCAGCCGCCACCGCGTCGCCAGCGAGACGAGATGCCGTGCGGGCAAGCGGGTCTTGGGCCAGACAGTAGGCGGGCACATGCAACACCTCAACGTCGTCGAGCACCGACGCCTCAACGCCTGCCAAGTGTGCGGTCGCACCTCGGTCGGTCAAAAACGTCCGTTCGCCGCGAGCGTCGACGAGAACAACGATTGAGCCAGTGGTGCCAAAAAAGGTGATCGCCGTATCGGCCCCGTTGGCCCGAAGATCGTCGGCAAGACGGTGCCCTAACGGATCGTCGCCGACCTGACCGATGAACCTCGATGGGGTACCTGAAGCTGCCGCTAACGCTGCGACATTTGCTGCGCTGCCGCCCCGTCGTCGGACGATAGTGGCGGGGGTATCGGTACCTTTCCGAGGATCGGCTTGCAGGTGGACCACTACATCTTCAACAAGGTCACCGATCGCTGCGAGCACGTCGCAACCCTATTCGCCGAAGGCGCTCTAGTCGCTGTCCGGTTCGCGTCGGCTCGATGGAGCCGGAAAACGCAAAGATGACCTGCCGAACCACGACAGGTCATCTTTGGCGTTGCGATTCGTACTGCGACGAGTTTGCGCTCTAGCCCGCTGTAGGGGCGTCTGAGTCCTCAGATGCAGTGAGATCGATGACGTCTGCTCCTGAGTCAGCGGGAGCCGGCATTGGAGGACTGTAGGTCGATGCGAGATCCATAAGATCGTCGGCCATCTGGCGGAGACGGTGCTGCTCGACGATGATTGCCCCCTCCACTCGTTCGAGTTCGAGTTTCCGGTTGTCAACTTCGCCTTCGAGGTTGCGAAGGTCGCCCTGCAAACGGCTTGCGGCTTCGAATGCTTTGCGGTCGCTTTCGCGTGCAATTTCGGTGGACCGAATGTCGGCCTCGGCGATGATTTCGTCGGCTCGCATGCGAGCTTCACCAATCGCGTCGGCCGAAGCTTTCTGAGCCATGCGCAAGATGACCTCGGCTGCTTCTTCGTTCGCAGCTCGTTGTGCCGGACCCTCGACGGGTTCCGCCGCAGCAGCGACGGCGACCGGGGCGGCTGCCATAACTGGCTCAGGTGCCGGTGCCGGTGCGGGGGCCGGTGGTGCTGATGCGAGCTTGTTGCGCTCGACCACACACGCGTCGAGTTCGGCGCTGAGGC
Source organism: uncultured Acidimicrobiales bacterium (assembly GCA_938015295.1). GTDB lineage: Bacteria > Actinomycetota > Acidimicrobiia > Acidimicrobiales > SHLQ01 > CALLQB01. The sequence goes on from CALLQB010000035.1 coordinate 108,744, forward strand.
GGCCAATCTCGGCGTGGAGTGAGTCGATCTGTGCGGCGACCTGCTCGAGATAGGTGTCGACCTCTGTGGGGTCGTACCCCTTGCGGCTCTTCGCTGAGAACGTCTTTGCTATGACATCTCGCCCCGTAAGGCCTCTGTCGTTTGCCATCGTCTTTCATCACTCCGTATTTGGTCGCCGAAAGCCAATTTTGGCTCAGCCAAGTCGGCATTTCCAGTGAGGATCCGCGAAATGAGTCGCAAGACCCACTAGCGTTCGCTCCCGTTTACTTAGGCAACATTGCTAACACAAACAACGCTGGTCACGCTATGCGAGGCCCAAAGTGAGCCAAAGAACTCCAGCAACAGACCCGGAGCAGGGTTTGGCGAGTTCGTTAGGGAAGGTAATCGAGCGGGTTTACGGCGGCACCGTTCAACCGAATCTCAAAGTGCAGGTGTGGTCCTGTCGACAGCCCGGTCGACCCAACGCCGCCAATTCGCTGATTGGCCGTGACCTTTTCGCCAACCGACACCTTGATGTGACCGTCAGCCTGGTGGCAGTAGCGAGAGGTAAGTCCGCCACCGTGAGCGATGATCACGGTATTGCCACAACCGCCGTACCAACCAGCAAAGATGACCTCGCCGTTGGCGGCCGCGACGATGGCATCGCCGGTGCCGCCGCTCATATCGATACCGTTGTGCATGCGGCTGTATCCGAGGATTGGATGCCGGCGTAGTCCGAAACCTGAGCCGATCTTGCCAGCGGTGGGGCGGACCCAACCGTTGCGCGGCGGCGGATTGAGGAGTTCATCGAGCGCCGCCTCTTTCTTGCGGATTTCGCGCTCAAACTCTTCTTCTTCTTCGAGGAAGTCTTCTTTGGTGCGAATCCATTCATCGAGACGTCGCTCGACATCGGCCTTCAAGCGTTCCTGTACTGTCAGGCGCTCTTCAAGCAGCTCCAGCTCGGCGTTGACCTGTTCGCTTAAGGCCTTTACATCGGCCTTCGCCTGTCGGGCTGCTTCGGTGGCGTCATCCTGGTCGGCGCGAAGTTGGCGCAGGTCATCAAAACTGTCGCCGCGATCTTGATTTACGACGTCGAGATAGCTGACTTTCCGCACTGACTGCGAGAGATCCGACGTTTCAAGCCACACCTCGTCTGGGTCGGCTGTACCCATGTATGCGTCGACAGCGAAACGCTTGGCGTCGACCACTGCTGTCTCGATGGTGACAGCAATTGCGTCTTGGCGGGCCCGGTTGTCCTTGACGAATTGTCGCGCGTTCGAAAGGTCGAGTTTCACAGCAGCGACGCGGGCCAGTTGTGCGTCGACGGCTTCGGTGACCGCGTCGAGTGCCGCTTGCACTTCGGCTGCCTCGGCGGCAACCAAATCGACGGTAGCCGCTGCTTGAGATGCCTTTTCCTGTGCTTGTTCTCGCGCGGCCTTTGCTTGCTCGATCTCGGTCTTTAGTTCTTCTTCCTCGGATGCGTACGCCGAAGAAGAAAGCAACATCAAAAGACTCATCAGCATGGCCAATGATCGCAGCGCGACGTTATTTTTGATTTTCAGAGGCACAATACAGTCCCAGATGCGGTTGCCGAAGTACGGCTCCGCCCGCAGGAAACCAATCTACCGCCGACTTCGCGGTAACGGTATGCAAGCCGAGAAATGCAGGTTGTAATGCAGGTTGTAGTGCAGGTTGGAACGCATGAGTTCGGGTAACCCGCGTCGGCCAGACAGGCCGCGCCGCCGAGCGGCCGAGTTTGATCCGCCAGCCGGCCACAGTGTTTTTGACGACGGTGTTTTTGAAGACAGTAATTTTGAAGACGGTGTCTTTGAAGACGAGTACGAACCTGCGGTTGATGGTCGGTCGTTCTCGGTTCCCGCCCCCGAACCCCAGCAGGGTCGACGCTCGGCGAGGACCACCGAGCCCCCACAACCAGACTTTGTGCCGCCACCGCGGCGTCGGCGTAAGCGTCGGCTGCTTCGCTGGTTGGTGGTAGCACTGCTCGTTGTTGCCATCGTCGGTATTGCTGAGGTGCTGTATCTATCGCGAAGCTTCTCATCGATCGAACGGGTCGAAACTGCCGGCACGTTGTCCGCAACCGGCGGGCCGGGCGAGAACTTTCTAATCGTGGGATCCGATTCACGAGAGAACCTCGATCCCGATGCTCCCGATGCCGGCGTCATCGGCGATGTTGGCGGCGAGCGCACTGACACGGTGGTGTTGCTTCGCGTCGAGCAGGGTCGCAACGTCATGTTGCCGCTCCCCCGCGACCTGTGGGTACCGATCGCCGGAACAGGCGGCGAGCAACGGATTAACACCGCTATCCAAGGCGGGCCAGAACGCCTGATTGAGACGGTGCAGACGAGCCTTGGCGTTCCGGTGCACCACTACATCGAGATTGATTTCGCGGGCTTTAAAGGTTTGGTCGACGCGCTTGGCGGAATCGACGTCACCTTTGATCACGTGACCTACGACCGAAAATCGGGACTCGATATCACGAGCCCAGGACTCCAGACACTCGATGGAGTTGAGGCGCTTGCCTATGTGCGTTCTCGGGCGTACACCGAGGTCATCGATGGCTCGCCGAGGGTCGACGGCACCGGTGATCTTGGACGTATCGAGCGGCAACAAATCTTCTTGCGTGCAATCTTTGCCAAGATCACTTCGGTGCGAAACCCCGTCAACCTCAACCGGATCGCTACTGCGGTCACCGACGACGTTCGCATCGACGATGCCTTGTCGTTCGCTGAGGCGTCGGACTTCGCCAGGAAACTGAGTGCAAAGAGTCCCGAAACGGTTGCCCTTCCCGTTGCGAACGCTACGAGAGGCTCGGCATCGGTGTTGGTTATGGCCGACGGGGCGCAGGAAGCACTCGGACAGTTCAGGTAGTCGCACGTCAGGCCCTCCAGGTCACCGGACTGGCGGGGCCGTGTTGTTCTCGGCGACCCACAGGGCTTCGAGTAGCGGATAGGGGTTCTGCCAGCCGGTTTTGCCGTCGGGTGCCCACTGGAAGTGCAGGTGTGGTGTGCCTCGAGCATTGCCCGAGTCGCCGACGAAGCCGAGTACTTCGCCAGCCTCTACGCGGTCGCCAGCGGCTTGTGGGCCCATTTCGGAAAGGTGTGTGTAGTAGTAGCGGGCACCAGAATCTCCGAGGAGGTAGACCGACAACCCGCCGAGTTGGCTGTTGCTTTGCCGTTCGATAAGCCCGCCTTCGATGGCAAACAGGTTTGCGCCATTGGGTGCGAGTACGTCGGTGCCTTTGTGGCGGCGCCCTCCCGAGCGAGCGAAGCCCCAGCTGTTGACGAACTCGGTGACCTCGGCGACGGGGAAGACGGCGACGGGAATACCCCACGGCAGCCCGGCGCTTACCATTGCTTCCAAGCGGCGAATCTCTTCGTCGTTGGCGGTGGTGAGCGCGCGTGATGCACGCGAGAGTTCGCGGGCGACGTCTATCTCGATGTCGCCGCGCCCCGCGGCCTGGAGGGCGCCGGTCGCCAGCCCGCGAAACTCAACCTGTTCACTTTCCAATAGCTCAATTTTGACTTCGAGAAGATCGATCGCTGCGTTGACGCTAGCGGTTGCCGGCACCTCGAGTGCCGGGGGCTGCTGGCCTTCTTGGGCGCTCGCAAGCGTCGACGAAAGTAGCGGCACAATGCAGATGACACCGACCAGGATCGTGCGTCGCACTCCTGAAGAGCTAGCGCTCGATGCAGGGCCATCGGCCGACAGCAGGGTGGGCGTACAACAAGAAGGGGAACGAACGTTGCTGCGAAAAAACATGAACCCCAATGGTTACGGATGGATTACATCAATGACAAATTCCGCACGCACCAAAGTAACAACAGGAGTTTACATGACGAACTTTGCCCACTTTAGCAACACGAGCAACAATAACTTCGGCATTCTTTGATGGATTTGCCCCCTTTTGGGCGACTTTTGTCACTCGCTCATCTTGCTTACCTTGCCCACCTCTCACACCTCCCTCATCTCTCTCACCTCTCTCATCTCTGTCATCTTTCTGCTCACCCTCATCTGGCAAGCCCTGCACCGCTTTGGCCACGTCGCCATCCGGAAACCACGCAGTACCCCGTCGACCACTACAGTCTCGACGCATGGTTGCAACTCCTAACCCGCCGGCCGCGGTCGTTCTTACGGCCGGACGCCTTCACGAGAGCTACGCAAAGGTCGCTCACGGCCTGATTCGTGAAACCGACCGCTACACAATCGTTGGTGTTGTCGATGCACGAAGCGCAGGACAAGACGCTGGCGAGGTTCTCGACGGGACCCACCGCAACATCCCCGTCGCCGCGACGATCGCCGAGCTTGTGTCGGTCGCCGCGCAGCCGCCGGAATGGGCCATCATCGGTGTCGCGACCCATGGCGGGCACCTCACCCCAACCCTGCGCGATGCGGCAAAGGATGCACTACAGGCCGGCCTTTCGGTGGTTGCCGGGGTTCATGACTACTTATGTGACGTTCCCGAACTCGCCGACCTGGCAGCCGAAAAGGGCCTCACCTTGGTCGACCTGCGAAAACCCCCACCACGATCTGAGCTGCATTTCTGGACCGGAGCCATCCACGACGTACCGGCACCAAGATTGGCGGTGCTCGGTACCGACTGCGCCGTGGGCAAACGCACCACAACCCGCATGCTTTTGCACGCACTCGGTGACGCCGGGACCCACGCAGAGATGGTGGCTACCGGGCAAACCGGATGGCTACAGGGTGTCGCCCACAGTTTCGTGCTCGACTCGGTGCCCAACGACTTTGTGAGCGGCGAGCTTGAACACGCCGTGCTCAGCTGTTGGGAGGCGACCAAACCCGAAATCATCCTCCTCGAGGGGCAATCGGCGCTTCGGAACCCGTCGGGGCCATGCGGCTCGGAGTTGCTACTTTCGGGCGCCGCGAAAGGAGCGATTCTGCAGCATGCTCCCGGACGCCCGTGGTTCGACGGCTGCGAGGCGGTCGACGCCCGCATCCCTGCAGTCGCGGACGAGATTTCGCTTATCGCGCACTACGGATCGAACGTCTTGGGTGTGTGCCTCAACGGTGAAAACATGACCGACGCTGAGCTTCGGGCGGAGCAGCAGCGCCTCGACGGCGAGCTCGACGTCCCAGTGGTCGCACCCCTACTCGACGGTGTCGAACGGCTCGTCGCCCCACTGCGCCGCTACATCAACGACCACACCATCGGCGGCACCCCGGCATGAAAATCAGCAAGATCGTCCACCGACTCCACGACATGGAGCTCACCCGCCCATACACGATCGCGTTCACGACCTTTACCTCGGTCACCAACCACGCGGTAGAGATTCACACCGACCAAGGCGTCACCGGCATCGGCACCGCATCTGCAGCGCCGCTGATCACTGGCGAAAGCGACGACGACGCCGCAGCTGCGCTTGCAGACGCCGCGACAAGCTTGGTTGGCCGCACCATCGATCTCGACGAAACGTGCGGGCTCGTTCGCGACGCCTACAACGCGGCCCCGGCGGCGAGAGCGGCGCTCGACATGGCGCTGTACGACGCGGTCGCCCGCAATGCCGACCTTGCTGTCGTCGACCTTCTCGGTCGAGCGCATACCGCGCTCCCCACCTCGATCACTATCGGCATCAAAGAAGATTTGAACGAGGTCTTGGCGGAGGCCGACGAATACCTCGGCCGCGGTTTCCGGTCGATCAAGGTCAAGCTAGGAAAGTCGGTCGATGAAGACATCGAACGACTCGGCGCCCTCCGTACACATATCGGAGCTGGCCCGACACTTCGGGTAGACCCGAACCAGGGCTACACCATCGATGACCTCGCTCGGTTCCTCGTCGAGACCGACACCTTCGACGTCGAGTTTGTCGAACAACCTCTCCCAGCTGAAGCCGACGACGACCTGCTAGCCCTCAGCGACGACGATCGGCGCCGCATAGCTGCCGACGAGTCACTTCACGCGCCGAGCGATGCCCATCGCCTGGCAGGACCACCATCATTGGCCGGGATTTTCAATATCAAGCTCATGAAATGCGGAGGTATTAGCCCGGCTCTCGGCATAGCCGATGTGGCCGAGGCGACCGGCACCGAACTGATGTGGGGATGCATGGACGAGAGCGTGGTCAGTATTGCAGCGGCCCTGCATGCAGCTCTCGCATCCCCGGCCACCCGCTATCTCGATCTCGACGGAAGCCTCGACCTTGCCAGCGACGTCGCGTCGGGTGGATTCGACCTCACCGACGGCATGCTGTCGACGCTGGCAGCCCCAGGCCTCGGCGCCACATTGTTTGATCCCTCCTGATAGCAGTATCTCCTGTCCTGTCTGCCAGGTCGCTACGATCGGCACTGGTAGACGACACGCAACGGGGGAACAGCGGCATGGACATTCCAAACTCGGTTTCGGGGATAGACGCGGCGTGGCTCAACCACGCTCTCGAACAATCAGGCACCGAACATCCGGGCGTACAGTCGGTGACTGCAACACCGATGCCAGGCATCGTCGGAGCCTTAGGCGAAGTCGGAATTGTCGATATTGCGTGGGGTGGCCCCACCGACTTGCCAACATCGATGGTCGCCAAATGCCCTCTCGATGACGACATCGCTCGGCTGTACAACTCGGTGATGCAAAACTACATCCGCGAGGCTGGCTTCTATCGCGATCTGGCGCATCGGGTGCCGATGCGCGTGCCGAAGTGTTTCGTCAACGCTGAGGCCGACGACAAGTCAGCCCACATGCTGCTCATTGAGAAGATCGATGGCGCCGACGGCGATATTTTCGACGGAGCGTCTCTTGAAACGATGGCCGAGTTGGTTGGCAAGATGGCCACCATGCATGGCCAGTTCTGGATGAGCGACGATCTGCTCAACATCGACTGGATGCTCGACTGGCAAACCGAATCGCTCAAGCTCGGCATTCCGATCACGCAAGAGTCATGGGCAGCGTTTCAGGCCGCGGAGCCAACGGTTTACCCGGCTGATGTGGTGGCGTTCTGTGAAGGCTCGTGGATCAACGACACCGAGTACTGGCTGGATGCCTATGCCAATCGGCCGTGGACGTTCACCCATATCGATTTCGAACTCGACAATATGATCCACACCGCAGACGAGACAGTCGTCCTCGATTGGCAAACCTGTTTGCGCAGTTTCCCTGGCGTCGATCTTGCGTGGCTTCTTGCCACCAGTGCATCTGACGAACTCGTTGCTCGCGAAGACGAACTCCTTGACCACTACCGGGCGACGCTTCTGGCTTCAGGCGGGCCGAACTGGAGTCACGACAAGGTCGTCGAGGAACTCGCGTGGGGAACCCTGTACCCAGTCGCGTGCCAACCGGTGCCGAATATGGCAGATACCTCGGCTTACGGGGCCAACGGCGAGCGCATGAAGGCCCGCTTCAGGGCGTTTCTCGATCGTTCGCTCGTCGCAGCACAGCGATGGGACCTTGTCGGCCACTGCTCACCGCACCTTCGAAGCTGACGCCCTAGGCTGCGGGGTAATGATTTCCGAAATTTTTGACCCCACGTTGTGGACCGAAGTGCCCGGCTTCGATCTGACCGATATCACCTATCACCGATCGAACGACCACGGTGTCGTACGCGTTGCCTTCAACCGTCCTGAAGTACGAAACGCCTTTCGCCCTCAAACGGTCGACGAACTGTATCGCTCGCTCGATCACGCACGCATGACTCCCGACGTCGGCTGTGTGATCATCACCGGCAACGGACCATCGCCCAAAGATGGCGGCTGGGCATTTTGTTCAGGTGGCGATCAACGAATTCGTGGCAAAGACGGCTACAAGTACGCCGAGGGCGACACAGCAGACTCCATCGACCCAGCGAGGGTTGGCCGGCTCCATATCCTCGAAGTGCAGCGCCTGATCCGTACCATGCCCAAAATTGTTGTAGCGGCGGTTCCCGGCTGGGCTGTCGGCGGCGGCCATAGCCTTCACGTGGTCTGCGACCTGACCATCGCGAGCGAAGAACACGCCATCTTCAAGCAAACCGATACCGACGTCGCAAGCTTTGACGGCGGCTTCGGCTCGGCGTACCTCGCTCGCCAAGTCGGCCAAAAGCGGGCTCGGGAGATCTTCTTTCTTGGCATGGATTACTCGGCCGACGAAGCGCACGCAATGGGCATGGTGAACAAGGTGGTTCCCCACGCGGATCTCGAAACAACCGCCCTCGCCTGGGGTGCGACGATCGTGTCGAAGAGTCCAACCGCGCAGCGCATGGCAAAGTTCTCGTTCAACTTGATCGACGATGGACTTGTTGGCCAGCAAGTGTTTGCAGGCGAGGCCACACGGCTGGCGTATATGACCGACGAAGCCCAGGAAGGTCGCGATGCATTTCTTGAGAAACGCGATCAGGACTTCTCCGCCTTTCCGTGGCATTTCTAAGGAACTTCTGTGAGCGACTTTGTACCGCCCGGCAATCAGGGCAATGAACCCTCTGGCAACGCGTTTGAACCTCCGCCCAACGCGCCGTCACCGCCGAGCTCGACATCCACGACTCCCCCGGGCTGGTATCCCGATCCGTGGCAGCCTGGCTCGCTCCGTTGGTGGGACGGCACGACCTGGACAGCGAACACCAGCGTCGGCCAAGGCGTCAACGGCGAGGTCGACCCGGGCTCGGGAGGTCTTTCACCCATCTCGGACTGGATCGGCCTAACCTTTCGCACCATCGTCAGCCGCGCCGGTCACATCTTTACGCTGCTGATGGTCACGATTCTTCCGGCGACCCTCCTCCTCCTCGGCATCGGCTGGGGTTCGATCCGCACGATTCGTTTCGACGACCCAGATTGTTGGACCGGCATTGATGGAACAACCGGCGGGCTCGAAACCGACGGGTTCGACTGCGTGCAAACCAGTGGTTGGAACGCAGCCTGGCTGGTGCCTGTCGCCGCGGCGATCCTGCTCGCCATGTTCAGTTACGCCATCTTCACCCTGTCGGTCGCCCACCAGGCATATGGATCACTAACCGAGCCCAAACCGCCATGGACAGCGTCGCTTCGCGCCGCGGTCGGGGCATTCCCTCGCTATCTGGGGTTTGGCATCTTGCTCGCAGTAGCGGCGGCGGTGTTCGTCGGAATTCTGGTTGCACTCATCGCCTTCGGAGGAGCGGCTATTGCAGTCGTTGTGGTTCTCCTCGCTATTCCGCTCGTAGTTTTCCTGTGGGTGAAGGTCTTTTCGTTCTTCACCGTCGCCGCGGCTGTCGCACCGAAAGGGTCGAACCTGTTCAAGGAGGCCGCAGGTGTGAGCGGTAAGGGCCGTTTCTGGGCGGTGCTTGGCCGGCTGGTCATTATCGCGCTTTGTGGCTGGGCCGTTTCGCTCGGCAGCCAGGCAATCACGTACCCGCTCGGAGCGATAACCGGGAGCGGTGTCGATGAAGCGGTTGTTGAGGATCTCCTCGACAACGACGGAAGTCCGGCCTCGATCACGGTGCAGGAGATCGTCACCGGTCCGGCAGCAATTGCCCTTAGTCTCGTGCTCACGATGGTCGTCACCACTATCACCACGGCCATCAACAGCGCTGGCGCATCGGTTCTCTACAAAGAAACCGGTGGCCCGTGACCATCGCCGTCATGGTCAACCCCTCGGCAGGCAAAGGCCACGCTGCGACTCTTTTTGCCGAGGTTCTTGCAGAATGCCAACGCCGCGATCTCGACGTAACCCCACTTGGCGAGGACTCGGTCGAAGATAACGAGCGAGCCCTTTTGGCCGCGCTCGCCTCCGGCGCGGACAGAATCGTGGTCGTTGGTGGGGACGGGCTGGTGAACCTGGTTGTCCAGCACGTCGCCCAAACCAACGTCGCGCTCGGCATCATTCCTGCCGGTACAGGCAATGATTTCGCCCGAGCCTTGGGCATCCGGAACTCAGCCAGTCGCGGCGTGGCTCAACTTGTCGACACCGCCTTGGGTGACCCGGTGCGGCTCGATCTGCTCAGATCGCCGCACGGCTGGGCGGCCTCGGTGATCACCCAGGGCTTCTCGGTGACCACGAATCGCGTCGCCAACCGACTGCCATGGCCCCCCGATGGGCGCCGGTACGTACTCGCAACAGCCCTTGCCTTGCCCGCACTGCGGTCAGCGTCGATAGAGCTTCAACTCGACGACGCCACGATCGAAGTCGAGTCGACGATTCTGGCCATTGGCAACACAAGATACTTTGGTTCGGGAACCGCCATCTGTCCCGACGCCGACCCCACCGACGGACTCCTCGACGTGGTTTCTATCGGCCCGCTTTCTCGGCGCGAGCTCGTTACTTTCTACGACTCGGTTCCCGATAGGTCGTTTCTCGAGAACCCCAAGGTGCAGGTCCACCGCGCGCAGTCGGTGCAGATCTCGGGTGGATCAACCGATCTGTGGGCCGATGGAGAACCACTCGGACCCACTCCCGCCACGGTCAGCTGTATCGCCGGAGCGCTACAGGCCGCCGTCGGCGACCTCGGTTAGCGGCATCGGCGCCTCCTAAGACGAGCCAATTTGGAGTATTTCGTGTAATTTCAGTACATTCCCAGGATGGGGATTGAGCTGGATATCTCGGATGACGACAGCATCGTCGTAACCAAGGAAGCAGCGGGGGTGCATCGCGACCGACTCCGCAACGAGGCCGAGATGCTGGCCCGGGCTGCTCACCCGGGCGTGGCCGAGTTTCTTACCTTCGAGGAGTTTGATGACGGTCGGGTGGTCTTGCGAACGTCGTTTGTTGGCGACCAGACCTGGCAAACGAATCCGCCGCAGACACCCGAGCACCTCGCCAACGCAGTGGCGTTCCTCGCGGCCACCTTGGCGGATCTGCACCAACGAGCGATCGTTCATAGTCAGCTACGTCCCGAACATCTGGTGTTCGACGCCAAAGGCCGGCCGCTGCTGTGCGATTTTTCCGAATCCGGCGACCATGACCCGAGCGCAGATATCCTCGGCCTCGGTCAACTGTTGCAGTTTGGTCTCGACCAACTCAACGAGCTCTCGTCACTTCCTAGCCGAGCGAACCACTTGGTCGACGTCCTGCAAACCGTGGCCAGCCAAGCCATGCATGCCGATCCGTCGCGGCGGCCGTCGGCACGCGCCGTGGCCGCCGCAGTAACTGCCGCGCTCTCCCACAGCTCGAGCACCCGTCACCATGACCGGCCGAGACCTCTGGCTGTCGTTGTCTCGATTCTGGTGATTGCTGTTGCTGTGGCGGTGGTGTTCACCCGAGGAGAACCACAACAGCTCACGGTGCCAACCCTTGAGCCGACGGTGGCTGTCCAAGGTCTGCCAACCACCACGACATCGACGACCAGCCCGGTGATGGAACAGAGCGTCCCTTCGCTTCCTCAAACATCGGTGCTTCCCCCGGCGGAAGCGCTCGATGAGCTCATCGTCGAACACGCCGGAATTCGCTATGCGGTCGGCGAGTCGACCGACCGCTTGGCCACCGGTGATTGGAACTGCGATGGCCAGATCACTGCAGCGGTACTGCGCCCCTACTCGGGCGAAGTGTATGTGTTCGAGCAATGGCCTGAATCCGGTGAACCGCTGCGAGCCGATGCGCTACTCGTGCCCAACACCGCGGCTGACGTCGCGGCAACCACTGACTGTGGCTACCTGGCACTGCTCGATACGTCCGGCAAGCAGACCACTATCCGTCTGGAGCAATCATGAGACCGACGAACAAGCAACAGCTCGGCGTGTTCAGGCTCGGCCTTTTGTGTTCGTGCGCGCTGTGGTTCCTTCACGGGCCCGCTGCTAGCGCCTTGCCGATTCCCCGCACCGCCGCCTTGGTCTCTGCGGTCGACCCTATCGATCTGGTCGTCACCGGACTACGCGTCCTTGGCCTCATGCTCGGGTGGTATCTGCTGATCGTTCTTGCCGTCCAGTTTGCGCTCTCGGCCGTGGGGCTTCGGTCGCGTGTGGTTGATGCGCTCACCCCCAAAATGGTTCGACAGGCGCTTGGGATAGGGCTCGGACTCGCGACCCTCACGCCCGCTGTATCTCTCGCCGACGCCGCCGGGCCGCCGGTGACCATGGTGCGTGTCGACGACACCCCGACTCCCCCCGCCCAAAGTCAGCCACGAATCGACGACACATCACACCAGGCGGACGCGACAACCTCCGGCCAGCGCGACGACCGGGCAGCGTCGGCTCCGCCCGCCGTGCTCACCCGCCTAGAACCGGCGACGACGGAGAACCTGCCGACTGGGCGATCAGTCACCGCATGGACGGTGACCGCAGGCGACTCGTTTTGGGAAATAGCGGCCGACACCGTCGCGTCCCGCAGCAACGCGGTGCCTACCGAGGGGGAGATTGCCGACTACTGGCGGGCGCTGGTTACACGCAACGAGCACCGGCTCATCGAGCCCGGCAACCCTGATCTGATTATTCCCGGGCAGGTGTTCGACCTCCCCGGCTAACGCACGCGCCGAAGGGCCGCTATTCGACGATCTTGAGAATCGGCAACTCGATGATGTCCTCTGCGCCATGATCTTTGAGCGCGGGAATCAAAATGTTGATCTCGTTTTTCGGCACGACGGTTTCGACGGCAAAGCCGTTGCCACCGAACAATTCGTTGACCGTCGGCGACTTCATCGTGGGAAGAATGTCGATGACGCTGTCGAGCGACGCACCGGGAACGTTCATCTTGACCAAGACTTTGCCGCGTGCATCGAGCACGCCCTGGAGCAGCGTGTTGATTTGCTCCATTGCGTGGCGCTTCTCTACATCAGCTGCCGAGTCCTTGTTCGCAATCAGCTCGGTGTAGCTCTGGAGAATCTCGTCGATGACCTTCAGCCCGGCCGCTCGCAGCGCTCGGCCGGTCTCGGTGATATCGACAACCACGTCGACGATGTCGGGCACCTTGGCCTCGGTGGCGCCATAGGACAACCGAATGTCGGCTTTCACCCCGGCGGCGGCAAAAAAACGCTTGGTCAGCTCAGGGTATTCGCTCGAGACACGAACACCATCGGGCAGATCAGCAACCGAGTTGTAGGGGCTGTCCTCGGGAACCGCTACGACAATACGAACCGGTTTCGCTGTGGCCTTTGAGTACCGCAACTCGCCGAGACTCTCGACGTCGCAAGACGGCTCTTCGATCCAGTCACGCCCGGTTATGCCAACATCGAAAAGGCCATCCGCGACATATGACGCGATCTCCTGGGGACGAAGGATCCGCACTTCGCTGATTCGAGGATCATTGATCGTTGCCTTGTAAGCAACGTTCGAGCTTCGAGATATCGCAAGATCGGCGTCCTCAAAGAGCTGAAAAGTCGCCTTTTCCAGAGAACCTTTTGGAAGCACAAGTCTGAGCATCTTGCAAAACTACCGGCTGGCCGCAGCGATGAACCACCGGGAGGAGCCACAACCCCGTCACATGGTGCTAGTCGTCGAACGCGATCTCAACACGCAAATCGGCGCCCAGCTGATCGACGGACACAAACCGGCCGTGACGAAGATCGGACATGGTGGCGACACCGGCACCGCCGAACAACGAAACGCCATCGCCACCGCCAAGAAGCGCGGGAGCGAGGTACAACACATACCGATCGATAAGACCAGCTCGGTGGAACGTGCCGGCTACCGTGCCGCCGCCTTCAACCATCAGCTGTAACACGCCTCGAGAGCCAAGATCGTCGAGCAGATTGCCTAGCTCGCCGTGGTGCTCGAGCGCCGGGTGCACGCTGGCACCATCGGGAGCGCCCCCAAGAACAATACGAAAGGGATCCAACGAGCGTTCGCCCGTGTCGGCCGACGGCACAAAATCACGAACGGTGAGGCTGGGGTCGTCGGCGCGCACGGTGCCTGCGCCGACGCAGATCGCATCGCTTTCTGCTCGGAGCCGATGCGCATCGGCGCGCGCCTCAGGCCCGGTGATCCACTGGCTGGTGCCATCGACCGCCGCCAGGTAGCCGTCGAGTGTTCCGGCAAGCTTGAGCAAGACCAAGGGCCGACCCGTACGCCGATGCGTCAGGTAGGGAGCAAGCTGCGTCTCTACAAGCGGTTGTTCGCAGCCGATGAGCACCTCGATGCCCGCGGCTTCAAGAGCCGCTACGCCATCGCCAGCAACCTGCTCGTCGGGGTCGGTCACGGCAACGACGACCCGACGAACCTTCGCTGCGATCAGCGCCGTAGTGCACGGGCCTGTTCGCCCTTGGTGACTGCACGGCTCGAGCGTGGTGTACAAGGTGGAGCCACTCGCTTCATCGCCAGCTGCATCGAGGGCGACGATCTCCGCGTGACGGCCGCCGGGCGCCTCGGTGCTACCAACGAACGATTCGCCGCTGACGCTTACTACCACCGCACCAACCCACGGATTTGGTGGTGCGATCAATCGAGAGTCTGCTGCAGCGGCAACGGCTCGACGCATGTAGTGGGCATCGAGGCGAGAGCCAGAGGTTGGGTCTTGTGAGGAAGTCGTCATTGATCGTGCGGCGGGGGTCTGGTTCAGTGGTCGGTGGGAGCGTCGACCATGAGACGAATCGCATGCGGGATGACATCGATAACCGCGGCGGTCATCTCGACGCAACCGTTGGTCGACCCCGGTGTGTTGAGCACTAAGGCCTGACCAACCGTTCCTGCCAGACCACGAGAGAGCCGCCCGAGTGGGTTGACGAGGCGCATCGCCTCGGACAATCCAGGCGCCTCACGCTCGAGCACTAGCCTGGTTCCCTCCGGAGTGAGATCGCGCGGGCCAAACCCGGTTCCGCCGGTCGTCACCACCACGCCGTTGAAGTCCGCGGTCATTTCACGAAGCGCATCGCTGACGTTTTCGACGCCATCGGCTACCGCCCGTTGTTCGGTGATGTCAAAGCCCTGATCGGCGAGATACGAAGCCAGCGCGACGCCAGATTTGTCTTCTCGCGTGCCGTGAATCACCCCATCGGAAACGGTAAGAACCTTTGCTTGGAGTCCGCTCGTGTCGTGATCTGCCATGACCCGGCACCTTAGTGCCATATTTTCATGATTGGGGCAGCTGATCGGCAACCGATCGTGCGACACTCAACCTATGCATGTTGCGATAACTGGAGCTTCAGGACTCATTGGCTCAGCACTCGTCAAAGCCTTGGAGGCGCAGGGCCACACCACGCTGCGGATCGGAAGGTCAGCCACCGGCGAAGGGAGCCTTCGTTGGGACCCAGCGGCAGGCGTGCTCGACAGCGATGCGCTCGAAGGCATCGACGCGATGGTGCATCTCGCTGGCGAGGGTATTGCAACCAATCGTTGGAGTGACGAACAAAAGGGGCGCATGCTCGACAGCCGCGTCGACGGCACCACCCTCGTCGCCACTACGTTGGCGTCGATGTCGAAGAAGCCTTCCGTGCTGATAAGCGGCTCGGCAATCGGCTTCTACGGCGATCGTGGCCAAACCGCGCTCGACGAAACCAGTGCTCGCGGCGAGGGCTTCCTCTCTGATCTTTGTGTTGCGTGGGAAGCGGCGGCACAACCGGCGGTCGATGCAGGGATTCGGGTTGCCTTCGCCCGCACCGGAGTCGTGTTGTCACAGACCGGCGGGGCGCTCGGCGAGATGTTGCCGTTCTTCAAACTTGGCATCGGCGGCCGCATCGGCAACGGCAAGCAGCAGATGAGTTGGATTTCGATAACCGACATGGTCGACGGGCTGATCTATCTGCTGAACAACGACATCTCGGGGCCGGTCAACTTCACGGCGCCCAACCCTGTCTCAAATAGCGAGTTCACCAAAAGCCTCGGCCGGACCCTCGGGCGACCAACGATACTGCCGACACCGACACCGGCGCTGTACCTCAAGCTGGGCAAGGAGCTTGCCCAAGCCTTGCTGTTTTCAAGTGCCAAGATCACCCCAACGGTCCTCGAAGCTGCCGGCTACACCTTTACGCATCCAACAATTGACGAGGCTCTCGCCGCAGAGCTCGGCCGCTGAGGCTTTAGCGTCGTATCGTTGGGCATGGCAGACATAGCGGAACGACAGGTTTCGGTTCAGCGAGAAATTGCTGCGCCACCCGAAGCGATCTTTGCGATACTCACCAGCCCTGCAGGCCACGCAAAGATCGACGGTTCGGGCACGGTGCAAAGCGCCCGCGGCGACGACGAAAAGCTCGTGCTGGGCAGCAAGTTCGGGATGAGCATGAAAATGGGCGTCCCGTACATCATCAGTAACAAGGTGGTCGAGTACGAGGAGAATCGCCTGATCGCTTGGCAGCACTTCGGCAAACACCGCTGGCGGTACGAGCTTGAACCGACCGAGACCGGCACGTTGGTTACCGAGACATTCGACTGGTCGACGTCTTTTTCTCCGCGCGGAATCGAACTCCTCGGTTACCCGAAGAAACATCCCGCATCGATGGTGAAGACGCTCGAACGACTCGACGAAGTCGTCACCTCAGCGTCACCGTAGTTACGCCTCGATCTCAACCTTCGAGCCGTAGAAGGCGACCCGGTCGGCAACGATTTCGGCCCCTTCGAGCGGGGCTGGGTAGAACCAACCAACATCTTCACCGGTCACACCATCGACGGTTAGCGTCATGTACGACGCTTCGCCTTTCCACGAACACACTGACCGGTTGTCGTTGGGGGTAAAAAGTTCACGGCGCAGCGATTCGCGCGGGAAGTACAGGTTCCCTTCGACTTCGACGGTGTCGTCGCTTTGGGCAACGATTGTTCCGTTGAACATAACTTTTGCCATTGGGAGTACCTGTTTCTGGTGTGTGATCTGGAGCAGATCGGCGAACGAAGTTAGACCTCTGAGGGATCCACTACCCATACGTTATCGCCAAGCGCCTGCTCAAAGGCCCTCACGGTCTTCGCCAGTCGGGGATCTTTGCCATCCCACACGATGATTGCCTCTGCAGCGTGCTTCGCTAGCCAGGCATCTCGCTGGCGCAGTGCCGCTCCTGCTTTTGCTGCGGTGTCGGGTTCGCTTTTCTGGAGTACGACAATCTCGGCTGACCGTTCGCTCTGTGTTGCGAAACGTTCGCGCGACGCCTTTGGCCACTTCTTGTCAGGGCTCGGGTACGGCAACACGGCGATGACCGGGATCTCGGCGACAAAGGCCGCCTCCGCTCCAAGCTGCTCTGCGCCAAGACGCAAGCCACTAAGCACGGTGAGGTCAGGATCGAGTTCGGCCTTCGCCCGCAGGATTTGCACAAGGCGATTCTGGAGTCGATCGGCCAACGGGTTGTCGTCGTAGCCACCAATCTCCGGCGGCTGGTGGCCCAAGACCGCCACCAGATGGGCGTCGAGTCCACCGGCAGTCGGCGGCGCGGTTGAACTTGTGGTTGATGCAGGAGTCGCCTTTCGAGACGTCTTGTCAGGTTCACCGATATACGAAGGCGTTTCGTTGCCAGAACGCCGCTGCTGGGTGTAACCAGCCTCAACGGCCAATCGGTCGGCGTAGTCGTTCCACTCGTTACCGCTGTGACCCTTCACCCACGTGAACTCCAACTCGTCGGAACGGGCACGATACAGATCGATCAGCGGCTCCCAGAGGTCGCGGTTAGCTACTGGTTTCTTCTGGCTGTTCTTCCATCCCCGCTTCAGCCACCCTTCCCACCAGCTATCGCGAAAACAATTGACCACGTAGGTCGAATCGCTGATGACGTTGACCGGTCCGCTGATGGCGGTGAGCGCCTCAAGAACCGCCTGTAACTCCATCCGTTGGTTCGTTGTGTCGGCTGCCGGACCGGCTCCGAAAGCACCGCCCGGCACGATCCACGCCCAACCGCCCGGCCCGGGATTACCCGAGCAGGCGCCGTCGGTGTACACCACGGTCACCGACGATGATGCAGTCTGTGGTTCATGTGGGTCGTGCGCTGAGTCGTTTTCGTCCGAAGTCACGTGCGAGATCCTGCCACGCTCGACCCGCTCCGTCAGGGAAATCGGTCACATACCCGTGGGTAAGTGGCAGAAGAGCCGCGCTAAGCGGTCGCAGTCTGAAAGACTGTTGGCATGCTCGACCAGTTCATGCATCAGCTGCCCGATATCGATCCCGACGAGACCGAGGAATGGCTCGACTCTCTTGACGCACTTATTGGAGAGAAAGGCAAAGTGCGGGCCCGGTTCATCATGGCTCGCATGGTCGAACGAGCCCAAGAATTGCAGGTCGGGATTTCTCCTGGCGTTCGCACGCCGTACGTCAACACCATCCCCACCGAAGATCAACCGTGGTTCCCCGGCGACGAACACATCGAACGCCGTATCCGGGCGTTTATTCGTTGGAACGCCGCCGCCATGGTCGTTCGTGCCAATAAGGTCGCCGACGGTATCGGCGGTCATCTCTCGACGTTCGCTTCGTCGGCATCGCTCTATGAAGTTGGTTTTAACCATTTCTTCCGCGGGAAGGACAACGGCACGCCTGGCGACCACGTGTACTTCCAGGGTCACGCTGCGCCGGGTGTCTACGCACGGGCCTTTCTCGAAGGCCGCCTGGAAGAACACAACCTCGACCGGTTCCGCATGGAGATAGGTGGAGGCGGCCTGTCGAGCTATCCGCATCCGCGCCTGATGCCCGATTTTTGGGAGTATCCGACCGTGTCGATGGGTCTTGGCCCCATCAACTCGATTTACCACGCTCGTTTCAACAAGTACATGGCCGACCGCCGGATCGATGACACCTCCGAGTCGAAGATCTGGTGTTTCATCGGCGACGGGGAGTCCGACGAACCAGAGACGCTTGGCGCCATCTCACTCGCTGGCCGCTCGGGTCTTGACAATCTTGTCTGGGTAGTCAACTGCAACCTGCAACGTCTCGATGGCCCGGTGCGTGGCAACGGCAAGATCATCCAGGAACTCGAAGGAGTCTTTCGGGGTGCAGGCTGGAACGTCATCAAGGTGATCTGGGGTTCGAAGTGGGACGAACTGCTCGCTCGTGACGTCGATGGCGTACTGCTGAACAAGATGCACAGCACCGTCGACGGCGAGTACCAGCGGTACGCCATGGAATCCGGCTCGTATGTGCGCGAAGAGTTCTTTGGACCCGACCCTCGGCTACGGGCCATGGTCGAGCATCTCACCGACGACGACATCCGCACGCTGCCACGCGGTGGCCACGACAATGCAAAGGTCTACGCCGCGTACAAGGCTGCTAGCGAATCAACAGGCGCCCCCACGGTGATCCTGGCGAAGACCATCAAGGGTTGGACGCTTGGTCAAGGCTTCGAAGCCCGCAACTCGACCCATCAGATCAAGAAGATGACCACCGATCAGATGCTTGAGCTTCGCGCCCGTTTGCACCTTGAAGACGAAATTCCAGAGTCGTCAATCGCCGATGGCATTCCGCCGTATTACCGGCCAGAGCCCGGATCAGACACGCACCAATACATGATGGATCGCAGGCGGGCGCTCGACGGGCCTCTCCCCCAGCGCAAGACGGTCGCCCGGCGACCTCTCACGCTGCCCGAACCGACACCGTTTGGCGCGTTCGACGAAGGCTCGAGTGGTCGCGAAGTTTCGACGACCATGGTGTTCACCAGTCTGCTTCGCGAGCTGATGCGAGACGAGAACTTTGGTAGTCGTGTCGTGCCAATCGTGCCCGACGAGGCTCGAACCTTCGGCATGGACTCGATGTTTCGAGAGTTCGAGATTTATGCCCCCTTCGGGCAAAAGTACGAGCCCGTCGATCATGAGCTGCTGCTTTCGTACGCTGAAGATACCGACGGACAAATTCTTGAGGAGGGCATTACCGAAGCTGGCTCGATGGCGAGCTTCATTGCCGCAGGAACCAGCTACGCAAACCTCGGCGTGCCGATGGTGCCGTTCTACACGTTCTACTCCATGTTCGGCTTTCAACGGGTGGGCGACCTCATCTGGTCGGCGTCGGACTCGCGCTGTCGTGGCTTCCTGATGGGCGCCACCGCTGGCCGAACCACGCTCATGGGCGAAGGGCTACAGCACCAAGACGGTCACAGCCTCGTGCTGGCATCGACCGTTCCGGCGTGCGAAGCCTACGACCCAGCGTTCGCCTATGAACTTGGAACAATCGTCAAAACTGGACTCCACCGGATGTATGGCGAATCACCCGAGGATGTTTTTTATTACATCGCGATCTACAACGAAAACTACGAGATGCCCGAGCGTCCCGCAGGCATCAGCGACGACGACATCACCAGCGGGCTCTATAAATGGGCCGACGCACCTGCGGGCCCCGGCATCGCAGCAACGATCATTTTCTCTGGCAGCGCCCAGGGTGCAGCCCGAAAGGCGGCGGCTGAACTCGCCGAACACTTCGGCGTCGCGGCCGAACTGTGGAGCGCAACGTCCTACAAACGGCTCCGCACCGAAGCGCTTGCCGCCGAGCGCTGGAACCGGCTGCATCCAAGCGACGAGCCCGAGGTTTCCGATTGTGAAACCAAGCTTGCGACCATGAACGGTCCAATCGTTGCCGTCACCGACTTTATGAAGGTGGTTCCCGATCAGATTTCGCGATGGGCGCCAGGCACCTTTGTTCCGTTGGGAACCGACGGCTACGGTCGCTCCGATACGCGAGAGGCGTTGCGGGCGTTTTTCGAAGTCGACACGCCGAGCATCGTCGTGGCGACCCTCGCTGCCTTGGCCGACGAGGGAACCGTAGAACATTCCGTCGTCGCCGAGGCCATTGCGCAGTATGGCATCGACACCGATGCACTCGACCCTGCAAGCGCTGATAATCAACCAGCGCGCCAAGATTCGCCACGCTTGACCGGCTGACCGCAAAGTAACCCAGCCGCCATCGCTCAATCGTCTTTGCCTATGTATCATGGGTTAGATGCGCAGTTACTTCCCAGTGCTCCGTTGGCATTTCCCATGGTGATGTACAACGGCACGTTTGAGACGAACGAAACTCCTGGCCTTCAGGATTACCTAAAGGCCATTCAGGCTCGGAAGCTGCTTGTGCTGTGCTTCTTGTTAGCTGGTGTTGCGCTGGCCTACCTGTTTACGTCAGGAAGGACCGCCGAGTACGAGGCAGGCGCTCGAGTTTTGGTCGCTCCAAGCCCGGTGCGGTCCAGTAACTCGGCGAATCTACCGAAGCCAAATCTTGAAACCGAACGAGAGATTCTGGCATCAGAGGCGGTTGCCCAGGTGGTTTCATCAGCGGTGGTCGGTGCTGATCAACCTCGCGAGATTCTTCGCGATCTCGATGTCGAGTTTCGCACCGGCAGCGAGGTGCTCTCACTGTCGTACCAGTCCCCCGACCCTCGAGTCTCCGCCCAGGTGGTTAACGGATTCGCCAACACCTACGTGCAACAACGGGTCACTGAAACCAACGCTTTCTACGAAGCTGAAAGTTCCGCGCTCCGCGTTGGTGTCGACTCGGTGAATGAGCAGATCGTGGCCATCGACAGTGATCTCAGCCGCATCGAACGCGAGATAGCGAACGTCGACCCTACTGACGATGCGTCGACATCCCAGCTCGACACGTTGCGCGCCGAGCGCACCGTACAGGCTGGTCAACGGTCACAACTCACCGCCGAACGAATTCGGATTCAGAACTCGTTGCGAGATTTGCAACAGCAGCAGCAGGGTCGCAGCGTTGCAGCCGCAGTACTCGAACTGGCTGATCCTCCGACGAGTCCGGTCGGTCTGGGTGAGCGGTTGCTTTGGATTGTTGGTGGTCTCCTCGGCCTCATCGCCGGCATCATCGCAGCGTTCGTCGCCGACCGACTAGATACCACGGCTCGAGAGGAATCCGATGTTGAACTGGCCGTTGGCCAGTCGGTTGTCGGCTCGATTCCGCCATTTTCCTTTGGAACCGTGCGCGGTGCTGCCTCGTTGGTGATGTTGAGCTCCAACACGAGCACTCGTGTACAACGTGCGCAGGAGTCCTTCCGTCGCTTGCGGACCTCGATTCAGTACATATCGACCTCGGACTCGATTCATAGCTTCTTGGTCACGAGTTCGCAGCCTGCTGAGGGCAAGTCGACCATCTCGGCAAACCTCGCAGTAGCGTTGGCTCAAGCTGGTAACACCGTGGTGTTGGTCTCTGCCGATATGCGACGACCGACCATCGAAACGCTGTTCGGTATCCGCAACAACAGCGGGCTTTCGACGTATCTCGGAGATCAGGAGGCAACGTTCCCACCGGTCATCAGCATTGGTATAGATAATTTGGCGCTGATTCCTTCTGGGCCCTCTCCGTCGAACCCCGGCGAACTTCTCGGTTCAACCGCGTTTCGAGAACTCATCATTCAGCTCGAAGCCACCTACGACATCGTTATTGTCGATTCGCCGCCGGTGCTATCAGCGGCCGACGCTCCAGCCGCCGCACCAAGCCTTGGCGGCGTATTGTTGGTCGTCGACTCGAAACGCACCGACACCGAGACGTTGCTGAAAGTCCGTTCCGACCTCGAACGGGCCGGAGCGCGAATCGTAGGCTCCCTCTTGAACAAGGACGGCTCGAGGTCGACCAAGTTCTGGTCTCGACGCGATCGCTACGCCTACGAGCGTGCCAGCGCACAACTCTCAAGGTAGGCGGTGGCCGCAATCGTACTAGCGGAGCCGAAGGCGATGGCTGCTCCTCCGGTGATGGGTGAAAAGCTCGTTTTGGTTGCGATGCTTTTCTTTCTTGCGTACAGCACCCCGTCAAGATGGGTGCTTCAGCAAGCAAACATTGGTGAAGTCGACCTCGCACCGCCCCCGGACCCGTTGGCCTCGCTGTTGCTTCTCGGGTTCGCTGCATTCTTCGTCATCCGCCTCTTTGGTAACCTCCCCGTAGCGCTTTGGGTCGCAAATCAAGCGCCGTTGTTTGTCGCCTTCTTCGCCTTTCTGGTCTTGTCGGCACTGTGGTCAGCAAATCCGGGTGAAACGATTCGAGAAGCGGTTGTGCTTGCGCTGGTAGCGCTCTACGCGCTCTACGCCGTCACACGATTCGAACTCAAACAGATTGTCTTATTCACCGCAGTCGCGACGACCATCGGCGTCATGCTTAGTTTGTCATTCGCTCTTGTTCTTCCTGAGTTCGGCGACTCGGCTAAAGGCTGGACCGGGATCCACTCGAACAAAAACACGCTCGGCCGGATTAGCGCCCTTTCCGCAATCAACTACCTGTTTGCGGCTCGGCTCTACCGGCGCTTTCGGTCGCTTAACTATCTACTTGCGGCATTGGCGGTCGTTCTTGTCATCGGATCAGAGTCCTCGACGGCTATTGTTTCGCTGACTCTGCTTGTCGCCACAATGGCTGTTGTGCTGGCGTTTCGATCTCGACGCACACTCTTTGGCGCCGTAGTGCTCGCCTTCCTCTCCTCGCTGGTGATCGGTATGGCCTTTGCGACCGCCAATCTGGGCCCTATTACTGACATTCTCGGCAAGGACATCACCCTCACCGGTCGGGTTGGTCTGTGGGATTACCTGCTCACCGAAGTGACGCGTCGCCCATTCTTTGGTTGGGGCTGGAACGCTTACTGGGGCGGATGGTTCTCACCGGCACATGAGGTCTGGATCGAAGAGATTTGGCTTCCACCCCACAGTCATAATGCGCTCTTCGATTACGTCTTGCAGCTTGGCATCATCGGCGCAACGTTGTACCTGTTGTTTTATTGCCAAGCCATTGGACGCAGCGTCCGGTTCGTGCGAGACGTGCCGGGCGCCGAGGGCATTTGGCCAGTGTCGATCTTTGCTTTCGTGATGCTGCAGTCGATTACCGAAACCGGCGCGCTGTTTCGGGGGCTTGAGTTTTTCTTTCTTGTGGTCGCTGTTCTCGCTGTCGGCGTGTCATGTAGTCCCCGCCGGCCTGATGCCCCGATCGATCAGCAGCTGACCCAGCTGCGCGAAGGTGTCTGACCTTCAACCGTCCAATCAATTCCCGCGGTCGATGTCGAGACTTTGAAGTCATCGAATTGGATGTGTGTCGTCTTCGATGGCGCCCAATCGGGCCCATTGCCTCCGTAGAAGCTCGAGTAGGCAAGGACATCGACCTCGAGATTTTGTGTTGTCGACCAGCGTAGGTCGGTGCGCTGAAGCCGCTTCTCGCCGTTGATCCAGGCCTCGACGATTCCGTCTCGTTTATCGGGAGCGCTGTTCATCACTACCCGCTGGGTTATCTGTATCCATTCGCCGGTGGCGACCGTGCCGCAAAGCTCGAGATCCTCGCCCCACTGACTTGGCCGATCCTGGTGATAGGCGTACACGACCAGTTTGCCGTTTGGTCGCCACATGAACCGGGCAGAGAACCCATCGTCGCGACTCGACCCGCCACTCACATAACTTCCTCCTGCGAGACCGGGAAGTTTTCCGCCCCACACCCATTCAAAGCCGGGTTCGAAATAGACCTGGTACGACAACCACATTTCCTTCGATCCGTCGATGCTGCCCGGCAGATTCAAGAACTCAACAATGTCGGAACCACTTTGGGTAGGTACGTATCGCTGCCGAAGTGACGTGTCGCCCCGGCCATCGCTGTTGAGCGACAGGTGTTGGCTCCCGTTGTAGAAGTATTTGAATGGCACGCCGAACTCAGATTCGAGCGTGCTTTGGGTGACTGCGCCGAACGCTTTCGACGACTGGCCATTGAAATCAACATCGATGCGATCTGCCCCGGGGCTCTGCTCGGTCCCTTGGCTGACCTTGCTTTGGGGTGCGGCGGCTTGGTACATCCACAGGTCACGGTTTACTGCTGGTGGGACTCCACCGCGCGTGAGGTCTGCTGTGGTCGCGTCGCTCTCCAGAGGTTCTGGTGACTCATCGGCTTCTCTTGCCCGCTGCGAGTCGCTAGGTACGGGTGGAGCGAGCGTCGTGACCGCTGTGGGCAGGGTGGTCGAAGGCAGGGTGGTCGAAGGCAGGGTCGTCTGCGGAACGATCGATGTGCGATCAACTTGTCCAGCTTCGGCAGTGTTTCCGAGCGCTTCGGGGACGTCAGGGGCGGCGGTGACCAGGTCTTGACGAGTTTCGGGTTGCTCCAGCAACAGCGTCGTGGCCGTGTCGGGTAACACCGTTGCGGAACGCTCCTCGAGTTGCTCTGTGCCCGAGCACGCCGAAAGTACGAGACAGCTCGCCACCAAGGCAACAATTGCTGAAATCGGTCGGTTTTGCAGACAACGCGTTCGCATGTGTTCGTGATCGACAGGTCGAAGGCTCGGCTTTACCATCGATGGTGACGCATGCACCCGCCGACCGCCCCCGAAGCGGGCACTTGTTACTCGCCGGGGGTCAGCTCAATCCGAAGTCGACGCCAGAAGCAGACGTAGCAACCTTGAACGCACCAAATTGTGCATAGGTCGTGGTGCTTGGCGACCAATCAGAAGTGTCGCCACCGTAAAAACTCGAGTACACAAATTGATCGACGCCGAACGAGCCATCAATTCGCCAGCGAACGTCGCTACGGGATTGCCGTTTCTCACCGTCAATCCACACTTCGACGACCCCGTCGAAGGCGTCGGGTCCGCTGTTGAGCACCACGTGTTGCGTGACGGAAAACCAGGCTCCGACCGGTACGTTGCCGCAGAGCGGAAAATCTTCACCGAACCGTGTTGGCCTATCCGGATGGTAGGCATACACGACAAGCTTTTGATCAGGTCGCCACATGAGTCGTGCCGAGAACCCATCGGAGCCGTCTGCCCCGCTGCCCCCCGATGCGTAGCGACCGCCAGCAAGCCCGGGAAGTTTCCCGCCCTGGACAAACTCCCATCCCGGTTCAAACTTGACTCGATACGACAACCACAGCTCTCGGCTTTCATCGAGCAGTGGCTCATTGCCCAGAAACTCGACGACAGGTGAGCCCGTCTCCCCCGGAACATACCGCTGGCGAAAACTGAGCGAACCGAGGTCGTCACGAACGATGGAAAGCGATCCACCGCCGTCGGCGAAGTATTTGATCGGTCGCCCGAATGCCTTTTCCACGTCGGATCTCGAGAGGTCGCCAAAGTCGCTGATCAAATCGTCAGTAAGCGACAACTCGAGCACGTCCGCCGGCGAAGACGCCGAGCCTGCATACTCAAGATCGCGGCCGTTGCAAATATCTCGCGGCGTTGCCGTGGTGGTTGGCGCGAGTGTTGGATCTGTGGCGGTGGGTCCAGGTGGAACGTCCACGTCGGTGCTTGCCACTTCTGTAGCCAAGTCGCCTGCCGCACCTGACCGGCTCGCTGTTCGTTGGGTGCCTTTCGTCGCGAGAGCACCGACCAGCACACCGCCGACAAACACGATCAGGACAACCACGCCAAGCTTCCACTTGGTCACGACGGGTCATTCCGCTTGAGTTGTTGGTACAAGCCGAACGTTTCCGAAGCTATCTCGGACCACATCGGAAGAGCGGCATCAACCGCAGTACTGGAAGGCTTGCGTGCCCAAGCAAACAAATCGGTTACCGACTTTGAAGAAAAGGGGTCATCAATGATTCTTACCCAGTCTTCACCAACCGTGGCCGCTAAGTCTGTCAGAGCAGCTGAAGCGGTGGCAGCTACCCTTGTCCCGGCTCCGAGCGCTGCGAGCGCGACGCCGCTATTGAGATGCTGTTCATAGGGAAGCACCACCACATCGGCTGCGATGAGCAACGAATCAAACGCTTCAGGGTCGATCCATCCAAATTGCGAGACAACGCGCTCATCGCCGAGGGCCTTGTCCATCCGCTGTTGTTCATCCGCGTGGACGATATTTCCTGCCACGAGTAGACGGGCATCGTCGTCAGCTGATGCCGAGAACGCGGAGACAAACTCGGGAATTCGTTTGTACCGTTGTATTCGACCTAAGCACGCAAGCACTGCCGTACGGTCATCTATGTCGAGATGTTCGCGAGCTTCAGCACGATCGATACGTGTCGTAGGAGCGAGGAGGCCGAGCGGAATGATCGACGATGGCCGGTCGGCTGCAGCGCCGAACAAGTCGCCTTGTGCGGGCGAAAGATAGACAAAGTGGTCCGTTAATCGTTCTAAAGCTGCCACGTAGACACGTTCGACCTTTGGGTGCCGCCCCTCGTGGCTCACGTAGTCGTTTCGGGTCCAAATCACCCGCGCCCCACGAAGTTTGGCGATGCCGACCTCAACAACGATCACGAGCGCCTTCAGCGCGGCGAGTAGCGCGTTTGCTTGATCATCACACGCAGTTTCGGGCCAATGCATGTGCCAAATGTCGAACCGCCTCTTCCACGACCGCCCGACGCGGTAGTCGGTGAACTCGACCACGTCGCCGAACTGCTCGTTCATATGGTCGTGAAGGGTGTGTTGAAACGGTGACTTTGTTCGATATGCGGGCCAAGCACAGACCAGCATCGGCTTGTTGTCGGACGTCATGTGCGTGAGGACCGGTCGCGCGTCCAGGTGCGGTCACCGCGGCGAAGAAGGACTTCGGCGCGAGCTCTGCTTACCGCACGCACGACGATAAATGCCGCAACTGAGGGGAGCTGTCGAGGACTTGATGCCAGGCGTCCGAGCCAGCGAGAGCTGGATTGGTGATCGGTGGCGTCGACCTCACCGTGATCGATGGCAGCGCCAAAACTGATGCTTGCGACCGTTCGTCGAGCCTGCACCTCGATCAGCGATCGCAGTGTCGAGGGGAACGTCGGAGTAAAGGTCGCCGAGCCGACGAACCGTTCGGTGTTCTCGAAGAGGTTGGCAACAAACCGGTCGTCAGCCATGACGTCCGGGAAGTCTTCGAAGCGAGCGCGGCCAGCTTTCGACAGCCCATAGAACCCTGATCCGACAAGGTTTCGCGAAAAGTACGGCGACTTCAGCCATACCCGGTAATACGCGGCGAGCACAGGCCCGTAGTCACCTTTGGGCGCAAGAAGTTGGGGGGCGGCGCACGCTGCGTCGATGCTTTGCATCTCTTCGGCAAGGTGCTGAACAGCTCGTCGACTTACCGTTACATCGGCGTCGACGTACATGCGCGGGAACGCCTTGGCGTAGCTGTCGGCCAGATTGAGCGCAGCGATTTTCGACGCGACAGCGGTTTCGACCACCCGCACGTCAGGCCCGAACGAGCCAGCGATTTCTGCCGTGCGATCGGTGCAGCCGTTGCAGGCGACGATGACATCGAGTTCCCCGGGGGTCGCCCCCGCCAGTACCGACTCCAGGCACCGTTCGATCGTCAGTTCCTCGTTGTGCGCAGGGATGATCACCGACGCAATCGCTGCAGACGCGTTTCTCATCGGACACGCCTGGGCAGCGGCGGGTAGCACCGGATACCAAGCTGCTTCGCTTGAACGATCAAGGCCAGGTTCCACCCCGTGCTTGCTACAAGATAGGCAATCGCCATGCCCTCGATACCAAAGAGCGGTATCAGAACAAGGCCCAAACCAATGAGTGCGACAGCGGCACAGGCCATGGTCACCGCGTATCTGCGTTCTTGCCCCGAGAAGGCTGCAACAAAGCCTGATGGGCCCGTGAGCGCATTCGGGATTCCGGAAAGAACAAGCAAAATTAGTACGTTTCTCCCGGCGGGAAACTCGGGCCCGAAAAGTCGAAGAATTGGTGTGGCAAAAAGCCACGCGACAAGTGTAAAGCCCAGCGTCGCCATCGACGAATACATAATGACACGATCGACATCGCCTTGAATTGACCGTAGGTCGCCTCGGCCAAAATCCTCCGAAATCCGACTTGCGGCAACCGACTCGAGCGCCTGATGAGAGAACCGACCGAGTACTGCGATCCGCGATGCTGCGCCGTAGAGCGCAGCATCGACTGGCGCCAGCAGCAGCCCCACCAACAACAGGTCGGCGTTGGCAAATACTGCGACCGCTGTCTGCGAAACCATGTGCGGTCTTGCCGAAGCCACCCAAACTTCGCGTTCGGTGATGCGCTCACCAGAAAGCAAGTTCGCCGGCGCGATAGCCTTGAACGTTTGCCATTGAAGCACTGAAACGACCAAACCGGCGCCGAGCATGGTTGCGAGCGCAGACGTTGCGGTAAGCGCATCGAAGAAATAGAGGCAGCCAACCACGACTAACGCAACGATAGGCCGAACCAACTCGGTGAAGGCGTTCGCCGTCGCAAACCGGTGCACCGACTGGAGAAAAACCCGGCACAATTTCACGGCCGCTTCGCCAAATGTCAGAAGCAAGCCAAGGGCCAAGGCTGCCGATAGGCGTCCGCCGATTGTCAGAAGTGCGATCCCCAGACAGGCGAGAGCGAGCGCGCCAGCCAAGGTTTCGATGGTGACGGTGCGGATGAACCCGCGAAATCGGCGTTCGTCGTCTGCAAACCTTGGCAGGAACTGCACCGCAGCAAGGTGGTAGCCCCGATCGGGTACCTTGCCGAGAAGTTCTCCCCAGCCGCGGGCGTACAAGAACGTGCCGTACCCGTTTGCGCCAAGCACGTTTGACAAGAGCAACTGCGTGATAAAGCGAAGCCCCACGCCCGCAACACTTGTTGTAGCGGTGCCGAAAGATGATCTGAGCAGAGATCCCCGGCCCTCAGGCTCCGACGGCTCGACAGCAGAGACGTTCTGGGCATCACACATCAAGTTGCCAGATCTCGAGGGTCACCCGCTACGGATGATTCCGCTGAGGAAATCCCGTCGTTGTGACGACACAGCCAGCGCTTTGTCGTAGCCACGAAGCAAGTGTGGTTCCGAATGTTCCCAGGTAAAACGCTCAAGAACTCGTTCCTGGCCAAGCTTGGCCAACTCGCGACGCCGATCGTCATTGTCAAAGAGGCGCTGGACCTCGTCAGCTAGCGATGCCGTCGTGTTCTCTGCAGCGTACTGCACAACATCGCCACCGCTGACCCGCGTTTCGGGTAAATCGAAGCCGACAACTGGACGCCCCATCGCCAGGTACTCGAGCGTCTTGGCGACCGTGGAGTGCATATTGAACGGGGTGACGGGGTCGGGGATAACACAAACATCGGCAGATTGCAGTGGCTCGGCCACTCGTTCACTTGGCCAAGTGCCGAGAAACTCGATCCGGTCGTCAACGCTCAGGTCTCGAGCAAGGCTCTTCATCGACGGCAAAAAGGGGCCGTCGCCAAGTACAAGCGCTCCGGTGTCGTAGCCTCGATCGTTCATCTCTCGAACGAGGTGTATGAGTGTGTCGACCCCGTCTTGGCTGCCGATAACACCCAAGTAGCCGAGCATAAACTTACGATCCGCTCGCCATGACCCGAAATACCGCTCGTTGTTTAGGCGGAACCGGTTGAGATCGGGCGCGTTTCGCACGACGACCACGTCGTCTTCCTTGCAGCGGCCACGATCGAGCGCAATGCGTTTGTAGGATTCGTTCACAACGAGGACAGTGTCGGCCACGTTGTACGTGATCCGTTCCGCGGCCCGAAGAGCTCTGTTGACGAGCGACCGTTCGGCATAGCCTTTGGTCATTGCAAGTTCGGGGCTGAGGTCATGTTGGTCAAACATCACGCTCGCTCCGCGGAGACGGTGTGGCAGCGCCACGGCGAAAAGAAAGTCGGGCGGATTGCAAATCTGCACGACGTCGTAGCGGCGCTTCATCATCATGCGGATTGACGCATACCCAAGACGACTGATCGCCTCGATGTACTCTCGGAGGAACCCGCCAAGGCTTTCGCGATCTTCGCTGATCGACACCCGAGTGATTTCGATGCCGTCGACTATCTCGAAACCGCTTTGGTCGACATTGTCACCTTTCATGCACAACACATCGACATGCCAGCCGTTGTCTCGAAGTGTTTTGGCCTGCTGCCATACGCGTGGATCCTGCGGTACCGAATCGTTCTCGACAATGATGAGAGCTGAGCCGGGAACTTCTTGCGGCGCTGACCGAAACGGGTCGCCGCCCAGACGCTCATTGACGTTCTCACTCAAGACAAGAATCCTTTGGGTAGCGCCGGGGGGCTTCCGGTGACACGAGGTACACGAAAGGATCAGCACCGTTTTCTTCAACGGAACGTAGACCGCAGTACCTGCCCATACTAGCCAAATCGGTCAGACAGGAGCCTACTTGAGTCGCCAGATACCCAGTTGTCATCACGATCATGAGCGGGTCGTTCGCTTGCGTCGATACGCGCCCAGATTCCGACTTGTGGCGCGAACGACGCCGCCATCGACCATCGAGGCGGCGGCTCGAGGTGATGTTGCCATCACCAACCTTTCAAAAGCCTGAATGACCCCGGGTAGCAGTCCGGGGCTCGACGTCCAGAGCTCGGGAACAGACCGCGCTACGGCCCGGACCCGGCTCTTTAGCGTTACCGTTTCACCAGCAGCGAAGCTGTCGAGAACGAGCCGGTTGTAGTTAGCTGCGCGCAGCCGGTCAGCCCGGCCGCAGCGTTCCGCCCAGTCGTTTACGGTCGCAAGATGAAGCTGGCGCAAAGCGACGTGCTTCGCGGCGTCACCGGTGTTGCCGACAGAGTTGGTGTCGTGGTGTCGATAGGCAAAAACCGGCTCGTCCAAGCCCGCCACGGGCCCGAGGAAGGGCATAGCCGCTGCAAGGTAGTTGTCGACAAAGCGCCGGTCGCTCGGCCGTTCCGCAAGCGCAGTGAGGAGTTCGGCACGCCGCCACGCCATGCCCGACGTCAGAGAGTGGTTGTAGGTTCCGTGTTGCAACATAAGCGAAGCAGCGTCACCGCTGGTTGGCCGCACTTGCTGTCGCGGTACGAATCGATTTCCGGTGGCGCGGCAAAACGCTTTGGCCGTTCCGTCGGCGTCAATGAGCACCTGGCGTCCGGCTACCTGAACTATTGCCGGATCGTTGGCAAAGGCTTCAAGACACACCGGTACCCTGTTGGGAAGACACATGTCATCGGCATCAAGGGCAAATATGACTTCACCGCTTGACCGTTCGACACCAGCGGCGAATGCCTCGAGGTGGCCGACGTTTTGAGGCAGCAGGACAGGAATTATCCGGTCTCGGTACGAGGCGATGATGTCTACAGACCCGTCCGTGCTTTTGTCGTCGACGACCACAACCTCTGCGTTGGGCTGGCGAAGGGCAGAGTCGATCGCCTCCCGAAGGAAGCGCGAGAGATTGAAGTTGACAACTACGACACTTGCGCGCACGAATCCCACGGTAACGGCGTGAAGCCGCAACCCACCATGGGCTCTTTGGCCCAGTGCCCTCATGATCTTTCGATGTATATTGAAAGTTTCTATGGCGATGGCATCAGCGAGGGGCTCCGGACCCGCACACCGGGGCGACCTTTCCGTGCATAAGGCGTACCCGGTTGTCGACTTGTCGGTGATCGTCCCGACCTTCAACGAGGCCGAGAACCTCCCGTTGCTGCTGCCAAAGATCCTTGACACACTCGAATCTTGCGACGTCGAGGTCGAGGTCATCGTTGTCGACGACGATTCGCCAGATGGCACGTGGCAGGTCGCGGAACAATTTGCCGCCAACGACTCCCGCATCCGGTCAGTCCGCAGAGTTTCGGACCGTGGTCTTTCTCCGGCGGTGCTAGCGGGCATGGCCGTCGCCACCGGAAACGTGCTAGCGGTGATCGACGGCGATCTGCAACATGACGAGTCGATCTTGCCCGCACTGCTCGCCGATGTGCTCGCCGGAAGCGATATTTCGGTTGGCTCCCGGGAGGCCGAGGGAGGCTCTTATGGCGAATGGAGCCCAGTGCGTCGTGCAATTTCCTGGTGCGGTAAACAACTCGCCCGCAAAGCGACCGGGGTTAGCGTGTCGGATCCGATGAGCGGATTCTTCGCGATTTCACGAGAGCGCTACGAAGCGGTGCGGGGCGACGTCAACCCTCGCGGGTTCAAAATACTGCTCGAGTTTCTCGCCCGCGGCGAAAAGCCGACCGTCACTGAGGTGGGCTACGAATTTCGCAATCGCGTCCACGGAGCCACAAAACTCTCGGGGTCGGTACTAGCGCTTTACCTCATCGCTCTATTCGATCTGTTGTTCGGCCGAATCATCTCGTCGACCTTCACGGCGTATGCCCTCGTCGGCGCTTCCGGTGTGCTGGTTCGCGTGGGTATTGATGCGATGGCGAGCCAAGCAGGCGTCGCCAGCGCTGCGGCCATAGCGTTCGTTGTCAGCGTGTTGTCAAACTATGTCTTGAATAACCGCATTACGTTTGCACGGTACGCGTTCCGCGGACTCGACCACATCCGGGGTTTCATGCTCTTTGTCTGTGTCAGCCTCTATGGCCTGATCGTGCAGGTTGGCGTGTCGACGCTCGCCGAACAGGAGTTTGATTGGCTCAGTGCCGCGATGGCAACCCTTGTTGGGATAGTGCTCGCAACATCGGGTAACTACCTACTGAATTCCACCATCACCTGGCGCGCACATAGGCGAGCTGCTCTCTGAGGGATCGCTCTCGATGCAGGTACTTCTGCGGCCACGGTTGAGGGTGCCGTTGGCCTTGGCCCTAACAGCCCTCGCGTCGCAGCTGTTCGACCTGCAGCTGACCGAAGTGCTGGGTCTGTTCGGCGACAAAACAATCCTCGAGAGTGTCGGCGAGCTTGAGTCCGATCTCTTCTACAGGCTCCCAGGTCGGAAAGTTGGGATAGCCGAGCACAAACACGTGGTCGCTTGCAAGGAGTTCGGCGCGCGCTTCACTGACGTCTAACGACTCGCGAAATAGCGTCGAAGTTGCAACCTCATCACGCGCTGGTTGAGCCGCAACGTTGGAGTAGTTGACCTCGCTCTCGGTCGCGTACCAGCGTGGACCCAGTTCGGCCCACGTCGGCACGTAGAGAAGCTTTACGTCGGCCTGGTCAACCAGGTCAGCGTCGATCGCCTGTGTTTCAACCCAAAGCATTGCTGCTTGGAGATCTTCAAGCTTCGGGTCGGCGTCGAGAGGAATCCTGCTGGTCGACAACACAATACCGGCAAGGAGAAAGAGCAGTAGCGTGCCTCCGCCAACTAGCCGCCGAACCCCGTCGAGGCTAGCTACGGTTCGCCATGCTATGACCACCAGCACGCCAATCAGTACCGCGATGCCTGGGGCACTAGCCAGCACGTAGCGAAGAAGTAGCGATGGCGTGGTTGCAACTGAGAGGGTGGCGAGAAGTAGTAGCGGCGCAGCTGACCACGCCGCAAGCACGGCGATATCACTGAGTCGTTGTCCTGCAAATCCCCGACCCCGTCCGATCGCGCACACAATGACGGCACCGGTGCCCACAACCGCACCCGATGCGGTGATCAATGATCTGCTGAGTTTTGTAACGCTCGCAATCGTTACTTCCGGGATCCAACTCTGGAGCGCAGCCGCTTGAGATGCCAGAACGACCATCACCGCCGTTACGCCAACAACCGCGAGTGCCGGGCGGATAATGCGCCTAGCGTGGCGTGCAGGGGACGAATCGCCAGGGAGCAAGAGCCACAGTGCCTGTGCCCCTATCGCCAGCACAGCAAGCACATGAGTCGAAATCGCTACAGCCGACGCGAGTGCCCACCACCACGGAGATCGGCGTGAAAGTGACGCCTGATAGGCCAAAGAGCCGGCCACGGAAACGAAAAAAATTGTGAACGCATACGGTCGTGCCTCGACCGCATAGAACGGGAAGAGAACAGGGCTCGTCGCCAGTAGAACCCCGGTGGTGACGCCAGCAAGCCAATGCTTGCTGATTCGAGCAGCAAGTAGTCCGCAAACGACAACCGTCGCCGCCATTGCCGCCATCGACGGCAGGCGAAACGACGCCTCGCTTGTGCCAGCGAGTTGTATCCAGGGCCAGAGCAACAGGTAGTACCCGGCAAAGCCACCATCTGCGTTTTCGAACAGCCGAAGGAGTTCGGGCAACGAGCGATCGACCGCTCCCGCAGTCGATGCCTCGTCTCGCCAAAAAGAGTTTCCTAGCCCGTCGGCGACTCCTGCCGCTGCTGCGACCCCGACCAAGGCTAATGCTGGGGCTAACCAACGAACATCGTTGTTCGCCGCTGGGTCGAGTGCAGAGAGAGCGCCTTGCTTGCGTGTCGCCGAAGATTGCACGTTGTGCTCCACCAGTATTTTCGCTGCGACCTTCTTCAGCCGGGGACTCCGCCTACGGTGCCACGCCCGGGCGTCGGACACAATACCTCCCACACCTCACCTCCCACACCTCACCTCTCACACCTCACGAGGATCTGGATACTCTGCGGTGTTGCAGCGAGGGTTGTTCCGCAGGCTCGCGTGTTTGCCAGGCACATCACTCCACGAAAATACCTGCCGCAGAAAGTTTGAAAGTCAATCGAATCGCACGAAGTGCCACCATTCGGCCTATGGTAAACCGTTCGTATCAGCGGTACACCGGTAGGCGTGGCCCTTCGCCACACTCCCCTGTTCATGCCGCAAGGCCGG
>CALLQB010000036.1 GCA_938015295.1 uncultured Acidimicrobiales bacterium
CCGAAGCCCGTGTTCGACAGCCACCTGCTTCACGATCGACTTGTACAGCACCGTGTTATCGGCGACCGTCATCGCATCGGCGTGTCCGACGTTGATCTCGATCTGTCCAGGTGCGTATTCAGAGTTTGAGCCCTCGACGTCGAGCCCGGCGCCGATGAGCGCCGACCGCATCGCCGCGAGTACCGGTTCGACTTCCATCGAGTCGGTGAGCGAGCTGTACTGCACATGCGACTGAACCGGCTCCCACTCGGGGGTGCACAAGTAGAACTCCATCTCGGTCGCCACCACCGGATCGAGCCCTGCGGTCTGACACGCAGAGATCTGAGCAGCCAACACGCCACGGGGAGCAAGCGGATGCGCTGCCCCGGTCTCGTCGTAGGCATCGGCGAAGACCAGCGCGTAGCCGGGACGATGCGTAAGAATCCGCACCGTCGACAGGTCGGGGACGATGCGGGTATCGAGATAACCCGTATCCATGTTGACATGCGGATGGTCAGGAAGATCGCACTGAATATCGAACACGAAGATGGCGTCGGCGATCGCCAAACCCTCGGAAGCAATCCGCATGAAGCGCTCAGTCGGGACCCGTTTTCCGCGCAGATGTCCTTGCGTGTCGGGCACCGCAACTTCGACGGTATGAATATCGTTTGCGGCCATCAGAGCGGCAAACTCTTCGATGTTTTGTGGGTTCGGAAGAGCCAACGGGCTGCCTTTCAGAAAGTGTTGTTGAAGAGAGTGAAAGAGTGAAGAAACAGAGCTGAGTTTGTGCGGTGGGTGCTTAGGTTGTGAGTACGAGGCGACCTTTGAGATCGCCGCTTCGTAACCGGTCATGTGCTGTTTGTGCCTGGTCGAGCGGAAGCGCTTCGACCGCCTGGGTGATGTCTTCGCGGTGCGCAAGGTCGAGTAGCTCGTCAAGTTGCGAGCGGCTGCCCCACACACTCGACTGCAGCCTGGCTTCATGCGGCACGGCGCCAAAGCCCCAAGGAATGCGGCCACCGTACAAACCAACCACAACTACCCTGCCGCGCCGACGCACCTTTTGTGCCGCAAGTGTCAAGGTTGCTTCGGCGCCAAGAAAGTCGATGATGACGTCGGCGGGTTCGATGTCGGCGTCGGGCCCAACCGCCTCGTGGGCGCCAATGTCTCGGGCGGTCGCCTGCTTGTCGGGTGAAAGATCCACCGCTGTGATGTGAGCGTCGGTAAGAAGCCGCAGGTAGCGGATCCCGAACTGGCCCAGGCCGCCAGCGCCAATCACGACCGCTCGTGCCTGCTTCCCCGACGCGCTGACCGAGCGCAGATCATCGATGCCGTGTCCGACGGCTCGGTAGGCGGTGAGCCCACCGCAGGCCAACGGCGCAGCCGACACCGGGTCAAGGTCGCCTAACGACGCCAAGTAGCGCCGATCGGGTACCTTCATCCGTTCGGCGTAGCCCCCATCGGCAAAGATGCCAGCTTCGGCGGCGTCAGGGCACAACATTTCGAGGCCAGCGTCGCATTGCTCGCAGGTGCGACACCCCCACGGGGCGTACACCATCACCGGCCCCAGCTCGGCGTGTACGCCCGTGACCTCGTGGCCCATGATCAACGGCATCGGGCTGGGAACTTCGCCGTCGGCGACATGAAGATCAGAGTGGCAGACCCCACAGGCGGTGACGTCGATAAGTTCCTCGCCCTCATCAACGGTTGGCTCAGGGTGATCGTCGATGAACGTGATCGGCGTATTGGGCGTGGTGAGCACCGCAGCTCGCATCGGTCCAGGTCTCCTTAGTAGCTCTTGGGCATGCCCAAGACCTTTTCGCCGATGAACGCCAGGATCAGGTTGTTGCTGATCGGCGCAACTTGATAGAGCCGGGTTTCGCGAAGCTTCCGTTCGATGTCGTACTCAGCAGCGAAGCCGAATCCGCCATGGGTGTCGAGTGCGGCGTTGCCTGCCGCCCAGGAGGCTTCCGACGCCAACATTTTCGCCATGTTTGCCTCTGCCCCGCACGACCGCCCCTCGTCGAACAGCGCAGCGGCTTTGAACCGCATCAGGTTCGCTGCCTCGACCTGCGCATAGGCCTTCGCCAAGGGAAACTGGACGCCCTGGTTTTGTCCGATGGGCCGACCAAACACGTGCCGTTCAGTCGCGTACGCGCTTGCCTTATCGAGAAAGAACCGGCCGTCACCGATGCATTCGGCGGCGATCAAGATGCGTTCGGCGTTCATGCCATCAAGAATGTGGCGGAAACCCTGGTTTTCCGTACCCACCAAAGCGGAAGCCGGGATCTCGACGTTGTCGAAGAACACCTCGGTGGTCGAGTGATTCATCATTGTCTCGATGGGGTTAATGGTGAGGCCCTCGATCAACGAACCATCGTCGTTGCGCATTTCGAGAAGAAACACCGAAAGCCCATCGATGGGGCGTTGGCACTCTTCTACTGGTTTGGTCCGCGCAAGCAGCACCATGAGATCGGAGTACAACGCCCGCGACGTCCAAATTTTTTGGCCGTTAATGCGCCAAACATCGCCGTCGCGTTCGGCTTTGGTGCGCACGGCTCCGGTGTTGGTGCCTGCCGCCGGCTCGGTAACGCCGAATGCTTGGAGACGAAGACGACCATCGGCTATCTGCGGCAGATAGGTACGCTTTTGTTCGTCAGATCCGTGCCTCAAAACCGTGCCCATCACGTACATCTGGGCGTGACACGCACTTGGGTTACCGCCGCTTGCCGAAATCTCTTCGAGGATCACCGATGCGCCAGCAAGGCTGAGTCCGCCGCCGCCATACTCTTCAGGAATCAGCGCACCTAACCAGCCGTTGGCCGTGAGTTCGGCGACGAATTTCTCGGGATATTTGTCCGGCTCGAGACCACGCCAATATTCGTTGCCGAAGCTGTCCGCGAGGCGCCGCACCTCGGTACGAATAACAGAGAAGTCTTCGGGTTCATCAAAGTTCATGGACATGTTTCAACTAGTCGACTAACGGTTGCCAGAAGCCCTGCGCTCGCAGTGCCTCCGCTGCGGCGATGCCGCTTTCGTGTAAGTGGTCTTCCATCGCGGACCGCGCTGCATCAGCGTCGCCCGACTCGATGGCGGTGAGAATGCGTTCGTGGTGGTCGACCGAGCGCTGGTTCCAACCCTCAGCAAACTCGTAGTAGTTGGACGGTACCGACTTCACAAGATGCCCAAGCAACCATTTGGTGCGTCGCGGCGCCACCGAGTTGATGATGAAGTGGAACCGGTCGTTCAACGCTGCGTAGTCGGGTAGGCCGTCCGACACTCCGGTTCCAGTCGTGGCCGGTTTGGCAAACTGTTGGTGAATGGCACGCAACTCGGCAACGTCGCTTGGCGGCAGATTCTTTGCCGCCATGGCGGCGGCACGTCCCGCTACCAGACCAAAAAGCTCGTAGTGATCGACGATGTCTTCGGGGCTGAGGTTCGCCACCGCAGCGCCCCGGCGTGGTTTAACATCGACAAGGCCTTCTTTGCCGAGCATCACGATGGCTTCGCGAATAGGGCTTCGACTCACGTCGAGGTCAGCGCTAATAGCCTCCTGGTCGATCCGTTCGCCGGGAAGCAGTGCCCCGGTGAGAATCAACTGCCGAACGTAGCCAGCTACCTCTTCGGATAAGCCACCTCGCGTGCGGCTGCGCACCGCATCGGCGGCCGCCCGTTTACTTGAGTACTCATCTGCCCCCGACACGGACGAGAGTCTTCTGCATTTTAAATACAAAATCAAGCATTAACTTCAAGGGGCTAGTTTTCAACGACCAGCGCCTCACCTACCAAGTTTCTGAACGGTGAACTCAGCCCGCTCAAGCCCATGAACAAAGTTCGAACTCACTCGTTTGAGACCTCCGACAGGGCCGACGAGTTCGACGCGACGAGCCAGATACTCTTCGATCAGCACCTTGATCTCAAGACGCGCCAGCGAGGCACCCAAACAGAAATGTGCGCCTCCCCCGCCGAAGGCCACGTGCGCCGGTACGGTCTGGCGACCCACGTCAAACTCTTGCGGGTCGGTAAACGCCTCCTCATCAAAGTTTGCACTGGCGTACCACATGACCACCTTGTCCCCCTTGGCGATACGAGTTCCGGCTACCTCGGTGTCAACCATCGCTGTTCGCCGGAAATACATGATCGCGGATGCCCACCGAAGAATTTCTTCGGTCGCGCTGTCGAGCAAAGCAGCATCGGTGCGAAGGCGATCAAATTGCTGGCCAAAGACGGCCATAGCGACACCCAAGTGCGACATCGTCGACCGGGTCGTCTCGTTGCCAGCAAAGATCATCAGCTGAAAGAACCGGGCAAACTCTGCATCGGTCAGCTGTTCGCCGTCGACTTCGGCATGCACCAAACGCGACACCAAATCGTCGGTTGGGTTCGCACGTCGCTTGTCGCCCAAGTGCCGGGCGTATTCGTTGACCCCGTGAGCAGCCGGACTGTTGAACGGCAAGAGTCGGAGTTCGGTGGTGTTGCCATAGGCATCGGGATCGAGCGGACGCGACGACGTTCCCTCGACGAGGTGGTCGGTGAGCTCGATCATGTAGTTGTGGTCGGACTCCGGAACTCCCATCAGGTCGCAGATGACGCCAATGGGAAGCGGCTTAGAAACCGCCTCAACCCAGTCGCCGCCGCCGACTTCGACGTAGTCGTCGAGGAGTCGGGCCGCCCGGGTTCGAATCGATGCCAGGTACCCCTGCACGTGTTTCGGCGTGAACGCCGAACTCACCAAGCGGCGCAGTCTTGTGTGCATCGGAGGGTCCATGTCGATCATCGACGCCCGCGCGTCGAGCGCGTCGTCGTCGATCGTGTAGAGCTGAATATGCCCAGCCGCTGAACTGAACGTTGCGGTGTCGCGCGAGATAGACACGATATCGGCATGCCGGGTTACCGCCCAGAACCCGTCGTCGCCAGCATCGCTGCCCTCTCCCGCCTCGCTCCCCTCTCTCTCATCTCCGCCGCTACCCGCTGCAGGCATCGGGTTCCAGAGCAACCCCTCGGTCGCCCGCACGTCGGCAAACGCGGCGTGAGGAATGCCTTCGCTGTAGGTTGCCGGGTCCGAGAAGTCGACGTCGACCGTCGGTCGTCGAGTGGCAGTCATCTCTACTGCTGCCGTTCGGCGAGTTTCGCGAACCCACCGCGGGTTTGCGGAAGCTTCATATCGAGGATGCGCGACGCGACGACCGTCCGCAGGATCTGCGCTGTCCCGCCCCCGATTGTGAACATCCGGACGTCGCGATACATACGTTCGAGGGGATTGTTTCGTGAGTAACCGGCGGCCCCAAACACCTGCAGGGCATCGCTGACGACCCCGATGCTGGCTTCGGCGGTGAAGATCTTCGCCTGCCCAGCCATGGTGGCGTCGGGGAATGGACTGTCGTTCGGGCCGCGCGAACAAGCCGCCCGGTAGGTCAGACTGCGCGCCGCCTCGAGCTTCACCGACATGTCGGCGAGCATCCATTGCAGCCCCTGAAATTCCGCAATCGGCCGATCAAACTGCTCGCGTTCCTTGGCAAAGTCGATCGCCAACTCATACGCACCCGACGCGATGCCGAGACCAACGGTGCCAGCGCCAACGCGCTGACTGTTATAGGCGTTCATCAAGTCGCCAAAACCGCGACCGAATCCGGAGGGAGGCATGACAACCATGTCTGCTCCAACCTCCATGTCTTCGAACAGCACCTCCATCTCGGGAATGCCCCGAAGTCCCATCGTTGGCTCGCGACTGCCGATGCGCAGGCCCGGGGTTTCGTCGCGGATGGCGAGAAATCCGCCGATGCCGAGCTCGGTGCCGTCCTCGTCGAACACGCGGGCAAACACCAAGTGAAGTTTCGAGACGCCGCCGCCAGTAATCCAATGCTTCGATCCGTTGAGGATGTAGCCGTCGCCTTTGCGGTCGGCGCGCGTGGTCATCATCGAGGCCGAACTTCCGGCGCCGGGTTCGGTGATACAGATGGCCGGCTTGTCTCCGCTCAGCACGAGGTCGGCGGCAAGCTTGCGCTGCGAATCGGTTCCGTACGCCATCACCGCAGAGATCGCACCCATGTTCGCCTCAACGGCGATGCGGCCGGTGACCCCACACACCCTCGCCATCTGTTCGACGACAAGAACAGCGTCGAGGAACGA
This sequence comes from uncultured Acidimicrobiales bacterium, assembly GCA_938015295.1. GTDB lineage: Bacteria > Actinomycetota > Acidimicrobiia > Acidimicrobiales > SHLQ01 > CALLQB01. The sequence goes on from CALLQB010000036.1 coordinate 6,106, forward strand.
CAGGCCTGGGCCACCGAGCTCCTTCGGCACCGTCATCCCGGTAAAGCCGGCTTGTTGCAAGGCTTCGACGTTGTCCCAAGGATACTGCTCGGTGCGATCGACCTCGGCCGCCCGAGGCGCAATGACCTCATCGGCCAAAGCACGCGCCCGTTGCTGGAGAGCTACCTGTTCGTCAGTGAGTTGCCACATGGTTCTACGGGTTCCTGTCGGTAGTGAATGATCGTGCTTGTTCAAGCGTGAGGTGAAGAATTTCGAGTTGCGCGATACTGCCGCCGATGCGGTGAAACTGCGCCTGTGTCGCCGCGAGCAGTTGGGTCGCCCGGGCGATTTGTTCGGCGTCGCCGCTCTGGGTCCGGTCGCCGGCACCGGCAAAGAGCCGGAGCGCTTCGACGACTGGCATCAACACGTCAACAAAGTTACGGCTGTTCTCCGAAGCCGCCGAACGATGTGCTTGCTCGAGCCCGGTGAAGAACGCTGCACCGTCCGGGTGCTCGGGCACCGCACCAAAGGCCATGGTGGCGTGCATGTCGAGAAAGGCGCACGTATGGCGCTCTTCGATACTTGCCCACCGGTCGGCCATCAGCTGCCACCGGCCGCCGACGTCACAACCAACGAGCCCCAGTCGCCACAACAACGAGGTGAGGTCGCCGAGACGGAAGGCTGTCGTCGCAGCATCGACGAGGCGGTCGAAGATGTCGAGCGTCGCGACATGATCGCCAAGCGCAATATGGCGCAGGGCGAGGTGCCACCACACGTGGGTCGACAACAGATCGGCGTCGCGCCACGGAAAGTCATCGGTCGCAAGCAGCTGCAAGGCATCAGACGTGCGGTCCTGACTCTCGAAAACGTGTGCAAGCGCGTGGAGCGCCCACGTGTCGAGCGGATCGATAGCGAGCGCCTCGCGGCCGTACGCCTCGGCTTGTCGATAGTCGCCGATCTCCTCGCAAGCGAATGCAAGGTCGCCAAGAATTGTCCCGAACCCGACCGAACCTGGTTCCCACCGTTCGTGTGCCGCAACCGCCGATTGGTAACGACCGGGCGCATCGCCGACATGAAGGTAGACGTCGTGGGCAAACTTCACCGCTGCGATATCGCGAGGGTGCTTGGCGGCGATGTCGTCGAACTGGGCAGCTGCAGTGGTGAACTCGCCCTCCACCATGCTTGCGAGGGCTGCGACGTGTTGACGTTCGCGCCCGGTAGCCCCGGCCGACCGACTGGTGGCCATTGCCAGGTCGCCTTGCACGGCTTCTCCACCGGGGGGAGAACCGCCGAGTACCCGGTAGACACCGTTAAATACTGCCCCCATGGTGAAGTCGTCATCGGCCTCAAGAGCCGACGCCATGGTCGCAAGCGGGTCGCCCTGGAAGTGCAGTAGCGATGACCAACCATCGTCCCATCGGTCAATCGCCTCGGTGGTCGTTGCTGTTTGGTCTTGGCCGAATCGGTCGGTCTTCATCGGGCGCTGCTCCTCGCCTGGCGAATCTCGGCTACTCGGGCGACGACGCGTCGACTTCGAGGCCCCGCAGGATCTTGCGAAGAATGTTGGCCAACTGTTGCTGCTCTTTCGACGAAAGCACCTTGGTGATCGTTGTTTCCTCGGCGTTGAAGCGAGGGAACAACGTCGCCATCAACTCGGCCGCTTCGTCGCTTACCGACAGTAGGACCAAACGGCGGTCGTTGGGATGCGTCCGACGCAAAAGCAACCCGCGACGCTCGAGCGTTCGGGCGACACCAGTAAGCGTGCCTTTCGATATGCCCGATTCGGCGGCGAGATGCCGAGCCTCTTGTTCGCCCCAAATCCACAGCACCCAAAGGACCGTGAAGGCGGTGAACGACAGGTCGTGCGCGGCGAGCACTTCTCGTTCCATGTGATAGCGGGCAGTCGATGCAACCCGGAAGATGTTCGATACGGCAGCCAGCGCATCGACATCGAGGTTCATCTCGCCAATCCGCTCCTGCACCTGCCGCTCGGATTCGATGAGATCGTTCTTGTCGCTGCTCGAAAATCCTGCTGGCATAGAAGGCCAGCATAGAACCCCCTTGTCGGCTCATCGCAGATCGAACGGGCCGAGCGAAAGGGCCCCGCCATCAACAAGTACCGACGTTGCGTTGACAAACCGGCCTTCGGACGACACGACGTAATGCACAGCAGCGGCGACCTCGTCGACTGTGCCAGGCCGGTCTGCAATATTGATGCGATCGCCGCTGGCCGAAAGAGCCGCTACAGCCTCGGTTGCCATCGGCGTATCAACAAGACCAGCGTTGATCTGCACGACCCGAATGTTGTCGTTCATCCACTCTTTCGCCAACGCGACGGTCATCGCACCAAGCCCGGCCTTCGTTGCGCCGTAGACGGTGCCGCCTGCCGATGGTCTCACGGCGTCGATCGATCCGATCATCACCAGTACGCTGTCGCCGGTGGTTCTGGCGCTCTCGCACAGATAGCCATGGGCAAGCTGCGCAAGGCGCAGCGGTGCCCAAAGATTGACCGCCACCAGCCCGTCGAACCAGGCACGATCGATTTCTTCAACGGCCTTCCAATCACCGATACCGGCGTTGTTGACGAACACGTCAATACCCCCAAGCACGTTTACCGCTGAAGAGACGATGCGCTCGAGGTCTTCCTCGACCCCCACATCGGCAACAACCGGGTAGAGCCGCTCGTGGCCGGCACAGAAGTCGATGAGCTCGGTTTCGGTACGTGCGACGACGACGACTTCGGCTCCGGCGTCAGCCAGCCGCGTCGCGATGCCGCCCCCAATACCTTTTGAAGCGCCGGTGACGACGATCCGTCTACCCACGACCGAGAAATGATTTGCGCTCATAACGTCTTGTTCTACGTCTTCTTCTACTTCGAGTCCGGCTAGTTCTTCGACGAAGACACCTCATCGCTGGAATCGTTTGGGGTCAAACGATATAGTCCCAGCATGGCACAACTCAAGGGTCTGATGTTTCCGCGCACACCAACCGGCGCCGCCGGTATTGTGCCGCCCCCGCCCTGGCACTACTCCGGCGAAATGCTCACCGTCGAATGGCGCACCGACCCGGCGCGAGTTGCCGAGCTCCTTCCCGATGGTCTCGAGCTTGCACCCGACGACCCCGGCGCGGTGGCCCTCATCTGGGCCGAATGGCAAAGCTGCAGCGACAACTTTGACGAACTCCTCGACCCGGCGCGCTGCCAGTACAAGGAAGTCTTCCTCACCATCCGCTGCTCCTTTGAAGGGCAGACCTACAGCCGCGCCGCCTACATTTGGGTCGACAAGGATTTCGCCATGGCCCGAGGCCACTTCCAGGGCTACCCAAAGAAGATGTCAGAGATCTGGCTGACCCGGCCCGTCACCCACGGCAAGGCCGGACCGCGACTCGAGCCAGGAGGCAGGTTCGGCGCCTCGGTGAGCACCTTCGGGCGCCGCATCGCTGACGCACGGTTCACCATCGAGGGGACAGCGGACACGGCCGGGTTCGTCAACGGTCACCCCATGCTGCACACCAGACAGATGCCAGCGATTGAGGCCGATGGGCGCGACTCACTCGACGAACTCGTGACCATGCGCGGCTTCGATGTCGAGGTCGGCCCGGTCTACAGCGGAACCGCCGAGATCAACCTGTTCGACACTCCTACCGAAGAAATCCAACGCCTCGAGCCCATCGAGATGATCGGCGGCTTCTACCGCCAGGTGGGCAACTCGATCTCTGGCGGCACCACGGTTCGTGCTGAACCAAACCCGATGGGTCCGGTCGGCGAGCGATGAGCGACACCTCCAATCCAGACCGGAGCCTGCATCCAGCGACCTCGGTCGCCAACCACCTTGGCGATCTTGGCACCGCCGAGGCAGACCTCAACAGTCACGACACGTTCACCAACGGCGTTCCGCATGCCACGTTCAAACGCCTGCGCGCAACCAACCCTGTTGCGTGGACCGAGGAAGTCGACGGAAGCGGCTACTGGTCGATTACCAAATACGCCGATGCGCTGCTCGCTAGTCGCGACGTCGAGACCTTCACCTCGTCGAAGGGTATCCGCATCGAAGACATGGCGCCCGATGAGCTCGAAGCCCGCTGCACCATGATGGAACTCGACCCTCCCGACCACACCCGGCTTCGACGACTCGTCAACAGAGGATTCACCCGTCGCACCGTCGAAGCGTACGAAGACGCCATCCGAGAACTCGCCGTTATGGTTATCGAGGAAGCGTTGCCCAAGGGCGAGTTTGATTTCGTCAATGAGATCGCCGAACAGCTCCCGATGCGCATGCTCGGACGCCTGCTCGGCACGAGCGATGAAGATGGTCACCGTTTGGTCGAATGGGGCGACGCTCTCTTGGGCAACACTGACCCCGAGTTCACGTCACACCCCGTCGATCTTGTCGATACCGAAGAGTTTCGGATGATGCCGTTCCGCAGCCCAGCGGCGATCGAGCTTTTCCGCTTCGCCGACAAGATGGCCGCCGAGCGGCGAGCCAACCCCGGCGACGACATCATTTCACGCCTGTTGAACCCGACAACCGATGGCGAGCCGCTCAGCGATCTCGAGTTCAAGAACTTCTTCACTCTGCTGGTAGCGGCAGGCAACGATACAACCCGGTACACGATGACTGACGGGCTCTACACGATGCTCCGCCATCCCGAGCTCTGGGCGGCGTGGAAAGCCGACCCCTCGCTAACTGAAACTGCGGTTGAGGAAATTCTCCGAACCAGCTCGGTCACGATGCATTTCAGACGCACCGCTACGAGAGACCTCGAGCTCGGCGGACAACAGATCAAGGCCGGCGACAAGATGTTGATCTGGTTCATCAGCGCCAACTATGACGAAGACGGTTTCCCCGACCCGTACCGGTTCGATCTAGCCCGTGAGAAGAATGACCATATGGCCTTCGGACGCAACGGCCCGCATCTCTGTCTCGGCGCATGGCTGGCCCGAATGGAATTGCGAGTGATCTTTGAAGAACTACTCAAACGAGTCGACCGGTTCGAACAGACCGGCCCAATCGAACGCCTGCGCTCGAACTTTATCAGCGGCATCAAACACCTGCCCGTTCGTGTAGTGCTAGCCGACCAGACCGGAGATACCCATGGGTGAAATCGTCGGCGCGGCTCTGGTTTCGCATGTGCCGCCAATCGTCCTGCCCGAGCAGATTCGGCGCGAGATGAACAACGGCGATGACATCTCGCTACTTGATGCCTTGCACAACATCCGCCGCGAGAAACTCGATGCGCTCAAAGCCGACACCGTCGTCGTGTTTGATACTCATTGGTTCACGACCATCGAACATATCGTTTCTAGTCACGCTCGTCGCAGCGGTTTGTACACCTCTGAAGAGCTTCCCCGCGGGATGTCGCAAATGCCCTACGACTTTCCCGGCGACCCTGAACTCGCCACTGCGGTTGCTGCGCTCAGCGCCGACCGTGACGACACCTGGATTACAGCGATCGACGATCCGCATTTGCCCATCCACTACCCCACCATCAACCTGCTGCCGTTTCTGCAGGGCGATGAACGATGGATGAGCGTTGGGGTTTGCCAGACCGGCTCGACCGCCGACTTCCTGCTCATGGGACAGCTCTTGGCCGAAGCCATCGAATCGCTCGACCGTCGAGTCGTGCTTCTTGCCAGCGGGGGCTTGAGTCACCGGTTCTGGCCGTTGTCAGAACTTCGGCAGCACGAGGCAGCCGGACTCGAACACATTCGCACCCCCGAAGCCCGGGCCGCCGATGAGCGAGTAATTGGCCATCTCCTAGCAGGTGAACACGCTGCGGTACTCGACTTTGTGCCCGAGTTCGCGACGCATTCGCCCGAGGGATACTTCGGCCACTATCTGATGATGTTGGGAGCTCTCGGGGGCGCCGACTGCACGATTGCCGGCACCCAGTACGGCAACTACGAGGCCGTTGCCGGAACCGGCCAAGTCAATATCTGGTTCGACACCACCAACTGAGTAGGTTGCAGAAGATGAAACGAGCGCTGGTTATCGCCCACGAACCCGACGGCGTTGCCGGCATGGTCGGCGATCGCCTCGAACAGCGGGGCTATGAGCTCACCACCCACGTCGTCACCACCGACTACGACAACCCGTCAGACTTCGCGCCGTTTCCCGACTTTGCCGAATTCGATGTGATCGTGCCAATGGGTAGCGTGAGGTCGGTGTACGACACCGACACCATCGGCGACTGGATCGGCATCGAACTCGAGCTATTACGCGACGCTCACCAACGAAACCAGCCGATCCTTGGTGTGTGTTTCGGCGGCCAAGCGTTGGCCGCGGCGCTTGGCGGCTCGGTCGAAAAATCGCCCGACCCCGAGATCGGCTGGTACGAGTTTGTGTCCGACGGTCCGCTTCCGGATGGCCCCTGGTTCGAGTGGCATGACGATCGCATCGTGCTTCCACCAGACGCCATCGAGCTGGCTCGTTCGGGGAACACACCACAGATGTTCCGTCATGGCAGTGCAGTCGGCACCCAGTTTCATCCCGAGGTCAGCCACGCCCATCTCGCCGGATTCCTCGAGGGCGGAGGCGACGCCGAGCTGGCCGCGAGAGGCATCGACGCCGACGCACTTTTGTCCGAAACCGCAGCCAATGAGGCAGCGGCTCGACAGCGCTGCAACGACCTCGTCGATTGGTTTCTCGCAGAGGTTGCAGACGCTTCCCCCACTAGTACCGAAAACGAGTAGGAGATTTCACGAGGTGACTGAGTTCGATCGCATCCGCGTCCTGTGGCCCGACCATCTGGGTCTCGCCCGCGGCAAGTACCTTCCCACCCATCTCGCGCCGAATGGCACGGGTCACGCTGCAGCCGTGTTCAGCTTGCAGTACGACCGCAGTTTCGCTCCGGCGCCGGGTTCGTTTATCGATGCCGGCTTCCCCGACGTACACGCCACGATGGACCCCGAGAGTCTTCGACCCGGCTGGGACGATGACCGCACAGGTGTCGCCGTCGCCGACCTCTCGATGCATCACGAGCCCTACACCTTTTCGTCCCGGCACGCCCTGCGAAAAGCAATCGCCGACTGGCACGAGCTGGGCTACACCCCAAAGATTGGTATCGAACTCGAAGGTTATGTGCTGGAGCCCGACGGCGACGGCGGCTGGAAACCATGGGACACCCCAGGCTCCTACGTGTATGGCACCGGCCCGCTCGTCGATCCGTCCGGCCTCCTCGACGACATCATGCGTACCGCAGGGCGGTCGGGCATTTCCGTCGAATCGATCAATGCCGAGTTCGACAATGCACAGTTCGAAATGACACTCGAGTACACCGATGCGCTCAAGGCGGCCGACGATGCCTTCCTCTTTCGCATGTTGGCACGCGAACGAGCAATGGCCCACGGCCTTCGCATGACCTTCATGGGTCAGCCCTTGAACAATCTCAGCGGCTCAGGTGTGCACGTCAACTTCTCGTTCGTCGACGCCGACGGCAATAACCCACTTGCCGATGCAGCGGCGGCCGATGGGCTATCGTCACTCGCTCACTCATGCCTCGCTGGACTCTGCCAGCACCATCAGGCGATGACCGCACTGCTTTGCCCTACCGTCAACGCGTACCGGCGTGTGCAGATGGGCGGCTTCGCAGGTGTGCGGGCGAGCTGGGGGTACGACCACCGAGCGGTCGGCAACCGCGTACCACCTCCACGAGGGGTTGGCACCCGTATCGAGAACCGCACCGCCGATGGTGCCGTCAGCACCCACACCGCGGTCGCTGCGGTACTACAAGCAGCCCGCCTCGGGCTCGTGAACAACATCGAGTGTCCTTCTCCTGAGCAGGGCGACGGCTTCGAGAACCCGGTCACCGACGTACTTTCGGCCAACACGCTGCCCGAAGCGCTCCGACATCTCGAAGCCGACGCCACCTTTGTCAACGCAGTGGGGCCAGATCTGGTGGCGAACTTCGTGTTCATCAAAGACATCGAGTGGGCATCGTTCACCGAAGCAAACCCGACATGGGCCAACGACGACGGAACGGTCACCACGGCATGGGAACTCGACACGTATCAGCACTATCACTAAAGGAGCCAGCATCGTGTCGACACCTCGAGCCCTGCTCATTTTGACCGAGAACCACACGCTGGTTCCGCCTGGCGACTTCGAAGGCCTGTTGACGATGGCCATGATCGCGGAGGATGCCGGCTTCGATGCGGTGATGCTGAGCGAGCACGTCGTGCTTGGCCCGGCAGCGGGGGCCCTCGGTCGCCCGATGAACCCTCGAATGTATGCGGCACCCGGCAATCAGGATCCCGAGATGGAATGGCCGAGCTCGATTGTGATGGCCAGCGCAGTCGCGGCTGCGACCAGTCGCATACGAATCGTTCTCGGAGCGGTGATTGCACCCCTTCGCCACCCCGTGCAGTTGGCCAAAGATCTCGCAACACTCGACCAACTCAGCGCAGGACGACTAGTGGTGCAACCAACAGTGTCATGGCACCGCGATGAATACGAGGCGCTGCAGGTGCCGTTCACTACACGCGGCCGGCTTCTCGACGAGCAACTTCTGGTGATGACGGCGTTGTGGAACGACTCGCCAGCGAGTTTCGACGGCGAGTTCTTCTCGTTCTCCGACGTGTACTGCGAACCCAAGCCGTACCGAACACACCGTGGCTTGCGCCGCCCAACGATGTGGTTCGGCGGGCAATCGATGCACGAACCATTGCTGCGCAGGCTCGTTGCGTATGGCGATGGCTTCCACCCCTTCGGCACGCCGACACACGACGACGTGGCGACGCTCAGCACCGGCCTTTTGGCGGCCGACCGCAAGCTCTCCGACCTTGAAATGATTGGCGGCACACGGGCTACGTTCTCGACCCCTGACGACCTAGCCGATATCCACACGTCGATGGCAGACTTCGACCAGCAGTACGCGCAGGGCTACGCCACCTTTTGTATGAAGCCCTCGCAACATACCGACCGTCTCACCGAGCTCCCCGCACTCTGCGAAGCCATGGTTTCCCGCCTCGAAGAATTGGCCTAGGCGCTGAGTGCGTACGACTTCAGATACGAAAGTGCTCGACCCGTTTTAGATGAGGAGGGCACCCTCTTGGACGACCGAGTTGCCGTCGAGGCTGACGGTGCAGTGCCGCATGGGAAGGTCGACATGGCCTCGACAGAAGCGGCCGGCTACTTCGTTGGCTCCGGTCGAAAAGAGGAAGTTCCCAGCGAACGCTCGAAGTTCGGTGCCGTTGGTGTCGGCCTTGTCCCACATCGCCAACGACTCCCAGCGGGCGTGCGGATTCATGCCCCAGCCAACATGACTCACCGCATAGGCCTCGGGTTCGCCGAACGCTTCGAGATACGAACCGAACAACTGTGCGTCAAGTCCGTCGCCCTCGATAGCGACCACCGTGTCAGCTTCAATAGTCAACTCGATCGCTGAACGGACATACTCCTTGAAACTCAGGTTGACGTCGCCTGGTTGCAAAACCAGACGCCCCGACACGGTGTTTGCTGCGGGAAACGCCAGCACTAGCCCCCCGGGCCAATGAGCGATCGAACCCGGCTGATCACACCAGCCATAGGACCCTGCGGTGAATGCGCCTGCGAGTTCAATCCTCAGGTCGGTTCCCGCAGCCGACGAAACGGTCATCGTTGAAGCTGCGGCGAGTAGAGCGACACCATGATCGACGGCAGCTTTCAGCTCGGGATCGTGCGGCCAGCGTTCGACGTTTTCTGGGTGCTCGTTGCTGACCATCAATACTCGAGTGCCCGATTCGAGAATCTGGGCGAGCTCGGGAGCGTGCAGCAACCCCTCGACGGTGCAGTCGATCACAAAGTCGGCAGCCTCAAGTGCAGCGAGCGCCGACCGGTTACCAGCGATCGCCACTGACGCCCCTGTTGAGCGGATGGGCAGCGGCCCGGGGTTTGCTGGCGTCGGAAGCACGACATCGATGACCTGTGCATGTAACGACTGCGCAGCGAGGCGGGCGGTGTCGACGACCGATGGCCGACTCCGGGTCTCTGACAACAGCACCACCGACTCCTCGGCGTGCAACGCACACGCCTCAAACTGCTGTGCAAACCTCGCTACCCACTGCCACTCGGTCATACCGAACCACCGGTCGAGCCGCCCTCATGCTCGGGATACAGTCCGGTACGGCCAAGTCGCTCAAGGCAGACTTCGACACTCCACGGCAACATCGTCGCCCCACACCGCGCATCACGAAAATGCTGCTCGAGTGGATTGGGACGCAACATCGAGCGACCCCCACAAACCCGAATTGCCAGCGACGCAACATCGGGCGCGCCTTCCATCGTGGTGACCATCGCGCTCCAAGCCCTGCGGACGGCCGCGGCGGAAGGGTCGACCGAGACCTCTCCCAGCACCCGGTAGGTCAGCGCCTGTGCCCGTTCGTAGATCAGATTCATCTCCGCCCACCCCGCCTGCTTCACTGGATTGTCCCTTCGAGCAGAGGTTCCGTGTTCGCCGCGCAAGTACCCAGCCGAGAAGTCGATTATCGCCCGCATCAGCCCCAGATAGGCGAACGACAGCGTCATGTAGAAGTAGGGCCACCGGTCGGCGGCTTGGTTAAAGAGGCCGGGTGGTAGCCACTCATTTTCCGTCGGAACCAAAACATCGGCCATGAGGAGGTTGCGGCTGTCAGTGGCACGCATCCCAAGCGGATCCCACTCTCCCTCGATCGTCACGCCAGGATGATCGGCTGGAATACCCATCAGTCGGACGCGGTCGTCGCCAGGCACCACGGCAATGACGTTGTGGATCGAGGCAGCGCTGCTGAGCGACGCGAAGATTTTTTTCCCCGTCACAAGAAAACCGCCCTCTACCGGCTTGGCCTTCGTGCCGATGCCTTCGACTGCACCTGGAGCCGTGCCTTCGGAGAACGGCTGAGAATGAATCATCTGATCTTCAACAATGCCGCGAAACAACTCGGCCCGGCGGGTGTGCAGCAAGGTTCGATCGGCGTCGGACATCTCGAGATCGTCGGCGATCTGGCCGACCAAGAGCGTCGTCGCTACATGCATGTTGAACGTGAGCGCGGTGGCTGGACAGTGGCGACCCAACTCTTCGGCCACCAGCGCATACCCCACAAAGTCGGCGCCCAGTCCTCCGGCAGTGGTTGGCACGGCAAGACCCAGAAGTCCCGCCGCCTTAAAGTCGTCCCAGTTCTCGGTGGGGAACCGGGCCTCCCTGTCGAACGTCGCCGACCGTTTCGCAATGATGGGCCCAAGCTCGGCCATGCGGGCGACGAGTGCGGCCCGCTCGGGGGTTAGGAGACTGTTGGTCAAGATCACTCCTGGAGAAAGTTGTGCAACGCGGCATTGAAGGCGTCTGGCTGTTCGATCGGGCTGAGATGGCCGGCAGCTTCAAGAAGTACGAGGTGCGCGTTCGGAATGGCTGCGGCGATCTCTTGAGAATATGCCAGGGGCGTCTCGGTATCGTTCTCGCCAACAATGACGAGGGTAGGCACCACGATGTCGCCAAGGCGTGAGCGAACGTCATGGCTGGGCAAACACTCGACCGCCGTCCGTAAACCTTCGCTGGTAATACGGCTCATCGAAGCGATCGCCGTTTCGAGCAGATCGCCGGTGAGGCCGGGGCCGCCAACGCTGGTGAGCACTGCTCGCGCTATGTCGGCCGGCGTTTGACCATTGTCGAGTGCGTCGAGACGCAGCCGTTTCCACTCTTCGGGATCGGTGCCGTCGCCGCCGAATGCGGCGCTGGTGTCAGCGAGCACCAAACGTTGCACTCGATGCGGGTGGCGAAGTGCTACGTGCATCGCAACCTGCCCTCCGAACGACAACCCCACGACGGTTGCCGATTCGACCCCGAGCTCGTCGAGCAGCCCGGTGACTGCGTCGGCATAGTCGGCGAACGATAAACCCCGCTGTGAAGGCGAGACGCCATATCCGGGTGCATCCCAGGCGATGCACTGGCGAACCTTGCCGAAGGCCTGCAGCTGGGGGTCCCAACTTGTCCGACTGGTGCCCAACCCGTGGAGAAAGACGATGGTCTCATCAATCGATGCTGTAACAGGCTCGCTTCGACGAAAGGCGATTGGTGACGTATCGACGTCGACGAATCCTTGCCGGTTGCTATCCACCGCCTCAGGCTACCGTTTGGAACCAAACGACACGAAGAGCGCCAGCTACAATGCTGCCATGACGGTTTCGGCGAGCGACATCTCCGCAGAACAGATCACCGCCTTCGATAACGACGGCGTTGTGCATATACCCGCCGCGGTGGCACCTGAGGCACTCGAGCCGATTCTCGAGCTCGCCGAACGACAACTCGCCGCACCTGGCCAATGGGTTAGCGACACCAACGAGGGCGCCACCGTCGACCGACTTTTCAGCACCCGGTACCTGTGGCAGCAAGAGCCCGCTATGCACGACTTCGTCTTCAACTCAGGCGTCGCCGCGATCGCAGCAACACTGATGCAGTCCTCGAGCGCTCGGTTCTACTTCGACCACCTTCTTGTCAGCGAACCTGGTACCACCTCGCCGACACCTTGGCACCAAGACATCCCCTACTGGCCGTTCCTCGGCAACAAGATCTGTTCGGTCTGGGTGGCGTGCACCGCCGCTACGGTCGAGGGTAGTTCGCTCGAGTTCGTGCGCGGCTCGCACAAATGGGGGTCGTACTATGCGCCCAAAATGTTTGACGGCCAGTCGAGCTGGGCCGACGAATTCGTCGGTGAAGAATGCCCCGATATCGAAGCGGCACGCGACGACTACGACATCATCGGTTTCGACGTCGAGGCTGGCGACGCGCTGGTTTTCTCGTCGTGGATCGTGCACGGAGCGCCGACCAACGCGAGTGCTAATCGACGGGTCGCCGTGTCGACACGGTGGCTTGGCGACGACGCTGTTTGGCACCCGCATCCGGGTTCTGATCCCACCATCACCGACGAAAACACCACCGCAACCGCTGGCCTCTACCCCGCCGACGACCGGGTCTTCCCTGTTGGCTACACCACAGCAGAAACGAGCCAACTATGACCGCTCCGCTTATTGGGCTTCCGGGTCGCCGCAAGAAGGGACACCAGCTTGCCGGTGGCCTCGAATCGATGGCCGACTTCGACATCGATATGTATTTTGCCGACTACGCCAGAGGCATCATTGATGCTGGCGGGCTTCCCGTCCATATCCCGCTCGATGTCGACGCGGCAGCGCTGATCGACCGGCTCGATGGACTCCTGCTCACCGGAGGGGCCGACATGAACCCGTCGACATATGGCGCGGAACTCGCTGGCTCGACCGGCATCGAAGACATCCGCGACGCAAGCGAACTCGCCTTTCTCGATGGGGCCCTGGACCGTGACCTGCCGGTCCTCGGAATTTGCCGCGGTCTGCAGGTCATCAACGTGCACGCCGGCGGCACCCTCCACCAAGACATCCCGCCGCACGGCAGGTTTACCGAGCCGCCTTCGATGATCGCCCACGACGTGGTGTTTGAGGCCGGGACCACCGTCGCCGATCTCTACGGCGAACGGCAAGAGGTCAACTCGCTGCACCATCAGACCGTCGATCGGTTGGGCGATGGGCTCATCGTGTCTGGCCGCGCACCCGACGGCACGATCGAGGCAATCGAGGCGGCCGGCAAGCCGGTTCTCGCCGTGCAGTGGCATCCCGAAATGTTGCCGACTCGAGCAACCGACCCAGCATTTGCCTGGTTGGTCGACGCTGCCAGCTAGCGAACAACACCGAAGCACTCCGAAATACAAGCAAGGAGGCTGTCCGCCAAGGCAGCCTCCTTCGCTCGCTGCAAGAACTATCGCAGAGGGAGACGAAATCCCTCGGCCTCGGACGAGAAATTATTCTCTGAAGTGTCGGCTAACCGACAGGGTCAAAAATGTCGGTTTCGCTTGCCGTCCAGTAGACGACCACCGCCGGGTCTAGGCCAAGCGCCTCAATCTGACCCAGACTTCGCCGGCCCATCGCCACCCTCGCCAGCTCGAACAACGAAACGTCGCTTTGCATCGCCACTCCGCCGTTTCGTTCTGCAAAGAATTCGGCCAACAGTGGTTGTACATGCTCGGCCAACCGCAGATCAGGCTCAGCACCGGCCCCGAGAGCCTGACGAATGTCCCACTCATGGGTCCACGCATCGAGGAAAAACTGCGGCATGATCTGGTCGGCCATCGTTCGCAAGATGGCGTCGACCTCGGCCCCTTTGGTCTCCCATTCGTCGCAGATCGCCCGTATTGCGTGCCCGCGTCGTGCGGCTACTTGCGCGTCGGCCCAGGCCTCGGTCGCGACGCCTTCAAGGTTGCCGCTGAGGATGTCGGACGGCACGCCGGCCATGTGTGCATACAGGTCCTTTACCGACCACGCAGGGCAACAACTCGACATGGTGCTCGCTTGACCGTCGGAAAGATTTCGGCCGAGCTCAAGGCATCTAACCCGTAGATCATGGTACGCGTTTGCGAGTTCGTCGTTAGTCATATGAGCAACCTAACCGCTGGCGCAGTCGGCCCTCTAGGCATCGAATGCGCCAGCTTCCCACATCTCGCGAAGGGCAAACTTCTGTATTTTGCCTGACCCCGTCAGCGGGAACTCCTCCACCTGATACCACTTCGTAGGTGTCTTCTGCGGCGACAGCGCGTTTCGACAGTGTGCACGCATCGCCGTTTTGCTCAACGGCAATCCGTCGCTGGTGCGAATGAACGCAGCAACAATTTCGCCCCACCTATCATCAGGCAGGCCTACCACTGCTATCTCGGCGACGTCGCTCGACTCGAGCATCGCGTTCTCGATTTCGACCGGAAAGAGGTTCTCGCCACCACGAATAATCATGTCTTTGATTCGGCCGGTCACCCTAAGGAACCCTCGACTGTCCATCGTGCCGAGATCGCCGGTATGCAACCACCCATTTGCATCGACCGTTGCGGCAGTTTCCTCGGGTTTGTCGTGGTAGCCGAGCATCACCGCGTAACCTCGAGCGCAAATCTCGCCCACATCTCCAACCGGCACCACCGTGTTCGTCTCTTTGTTTCGAATCGATACCTCAGTATGGGGAAGCGGTTGGCCAGCGCTAAAGGAGATGTCATCGGGTTCGCCGTCGGGCCAGTTCTGGCAGATCACCGGCGAGTGCTCCGTCTGGCCGAATGCGGTAGCGAACTCGCAGCCCATCACCTCGCGCACCGCATGCACTAGGTCTGGCGCAACTGGAGCTCCCCCTGACGTGATCAGCTCCATCGACGACATGTCGCGTGGTGTGTGTTGTAACGACTCGAGCAGCGCGACGAGCATCGTCGGCACCGCAAAGAACGTAGTAATTCGATGCTGCTCAATCGCTTTGCAGACGTGGTCGGCGTTGAAACCTCGAAAGAGTACCTGCGTCGAAGCATTGGCCAGCGCAGCCATACCGTTCATGCCGCAACCGGCGGTATGAAACAGGGGCATAAAATTTGCGATAACCGAGTCGTGAGAGACGCGAGCTCGGTCGGCGACAAATCGGCCGTTATTGAACAGACCCTTGTGGTGGATGACCGCGCCCTTCGGAAACCCAGTGGTGCCCGACGTGTACTGGATCTGTAGGGGATCTGCCGGTTCGACCTTTGCAAGAATTGCTGGGCCGGCGCTGACGTCGGCTATCGCATCGTGATCGTCGAGAAAGTTGATCTCCCGCAAGTCGAGGCCGAGGGTAGCCTCGGCGGCCAGCTGAGCCATCGGGTTACCGCGGTGGCTTTCGACAAGAAAAAGTCCGACCGCGCCGGATTGCTCGATGACGTATCGCAACTCAGGCGCCTGAAACGCCGGGTTAGCGGTGACGAGCACTATGCCAGCGAGGGCACAGGCGTATTCCAGCATCAGCCACTCGACCCTGTTCGGGGCCCACACAACCACCCGTTCGCCCTTATCGAACCGGGTGGACAAACCGCGCGCCCAGGCCAGCGAATCGTTGAAGATCCGACCGTTGGTGATCGTCTGGAAGACGTCGCCACCTTCGTCGATCTCCATGATCGCCACGGCATCGGGATAGTCATGCGACGCCGCGCGGAGCGCATCACCAACCGTCAGATCCAGCACCGACAGGTTGTCCTGCGCTGCGAAGTACGACTCCGAAAGCTTTACTTCGTACACAACAAACCGGCTTTCCAAATCGACACCCGAACACCAGATCATAGGGGTCAGGCACTTTAGGTGCCTGACCCCAAAAGTGCCTGACCCCTTGGGCTGCGAGGTTGGCTTTGTACGCATACGCTTTGTGGCTATGACCTTAGGACAGCGGCAAATCGCGCAATATCGCGAGCAGGGGTGGATCGCCCCGATCGAGGTGATGAGCGCGGCCGCCGCAGCAGGTATCGCCGCGACGCTCGAGCGCGCTGAAGCGGAACACCCCACACATCTGCACGCAACCAATCGCAACAACGCACATCTGGCATTTCCCTTTCTCGCCGAACTCGCCACCCACCCGACCATCGTCGGCTGTGTGCAACAACTCGTCGGAGATGACGTCTCGCTGTGGAGCACGGTGCTTTTCATTAAAGAACCAGACTCGGCGGCGTTTGTTAGTTGGCATCAAGACGCTCACTACATGGCACTTGAACCCGACAACTTCGTCACTGCGTGGCTCGCGCTAACCCCCTCGACCGTCGAGAACGGTTGCGTTTCAGTGCTGCCCGGAACGCACACCACAAGGTCGACCCACACCGACACCTTCGCCGACCACAACATCCTCACCCGAGGCCAGCAGGTGCTCGGGGTCGACGAAACCACAGCGGTGCATCTCGAACTAGAACCAGGACAAATGTCGTTGCACCATCCCTGGCTCATCCACGGCTCGCAGCCGAACCGGTCGGCCACCCGCCGGGTCGGTATCGCGATGCAGTCGTACCTGGGTGCCAATGTTCGACCGACCAAGGGCGAGCACCACGTGGTACCCATCGCCGGGGCCGCGCCAGACCGGCGATTTACCGTGGCCCCACTTCCGGTCGCGTCGTGCACGCCGGAGGCCATCGCGGCTCGGCAGGCCGCCAACACAGCCTTCGCCGATGTGCTCTACGACGGCGCCGACAAACGGCGCCAGCTGTAGCGGGCGAGGCCGCGCGTTTCACGAATTTATCGACGCCAAAGCTCCGGGTACAGATCGGTGCCGACCTTGTCGCCATCGGCGAGGCCGTTGGCTTTCATCACCTCGGAGTGATCGGGATCCATGCCCTCGGACCGGAACCGGACGCGCACGTCATCACCCAACCACTGCGTGTTAAAGACCTTGAGGTCGCGATCATCGGCAAGGTTGCCCGAGCCACCATGAATCATGCGAGCGTTGAACACAGCCACATCGCCGGGCTGCATATCCCAGCTCAGAATCTCATAGTCGGACCGGTTGCCTTCGATATCGGGGAAGTCGTCGCGCTGGTCAGCCGGGTCGTACATAACCTGGTCACGCTCGTCGCCGGTCAGTGCGCCAAAGTTGGTTTGACGGTACGTCTTGTCCCAACGGTGCGACCCCGCTACAAACTCCAACGCGCTTCTCTTTTCCACCGGCACAAGAGGTGTCCAAACCGAACTCGTCTCGAACCCTTCAACCGACCAGTACGGTTCGTCTTGGTGGAACGGCGTACGGAATTTCGCACCCGGGCTACGAATAAACACGGCGTCGAAGAAGAAGTTGACCTTCGACACGCCCATGACCCGACCGGCGATCTCCGCCATAGGAGAATGCAACACGAAATCGCGGTACTCCTCGATCGTGCGCCATGCCTGACTGTCGTAAAATGTCGTTCGGCCTTCAGCGTCTCGGTTCCATAGCCGGCTACGTTCACTAGGTTCGGCGACATTGCGGGCCACACCGGCGCGAAGCGTCTCGATCCACTCGTCAGAAATCGCCCGCTCGACCAACGTCACGCCACGCTCAGAAAACTCGCGAATGTGACGGTCGGTGATCAACTCGGAAATCGACATTGACTTCCCCCTCCTGTAGCAACTACCCGCGCCTCCAACGGTCGGGATAGGCCCTCAACCCCAAACGGTACTACTGAACTACTCGAGGGGGCGCAACGAGATCGATTGGCTCGGGCACATCGAAATGGCATCGTCAACCGCGTAGATCTGGTCACCATCAGGCTTCTCGACAAGGATCCTGGGCGATCCGTCGGCCTCGAGACCGAAGATCGTGGGCTGCATGAAGGCACATTGGCCGGACTTCAGGCATGTCTCGGTCTCGATGACGAGCCTCTTGACCATTGTGCACTTCCTCATACTGACTCGGGGGCGACCCACGCTACCGGGACCGAGGATGCCACGTCGAAACAGCGACCGGAAATTTTGCATGATTTGTGCGGGTGCAGGCGTAAGCCGGACAAATACGAGAGACTCTTGGTATGTCGCAAGCCACACAACTTCCCTCGCAGATGACCGCCGTGCAGCTGACTGCCAACGGCGGGTTTGATGTGCTTGCGTACCGGCATGATGTGCCGATGCCAACTGTCGGCCCCGACGACGTGCTGATCCGGGTCGGCGCTGCGGGGGTCAACAACACCGATATCAACACCAGGATCGGCTGGTACTCAAAGTCGGTCAGCAGCGGCACCGACGCCGGCGGCGACGCCGGCTACGGCGACGAGGTGTCAAGCGATGCGAGTTGGTCAGGCGAGCCGCTCGCCTTTCCTCGCATCCAGGGAGCCGACGTCGCTGGCACAATCGTCGCAGCGGGCGACAACGTCGACCCTTCGAGAATCGGCCACCGAGTGATTGTGCGCACCATGCAGACCGCGGGAACTGCTGTCGATGACCCGACGGCCTGCGTGACGATGGGTTCCGAACTCGACGGAGGATTCGCTCAGTTCTGTGCGGTCGACCATTCGGAGGCATTCACGATCAACTGCGCGCTCACCGATATCGAACTTGCCTCGTTTCCGTGTGCCTACTCCACCGCCGAGGGCGTGCTTCACCGTGCCGAGGTGAGCGCCAACGAAAGGGTGCTCATCACCGGAGCGTCGGGCGGCGTTGGCTCGGCGGCGATTCAACTTGCCAAGCGGCGGGGCGCCGTCGTCGTCGCGGTCGCCTCGAAGGCCAAATGGGAAGCTGTGTTGGCCCTCGGTGCCGACGAGGTTGTCGACCGCGACGCCGACTTGGTTGGTGCGCTTGGCCACGAAACAATCGACGTGGTGGTTGATGTGGTTGCCGGTCCGACCTTCAGTGACCTCATGGGCGTCCTGAAAAAGCAGGGCCGGTATGTCACCTGCGGAGCGATTGCCGGACCCCTTGTCGAACTCGACGTCCGCACGCTCTACCTCAAGGACCTCACACTCATCGGTTGCACCTATCAGCCCCGCGTGGTCTTTGAGAACCTCGTGGCGTACATCGAAGCGGGTGAGATTGCCCCTGTCGTCGCTGGCACGTTCGACCTTGCCGACATCGCCAAGGCCCAGGCACGGTTCCTCGAAAAGTCGTTCACCGGCAAACTGGTTCTCGTTCCACCGCCGCTCGCCCACGAGACCATCAGCTAGTGCAACCTGTTCGACGAGCGATCGCTGCGGTCGCGGGCCTCGCGGTCATCCTTGTCGTCGCTCTTCTCGGCGTCGCGGTGTGGCAATGGTGGACCAATCGCCCTATCGACTACGCCTCCCGCCATGGCGATAGGTGCCTCGAACCCGGTGAAGACGACCAGTATTTTCGTTGTTGGGACCTTCTCGTACCCTCGTCGATCGATGTCAACGACGATGTTGCGGTGCCGCTAGTGGTCGACCTGCACGGCTTCACGGGCGATCCGGGTCTGCAGCGAGAGCTGTCGGGATTCGCTGAGCTTGCCGACAAAGACGAGTTCATCGTCGCGTGGCCATATGGCATCGATGACTCGTGGAACGGCGGAGGCGACGAGTGGTCGACCAACACCCGGATACCTGAGGTCCCGGGAGCTGGATGTTGCGGTGTCGCGCTCAATGACGGCATCGACGACGTGGCGTTCATTCGAGCGCTTATCGAAGACATCCGAACCCTCTACCCGATCGATGCTGACGCAATCTTTGTGACCGGACTCTCAAACGGCTGCTTCATGGCTCAGCGCGTAGCAGCCGAAGCCAGCGACCTCATCGCCGGCATGGCCTGCATCGCCGGGCTGACCCTCACTGAAGTCCCGGAAAACTATGAGCCCGTGCCGATTCTTGTCGTGCATGGAACAGCCGACGACATCGTTTCGTATGAAAGCGACTTCTGGCATGGGGCCCAAGAGAACATCGCCAAGTGGGCGCAACGCAATGGTTGTGTCGGCCCAACAGCGACGGTTTGGGACGAGGGACCTCACCGCATGGACCAGACAAGCGGGTGCGACAACGGTGCCGACGTTGCCCTCCTCACACTCAGCGACGTTGGGCACATTGCCTACGGGGGCCGAAACCTCGAGGCCAGCCCAACGGCGTTGGCATGGAAGTTCCTTCTGTCGCAGGTGCCCTAGTA
Organism: uncultured Acidimicrobiales bacterium; assembly: GCA_938015295.1. Taxonomy (GTDB): domain Bacteria; phylum Actinomycetota; class Acidimicrobiia; order Acidimicrobiales; family SHLQ01; genus CALLQB01. The sequence goes on from CALLQB010000036.1 coordinate 26,454, forward strand.
GCCGACTGCCAATAAGCGGGCTGCGTAGCGGCACTGTTGCAAGCTGGCTCTACGAAGGTGTGCTGTGATGGGCTCTCATGGTCAGGCTGATGCGGGGAGAGGCCTGACGCACCTTGGCTATCGAATGCTGCCAGCAATGTTGTGTCGCGCCGCCCATCACCAACAGGTCGCCCGATTGCAACACAAACCTGGCTGAGTTCACCCGGCCCATGCCGATATCTGCGCCACCTAGCGACCGCTCCATTGGCCGCAGCTGGAGCGTGCGTGGACCGCCGAGCGAAACGATCGCTACCAACGGATTGACCTGCTGGCGACCTATTCGGTCGCTGTGCCATGCAACGCTGTCGGCCCCTGAGCGGTAGTAGTTGGTAAAAAGCTGATCGAACGACTGGTGGTACAACCGGCCAAGCGATGCAGCCATCTCACCCACAACCTGAGGAAGCAGCCGGTCGTCGAGCTGCATCACTGAGGTAAGCCGCGGCTCGACCACCCAGTTGTCCCACATCAGCCGCTTGCCTTGCGTGAAGGCCATCACTTCGATGAGGTCGACAAGAAGCGAATCGGCGCCCTCGACCCAGCCGGTTGCGTGGTCGATCCAACAGGCGTCATCGAGCCAGGTGCGCCGGATGCACGATGCGTCGGACAATCGGGTCGAACCGCTTGCGAAAAGACTGGTTTGCAGAGGTGCCAACACACCAGACAGGGTAATCGAACACACGTTCGCTCACTACGTGCGTCGCAAAATTCCCCGCTACTGTGACATCGCACACACCATTGCGTGGTGGGTGCGACGCAACCGCCACCACGAAAGAACGCACAGGTACCCCAAGTGAAGATCCGGATCGATGCCGACAAATGCCAAGGGCATAACCGCTGCTATGCCCTCGCTCCCGATCTCGTCGACGTCGATGACTACGGCACCGCCTTTGTACTCAACGATGGCGTCGTGCCCGCCGAGCTCGAAGAGAAAGCTCAGCTCATCGTCGACAACTGCCCAGAGTTCGCGATCGAAACGACAACGGAGTAACCAATGGCCTACGACGCCGCCGACACCGATCAGGTCGACCACGAGCCCGTTACCGACTGGGTGAACGACTGGGACTGGCTCGACGACCAATGGGGCTCCAACGCCATCGACATCTGGAACCAGGTTCGTGAGCAATGCCCAGTAGCCAGCACCGAACGTTACGGCCGCGCCTTTATGCCCGTAACGATGGAAGGGGTGTCTGCGGTCGCAAACGACACCGAGAACTACTCGTCGATCTGGGTGAACGTATCGAGGCCCGATTCGCCGCGGGCTCCTGCGCCGCCGATTACTTCTGACCCGCCCGAACATCACGGGCATCGCCGACTCCTTCTCCCCTGGTTTAACCCCAAGAAGGTTGCCGAGATGGAGGGAGTGATGCGCCAGTATTGTCGCGACCTCATCGCCAAACTCGACGGCTCCGACACGGCGGAGCTTTCCGAGCAGTACTCGCAGAACATCCCGGTGTTCGGCATCTGCCATCTCACCGGCCTACCCGAATCAGACGCCGATCTCTATCGAGACTGGATCTCGCGCAACTTCCAGCTCGGCCCGAAAAACAACGCGGTCAAGCTCGAGATCATGCACGAGATGACCGAAAACATCAGTGCGATTCTGCAAGACCGGCTCGACACGCCACGCGACGACATGCTCACCTACATCGCCAACGCCGAGATCGACGACGAACCGGTGAGCTGGGATCTTAAGGTCGGCTACGTTCGTTTGCAGATCATCGCCGGCATCGACACCACTTGGAGCGCGATCGGGTCGGGCCTCTGGCATTTTGCGCAGCACCCTGAACAGGTAGCACAACTCGTCGCCGTCGAGAACGACCACATGCTGTGGAACACTGCGTCAGAAGAGGTACTGCGTTACTACGCGCCGGTCACCATGGCACGCAAAGTCATCGGCGAGACCGAGGTAAGCGGCTGTCCGGTGCATCCGGGCGACCAGATGTTGCTCACTTTCCCTGCAGCAAACCATGACCCAGACGCGTTCGAAGACGCCGATCAGTTTCAGCTCGACCGCGCCAAGAATCGCCACGTCGCCTTTGGCTTGGGCGTGCACCGCTGTGTCGGGTCGAATTTGGCCCGCCTCGAATTACTGGTAGCTCTCCAGGAATTCTTGCGAGCGTTTCCGAACTATTCGCTCGACACAACCAAAGAGACCGTGTGGGCAAACGGCCAGGTACGCGGCCCGCGAAACATACCGGTCCTGCTCAACAAATAGCAGCGCAGCGCCAAGCAAACCACCACAACAAATCAGAGGTAACCACATGACGTTCGGAGCCGAATCCACTACCGACCAGGTGCTTGACGGCGTAGACCTCACGGGTCAACGGGTCGTGGTTACCGGCGCTTCGAGCGGCCTTGGTGAAGAATCGACGCGAGCTCTCTGCGCGAAGGGTGCATCGGTGACCATGCTCGCCCGGTCGCCAGAGAAGAACGAAGAAGCCGCTGCCCGAATTCGCGAGACGGTTCCCGACGCCGACCTGTCGTTCGGGACACTCGATTTGTCGAATTTCGAAAGTATTCGCCAGTGCGCCAAAGCGCTTCGAGCGAGCCACGATCGCATCGATGTGCTGCTGAACAATGCGGGGGTGATGGCTTGTCCGGAGGGCCGCACGTCCGATGGCTTCGAGATGCAGTTTGGCACCAACCACCTTGGCCACTTTCTTCTTACTGCGTTGGTTGCAGCGCCCCTTCTTGCCGCAGAGTCCCCGCGAGCGATCACGTTGTCGTCAGCCGGGCATTCGATGAGCGACGTCAATCTCGACGACATCAACTTTTCTGCCGGCGATTACGACCCTTGGATTGCGTACGGACGCGCCAAGACCGCCAACGCGCTGTTTGCGCGGGGACTAGCGCAACGGTTTGGGCCGGACGGACTTCGCTCCTACTCGGTGCATCCAGGGGCGATCGTCACCAACCTTGGTCGCCATCTCAACGACGAACTCATCGCCGAGATGATGGATCGAGCCAAGGCTCGCAAAAACGATGCTGGCGAATCGGTGCCGATGAAGTTCAAGTCGGTCGAGGCGGGGGCAGCGACCCAGGTTTGGGCGGCAGCCAACTCGGAACTTTCGGCAGATCCTTCAGCCAACGGCGCGTACCTCGCCGACTGTTCCGTTGGCGTCGAGGGCGCCAGCATCAACGGCAACGGCTTCATGAGTTACCTGCTCGATCAGGCAAACACCGATCGGCTCTGGACGATGAGCGAGGACCTCACCGGTCAGGTATTCGCCTGACGCTGCGACCGCTGCTTCGTCGCTGCGACGTTGCGGTGCGACACTGACAGGATGGCCTCGCTAACAATCGACCAACCGGGCACCTTGACCGTACATCTTCGTCCTCTTGAAATGCTCGGATCGTTACGCGGCAACATCGTGGTGCCGCTGACCGCAGTCGAAGCGGTCGAGCGAACGAACACCCCGGTGAGCGATGTGCGAGGGTTCCGGTCGCCCGGAACTTCTATCCCCGGCCGAATCCGCGTCGGGATCTTCCGGTCGAAGGGCCACAAACTCTACGCTGCCGCGTATCGCAACCGGCCCGGCTATCGCATCTTCTTGACCGACCAGAACTTCGACTCGTTGATTATCTCCTCGCCAGAGGTCGAGGGCTTAGAGCAGTTACGTCTCGACACCTGACCGCGCTACAGCGCCGACCAATTCGGCTTCCGCTTCTCGCGAAAGGCCGCCATGGCCTCGTTAATCTCGCCCGTTGCCGTACACATGATCTGCGTTCGGTTCTCGATGTCGAGCGCATGCCGTAGCGACGGTGCATCGATGGTTTGCCACATCGTTTCTTTGGTCATCCAGGTACCGAACGGCGGGTTCTCGCAGATCAGATGTGCGGTCTGAAGCGCCCGCTCGACGACCTCTCCGTCGTCGACGACGTCGATCACTAGGCCGATGTCTCGAGCTTCTGCAGCGTCGAAGATCCGCCCGGTCAACATGAGTTCGGCCGACCTTGCGGCACCGACCAAACGCGGCAAGAAGTAGCTCGTTCCCATGTCGCAGTTCGACACGCCGATTTTGATGAACACGGCTCCAAAGGTGGCAGAGGTTGCGGCAACGCGAATATCGCACGCAAGGCTGAGGGCGAGACCGCCGCCAACACATGCACCGTTTACCGCGGCGATCCACGGCTTGCGCGAGCGGTGAATCCGCTCGTTCAGCGTCGCGATCTGATCCTGGCCCATGAAGCTGCGCACCGTCGCTCCCACCGATTCTGAACCCGGCGGAGCGCTCGTTGAACCTTGAAGGTCAAGACCAGCGCAAAACCCTCTCCCTGCCCCTGTCAGCACCACAGCCCGGACGACCGGGTCGAGGTCGACGGCGTCAACAACCTGGCGTATTTCATCGATCAGCTGTGGGGTCATTGCGTTGAGTCGTTCGGGCCGGTTCAACGTGACAACCACAACGGTGCCGCCACGGTCGTTCGGTTCTCCCGGTTCTCCCGGGCCCGGGCTCGCCTGTTGAAACCTGCCGGCTTCAGCCACGGTGATCGTCGAGAATTCGGGCAGGTTGAGGATCGTCATACGTGTAAGGCTGGCCACTCCGACCTCGTTCGTCAATTGTGACCATCCGCCTTGTCGAGATGAGCGCTCATTAGCCTCGAAGTACTTCCCCGACGATCTTTGGATCGTTGCTTGCTCGCCCATCCTTGGCGGATCAATGTCACCCGGTCAGGTAGAAGAAGTAGACAAAAACGCTGCGGACGCCGCGCCCAAGTTGCTGCGGCTCGCTCAGCTTCGACAGCGCTCGGCGGAAATTGCCGACTCACGTTCGGTCGCGACGCCTGCCTCCTTGTCGACCGCAGCGACGACCTTGACGCGCGATCGAAGCATTGATGTTGTTCGCGGACTGTGCCTTATCTCGATGGCGGTTGGACATATGGCCAAGAACAGCGAAAACGGGTCGGTGGTGAGCAAGGTGGTTCACGCTCCCCTTGTGGTCGACGGCGCTTCCGGTTTCATCTTTCTGTCCGGGGTTTCGTTAGCCATCGCCGATCAGGCCCGCGTTCGGAAGGGCTGGAGCATCGCCCGGCGGGCTCGGTGGATGCTCAGCCGCGCAGTGGTGCTCTATGTCCTGCACCTCGTCCTGACGGTCGCCGTTGTCGTCTTGGCAGCGAGCAGCGCGTGGTACGGGCCCGACCTCGGGTCGGCTGCTCGCGACGGTCTCACGGCGTCGGTTTTTGGCGAGATTGTGCTTCTGCAGCTGATGATCCCGTATCTCGATGTGCTGCCGCTCTATACCATCTTCATCGCCTTCCTGGCACCCATCGTGCTGCTCGGCCCACGGGTGCACCCGCGTACCCTGGCGTCGCTCAGCATTGCCCTCTACGTGTTTAGCCAATGGCTACCCGAAAACACAGCGCTCACCCGACCCGATGGCCAAGTATCGTGGGTGCTCGGCGCCTGGCAATTGCTGTTTGTCGCCGGAGTTCTTCTCGGTGCTCGGTGGAACGAAGTTCGAGAGTTCCTTACTGGCCCAGGCCTTACCGGCGGGATGATCGTCGGCACATCGGCGCTCATTGGCATTGCGGCTTTGCGAGTCGGTGGTCTTCTGACTGTGCGACTCACCGACGACTTCGGCGACGCCGACCTGACCGACTTTTTTGACGCGGTGTTCGGCAAGGCCGCGCTCGAACCTCCGCGCCTCATCGCCACCCTGTGTTTCGGCACGTTGACGTACCTGGCCGTCGACCTCGCCGCCAAGCGCCTCGAGCAGCCACACACGTCAGCTCTCGGTATGGCTGGTTGGTTGTTCCGCCGAGTTGAGCAACTCGGCGCCAAGGGTCTTCGTTCCTTCCTCGTTTCGTGCGCGGTCGCCGTGGCCTTCTGGATGACGGTGCAACCTAACCCCAGCCAGTTCGCCCACCTACTGGCGGCACTCGGCGTGGTCGCGATCATGAGCGCCTTTGCCGCCATGCCCCAGTTGGCCCGAGGCAAGCCCTGGTCAATGTAATCCACCCGGAGATTTGCAGAGCGCGAGCCGAGCGGCGATCGTACGCAGATGGAACTCGAGACCCTCACCTATCAAGCCAATAGCGACACTGGCGTCGGCCATATTCATTTCAATCGACCGGAGGGCGCCAATGCTGTGAGCGTGAAGTTCAGCACTGAGCTGCGCAAGGTCATGCTTGAAATCGAGTGGGACGACGATATTCGCGCGGTGGCCGTAACGGCCGAGGGCAAAATCTTCTGCGGAGGCGGCGACCTCAAGGAGTTCCATGCAGCCGGGAGCGACCTGCCCAAACTCGCGGCCGACTTTCTCACTGACTTTCACGGCGCCGTGTACAAAATGAACCGGATCCCAAAACCATTTGTGGCCGGCGTTCGTGGCGCTGCTGGCGGGGCAGGCCTTTCGCTGATGAGCGCCTTCGATCTCGTCATTAGCTCTGATCAAGCCAAATACACGATGGCCTATACGCGCGCCGGCATGACTCCCGACGGCACTTCGAGCTACTTCATCGCCCGCCACATTGGGCTGCGACGAATGCTCGACCTCACACTCACCAATCGGGTACTCACCGCCGACGAGGCCGAAAACTGGGGCCTGGTGAACCGCGTGGTGCCCGACGCCGACGTCGACTCATCAACCCTCGACCTGGCTACCACCCTTGCCGCCGGATCACCGTACGCGACCGGCAACGCCAAGACGGTCATCTATCACGGCTACGAGACCACCCTTGAACAAGCGGGCGAGTTTGAAGGCACGATGATCACCGGCGCAATGGCGGGCAACGATGGTCAAGAAGGCATCGCCGCCTTTGTCGAGAAGCGTCCACCAGAGTGGACCGGAAGCTGACAATTTCCGATACGTTGCGATCATGATCGATCGCAAAAACTTTTACATCAACGGCCAGTGGGTCGCTCCTTCCCAGCCAAACGACTTTGACGTCGTCAACCCTTCGACCGAGGAGGTGGCGGCGATCATTTCGCTCGGAGGACAGGCCGACACCGACGCTGCAGTAGGTGCCGCCAAGGCCGCTTTTTGGCCTTGGGCAGAAACGCCTCTTGAGGATCGCATTGCGCTCATTGAGAAGCTTTACGAAAACTACAAGGCGCGTAGCGCAGAGATGGCCGAGGCGATTTCGATCGAGATGGGTGCGCCTATCTCACTGTCGCAGACTGCCCAGGTTGGTGCGGGTGCCGGCCACATCAAAGGAGCTATCAACGCTCTCAGAGCCTTCGCGTTCGATCGGCCTCTTGGCGATCACGCTCCAGGCGACCGCATTTTGTATGAACCGGTCGGCGTCTGTGCGCTCATTACCCCCTGGAACTGGCCCATGAATCAGGTCACGCTCAAGGTCGTTCCCGCACTCGGTGTCGGCTGCACCATGGTGCTGAAACCATCTGAAGTTGCACCACTTTCGTCGGCGTTGTTCGCTGAGATGATCGATGATGCTGGCTTCCCGGCCGGTGTTTTCAACATGGTGCAGGGCGACGGCGAAGGCGTCGGAACCCAACTCTCTGGTCACCCAGATGTCGACATGGTGTCGTTTACTGGTTCGACTCGTGCTGGAGTGGCCATCACCAAGAACTCTGCCGACACGGTCAAGCGGGTAGCGCTCGAACTCGGCGGCAAAGGAGCAAATATTGTGTTCGCTGACGCGGACGAAAAGGCAGTGAGCCGCGGCGTTCGTCAATGTTTCATGAACAGCGGCCAATCGTGCAACGCCCCGACCCGCATGCTGGTACAGCGAGACATCTATGACGACGCCCTGGCGATCGCCGCCGATGTCGCCGAGAAGACCGCGGTCGATATCGCAGCCAACGAGGGCCGCCATATCGGACCGGTCGTTTCCCAGGTGCAGTACGACAAGATTCAGGCGTTGATCGCCAAGGGTGAAGCGGAAGGTGCACGGATGATCGCTGGCGGCACGGGGCGTCCCGAGGGTCACGACGTTGGGTACTTCGTGCGGCCAACGGTCTTTGCCGATGTCACCCCTGACATGACGATTGCCAAAGAGGAGATCTTCGGTCCGGTGCTGTCGATTCTGCCGTTCGACACCGAAGAGGAAGCGCTGGCCATCGCCAACGACACCAATTACGGTCTCACAAACTATGTACAGACCTCAGATGTCGACAAGGCTCAGCGTCTCGCGCGACGGCTTCGTTCTGGCATGGTCGAGATGAACGGCCAGCCACGCGGCGCTGGTGCGCCCTTCGGTGGCTACGGGCAATCGGGCAACGGTCGCGAAGGCGGAGCGTGGGGCCTCGAAGAATTCCTCGAGGTCAAGTCAGTCTCGGGCTGGGTACCTGCCGAGTAGAGCAACGGTTCGACTTACGAAACAAGATTCACCCGCAGGCCAGCCACCACAACCTGATCGTCGTCGACATACCGGTCGCGAGCTTTTGCTCCGGCCAGTATGTCGGCGCGACCTGGTGCCACGACATCGATGGCGCCAAGGCCTTCGCCGCGGCCATCGACGGCTTCGACAAAACGAATCGTCGACGGGTTGATGTCGCTTCCGCCGCGCTCGCCGAACGACATCGTCGGATTTCCCGATGCGTCGTCGACGAGGTCGATCTCGGCGATCGCCGACCATCGATCTGCCAGACGCTGGGGATCGGGGCTTTGCAGCTCGGCGCCGCAGATCGCGGTGACTCGGTCGGTTCGTACAAATGACTGCCAATTCTTTCCAGCCGGCCACCACGGGCCATCGCTTCGGTCGTCGACCGCATTGGTCATCTGCTCCATCTCGAAGAACGAGCCGCCTGTATCGGCGGGGTGCAGCTGGATGCCGTCGTGACCGTCCTCGGCATGCGGGAAGTCAAAGGCAACACGCACACCGAGCTCTGCAACTCGGCTTCGGCGGTGTTGCAGGTCGTCGACTTGCGTGATGACCATATAGCCGGTGTCGCCTCCTCGACGATCGATATAGCGGCCTGCGGCAGTACCTGGCACTGTTGGCGTAACCACTTCAAGAAACTGCGAACCCAATGGCCACAGCGTGTTCTTCAAGCCAAAGGTGGCCACGCCTGGATCGGTGAAACAGGCCTCGAGACCAAGAATCATCGACATGTCAAGTGAAGCCTCGCGAAGGTCCGTTGCGGCGATCGCAACCTGGCGAAGCCGAATCCACATAGGTCAGCTCCAGGTGTTGTGACGGACCAGTTCCTCGAGTGCGACGCGTTCTCGCTTGAGCGGGCTGTCGGGCGCATCCGCAACAGGCCAACCCATCGTGATGATCATCGGCATTTCCCAATCGGCAGGAAGGCCCACCGCAGCGCGTGCCTTGTCGGCGTGCTGCAGGGTGACCGGGCAGCTTGCGAGCCCCTCAGCGTGGCCGGCGACCATCATGTTCTGGGCTTGGCGGCCGACATCGAAAAGCCGAAGAAGCGGGGCTGGCGAAGCGAACCCGATGATGAGCGGAGCGCTTCCGATCCAGGACGCGAAGTCACCTGCTTCAACTAGTGCATCCTGCACAGCCTGGTCGGTGATCAGCATCAGCCGGTTGGCCTCGGAATTCTTGGCACTTCCCGCCATGCGACCGGCCTGAAGCACACGTTGCAGAACCTCGCCCTCGACAGGTTGATCGGTGTAGTGCCGAACGTCGCGCTTCGAAACGATTGCTTTGTAGGTGTCCATAACGAAGTATCGCGCTAGATCCCCGCAACAATCGCCATCGTCGCATCACTACTCGCCCGACGTGTCGCAGAGATCGACTGGTACCTGTCGGATTTGTACCACGCGGTCGCCTGTTCGACGCTCGCGAACTCGATCATCACGGTGCGGCCGGGAGGCCACTGGCCTTCGAGCACGTCGGGGTTGTCTTCGACGATCAGGACCTTCCCGCCGTACGGCACCAACGTCGGGGCAAACTGCGCTGTGTACTTGCCGAAATCTTCGGCGTTGGTGATGTTGACGTGGGCCAGTACGTAGGCAGACATGCAGCGACTTTAGGCCACGATGAAGTAGATCTTCTTCATTGCTTCGACCACGTGCCAGGTGCCCGCCCAGCCCTTCGGCAGAAAGAACATGTCACCTGCGTGGAGGTCGTGCACCGACCCATCGGCGTTGGTGATGCGAAGATGCCCCTCGGTGATGACCATCACTTCGTTCACCGTGTAGTCGGTCTCGTTCCAGCTGCCTTCAGTCGATGACCAAACGCCGCTGTCGATGGCGCCCTCGGTCAATGCTGCGTACCTCCAGGTTGGGTTGCCGGCGGCCGCCGCGGGTTGTTCTGGGTCGGGTTCAAGGTTTGCGAATAGCTGCTCAACGTTGCCAAATGCTGCTTCCATGGACGGACTTTAGCGTTGTTGCCTTTGCGCCTCTTGCTCAGAAAGGTGCCTCGGGCAGCGCGCAAGCGAGCTCGAGGGGAGCACTATGAGCGTCGCAGGTAACCAAGCACCCAAAACCCCCGAAATTTTGTTCAGAAGTGACCGCGCGCGGTCACTTTGCAACAAAATTTGGGGTTGGGGTTGTACGTTCTGGGGGTGGATGAGCTTGGCGATACTGGTGCACTCGGCGATCGTGGCGGTTTTGGCGCGGCTGGCGGGCCGGCGAGTCCGCTGGCATCGGCTGTAGAACGCGCTTGCGATCGGATCCGTGCTCTTGGCCGGCACCTCACGCACCCGGCCCACGATGGCAACGAGCGGCAGCAGCCGGATACCGACCTGAGCGACACCGACCCGAGCGACACCGACCCGAGCGACACCGACACCGACCTGAGCCATAGCGACAGCGACAGCGACTTTCGCGACGGCGACAGCGACTTTCGCGACGGCGAGCAGGGAGCTGTTGAGGCGGTGGAACATCTGGTTGACCAGTTGGTTGTGTGGTTCAGCTGGGAAACGTTGCACGCCGATTCTTGTCGCCCGGCGTTCCACCGGCACAACGACCTCATCAGCCAATGGGGCGGCCCCAACGCCGACAACGTCTACCGTCACGCCCGCATTGATCCGTCCCGCCGGTACGTCGTGCGAGGTCGGATGCACAGCTGCGACGAGTTCCTGTTGGCTATCCGAGCAGGCTTCATGCATCGCCCGGTGTGGGGCACCCTTGGCCAGGTAACCGCCAGCGAGCTCGGCATTGCGCCGGGCGACGACTTCGAGCTGCACTTCGGCGGCGACCACCCCAAAGCCATCGACCTTCCTGATAGCGCGATCATGTTGTCGGTGCGCGAGTACTACTTCGATTGGCGAGCGGAGGAACCTGCCACTTTCACCATCGAGTGCCTCGACCCCGAACCGCCCATGGTTCTCACGGCCGACGTGTTGGCACACCGGATCGATGAATCAATGAACGAGATCGAAGAATCAATCGCCTACTGGAACACCTACCTCGCCGACAACCGGGCCGAACGGACCGACAACAGCTTCGCCGCGAACACGCTGACCGTTGGCAAGGGCCTATCGATCGCCCGCTATGAATTCTGTTTCTGGGATCTCGGCGCAGACCAGGCCCTGGTAATCGAATGCGACGAACCTGATGCTCGCTACTGGGCGGTGCAGCTCTACACCATGCAGAATTTCGAACTGGTCGACCCGTTCGGCTCGGTGACTAGTCGAAACCACACACAAACAACCCGTTCACCAGATGGACGGGTACGTTTCGTCCTCGCAGCGAGCGACCCTGGTCATGCCAACTGGCTCGACACCACCAACCGACGACAGGGTCTCTGCACGTTGCGCTGGTTCTGGCCCCACAGCGACCAACGCCCAACGGTGTCGACCTCGGTGATGAACGTCGACGACGTGGCCAGGTTCTTGGCGGAGAACGAACCCCAAGCGACTCCCAAAGAGCGAGCCGATGAGCTGGCGACTCGCCAGAATCACCTTCGGTGGAGGTTTCGCACCTAGTGGCTTGGACGCCGCAGCCCATGGCCGACTGGGTCCACGCAGCCAACCGAGGCGACTTGGTCGAGTTCAGGCCCGACCCCGAACCCTTCGTCGCAAAGGACCTGGTGGCAGCGGCAATCGAACGAACCGGCTACACGCCCACCGACACCAGCTGGATGGAACCGCTCGACATCTTCTGCACGGCGCTAGACGCCGAGGCAAACCTGACACCACTTGGACGCTGGGCTACGCAGCGATATCTCGCCCGTCTACTCGACGGCGCGCTGCAGATCGAAAAGTACGAACAGGGTGACCCTGCGGTGGCTGAGGAGACCGTCGCGGCTCCGATCTTTATTACCGGTGCTCCTCGCACCGGCACTACCGCTGTGCACCGTCTCTTGGCCGCCACTGAAAAGCTGCGGGCCACCGAGGCGTGGGAAGTACTGATGCCCGTGCCACCACCACAAGCCGAGACACACTCGATCGATCCCCGCATTAGGCAACTTGCGCCAGAACTTATGTTTCCGCAATCGGTAGCGGCCGGCCTTGCAGCAATACATAGCTATTCGGCGCGCATGCCCAAAGAATGCCTCTCGGCAATGGCGTTCGCCTTTCGCACCGAGGAGTTCGTGAGCCGCTACCACGTGCCGTCGTATGCCGCATGGCTACGAACCGCCGACATGACCCCGGCCTACGAGTTACATCGCCGAGTGTTGCGGATTTTGCAACGACGGATGCCGACCGAACGGTGGGTGCTGAAGTCGCCAGTGCATCTGCAGGCCATTCCCGAACTCGTGGCCACCTATCCTGACGCAAGCTTTGTCATCACCCACCGCGAGCCCGAGGCGGTGCTCGCGTCTGTTTCTAGTCTTGTCGCCAATCTCCAGTCGGCCTTCTCTGACCAGGTCGACCCGGGCACCATCGGCCGCTACCACCTCGAGTTGTACAGCGACAGTCTCAATCGGTTGGTCGATCACGTCGACGGTGGCGTTCTCGCTCATGCACCACTGGTGCACCTCGCTCATGGCGATATCGTGACCGACGCCATCTCGGAGGTGCAGCGGGCGTTCGAAGGGCTCGAAGTGCGCTACACCGACGCTGCCGCAACAGCGGTTGCAACAGCAGCGTCGGTCGAGCGAGACGACGCACCGGGCCGTCACCACTACGATCTGGACGATTTCGGTATCGACCCCGCGGCTGTCACCCAACTTTTCGACCGCTACCGACATCGGTTTCTGGAGACTAGATGACGATCAACAGCGGACCTTCCCAACCCGAGCCGCCATCGGCATGGGCACTCGCCCAGGAGATGGGCGACTCGCTGGCTGACCCCACCCTTTTCGATCCTGAGCGGTTTGGGTTGATCGCCGCGATTCGGGAGCTCGTCGCAGCGGCTGTGACCACCGACGCCACGCCCCAGGACCTCGCAACACTCAACGCCCGCATCGCACTGGTCACCGACGAACTGCTGGAGTCGCAACGCTCGTCAGCCACGTTGCTCGGCCGACACCGCGATGGCCGGGTAGAGAACCTCACCCAATCCGGTTCAGGCCGACTCAATCCCCAAGCGCCGTCATTGATTTTCGACCAAGTCAACCCGCCTCACGAAGGTGCCGAACCGGTGTCGGTAGAGGTTGTCGGCCGCTGCATACTCACGAACGCTCACCTCGGGCCGCCCGGGCGCGCCCACGGCGGAATCGTCGCGACGCTGCTCGATGAGACACTGGGCTTTGCCACCACCATGGCGGGAGTCTCGGGCATGACCGCCGGCATCACTGTGCGCTACCGCAGCAGCACCCCGCTGCACACGCCGCTGACGGTCACGGCCCGTTACACCCATTCGGAAGGTCGCAAACGCTTCGCAACCGGCGAAGTACGTCACGGCGAGGTGGTTGCCGCCGAGGCCGAAGGCATTTTCATCGGTTCGTGAGACACGCTGTCCTCCGGCCGAGCATTCTTGAGACCTAGGCAAGAGCAGATGCGAGATGCACTTCCATCTGTTCGAGATCGATACGATTCAGCAGATTCGAGTACGCCATCCACGACGCGAGCGCGCTGACATCTTGCACATGCGGCGGCAGAATTGCAGGCTGATCGATGAGGCCATCGGCCGCCAACGCACCGATCGCTCCCAGCTCGCGTATCGCCAGCTTGCCGCAGAAGAGCAAAGGAATCCGGTCGATCTTTCCCTGCATCACCGCGAGCCGAACGAAGTCGTACACCTCGAGAAATCCTCGGGAGTACGACAGGTCCTTGGTAAACGGCCCACCGGTGGCGGTGCTGCCGCGAAATACCCGCACCGATGACTTCCACGCATCATCGGCGTCGAGTCCTTCATCGACAAACCATCGGTAGACCTCAAGGAAGGTAGCGCCGTTGTGCGCCATGTCGATTGCCAGCATGCGCCGGGTGACCTTGCGCAGCCGCCCCGGGGTCGACGACATCGTGGTGATCTCGGTGAAAACCGCCAATCCCTCCTGGGTTGCCGTAGTCGACGGTGTTCCTTTGCCGAGAAACGTACAGGTTTGCTGGGCCCGGCCGTTGAGGCTCGTCGCCACATGCACCCAGCCCTCATGCACCTCAAGCACCCGCAGATCGCGTTTCGAGAAGGTTGCGTCGTCGCGGATCTTGATGTAGTCGCTCCCGGCTGCCGCGTCAGAAATGATGCCGTCGTCGAGCATGACTCTGATCTCGCCCGGCCCGCACAGGTCAGCCATTTTCTCGCCAAGCATCTCGACAGCGGCGGCGGCCGAGAACTCGCGCTCTTCGGGCGGCTCCCACACGCCCGAGTCGATGCTGTCGAGGGCCTCCCCCATCAGCCCGCCGAGGCTAGACAGTGTCGGACCGTCGGGATGAAGCTCGTCGGCCGGTCCGCCGTACAGCTCAGCCGAAATCGCCGAGAACGCCGCAGAGCCTCGAGCTTCGAGCAGATCGATCACCCGCAAGTACTCATCGATTCGTCCGGTCATCAGCGACCCAATAGGTGAGTCGCCGAGCTTTCCGGCAGCAAGCAGCCGGAGGCTGCGGAGCTCTTCGCGCTTGTCGTCAGGGTCAAACCGCAGCGGCCGCCGCTCTGCGTAGTACGCCGGGTCGACCTTCGGCTGCGCTGTGGTTCCGGAGGCAAAGAACTGGGCTTCGATGTCGTCATCCCACGCCACGGCGTCGAGGATTCGAATCGGCCTCTGCGCCTCAACCAGTCGAGCGGACAACTCGCGAATGTCGTCGGTCACTGTCACGCTGGGCTGCCGCCACTGTGAGGAGCGTTTCGTTTTCCGGTCATACACCGATGATAAGGGCCGCCACCCTCATCACCGGTGTACTGATGCGAAAGCATCTGCCGGAACGAAACTAGTTGCGGTGGGTTATGGCAGGGTTACCACACCACAGTCGCCAACGACCTTGAAGCCGTTGATGCGGGCCCGAACCTCATAGGACTGGTCGCCGGTGAGGTTGGCAGTCGTATCGGTGAACGACACGCCGGTCGCTGACGAGAGGTACTTGCCGTTGCGGGCAATGTTGATGGAGGTCCAACCGTTGTCGTCCCAGCTCACGACTGGTTGTCCGCCAACCACAGCCACGCTGCAGCTGACCGTCGGCACAGCGATGTTCGCTCCACACGTTGCCGTGTCGATTCGCTGCCCGTTCGAGATCGCCCGCACCTCATAGGTGTGGTCGCCAGGCGCAAGGTTGGTATCGGTAAAGGCGGTGTTGGTACCGACGGTTGAGAACCGGTTGCCATCGCTGACCACTACATGGTTGCCAGCGTTGATGTCGTTCCACGTCACGTTGATATCGGTGCCGGTTGCGGTTGCGGTACAGACGAGATCGGCGCGGACGGTACCGAAGACCTCAAGCTCGGCGATCGAAAGAACCGTGCCGGGCACCTGTACTCGAATGTACTGACCGGACACGTTCTGGTTGAACGTCACCGACTCGGCCACCGTCGCTGCAGTGAGTTCGACGACGCCGGCCTGGGCCCGAGTCGTTGCCATGTCTGTCGAGGTGAACGGGTTGTTACTGATGAAGATCGACACGTTGTCGAGGCGCTCTGCACAGCAATCGGTGCGGTTCCAGATGGCAAGACCATCGATCTCCGCAGAATTGCCGAAGTTCAACTCAAGCCACGGCTCGACCTCAGTCGCCGTGTGGGTGACGCTGTTGCGTGTGTAGTCGCCGTTGGTGTTGCCGTCGATTGCTCGAGCTGCGAAGCCGCTGTAGGCCACAGAGCTTTGTTTGACAGCGGCCGTGCCGGCGATGTTTGTCGTACCGTTGGCGGTCGCGACAACCGATCCGCAGTACTCGGTCCGAGAGGTCTCATAGCGACGGAAGGTCAGGCTGAACGCTGTAGTCTGGCCGCCCATGGCGCTCGTGTCGACAACACTGGTTCCGTTGACGTTCTGCAGGAACTTGCCGTTGCGCTTCACGGTGTAGGTTTCGCCGGCGTCAGCAATGCCACGCCACGTAACCACGGGGTGTCCCGAGCCGTCGAGGCTTACCCGGCAGTCGAGCACGCCAGCGTCTGGGGTGATGTCAAACAATGCCGAGCGTCCCACGACCTGGTTGTTGATTTTGCCGTTGTCCTGGCCAATCAGAAGACCACGGTCAACGAGAGTCATCGTGAGAATGCCCTTTGCAGCATTCGAGGTTGGGGCCCACGTGGGGATACCGCGACCCGAGCTGGGGCTGATCGCACCGATCTGCACAGCACGGTACACGTAGCCGGTGTCGACAAGGTCTGCCTTGAAGGTGCCGTCGCGGGTCGGGTCAGCTGTGTAAGGACCCGTGGTCTTTCCTGGATAGGGCAACGGCGAGGTTGGGCTGACGAGGTACCGGAAATGGCCACCGAGGTAGATGGCATCAGGGCCGTACTCGACCGCAAAGATCGAGTCGAATACCCGCGAGCTCCAGAGCGGTGTGCGCATCTCAGTGGCATCGGTTTTTGCTACCGAGAACTTCACCAGAGCGTCGCAGACGATGCCGGTGTCATGACCGGTATGGCCGACCGCAAAGAACTGACCATCGGGGCTCCAGGAAACGTCGGTGATTGCAACACCGCGGCTCTGGCAGTTCGTCGAGGAGTACACGTCGGTGTACCAGGGCTGCAACGTGCCGTCGGCGGCGAACATTGCGATACCTGGCTTGGCGATACCGTCGATGGTGTCGTGACGGTGAGCGACGAGTATCTGTGTGCCGCCTGGTTGCAAAGCAACACGGTGTACACCACCGGTGCGGACAATGATGCCATTGACGTCGCGGTACGAACGACCAATCGCTTCGCCGAAGTTCACGTTGAACCCAACGGCGAGCTTGCCGGTCTTGCGATCGACCTTTGCGAGATACTCGCGTGCCTGGCCCTTCACTTTGGTGAAGTTGCCACCCATAACGAGCTCGTCGCCGACAACGGCGACTGACTCGACCTTGGAGTTGGCGCTCGCCCGGAACCGGCGATCGACTGTCATGTCACGGAGATCGAAGCGGGCGATACGGCCACGGGCTTCGCCAGCAATGTTCTTGAACTTGCCAGCTATATAGACATGGTTGCCTTCCGGGTCGTTCTCAAGGTCGCGGACCTCGCCATCGAGTGTTGGGCGGAAGTCGACATCAAACTCGCCCGAGTCGATGTCGTAAGCGTAGATGTAGGCCTGGTCGATGATCTGTCCACCGGTACCGGTGCGCACCTGCTGGAAGTCGCCACCAACAATGACTCGGCTGCCGATCTGTGTGACGGCGTAGACACGGCCGTCGAGCACGATTGGCGTATCGGTTCGTACGTCGGTCGGCACGATTGCCTGGGCGCTGTAGCTAACGACGCCAGCGATGACCGCAGCAAGAACGATTACGAAACCAAGGATGGTCTTCGTACCGAACTTGCCGGTCGAATCCTCAGATACGGACGTTTGGGGGGATGTGGGGGTTGTAGTCACGCACCCAAAGGTACGAGCCGGCCGCACGCCGAATCCTGAGGAAAACGGCTCATTCGCCGGCGACATTTGCCACATCGACGCACCGGCGTCGGCTCGTAATCCCATTCTTGGGTCAGATGACTCATGCGCTTTGGTGGATCACGTCCTACAACTGGTAACTGGCGACTCGGCTCCACCCGGATCCGAGTAGACGTGCGAAAGACCCCCTTCCGATGTTTCAACTACTTGTGCTTGGCGCCGTTGGCACCCTCGCTTGTCTGGTCTTCGTTCTGTTACGCCGCTCAGAAGACCGTGGGCACCTGCTCGCTGACACTGTTGGCGCCGACGACTTTCACGTTGTGACCGGCCTTCGCTACCTTGGCGGGCACCCCGATGCCCTCGACGCCGTTGCTCGCGTCAATCTCGCAGTCGGCCACGAGCTAGCCGCTGTCGTACGGTCCGGCACGCACCTCGTTTCGGTACCACGCTCCGACGTCGCTTCACTTTCGGTTCGCGCTGCGACGGACCACGTCAGCCCCGAGAGTGTTATCGATCTTCGCGACGACCACGACCGCAGTATTGTCGTCAGTCTGCTGCTTGAAGATGGACTTTCGCTTGATTTCGAACGACCCGACAGTCTGCTGAGCACGATGCTGGCCGAGACTGCCGAGCTTCGCAGCGCACTGCTTCAACCGGCTACGTCGCCGTCGTAGCATCTTCGTCGGCTAGCGGAGCGTAGATCGCGTCTTGCTTGGACCGCTGACCCATCGGAAAGTCTGGACCGAAGGCATAGGTGCTGGGCGAGACCTCGTCCATGCGCGTGTAATCGAAGACGCAGACCCGGCGCCGAATGCGCCACGACCCATCGCGTAGCGCAAAGTCATCGACGTATCGCAGGTAGACCGCAAAGTCTCGGGCGGGTCGGCCTGTCCGGCCGCTTGCGCGAAGGCGATGGTGAGCGATGCAGTACGCCTCGGACCGCGCGAGGTGAGGCCGTTGCGGGTCGATCTCGATCAGGATGTTGCCGAGAAAGTGCACGGTTCGCTCGAACCGAGGAAGCTGCGCCTGACAATGCGCGATGAAGCCGTCGACATCGCCTTCGTATTCGCCATGGCTGTCGGTTGCATCAGGGTGGTAGCACGAGCGCACAAGGTCGAAGTCGTATCTGTCGATGCCTCGACAGTACTGGTAGAGGACATCTCGTATTTCGCACTGGTCGGCAATACGGGCCAGTCGTTGCTCAAGGTCGGTCTTCGGCATACTCCAGATTGCCACCAATGGGCCGTGGCGTCCTATGACGCCATCGATTCGGACCGATTGGCGCCCGCGTGAAACCATGCAGCTATGACCACCATCAACCATCGTGTAACCCTCGCCAGGCGCCCCACTGGCGAAGCAACAGCAGACTGCTTCGCGCTTGAGAGCGAGCAACTGGCAAAGCTCGAAGCCGGGCAGGTACGGGTGAAGGTCGAGTACATCTCGATCGATGCTGCGCTTCGCACCATGCTCTACGGCGAGGGGTATCACCGGCAGTTCGGCGTCGGCGACACGATTGGCTCAACCGGCGTGGGTCGCGTGATCGATTCGGCGTCGCCGGAGTGGGAGGTTGGCCAGGCGGTGCGGGGCAGGTTGGGTGCCCAGACCTTCGCAACCGTTGGACCCAAAGACATCGCTGCGGTCGATGAGAATCTCGGTCCACTTAGTGCTCACCTCGGCGCATTAGGCGGCACGACCGGCCTCACCGCGTGGATCGGTGTTCGCAACATTGGCAAGCCGCTGCCGGGCGAAACGTTTGTCGTGTCCGGAGCTGCAGGCGGTGTCGGCTCAATCGCCGGACAGATTGCCAAGATCGACGGCGCCCGCGTCATCGGCATTGCGGGTGGACCAGAAAAAGCAACCTTTTTGGTCGATACGCTCGGCTTCGACGAGGCCATCGATTACAAACACGAAGATGTTGGCGAGCGACTCCGCGAGTTGGCTCCTGACGGCTTGAACGTGTTCTTCGACAACGTCGGCGGCGACATCCTCGACGCGGCTCTCGACAACATTGCGTTGCGTGCACGGGTTGTCATTTGTGGGGCGATCTCGCAGTACGACGACATGTCTGCGGTGACCGGTCCGTCGATGTATCTGCGCCTCGCCGAGCGGCAATCCCGAATGGAGGGATTCGCGCTGTTCCATTTTAAGGAGAGCTACGCGCAAGCAACCGCTGAGCTAGCGGGATGGCTTGCCGATGGCTCGCTTGTCTCACCTGAGGACATCATGGAAGGCCTCGAAAGGTTTCCCGAGGCGCTCGAGTTCATGTTCTCGGGTGGCAATGTCGGCAAACTCATGGTGCACGCCACACCACCCGCCTAGGACCAGCCTGCGAAACGACCAAACTAAGAACGCGGGGTCTGGGTTGGTTCAAGTGCTGACGGCTTCACTTGGGGTTGTGGGTTCCACTGGTTGGTTTGCGATACGGGCATAAGTTGTCCGTTGTTCACACACAACGCCAACCAGTGGAGTTTCCAGCATGCC
>CALLQB010000037.1 GCA_938015295.1 uncultured Acidimicrobiales bacterium
TGTAGTCGTCGATGCTGTTGTCGCTGGTGCTGCCACCGAGGCCGTGCTGGCCGGGGCGGGAGCGCTTGTATCGCTCCCGCCGCAGGCCGACGTCGCCAGAACCAGAACCCCTACCGAGGCCGCCCTTCGCATTACATGAAAGTAACTGAAATACATGTAAAGTCCAAACGGTGTTGTCGAAGGCTATTTCGCCTGAAGGTGTGCTCGGCGCTGTTTGCGGTTCGACCCACCAGAACCAGCACCACGTTTCGCCGTGCCGCCGGTAGACCCGCCTTTCGACGAACCACCCTTCGATGAACCCGAAGAATTCGACGAACCGTTGTTCGAGCTTCTGCTCTGGCTCGATTTTCCTGCGCCAGCCTTTGGCCGGCGTTTCTTGCCTGCGCCACCAGGCTTGCCATCGGAATTGTTGCGGTTACGGCTACGGCCGCCGCCACCCGAGCCCGATGGGCGACGGTTGTTGCTGCGGGGCTTACGGCTGCCGCCGCCCCCGCCACCACCATTGTTGTTGCCGCCGCCGCTGCCTCCGTCGCGTCCATCGACGTGAATCTCGGGCGACAGACTGCGAGCTGGCGCGTTGGAAAGCTCACGCAACTCGACCGCATTGGGATCGGTGAACGGTTCGGAGAGCCCAACCTGGCGCTGGATCTTCTTCAGATCGCTTACCTGGTCGCGCTGTACAAGCGAAACTACGACGCCACTTTCGCCGGCACGGGCGGTGCGGCCCGAACGGTGTACGTAGGTCTTGTGATCTTCTGGGGGGTCGTAGTGCACGACCGACGCCACACCGTCGACGTGAATGCCACGAGCGGCGACATCGGTGGCGACGAGCGCATGCACCCGGTTCTCGGAAAAGTCGGCGAGCGCACGGGTGCGCTGGCGCTGACTACGACCACCATGAATAGCGGCAGCCTTGATACCGGCGCGGCTGAGCTGTTTGGCAAGGCGATCTGACCCGTGACGGGTGCGGCAAAAAATGATTGCCGGCCACACAGCGTTGACGGCGTCGGCGGTAACGCTGGTGCGGTCTTCCTTGACGACGTTCCAAAACACGTGGTCGGCCACAGTGATGTCCGGGGTCTCTTCGCCGACCTCGTGACGAACCGGATTGTTTTGATAGTCGCGGGTGAGCTTGGCGATCGCGCCGTCGAGCGTGGCCGAGAAAAGCACCGTTTGGCGGTTGTTGCTGGTCTGGTCGAGCAGACGACGGACGGCGGGCATGAAGCCCATGTCAGCCATACGGTCCGCTTCGTCGAGCACGACCTTGTCGACGTGGCTGAGATCGCACACGCCCTGTTCGATCAGGTCCTCAAGACGGCCTGGGCAGGCGACGAGGATGTCGATGCCGGCTTTGAGCGACTTGACCTGCGGGCCGTAGCCGACGCCGCCGTAAACGATGCCAATTCGGATGTCGCCCGAGAACGAGCGAAGCTCGGTCGAGATCTGGTCGGCAAGTTCGCGGGTGGGGGCAAGGATCAGGCCACGTGGCTTTCGCGACGTGCCTTTGCCGATGGTGCTGACCATGGGGATGCCGAAGGCCAACGTTTTGCCGGATCCGGTTGGCGCTCGGCCACATACATCGCGGCCAGCGAGTGCGTCGGCCACTGTTGCGGCCTGGATTTCGAAGGGTTCGGTGATGCCACGGCGTTCGAGCGCGTCGCAAATCGACTGGGGGACGCCGAGTTCGGCGAATGAAGAAGTCATTATGAAGTGTTCTGGGTCTTTCTCGCGCGCAAGAGAGCGTCGCGATGCTTGGAGGTTCGCAGCGGCCGTGGGCAACTTGCCGGGGCCTGACTAGTTAGGGGGTTCGATTCACGATGTGCGGAAGAACCATTCCCAGACTGCGAATCCACCGGCGAAATGCGCCGGAGCAGTTGTAAGGGTAGCGGGGCATCGCCCGAAACCGGCACTGGGAGGCGCCGGGAGGCACTGGGCGTTCGTCACCGGACGCAGACCCGTGTGTTCAGCAGCAGATCTGCGCCCGGTAGTTCTGGCAACGGCTAAGCGCCCGGGCGGCTGATCGCAACCCGCATCGCTCCACCGAGTGAAAGCGTTGCTCGCATGTCGGCGACGAGACGTGGATAGCCGCCGACCAATGCATCTCGCACGGTTTCGACCGCATCGGTTTTACCGACACCAAACATCACTTCAGCGACCTCGGGTTCATAGGTGCCGAAGATGCGGTCCCAGATGATGAGGACAGCTCCAAAGTTCTTGTCGAGGTACTCAGGGTTGTAGCCGTGATGCACCCGATGCGACGACGGTGTGACGAAGATGCTGCCGATGAGCGACTTGCGGGCGGGAAACGCCGTGGTGTGCTGGAGTTGCGAGAGCGTGGCGGCGAAGACGTCGAAGGCGATTGCGGCGAGCGGGTTGAAACCAACGAGTGGCAGCCAGAGGCCAAAGAACGGCTTGTACAGCGCTTCCATCCACGGCACCCGAACAGCGGTACTCATGCCGATTGTTTCGGGCGAGTGGTGTACAAGATGTGATGCCCACAGAATGCGGAAGCTATGTTCGGCCCGGTGCACCCAGTAGTACACGAAGTCGCGCATCAAAAACACGCCGACCCACACCAGCGGGTTGCTGAGGTTGAGATGCACCGGCGCAACGTTGTTGAACAGGTACAGCGAAAGCGCGATGAACGCCGCTTTGCCCACGATGGTCTTGGCGACCATAAAGACGGCGCCCGATGCAATCGAGGTTGTCGTGCTGCGAACCTGCAGGTCGCGGCCGCGGGCCCACCGGCTGAACGCCTCGCCAAAGATTGCGAGCACAATGCAGGTGGCAAAGATGGCCGCTGCGTGATCGTTGTACCAGTGAAGGCCGTGGTTGATGGTGCCTGGCGTGGCGGCCAAGGCGTTGATGATGTGGCTGAATGGGTTGCTGCTGAACATGTACTAATCGTCGCCAAATCGGGGCTGTTCAAACAGATGGGAAACCCCCCAAACCACTCTGGGGAGGCCCCTAAAGATGGGTGATTTCGCTGAAATTGCAACGGTTACGCCTGAACGTATCTGCCAGGAAGCAGTCGACGTCGCCGGACTGACCGACTTTGGCGACGACGCCTATCTCGACGGTCTCTCGTTGCTTTGCGAGGGTCTACGAAGCGACATCATGACGTCGGGTGGTCGCAACATGTTGGCGAACGACTCCGTGAAATATTTGGTGAACCGGCTGCGGGTTGTCGACCTGCACGCCCGGCGCCCTGAACTCGCTAGTGCGCCAGTAACCGCACCGGTGGTCATCCTTGGCTTGCCCCGCACTGGGACAACGGCCATGAGCTACCTGCTGGGTCAAGACCCTCAATGGCGGTCGCTGCTGAACTGGGAGGCGGTGACCTCGGTGCCCCCACCTACCACCGCCACATTGCGTACCGATCAGCGTTGCGTCGAATTGCTTGAGTTTCAGCGGATGGTGCTGCCGTTGCTCGATCCACCGCCGCCGCATTGGGAATGGGCCGATGGTCCGACCGAGTGCACGTTTCTGCTCGCCCAGGACTTTAAGGCGGCCATGTGGGAGTCGAGGGTGCCGAACCCTGCGTACCGCGAGTTCATCAGCTCGGTTGATATGTCGTCGGCGTATACCTATCACCGGATGTGTTTGCAGGTGCTTCAGAGCGAGGCACCAGGCAGGTGGGTCCTCAAGATGCCGGCCCACGCATTCTTTATCGACGCCCTGCTCGCCGTGTATCCTGACGCTCGGATCATTTGGACGCACCGCGATCCGGCGACGTCGGCGGCGTCGTTTATGAACCTGCTGGCCTTCTCGCACACACTTTCACTCGGCGCTCCGGATGTGTCGTGGATCGCCGGGACCACCCCTTCCCGACTGCTCGATCAGGTGCATCGGCCGATGGAGGCGCTAGTCGGCCACGACGTGCATCATGTGCACTACCGCGACTACCTCGCCGGTCCTTTGGCAGAGGTTCGTCGGGTGTATGACTGGCTCGGCGAGCCGCTGGAGCCAGAGGTTGAGCAGGCGATGGCCGAATGGTTGGCCGCCGATCCGCTCAAGGCGTCTCGTCAGGCGTCGTACTCTCTGGAAGATTTTGGGCTCGATCGGACGACGATCAATCAGCAATTTGCCGAGTACATCGACACCTTTCAGGTGGCAGTCGACTAGCCGGCGGGCCCACAATCGAACTCATTCTGCGAGCGAAAATGTCGATTGAAAGGGATGCGTAGCCGCACGCAAAAGGCGAGCGAACCGGAGCTCGTAGCTGAACTTCTGTCGCCCTGGCGCGCCCCGATGTCGTATTTGTCGCCAAGATTCCGGTTCCGCGACCTCGGTGGGCTTCTGCCGATCTTTGTATTCGGCCCACTCATCGCGCTTGCTCTGGTCGTTGGCGCAGAGCTGATTCCCGACGAAAAAGTGGCTACAGCGCTACTCGAGGCCGGCGATGCTGGCCCCATGAGCGGGGAGAACCGCACCAGAACGTGGCTCGACACGCCGTCGGATCGGTGGACAGAGTGTAATGCGCTCACGATGGGCCTCGGAGACGGCGACCTGGATTCTCCAGTCGCATCGGCATTGCATTCACGATCATTCGGTCGCTGCGCATTGGCGAAGGACCGGTTGCAGGCCTACGACGACGGCGGACAGCTGCTGGCTGACACGCAGTACTACCGCTACTGGTGGGCCGACACTGCCATCCTTCGCCCCAGTGTGGTTTGGCTCGGGCTACCTGCCACTCGCGCACTTTCGCAGTTGGTGCTCGGAGCAGCGTTTCTTGCCTTGCTGACAACGTGGTCAAAACGCATTGGCTTTCTGGCTTCGCTGGCGTTTTTAGGGCCGATCGTTGTCGCCACCGACTTCTTGGCGTTGTACGAGGCGCTGCCCCAGGCGATCTCGCTGACCATCGCATTGGTCACTGCGCGCTCGGTGCTCATTGGTGCTGAGCGATGCACGCGCCCATCAGAGCTAGTTGTTGTGGGTGCCGCTGCGGGAGCCGTTCTGCAGCCGTTCGACCTTATGATCTCGATCCCGGTGGCGTTGACTCTATGTGTCGTCAGCTCGATGTTGGTCGAGTTTCAGAGGCACCCCGACGTCCGGCCGCTGCTGAAGAGTGCAGCGGCCACCGGGTTCGGATGGTGGGTCGGCTACGCGTGGCTATGGGCTGCAAAGTGGGCCTTCATCTCGGCGCTGGTTGGTCCGACCGAGGTCATCGACAACATTCGCGGCACTGTCGAATACCGCATTAATGGCGAACTTGTAACCGGATCCACCGCCTTTATGGATGGCTCCTGGACCAACCTTGACTTCTGGATCCAGAAACACTTCGCCGCGACCGGGCTGGCCTTCGAAGCCGTAGTTCTGGCTCTTGCCGTTGTGGTGGCGATTCTTCGGCAACCTCGCCCCGCACCCCGAGGCCGTTCGCGAGCCAAAGTTTTGGCGATCGGCTCCGCTTCGCTCATCCCCTTCGCCTGGTATGAGTTCGCTTCCAACCACAGCCAAATCCACAACTGGATCATGTTTCGGGCCGTGGCGGTCAGCCTCGGCATCGTGGCCGGCGCATCGGTTCTGGCCATCCAATCGACAAGGAGGGTTCTGGCCATCCAACCGACAAGAAGCATCGGAACCTCAGCGCGTTCGACTGCTCGACAGAAAGCATCAGCTCTATGACATCAGTTTCTCCACACCAGCGTCCCCGGCTGCTGATATTCGTGCCGTCGTATCAGGCCGAACGCCATATTCAGTCGGTGATCGACCGCATCCCGCGCGACCTCGGCGACGGCTACGACGCTGAGGTGTGCGTGTTCGACGATGCGTCGACCGATGGCACCGTCGCTGCCGCCACGGCAGCCTTCGAGCTCGCCGATTTGCCCTATCCATGTCGGGTCTTGTCGAACTCGAGAAACCAGGGCTACGGCGGCAATCAGAAGCTGGGCTATCGGTACGCACGCAACGCCGGGTTCGACGTGGTGGTCATGGTGCATGGCGACGGACAATATCCGCCCGAAGACATCGCCCAGCTGGCCGAGTGCGCCCTAACAAACGGCGCTGCGTTCGGTTCGCGTTTTGGCACGAAACGAGGAGCGCTCAAGGGCGGGATGCCGAAGTACAAGTTTGTCGGAAACCGAATTCTGACCGGCCTGCAAAATCGGCTACTTGGCACCGGGCTCACTGAGTTTCATTCCGGGTTCCGCGCCTACCGGGGTGATCTTCTTTCATCGATTCCGTTCGAGCTGAACAGCAACGACTTTCACTTCGACACCGAAATTTTCATCCAGATCGCACGGGCAGGATACGACATTGGTGAGATGGCCATTACGACGCACTACGGCGACGAGGAATGCCGCGTCGACGGGCTTTCGTACGCCGGAAACGTGGTGTCGCAGAGTCTACGGTCGCGGTTGCACGACCTTGGGTTGTTCTATGAACGCAAGTTCGACGTCGACACCGACCGCGACGCTTCGATCTATGAGGCCAAGGTCGATTTTACGAGCCCAACTACCGCGGCGTTGCGGCAGATTCCGTGGGGGAGCGTTGTGCTGGACCTCGGAGGCTCCGATGGCCATCTAGCGGCGGAGCTGAAAAAGAAGGGGTGCACGGTGGTTGGTGTCGATCTCGCCTGTCCTGCAGATGAGTCGAACTTCGATCGCTTCATTCAACACAACCTCGACGACGGACTGCCGGAGATTACAGAAGACGTCGATGTTGTGGTGATGCTCGACGTGATCGAACATCTTCGCTCTCCCGAAGACTTTGTCGCCGAACTTGGGCGGTTCTGCGTCGACAACGGCGTGCAGAGCACGTTTGTGTCGACAGGAAACGTGGCCTTTGTGGCGCAGCGTCTGATGCTGTTGTTGGGCCAGTTCAACTATGGACCTCGCGGGATTCTCGACATGACCCATACTCGGCTCTTTACGCGTCGCACTATTGCTCGTCTGTTCCGGCAGGCTGGGTTTGATGTGCTGTCAAACAGTGGGATTCCGGTGCCGTTTCCGCTGGCCGTGGGCGATGCCAAAGTTGGAAACGTGTTGTTCGCACTCAATGAGGTCGGAATCAAACTCGCCCCGCGACTCTGTAGTTTTCAGTTCTTTCTCGAACTGCGGAGCCCCGCCGACCTCGACAGATTGATTCGCGAGTCTCAGGTTCACAACTCTGCTTCCGTCGACGCGTCGCCAGCTGGTGCGGCCGGCGTCGATCGTTCTATCTCGAAGCGTCCGGGGCGCTCGGCTGTCGGCACCGACGACCATCGCGGTGAGACTGCGGGTGGGCCAGGAAAGCGGAGCAAGAACCGGAAGGCCCGACGACGAAACATCGGCCGGGAAGCCGCCTGATCTACAACTACAACGAGGTCAGCTAAACGACAACACTTCGAGAAGGTTCGCGTAGTCGTCGGTCCAAACCAGTTCGCTGCCGCTCAGCTGGCTCCAGCGGTCATCGGGCGAAAACTGTGTGCCGGGGTCGATCACAACCCACGTCGAAGCAGTAGCTCCGGTCTCGATCTCGGCCGCATTTGGGAGATAAGGCAGGATCCACGCCGTCGCGTCTAACTCGTTCGCGATGCCGCCGAGAACTGGTGCGAGGTCGAAGTGGCGATTGCTGATGTGCACAGCGACGAGACCGCGCTGCGCCTTGTCGAGGTAGCCGGCCATTGCCTCGAGGGTGAGAAGGTGTACCGGTATCGAATCTGAGCTGAACGCATCGACGACAACGACGTCGAACTCGCTGTCGAGTTTACCGACCTCAATCCTTCCGTCGCCGACCAAGACCTCGACATCGGCGGGGGAGTCGCTCAGGTAGGTAAAGAGCTCTGGGTCACGTGCGATTTCTACGACTTTCGGGTCGATCTCGATGAACGTGAACGTGTCGTTGGGTTTGGCGTAGGCAGCGATTTCTCCGGCTCCGAGCCCGATCACTACGACCTCTTGCGGCGTGGTGGTGGTACCAAGTACCGACCCGAGCGGTCCTGCCGGGTGGTAGTAGCTGGTCGGTCGATTGGGTTCGTCCAACCGCTGCCTGCCGTGGAGGGTGGTGCCCATCACTAGCTGGTGTGTGCCGTCGTCTTTTTCTATGACTGCATAGGTGCCA
This sequence comes from uncultured Acidimicrobiales bacterium, assembly GCA_938015295.1. Lineage (GTDB taxonomy): Bacteria > Actinomycetota > Acidimicrobiia > Acidimicrobiales > SHLQ01 > CALLQB01. Next base: position 8,041 of record CALLQB010000037.1, read on the forward strand.
AAGAACGACCGGTCGCGGAACAACACATCACCGACGGGTGCGGCGACGATTACGGCAAGAACTACGGCCATTGCTGCAGCCATTGCCTCGGGGCGGGCTGACCGGGCAAAGGCAAGCAATCCAGCTGCGCCGTAGAACAACGCGGCGAGCTGCACCTGGTCCGATGTCTGCATGCTGAGGCCGACTGCGGTGGCGACGAATACTGCGACCCAAGAGAGCAGCGAACCCCAACCCTTTGCCGAGCCGATCGTGAGAGCGATGGCGGCGACGATCGCGAGGGGGTATTCCCACACCCGGTCGAACACCAGCGGGGCGATCAAGGCAACAGTGGCTCCACCAATGACGCCCCCGGTTGAGGTCCAGGCGTAGAACTCGGTGAGGCGGGCGACGTCTGGTCGGTCGGCGGCGAGGCGGAGGTGGCAGAGCAGTGTTGCAGCGAAGAACCACGACAGGTGGATGACGAGCTGGATAAGGAGAGGCTGGCCGACGAAGGTGATCACGAGTCCGACTCCGAGCAGGCGGGTGGCCGAACTCGTGATGTCGATAAGTCGAGGAGATGGTCGGCCGAAGGCAATCACAAACGTGAGCAGGTACAGCACCAGGGGAATGATCCACAACAGCGGGAACGATGCGACATCGGTTGCGATGTAGCGGGTGACGCCTAGGAGCAGAGCGGAGGGAAGGGCGGCTAGGCCGACCCAGCGACCTCGCTGAGACCAGCTAATGGCGGGTGCGCTGATGGCAGGTTGTGTCGTCGTCGACGTCGAGCTTGCGCGAATGCTCCAGGCACAAGCAGCAAACAGACACAGCAGAACCAGGTAGGCCCCAGCGAATACACGTGTTTGGGTGTCGAGTCCAAAGACCGGTTCGACGACCAGCGGATAGCCGAGGAGGGCGATCATCGAACCGACGTTTCCCGCCGCATACAGGAAGTAGGGGTCGGCTGCATCGGGGTGGTCGGTCATCGAGAACCAACGTTGGAGCGTGGGGCTTGCTGTTGATAGGGCCAGGAAGGGGAGGCCGACCATGACGGTGAGAACCGCGAGTGCCCCGAGCACCGGGCTGCCTGAGGTGAGGTCCCAGCCGTCAGGAACCCCCAGGGGAAGAACAAGCAGTGGAAGGCACAGAAGCGCTAGCTGGAAGACAAGATGTCGGCTGCCGAGGAGTCGTTGGGATGAGAAATGGGCGAGGAGATAGCCGGCGAGCAATACGGCCTGGAAAAACACCAGTGCGGTATTCCACAGGCCGGCCGATCCGCCAGCGAGGGGCAGCAACAGGCGTCCAACAAGAGGTTGAACCGAGAACACCAGCATCGAGGCAACAAAGCTCGTGATGGTAAAAAGCACGAGCAAGCCGAATCTTTTTGGGGGTTCGGCGAGATGATCTTCCGAGGCGCGCTCGAGGTCTATTTCACGGCTCGAGGCGATTGATGTCATCGGACTACAAGTCGGCCGACTCGCACCAAAATGTAGATGCCTCTGCGCACTGGTGATCGATGTTTATCGTGGTTCGTCGATCAGTCCGCCTACTTCTGGTGTTGCGTCAACCTGCTGTTGCTGGGCTGATGTACCCCGGGGGAGTCGGCGTAGCGGCAGCCGTCGGCGGGGTTAGCCGCTGTGTGATTACCGAATCGACTAGGCCGTAGTGCACTGCGGGTTCGCCACGAAGGATGTAATCGCGCTCGATGTCGGCCGAAATTCGTTCGATTGGTTGGCCCGTGTGTTCCGAGAGAAGTTCCTCGATGCGCAGTCGGGCGAGACGCATTTCCTCGAGCTGTATCTCCATATCGGTGGCTTGGCCTTGGGCCCCGCCGTGTGGCTGATGGATGAGAATGCGGGAGTTCGGAAGTGTGAGTCGTTTGCCGGGAGCTCCCGACGCCAGCAGGACGGCGGCCCACGATGCGGCCTGGCCGACGCAGATGGTCGAAACGTCTGGCTTGATGTACCGCATGGTGTCGTAGATGCCGAAACCGGCGGTGACCGATCCGCCGGGGCTGTTGATGTAGAGCTGGATGTCGGCGTCAGCATCTTGGGATTCGAGATGAAGCAGTTGGCCGATGACGAGGTTGGCACTGGTGTCGTCGATTTCCGTTCCTAGGAAGATCACCCTGTCAGATAGCAGGCGCGAGTAGAGATCGAAGCTCCGCTCGCCTCGCGATGTTTGTTCGACGACGGTGGGGACGAGGTAACTCATGGGCATGTTGCACCTTTCATAATGCGCAACCAAACGGTTGCGTGTTGACAGTGTGCCCTGGTTGACGTTCATGCGCAACCAAACAGTTGCGCATGGCCCGATTAGGTATAGGGTGGGGGAATGGAAAATGCCTCTGCGACCACCCCGTCCGCCGACCTGCCCGAAGCACACATCGAACTCGACCTCGCAGCAGACTTCGACGATGTGTGGCATGCACTCACTTCAGACGACGGCCTCGCCCCATGGATGGGTGAAGGGGCATCAATCGATGAACCCGACGATCTTCGGTTCCCCGATCCGGTCACCGGCCGTCCTCGTCGCGGCATCATCGACAACATCGATCCCAACGGCCGCCTCGCCTTTTCTTGGTGGCCCGAGGACGATCCCGAACTGATCACCCATGTCGCAATCGCCCTGCAGCCAATCGATACCGGCACCAGAATCAGCGTCACCGAAACACTGCCGGCGGCGGACCGGGCGCTCCGCGCTACGGCTTCGATGTCCGCAAGCGCTTCGTGGGCATGGCGGTGCGCCGCCCTGTCGGTGTCGCACCTCGCCGTGCACGCCTAGGTACCCTGATCTGTCGATGACCGATCCCTCCGACGTCTTCGCTGCCATCGCCGACGGCACGCGCCGTCAGATTTTCGAGACGCTGGCCATCTCTGGCCCGGCCACCGCAACTGGTCTTGCCGGCGACCTCAACATCACGCGGCAGGCCGTTGCGAAACATCTCGCAATTCTTGCTGCAGCAGGAATGGCGAACTCCGAACGCATTGGTCGAGAAACCCGGTTCGAAGCCGAGCCCACATCGCTGAAAGCGGTCGAAACCTGGATCGCCCAAGTTGACCGAGATTGGCAGCACCGGCTCGCCGCGCTGGCTTCTTCGCTCGACGACCTCGCGTAGTGCGGCGGGTCTTAGGACTCACCCATGTCGACCCGCAGGCCGGTTGCCACAGCAAGCGCGTGCATGAGAATGGGTAGCTGGGTACTGCTGATGAGGCAGCCGTCGAGCCGAGTGATCTGGGTAAATGCGAGCTCGACCGCGTAACGAAAGTCGACTCGTTCGGCGGTAAGTCGGTCGGCGTTGAGTTTTGTTACTCGACAGCCATCGAAACTCACATCGCTGGCCGAAGCGTCGAACAGGTCGAGATCATCGATCGGACAGCTGTCAAAAGCGACCTTGCCGATTGTTGCCATCCGTAGGTTGACGAATCGAAGGGCGCACTGGTCAAAGAGCACGTCGCTGATTTGTCCGCTGGCGACACTTAGTCCGAGAAGTTTGCACGACGTGAACGTGCAATTGCGGAGCGACGCGAAACTCATTCCGCTCAGGTCACATTTTTCGAAGCGACAGTTCTGGGCCCGGACCTCGGTTCCTGGAGCGTCGACGAAAGTCACGTCGCTGAAGATGCTGCCCGCCAACTCGAGTTCGTCGCAATCGAGCAACGAGACCTCGACGCCTTCGACGGTGGCCTTGCTGATTTCCGCCCAACAGCGGTCGATGTCAAGCGTGCCGTCGGAGACGGCTGCGGGCCGAACCGGTTTGATTTGCGGAGGTTGGGCGAACGGATCGGGGATAGGCGAGTTCATCGCCGCCGAGGTTAGGTCATCGCACGCCCCACCGAGGTCCCGCAGCATGAGTAGCGGTTGGTGTCTTCTAGGATGCCGAGGTGATGTTTGCTGACACCCATTTAGGCGACGGAAGACTCGACAACATCATCATTTCGAGCTCGGCGCATCTTTGGACAGGTGTGGCAGTGCTCGTGACGATGACAACCGTTGTTGTGCTCGTCGGTCGACATGCGATGCGCAACGAGCCGGTTGGCCGATCGACGTATCTGGCGTTGTTCTTGGCGCAAGTGGCGCTGGCTGTTCAGATACTGCTCGGCATCAAGCTTCTTGATCAGGGACAAGGGATCTCCCAGCTGTATATCCACTATGTCGGTGGCCTGATTCCGATGGGGGCATTTCTTGCGGGCGGGTGGTTTGCCCGCGGCGACACCGGCCGGAGTACCCGGATTCTCGGTGTGCTCATTGCGATTGGTTACTTGTCGGCGCTGATGGCGTTCTTCATTGGGCGCTCGTTCGCCAATAGCTGACCATCTCGAAGTGTTGCCCACAAAAGTAAGAACGCGAGGTCTGACCCCGCGTTCTTACTTTAGAAAAGTAGGACGGGCTTTATTACCTCTCCGCTTGCGCTTGCAGCCTCGGCATCATTGATCTCGTCCAACGAATACGTGCGAATCAGCTCATCGAACGGAAACTCGCCGTCGGCGTTGAGTTTTGCCAGGCGAGGAATGAACTCGCGTGGTATCGAGTCGCCCTCCATCACACCGGTGATCGATCGACCGCTGATGAGCGTCAGGAAATCGAGCGTGATGTCGCCAAAGCCGACCCCGGCGACCGCCAACGATCCAACATTGTTGAGCGCACCGAAGAGTGCCCGAACGACATCGGCATTGCCGGTGGTGTCGAACCCATAGTCGGTACCGCCCGGCGCAGCGGCGTGGATGGCAGCGGTCATTTCGTCGGGTGTTGTCGAGATGGTGTGTGTGGCGCCGTACTTGGTGGCAAGGTCAAGGCGATTCTGATGCCGGTCAATGGCGATGATCGTTGCGGCTCCAGCGATTTTTGCCGCCATGATGGCGCTCAAACCCAAAGCGCCTGCGCCCGCGATAACAATGCTCGAACCCGACTCAACCGAAAGCGTGTTCAGCACCGCTCCTGCGCCGGTCTGCACGCCGCACCCCAGCGGCCCGAGTTTGGTGAGGTCGTACGCCGGGTCGACCCTCACGAGCGAATTCTGCGCCACCACGGCATACGACGCGAACGAGGACTGTCCGAAGAAATGCGAACCGACCCGCTCGCCTGCGGCATCGGTGAGCGACGAACTGCCATCAGGCCGCCCGCCCGCCATGTTGTTTGGACCGAAGTTAAAGCAATAGGCCGGACGAGTCTTGTTGCAGGCCGGGCAGTCGCCACAATTGTTAAACGAAAGAACGACGTGATCGCCAACAGCAATGTCGGCGACGTCGGCACCGACCTGTTCGACGATGCCAGCGCCTTCATGGCCATACACTTGAGGCCCGGCAAAGAACTCGGGTGGGAGCTCGCGCGACAGCAGGTCGGTGTGGCACATGCCAGCGGCGACCATGCGCACCAGCGCTTCGCCGGCGCCGGGTTCGGCTAGATCGAGGTCTTCAACAGTAAATGGTCCAGAGCCTTCTCGCAGAACGGCTGCCTTGATCTTCACGGTGTGCTCCTACGCTAGGTCTCAGGTTTTGGTCAGCAAGCTAACAGAACAGGTAGGTTGCCAAGCAATGACAAGCTCTACTCTCACAATCACGCCCGTTTCGGAACACGTGGGCGCTGAGGTAAGCGGGGTCGACCTCGCCAACCTTGACGATGCCGCACTGCAGACAATCGTCGACGCCTGGGGCGAGTACGGCGTGCTGTTCTTTCGCGACCAAGCCCTCACTTCCCCTCAACACATCGCCTTCGCTGAACGCATTGCGCCGATCGACGTAAACAAGTTCTTCACGCCTGTCGACGGTTATCCGCAGATCGCCGAAGTTCGCAAAGAGCCCGATCAAGACGTCAACATTGGTGGTGGCTGGCACACCGATCACAGCTACGACCCGGCGCCTGCTCGAGGCTCGATCCTACTGGCACGCGAAGTTCCGCCCGAAGGTGGTGACACAAAGTTCATGAGCGTCGGAGCCGCCTACGATGGCTTGCCCGACGACCTCAAAAAGACCATCTCGACGCTGCGGGCTAACCACTCGAACGCCCATATCTTTGGCCCCGAGTCAAAGCATGCAAAAGAGGTCGGGCACCGTTTGCAGAACCCAGACCACGTTGGTGGCACGACACACCCGTTAGTAATCGCCCATCCACAAACCGGCCGCAAGATGTTGTACGTCAACGCCGCATTCGTCACGGGCATCGTGGGATGGTCCGAGGATGATTCGAACGAACTCCTCGCGACGCTCTATGAACACCTCGTGCGGCCCGAATACAGCTACCAGTTCAGCTGGGAAGTTGGCTCGATTGCGATGTGGGACAACTTGGCGACTTGGCACTGGGCGCTAAACGACTATCACGGACATCGTCGACTGATGCATCGCATTACTGTCGAGGGCGTCGAACTTTCGGCAGCCGCCTAGCCCCGGCCATCGCCTAGACCCGGCCATGGCGGCAGCGGCTCGTTTGTTGCGGTCTGCGCACCGGCGCCTTCGCCACAAAATGCTTAGGTGCGGGAGCTACTCACCTTTCGGGAGTGCAGCCACGAGATCGTGAAACGGCGGGTTGTCGCCGATGTGTTGGGCGGCGAACGGACAGACGGGCACAACCGTGCGATTCGTTGCACGCAAAATGTCGAGCAGGCCATCCATCAGGCGCGCTGCATAGCCGTTTCCGCGATGCGCCGGCGCAGTCTCGACGTGCGGGATAACCACAACGTCTCCTCGCAACGAATAGCTGGCGAAGCTGACCAGAACATCGTTATGGAGCAACTCAAACCGCGATCGATCGACATTGTCGAACACCACAAACCCCGCGTCTTGTTCGCCCGCACCCTCAAGCATCATCGAAAACTACTTTATGCGATAGCGAACAGGAAGACGGCGAAGGCGCCGAGGACACCGCCAAGCATCTGCAGTGGCCAGAGTTTTTCGCCCAGAAAACGCCAAGCAATCGCGATCGATATACCCGGCGACAGACTGATAAGCGCCGAGCCGATCGCTGCGTTGCCTCGCTGAAACATTATTGCCGACAACACAAAGGCCACCACGCTGGTCGTGCCGACCATCGCTCCCCAGCCAATGGTGGTGCGATTGGGAATGACCGATTGACCGAGCACACGAGATACAGCCGGTATCACGATGATGCCCAAAACGGTAAGGAAAACAGCAGGCGAAGCCTCGGCGTCCTCAGAAACAAAGGAAAGAAAGAGTCCGCCAAGACCAACGCACAAACCAACGACAACGCCGAGTCCGGCCACCGAACTCTTCGCAAGCTCTTCGAACGTGGGTAAGCGGCCCTGACTAGAAACCATTACCACCGCTGGAAGTGCGATGATCACGCCCAAAATTTCGAGCCGGGCGAGCGACTGGCCAACCAGCGGCGCAAGTATCGCAGGCGTCACGACCGACGTCAGCGCGACCACCGGCGAGAAAACCACGATGGGCCCGACCGACATGCCCTTATAGAGCAGCGGACGAGCTGCCGACATGATGACGCCAGCGGCCGACGCCCACAAGAAGTCGCTGCGCGAGAGATTGCCAACGCTGTCTGAGGCGAAACCGAATACATAGATGGCACTCAGCACCGCGCCGACGATGGTGGCCACGAACGCAATCTGTGCGGGTGCCGACTGCTGTCCATCGCGCCTCCCGCCAACGCCGGCGACGATGTCGCCGATGCCAAACAACATCGCAGCGAGGCTTCCGAGCAGAACAGTCACCGCCGCACAGTAGTGCGGGCAGCGGACTGCAGGATTGTCGAAAGGTTCTACGTGGGTTGGCTGCTTGGCGTCGGCGTATCGACGATGCTCAGCACCGGCTCCGCTGCTTGATGGTTGTTGAGATGCGTGATGATGTGCGGGAACACCTCGGTGGGGGCATTCCGGCCGACAAATCCGTCGAGGTGCGCGTACCCCTCGAGATAGAGCAGCTCGAATAGGTCGGACCGGTGATGTTTGCGGAGCCACTTGAGCGTGGTCGCAATGCCCTTTGGTTTAAAGATGTAGTTCTTCGACCCCTGAATAAACAGAATCGGCAAACCGAGCCGGTCGACATGAGGGAGGTACACGTCTTCGCCCTCGAAATTCACGGCCTTACGTTTGCGGGCCATGTTTGCCAGCTGCCCCAGCGGTTTCAGGTCGCCTGTTCCGAACGCCGTCGCAAACGACTGGTGTGTTGCCTCGTTGAGTTGGCTGTGCGTATGGGTAAGCCCAAAGATTGCATTGAGCCATCGACACATGGGTTCCTGGCACTGCTCGCCTTTGGGGATGGGCAGCAGCGCCCCGCCTAGATCGATGAGACGGTCGGAAATTCCGGTGCCCGTGTTCGGTTTGAGCAGCTTGATGCCGATGGCCCGAAAGAGGTCGGTGACATGGATAGCGTTCTTGAACCGGTTGAGCGCGCTTGTGCGGGTGTGCACACTGAACTGCGAACACACGACCGACCTGACACCGTCGAGGCCGGCGAGCAGCGCCATCAGAATCGAAACCGACCCGACGCAGTGCCCGACGACCTGGACGGTGGCGGCTCCGGTGCGAAGCCGCACCTCTTCAACCGCTGCTGGCCAGTCGGCGGTAGCAATATCGTCGATGGTGAAGTCGCGCAACGATGAGGGCAGGGCGATGCTGGCTCGGTAGTCGAAGAGCCAGACGTCGTAGCCCTCGGCCACCAGCGCCTCGGTGAAGGTTTGTTCGATGGTGGGTTCGGCAAATGAGTTTGCTCGCATGCTGAAGCCGGCTGCCACGAGCACAGGACCCTTGTCGCCACCTTGAAAGCGGGTGAGCATCAGTTCGGCGTCGTCGCCGACCACGTCGAGGATGGGGCCCGGATTCGCGCTGGCGTGAAGTTGTGTTGCGGTAAGGGCAACCCGTTCTAAGGCTTCGCCCTTGAGGTCGTGCCAGCCGGTGCTGGGCGAGAACCAAGCAGCCTGCGCTTCGGGTAGTTGCACGTCTCGAAGGATCAGCGGCGGATCGGCGACAAGACGGTCGGCCGACAGCTCGCCGGCGTAAACGGGGACGAAATCGCCGGCAAAGATCTTGGCGAAGCGGAGTTTGTCCTTTGTTCGTTTCCACCATGTGGGGGCGGTCGAGTCCATCGATTTGAGCTGGCGAAGCAGATCGGGGACCGAGATGGTGACGATGCCCTTTCCGAGCGGTACCCCATCGAGGTTCGAAATCGTGCTGTAGAGCGTGGTCGTTTCGCCCCACCCTTTCCACCACGGGCCGGTGTGGATGTTCTTGTGGCCCTCGAACTGAAACTGTCGACCGTCAGTGGTCGTCAACATCATGCGATACGACATGTGCCACAGCTCGGTCTCTTCCGGAATTTGTTGCATGAGCCGAAATGCGCCGTCGCTAATGGTCAGCGGTTGGGGGGACAGCGCAGGCGCATCGACGGTGCCGGTAAACGCTTGTACCGAACCGGGGTCAGCCTGTAGTTCCGAAAGGTCGTCGATCTCGATTGTCACGACGAACGACAGCGGCGAAGCGTCGGCTTTGCCCCGAGAAACTCCTTCGGCGTATGACGCTGCACCCAGGTGGAACCATCCAGCCATTCTTTCGGTGAACTTCACGACCGGCGCTGGGGCGATAACGCCGTTGACATCGAGGCGGGTCGCTTCAGCCGGTGTGAGGTCGATAGTCCACCCCCGGTCGGCGGCGATGAGTTCGGTAGCTCGTTCGGTGAGCGCTGAGATCGTCAGCGAGGGATTGGTGCCGAGCGGGCGTGGCACAATCGCCCCATCGAGTACGTGTAGGCCGTTATGGGTCGCGGTGCCTGACCTGCCGTTGAAAACCTCACCGCGGTCGTTAACGACGCCGGTTTCGGCATCATCGCCCATCACCGCTCCGCCCAGCGGGTGCACGCTGACCTGTTCGTATCCCGCAAGTTTTGTGTAGAGGGGCATCGGTGTGTATTCGGCGCCGATGGTCGGAGACACCTGGTTGAGTAGTTCGTTGTCGCGCCGCAGCGCCAGTTGGGTCGGGGCTTCCGGCCAGTCGACTACGAGTCGATCGTTGCCGAGTCGAAGCTTTCCGTTGTCGGCATCGTCGCTCATGATCAGGAAGGTAAGTGTTCGTCTTGCGGCTTTGCGCCACGACCGGAGAACCATGCGGATCTTGGCGAGGACCGAAGCGTCGGAACCAACGATTGCGCTTACCAGAAGCATCACCGGGAACACCTTGCTAAGTACGCCGGGCACTGCGCCCTCTTCGATGACGAGTCCTTCACCCGGGGTGTCGCCAGGAAGCACGAGGGGCACCACACCAGTAATGCAGGGGCCGACAACCTCGTCATCGTCATGGGCGTCTTTCCACCCGATGCCGCCGGTCTCACGGTTTGAGTCGTAGGCGAAGCCAAGCACGTCACCGTTACCACTGAACCGCTCACCCAGGCGGTCTGACAACGCTAAACCTTCGCGCTGCGAGCGCAGCAGGATTTCGGTCGACCCGAGGGTGCCGCCGGCCAGGACAACGACGTCGGCCAGCACAAACTCGGTGCCTGCGCCAAAACTCCTGCGGTTGTTGCCTACGGCTTCGAAAGCGACTTCCCACTGGTCGCTGCCTTCGTTCGGACGACGCACCCAGCGCACTGATCGCTCGGTAAAGATCTTTGCTCCGTGAAGTACGGCATCGGGCAGATAGTTCATTGCGACGGTGTTCTTCGCCCCGATGTTGCACCCCGAGACACAGTTGCCGCAGCCGTTGCAGGCCGGTTGATGTACACCAGCGAGGTTGCGGCCCTCTTCGAACGTGACGTTGATGGGCGGGCGATCGGCTGGTTTGCCAAGCGCAACGGCAATCTCGCGCAGCGCCTCGTACTTTCGAAGCGGTGGTTGCCCAGAGTATGCGTTGGAGCCGAGCCACTCGGTGGCTCGGTCGTAGTACGCATCGAGAGGGGCGTATCCCTTGTTTCGAAATACCTCCGGCCACCGGTCGTCAGCAAACACCTCTGGTACCGGGCGAAGCGCGACGTTTGCGTTGATGAGCGATGTTCCCCCTAGACCGCAGCCGATCAGCACGTTCATTTCGTCGTCGAGTCGGAAATCGAAGAGCGCGGTTTCGGACCCGATGTGTCGACCCTCCGTCGAGATCTGCGTCGAGCGAATACCGTCACGTAGCGTTTCGGGAAACTCGCCGACCCGGTGCTCGCTGCCGCGTTCCAAAAGGCAGACCGTCTTGCCTGCCCGGGCGAACCGCGAGGCGGCTATAGCGCCGCCGTAGCCGGACCCGACCACGACGACGTCGTACTTTGGTTCCATCTTGCCGGCCGGCTGGGCAAGGTTGATCGCTGGCGCGCGTCGCACGCCGGTTTCGATGCGAGCAAACAACGGATGGCCCATCGCCGGTACCTCACCTGGTTTGCCCCACTCGCCGGTGCCGCTTCGGGTCGTGAACGGCTCGGTCGACGCGCACCGATTGGCCGAAAATCCTGTCGGACAGGCCACCTCGACCCGGACGATTCGTTCACCGGACCGGTACCGCAGGGTGGCGTGCGAACCAAACGGACCGAGGTCATCGGCGATCCACACCCGTTCGACCGAATGCGGTGCGACGCGAACGGGAGGCGGGTTGACGAACCGACCACGTTCAACCGAGGTAGACACAAGGACAAGTGGCTCTGGGTTCGCTCGATTGTCGAGTTCGACGTAACTCGAGAAGTCCATGGTGCCGAAATGGGTGATGCTTTCGCGTGTGGTCTTGACTGCTGGAGCACACGTGACAAGGCCATCGCGCTCGGCCACAGTCCAGACCTCACCATCTCGAGGGCTGTTGGTGTCGATTACCGCAAACGACAGCTCTTTGTGGCCGATGTCGGGGAGCGCTGGACATTCGAAACCGGTGTTTACGTAGGTCACCATCGAATTCTCAAGACCACCGACTGGTGCATGCGTGTGGCCCATGACAACGAGGTCGGCCCCCGTGGCGAAGCCGTCTTTTTGGGCATGCCAGCCCAGCTCTTCTTTTGCGTCAGCCCACCCTGAACGGGCGGCCTCGATCTGGCCCTGGTCGCCGCCGCCATGTTCTTCGGCCCAACGTGACCAGAGGTCCTTGAAAGCGTCGCGTGCCTGCGCCATCGTGGCGGTCGTGCCATCTGGCATCTGTATCGGCGCCGACTCATCGACACCGGTTGTGCCTGTCAGGAGATCAAAGAGTTCTTCGGTCAGGCTTCTTTCGAATCCGAGCATCGTCTTTTCGATGGTGTGAGCGAGGCTTCCCAAGCTGATTCCCGAAGGCGCACCCTGATTCGCGATGTCCGCGACGGTCTCGCCTGGCTGAAGCTTCGTCGACCACATCTCGGCGACTGCACGAGCGACGAAGTGGCCGGCGGGAAGCTGATCCCACGGACTCGTCGGATCGTTCGCATTAAACAAGGTGTGGTGATGGCCGTGCGACATGACAATGCTGCGGTCAGGGGAAAGTGGTGCATAGGTCGGCTCGGGGTGAAGACGAATGTGATGCCCGCCGGGGCTGACAATCGACGCCGCATCTGCAGCGGTGATGCCCATATCGTGGTTGCCTTCTAGCCACGTGACGTTGCCGTCGAGTGCATCGAGTACCCGGGCCAGTGCCCCGCCGACGCCAAAGATGCGTGGGTTTTCCGCAACGATCTCGGCAAACGTCGGTGGAGTTTTTGCAAAGGGGTACGTCCAAAACTCGACAACGTCGCCTAAAAGAACGAGCTCTCGCACCCGGCCGGCGTTGTCGACGACCCAGTCGAGTACCGCCGTGAGATACCGCTCGTGAACCGGCGCCTGATACCAACACGTTGGTGAACCGTCGCCGATGTGAATGTCGCTGAGCGCGACGATGAGATTCTTTGCACCCGCCATGGTGATGTCCCGCTTTCGGTTGTTCCGTTCATTCCGCCGAACGAACTTCCAGACTAAACCATGTTTGCCGGGCGTTACTACGCCCGAAGCGCCTCGGTCGTGAGCTTGTTGTACCTCAACGGCCTGTCTGCTCTCTTTCACGCCAGGCCAGAAGCGCTACACTGCAGACGGTGTTCTAGGCGGGACATCGGTGACACTGCGGGAATTGCGAACGGAACAAAAAATTGGGGCAACTGACGATTCTTTTTGTTGACCAGGTGGGTTCAACTCGCCAGTTGGCAGAAATCGGTGACCGGGCTGTCGTCAAAGTCCGTCGTCGCTTAAAGGAGATCATCGAATCCTGCACCACCGATAATCATGGCCGGGTCTTCTCTGACATTGGTGACGGGATGGCAGCCGTCTTTGAAGAACCGCGAGATGCGGTCTTTGCTGCGTTGGCGATGCTTGCTAGCGCTGAACAGAGTCGCGTTGACAGTCTCAAGAGTCATGCGATTCACCTGCGAATCGGGCTGCACTCGGGCGAACCCATTCCTCACGGCGATGGCTTCGTCGGGCTCGACGTACACATCTGCGCTCGTATGTGCGATGCAGCTCCCGACAACCACGTAGTTGCGACCGAACGAACCACTGCCCTTCTCGAATCGCCGGCTTCGTTTCGGGTCAGCGACTTTGGTACTCGGGCAATGAAGGGTTTGGCCGAACCTTTACAGATCAACCTGATTACTTCGAGTGATGGCCCAGGCCCGCAGGATGTTCTTTTTGCGTACTCCGATGCGGGCTCGGCGCCGATGCGTTCTTCGCCGTGGCTCGACGAGCGAGCCCTCGCCCGAACGTTCGTCGGGCGTGAGACCGAAGAACTACGACTCGCCGAATCGGCGATGGCGGTCGCGGGTGGCGCATCGAGACTCGTTTTGGTCAGCGGAGCAGCCGGGCTGGGTAAGACGACCCTTGTTCACCGAACGTGCCGCAACCTTGTGGCCGATGCAAACGCCCTCTGTTTGGTGGGCCGATGTGACGAAACCGTCGAACCTTACCGGGCTATCGTCGAGGCGCTCCGGCATCTTGTTGAGGTTGCACCGCAGCCCTTGCTCAAAGAACACGTCCGTCGGCACGGCAACCTCTTGACGCGACTGGTTCCCGCCCTCGGCCAACGCGTGCCAGGTTTGGTTGCTGGCAGCGATGGGCAGCCCGGCGAGCGATATCAGCTCTTTGAGGCCGTTGCCGACCTTCTTCGTTCGGTCGCTCAATCCCAGCCTGTCGTGCTGGTGGTCGAAGATCTGCACTGGGCATCCGAGCAGACGTTGGACCTGCTTGGTCACATCTCGCGGGCAAGCGGGATTGGCCCATTGCTGGTGGTCGGCACCTACCGGCCGGCCGAGGTTGATGCTTCACATTCGTTGCGAGCATTTATTGGTCGCGTGCAGGCCGACGTTGGAACCCAACGAGTTCGACTGTCGCCGCTCAACCTCGACAATGTCTGTGACCTCATCCGCGATGCTGCGATCGGCATCGCCGAATTTCACAACGAACCAACGCATGACCGGCGGGTCGAGGAACTCGGCGAACACCTCTACCGGCAGACGGCGGGTAGCCCGCTCTTTCTCCGAGAGATGCTTCGCAGCCTTGAAGAGTCGGGCGATCTCGGTCGAATACTTCGCAGCGAAGCACCGGTCGCTATCGGTCGTGTCCCCGAAACCGTCCAAGAACTTGCGGCGGCGAGAGTAGACCGGTTGGGGCCTACAGGCGCCGACGTGTTGGGTGATGCCGCGATTTTGGGCAGCAGTTTTCGCATCTCCGTGCTCGAGGAGATGGTCGGCGACGATTCAGAGATCGTTCTGGCAACGCTCGAGCAAGCCGAGCGAGCGGGAATCGTCCGCGAGGAAACTATGTCTGCCGACGGAGCGTTCTCGTTCACGCACGGGCTGTTGCAAGATGCGCTTTATGCCCGGGTTGGCAGCGTTCGTCGTCGTCGGCGACACCGGGCAGCGGCCGATGCCACAACCCACACAGCTGGCGCCAATGTCCGCGAAGTTGCGACCGACGTCCTTCACCATCTTCTCGAGGCCGGCCAGCTCGCCGACCCTGAGGAAATCGTCTCGGCAGCGGGATTCGCAGCCGACGATGCCGCCGAAAAGATCGCGCTCGAGAAAGCGGTCGACTATCGACAGATCGCCGTCGACGCGGCAAGGCAAATTCCCGATCTGCCAGCCGCTGACATGGCCGAAGTACTGCTTGGCCTGGCGGTGGCCCAAACCGCCGGTGGTTTGGCGGTCGGTCGCAAAACCACAATCGAGGCAGCCGCGTACGCTAGCGAGGCCGAACGTTGGGACATTCTCGCCCGTGCGGCGATTTGTTACGGGGGAGAGTACAAAGAGAACCAAGCGATCTTCGACATCACCGAACAGGTCGATCTCTGTAAGACGGCGCTTGCGCATTTCCCCGAACGCACCGTTACGCGGGCGAGGCTCCTCACCGCTCTTGCTGTCTGGCAGCGGCAGCACGTTCCCTTCGACGACCGGTTTGTGCTTGTATCCGAAGCACTCGATATCGCCAGAGAGGTTGGCGATGCCCGAGCCCTCGCCGACGTTATTCATGAGTGGTACCGCGCGCTACATGGCCCGAACGTTGCCGAAGAAGCGGCAGCGATGTCGCTCGAACTTGAAGCCCTAGGCGCCGAACTTAGCGACGATGCTGTTGTGCTCGAGGCGCTGAACCTTCGCCTTCTTTCCGACGCTGCGCTTGGCAACTGGACAAACATCCAGCGGACCGCCCAACAATTCGAGTCGGTTGGCGACCGGGTCAGGAACATCGAAGGGCGCCGTCTGGGCCTGTGTTGGAATCTGAACCGGGCGGCTGTTCGTGGAGATTTCGACGAGTCGGCCAGCTATGTAAGGGAACAGCGATCGTTCCTGTCGCATTACCGGTCAGACGAGAAGGCTCGATACCTGTCGGCGATGTCTTTTCTTCAGCCCCATTTCGCAGGCCATAACGAGCTGCTGTACTCGATGCTCAACGAGATGCATCTCGGGTCGTACAAGGCCTGGTTCGCTGGCGACGCAGGTTTGCTTGATGAAGCCGTTGAGGCGATCGACGGATACGGCCCTCTGCGTCAGCTGGCAGTTGATGCAAACTACTTGTTCTGGTCTGACGCCGTGGGTCTTACCCGCGGAATCCGGGCGGTGGGCGACCGGGCACGGGCACTCGAGCTCTACGAAATTTTGCTGCCCTACGCAAGTCACAATGCGGTCATGGGCGCCATAGCTTTTCTGGGAGCAGCCAACCACCATCTCGGCGGTCTAGCAGCTGTCCTCGGGCGATTCGACGACGCGGTCGCACACTACGAGCAGGCTTTGGCCCGCCATCGCGAGATGGGCGCGCGGCCATATCTCGCGCTGACACTCACCGAACTCGCAGCGCTTCTCGACGAGCGCGGCGAAGACGACGACGAGCGTGTCACGAGCCTTCGCTCGGAGGCAGGCGAGATCGCTGCAGCGCTCAATCTCGGCTTCATCACCGCGCAACTACCGACGAACTAGGCGCCTTTGGCGAGTCGTTGGCCTCGGTCACGGCATTGCGTAACGGCTTCGCGAAGATCGCTTTGGGTAGGGGCTCGGTCGGCGACGACCTGTTTGCCGGCGACCCACACATCGGTGACTGCGGCCGAGGATCCGGCAAAGACCAGATAGGTGAGAAGGTCATCGTCGACTGCGGGAGCGAAACCAGGCCGGTCGAGGTCGAGTCGGATGATGTCAGCCCATGCGCCGGGGCGGAGTTCACCGACATCGTCGAGATGCACGGCTCGGGCGCCGGCGCGCGTGGCCATATCGAGTGCTCCGGCTGCGCTTAGAGCGGCAGGGTCGCTGGTTGCGCCTCGGGCGAGCAGCGGTGCGAGCTTCATTTCCTCCCACAGGTCGAGGTTGTCGTTGGAGGCGACCCCATCGGTGCCGAGCGCGACGTTGAGTCCATGAGCTCGCATTGAGGTCACCGGAGCGATGCCCGAACCGAGTTTGAGATTGGAGACCGGGCAATGGGCGATAGAGACGTTGGCGGCTGCAAGGATCTTCATATCGTCGTCGTCGAGCCACACGCCGTGCGCGACCACGGTGGGCCCTGCAAAGACGCCAGCCTCGGCGAGTGCCTTGGTCGCCGACTGGCCTTGGGTCGCGAGTACCTGGTCGCGTTCGGCCTGGGTTTCTTCGAGGTGAATATGGAGCAGCGCGTCGACCTCGCGAGCCTGCCGGGCGATCTCGCCGACTTGAGTGGGCGTGAGGTCATACACCGAGTGCGGACCGTAACCAACAGTGATGCGGCTGTTGGCGTCGTGGTAGGTGTCGTGAAGTCCGGAGAGTTCGGCGATGCGTGGTTCGACGTTGCCGCCGGGCAGTAGTGCCGAGATAACGCCGGGGCAAAGTACAAGGCGGCCGCCGGTTTCGCGAACAGCGTCGACCATTGCCTCTTCGAAGAAGTACATCTCGCAACTCGTGGTGACACCGGCGAGCAGCATTTCGAGCGAGCCGAGTTTCATTCCCCAATGGGCGTCGTTCGGGCGCATCTTTGCCTCGCGTGGCCAGATTACTTCGGTGAGCCAACGCTGTAGATCGAGTCCGTCGCCAGCGCTGCGGAGAAGAGTCATTGGGGTGTGTGCATGAGCGTTGACGAGACCCGGCATAAGCAAGCCGCCGAGGTTGTGGGTAGGCGCCGTGGTGGGTGCGAGATGTGACTCGCTGCCAACGGCGACGATTCTTCCGTCGGCGTCGATATCGATCGCTCCGCCGGCGATGACGTTACCGTCGCCCTCGCAGGGCACCACGTAGTCGCCGACTAGACGCATCGAGGTGGGTGCGTTTTGGGTCGAGTTGTCGGTCACTGCGCTACCCATTGCTCGATGACCCCGCCGAGCAGTCGATGCAAAGGTTCTGTGCAGTCCCTGACGACGGCGAACAGGTCGTCGGCGCTCAACCGCTCGAGGCCCAGACCCGCCGCTGGGTTCGATACGACCCCGACCGATGCGTAGGGAATGTCTGCTTCGTTGGCGAGCGCGACCTCGGGGTAACCGGTCATGCCGACAAGATGGCCTCCGAGCTTAGCCATCATCGCAATCTCGGCAGCGGTTTCGAACCTCGGTCCGTTGGTCGCGCAGTACACCGCTTCGTCGACCAGGTCGATGTCTTGCGCGATCGCCGCGTTTTTGAGCATCGCTCGCAGAACGGGGGAGTAGGGCTGGCTCATGTCGGTGTGGGTGACCGTGCCGTCGCGGCCATCGAAGAAGGTGTCGGGGCGGCCGGTGGTGAAGTTGATGTAGTCGGAGATGTTGACGAACTGGCCCGGCCGCATTGTCGGATCGATGGCGCCGCTGACGGCGGTGGCCAAAATGGCTTCGACGTTCATCTGCTGCAGAGCCGCGACGTTGGCGCGGTAATTGATTGCCTGTGGCGGCACCGAGTGGTCCGAACCGTGGCGCGGGAGAAAAGCCACCGGGGTGGTAAGCCACATCCCCGTCGTGACGTTGACCGTTCCGTAGTCGGTGTCGACCCGAACCTGTTGTTTCTCGGTGACCAAGGGAAGGTCGTAGAACCCGCTGCCGGTTATCAACCCAATCATCCGCCAACCCTACAGTGTGCTTAGCTACTACTTATGAGCGATTCGCCAGGCAATCAAGGGGCCATAGACACCAGCACCGTCGACTTCCACTTTGATGTGATGTGTCCCTGGGCATATCAGACGTCGGTGTGGATTCGTAACGTTCGCGAACAGAACGGCATCACGATCAATTGGAAGTTCTTCAGTCTCGAAGAGGTGAACCGCGTCGAGGGCAAGAAACATCCGTGGGAGCGCGAGTGGTCGTACGGCTGGTCGATGATGCGCATCGGTGCGCTGCTTCGCCGCACCAGTATGGACGATCTCGATCGGTGGTACGAGCGGGCAGCGCGGGCGTTGCATGTCGATGGCCTAAAGCCGCATGAGCCAGACGTCGCTCGGCATCTGCTCACCGAGATTGGTCTCGACCCTTCACTCGTCGATGAGGCGATTACCGACCAGAGCACACACGACGAGGTGCGCAGCGAACACCAGCGGGTGCTCGATGCTGGGGGCTTTGGTGTACCTACGCTGTTCTTTGGCGATGAGTGTGTTTTCGGCCCGGTCCTCATCGATCCGCCTGAAGGCGAGGCGGCCTTGCGGCTTTGGAGCGCTGTGGCTACGTGGGCGGAGTTTCCCGATCTGTATGAGATTCAGCGTCCCAAGACCAAAGACGACGAACGCCGCATCGCCGAAACGTTCAGGCCCTACATCGAGGCTCGCGACTGGGTCAGTATCAATCGTGGCACCGAGATTGGTTTCACCGAGGATGGCTTCGAGGCCAAAGGTCCGGTTAGTTAGCGCCGGATACTGATCGTCACCAGATCGGTTGGCTGCTGTAGCTCGGCCTCGGGTAAAGCGGTGATCGACCGCCGCTTGCCGACAACCTGAATGAGCCAGTGGTTTCCGCCGCTATCGCGGGCGATCCCCTTGGCACGCACAACGTTTGCATCGAGTGCCGCGAGTACCACATCGATTGCGTCGCGCTCGATTGGATCGGCGAGGGGGATGAGTGCGGTTACATGAGGGTCGAACAGTGATGGTTGGGGAAGGTCGTCGATCCCGTTCGGACGTCGACCTCCCAGCTGGAGCAGGGCCGCAGTGTCCTCGGCACTAGTTGCATCGACAATTGGAACGCCGGCTGCGAACGCGTTGATCTTTGAGACGACGTGCATCCGCTGCTCCTGCGACACCAAGTCAAGCTTGGTCAACACGACGACGTCGGCCGCCACGATCTGGTTGGTGATCGTGAGCTCGGTGATCGGGTCGGCCATGCGGTTGTCGAACTGATCGGCATCGACAAGCGTGATGACGCCGTCGAGTTTGAAACCGGCCGATCGTCCCCACGGAATCACCCGTGAAGGTTCGGCTACACCGCTGAGTTCGACGACGACGTGATCGGGCGGTGTCTCACGAGCTCGAAGTTGGTCGAACGCAGCGCCGAAACCATCGCTGAGGCTGCAACACACGCAGCCATCGGTGAGCTCGATGGTGTCGCCGTGGCGGCTGCGAATAAGTCGAGCGTCGATATTGACTTCGCCGACATCGTTTACCAGCACGGCGATAGGGCGGTCAGCGGTTGCGAGAAGGGTATTGATGACCGTGGTTTTGCCGGCGCCGAGATAGCCGGCGACGAAGGTGATCGGCACACGTTTGCCATCCCACGGGAGAAACTCGGGTTCTTGGTACGAGGTCATGCGATGTCGTGACGGCTACGCGTCGACGGTGAAGTCGGCCTCGACGGCCGAGGTGATGCGGACTAGGTCGGCGGGCAGAACGGGAAACACGTGCCGAGGTGTTCCGGCGGCGGCCCAGACTTCGTCGAAGCTCAGCAGCAGCGGGTCGATCCACGTGCGCACGGGGTTGTCGTGGCCGAAGGGTGGGACGCCACCAATGGCATAGCCGGTGTGTGCTCGCACCATGTCGACATCGGCACGACCGCATTTCGTGACACCGGCAAGAGCGGCGAGACGTTTACCGTCGACGAGGTGTGCGCCGCTGGTGAGGGCAAGCACGAGCTCGCCGTCGGCATCGAAGATCATCGACTTCACGATTTGGGCTACCGAGCAACCGACCGCCGTTGCTGCGTCCTCGGCGGTTCGAGTGCCGTCTGGGTACTCGTGCACTACCACCGTCAGCCCAGCTTCGGCGGCTGCAGCAACCACGCGCTGTGCGCTTTCAGGGGTCTGTTCGGATGAGGCATGCACGGGCGAGACAGTAGTGCACCGCGCGATGCAGAATCCGTGTCAGAGACACGCGATGCAGAATCCGTGTCAGAGACAATGGTGCGTCATACTGGCGTCGTGAGTACGAACGCTGCAGCGCATGAGGCCTCGAGACGCCGAGCAACGATTCGTCGACGACCAACGTGTCGCGTCTGGCTTGTCGTGCTTGCGATGCTCGCCAGCTTCGCTCCGCTTGTGGGCATCGCTGATCTACCGCGAGCTGCTGGTGACTCTCGAGTTCCTTTGTATGACACCGCGTGGGACATGCCGTTTTGGGCGAGCCAACAACAGGTTGACGAGTACTTCGATCATCTTCGGTCGAGTGGTTACGCCGGCGTTTGGCTTTCGCTGTTGAACCACACCGGTGGGGGACTGACCGGTGTCTCTCCTGAGCTGGGCACGACACAGGCGTCATTTGTAGGCGGGCAGCTCACGTTGCAACCCGCCTACCGGCAGCGGGTTACCGAGATTCTCGACAAGGCGCACACTCGCGGCCTGCGGGTTGGGCTGGTACCGGTGTGGGGCCACGCGTATTTGCACACCAATGTGGGTGGGTCGTGCACCGGGGTGAATGCCGGACCTCTCCAGGCCGGAAATGCTTGGGAATTTGGTAGCGAGGTGGGTCAGGCTTTCGCTCGCCACCCGGCCATCGAGCACTGGATCTTGGGAGGCGACAACTTCTGCTTCCCGGCGGAGAATGGCTCGATCTGGGCCAACCTATCCGCAGGGCTCGAGTGGGCCGGTGCCTGGCAGCCAATGACGTACCACACTGCTGGTTGGCCGGGAAGACACCTGCTTTTTGCCGATCAGGGTTGGGTTGATTTCCTGTCACCCCAGACGTCGCATTGCCGAACTGTCGACGAGACTCGCAGCCAGCTCCAAGCTGTAGTCAACGCGACGACCAAGCCGGTGTTCGCCGCAGAGATGCGCTACGAGGCCATCGAGCCGGGGTGGCAGTGCAATAATCACGGCCCTGGCAATCCTGTGCGACCTGCCGACATTCGTGCCGATGGCCAGGCCGCTCTCGATGCCAACGTGACGGCGATTGTGTACGGGCACAATGAACGGTGGCAATGGGGTATCGGTGCCAATGGCAGTAGCGGTGGGCGTTGGTCGTCGGTGAAGTCGAGTTTTGGGGCGGGCGGCGAACAGCAGTTGCTTTCGTTGCTGGGCGCGACCGGGCCGTCCACGCCGCCGCCGTCCACGCCGCCGCTTGGGGGTTCGCGCATCGAGGTGTATGCGCTTGGTACCAGCGGCACCGAACGTATTGAGCTCCGAGTAGCTGGCGCCGTCGTCTCTTCGTTCAACCTCACCCAGCAGGTGAGGCCGTACACGTGGACTGCTCCATCGTTGGTAGCGGCGTCGGACGTTCAGGTTGCGTTCGTCAACGACTCGCCGGGGCGCGACGCGGTTGTCGACGCGATGGTGCTCGATGGTGTGCGCTATGACTCCGAAGCAGCGTCGACACGTTCGACCGGGTCGTGGAACGGGTCTTGCGAGCCCGG
Organism: uncultured Acidimicrobiales bacterium; assembly: GCA_938015295.1. GTDB lineage: Bacteria > Actinomycetota > Acidimicrobiia > Acidimicrobiales > SHLQ01 > CALLQB01. Next base: position 30,113 of record CALLQB010000037.1, read on the forward strand.
CTTTAAGCGCACGGAGACGCTGCACTGCAACGGCTTTTTCCACTACGACCAGAATGGTTCGTCGGCATCGACGTCAGTACAGGTGGTGGCTCGCGGCACCTCTGGCACGGAGCGAGTCGATGTGTTGCTCGGCGATCAGCGGGTTACGTCGTTTACGCTGACCACGTCGTTTCGCACCTATGCCTGGCAGGCGCCGAGCGGTACCACAGCCGACCAGATCAAGGTTGCCTTCGTCAACGACAACGGGGTCGAGCGTGACGTGGTTGTCGACGCCGTGCTGGTTGGTGGCCAACGCTTTGAAAGCGAAGCGGCGACCACCTTTTCGACCGGTACCTGGAACGGTTCGTGTGCCGCTGGTTTCAAACAAAGCGAAACGTTGCATTGCAACGGCTACTTTCACTACAACCAGTGATGCATCCAAAGCGCCCGATCAGGTCGGTAGCTACGTGCGTGGCGGACGAAGAACCAGCGATGGTGTCGACGCGGTGTATTCCTGAAATGCGGGGTCGTCGCCCCAGCGTTTCTTTGCCCGGTACTCAAGCATCGGTACGCCACTAATTCGGGTGAGGAGCAGATAGACGAAGATCGGCGAGATGAGCATCGCCCACCGCCAGCCCGAGAGCACGGGCACGGCCAATATCGCCATTCCTGTCCAGAGCAGAATTTCGCCGAAGTAGTTCGGATGCCGCGACCAAGCCCAGATGCCGGTGGTAATGAACCGGCCGTTATTGGCCGGGTCGGCTCGAAATGCACTCTTTTGTTGGTCGGCGACCACTTCGATCGTGAAGCCTACGATCCAGACGATGAGGCCGGCGATTCCCCAGACGCCGAAGTCTTTCCGGTCGCTCGCGGTGATCACGGCAAGCGCACACGCAAGCGTGACGAGAACCCACAGGCCTTGCAGCGACCAAGCACGAAGGAACCGAAACGGGTGCGTCTTGATGTTGTCGAAGCGCCCATCCTTTCCTTCTTTGGTCACCCGGCGGAACAGGAACGTGCCGAGGCGTCCCGCCCAGATGATGACGAGCAGCGCAGCAATCACAGCGCGCGTGTCTGGCGCATCGGCCAAAAGAAAGGCGAGCACAACGACGGTGAGGTAGGTGAGGCTCCCGGTGAGGTCGTAGAACTTTTCGGTTTGTGCTTTGAACGCTGGAACGAAGGCGATCCAGTTGACGGCGAACGCAATGATCGCTCCGAGCGCAAAAAGCGGCAACGAACCAACGTCGTCAGACCCGCTGCTGCCCGCTGCTGCGACCAGCGCACCGACGACCAGGCTGGCCAGAATTCCAAGCACCGCGTTCATATTGCTCCCACCCATGGGATTGAACGTAGCGTCGCCAGTTGGACGGTACCCAGTCGTTTGGGGGTACAGTTATGTAACGGTTTTGCATTTTGTGTAACGATTTGTTTACGAGCGATCGTTGCAACTAGGCCAAATGTTACGAATTCGTGACATACGACCACCGGTAGGGGGCGGAAAACCGGCCCATCCTTTGTAAAACTTGCCGGATGGTCTTGGTTCCACAGATTAAAAAACTCGTACTCATTGTCGCGCTGATAAGTCTCGCCTTCGTGGCTCCGGTCGATGCGACCCCCCGTTCACAGGCTGCAGAGGCCGATGGTCGAATGGTCGGCAACGGCCCCACCTGCAATGGTCGCCCCGTCACCATCTTCGGCACCGATGGCGATGACACGATTATTGGCACCCGTGGTCGCGACGTCATTCTCGCTGGCGCAGGCGACGACATCATCTACGCCCGCAAAGGGCACGACACCATCTGTGCAGGCGACGGCGAAGACATCGTCTTTGCCGGTGCCGGACGTGACTGGATTAGCGGTGAGGCCGGATATGACATCCTCAAGGGTGGTCGTGGCAACGACATCGCAGACGACTACGACGCACAGTGCTTCGCCGAAACAAACACCGGTTGCCTCCGAGTGCTTCCCGAACATCTTCTCCCGAGCTGCGACGAGGCTCCGGTCTGGGTGGTGCAGGCCATCTACGTAGGCTTTGGCGACACGCCTCATGTTTGTTATTTCGCCGACTACATCTCCTACCGAGAGTCGCGTTGGGATAACACGATCATTGGTGGTCCAAACCGCAACGGCACCTACGACTACGGCCTCCTGCAGCTCAACTCGGGCTACATCCGCACATGGGCCGAGTGGGCCGGTCTCGACTGGAACGACTGGGACGACCCAATTGTCAACGCACAAATCGCTCGTGCTGCCTACGACGGCGCTAACCGCATTTGGGGCGATCCACTTCGCCCGTGGTCAGCTACCCGCTAGATCCAAGGGTCGGGTGCAGCCTTCGAGGTTGTGTCGACCACCTCATCGAGGTGCGCCTCGCTTGCCGGGCGCAGTAGCTGGTGCAGTTCCCGGGTGAGCGACCTGGCGCCGTCGGCTGGCCATTGCGAGGGCAATAGCTGGCGAGGCAGGTCGAGGGTTCGTAATGCAATGCGGCGCCAACTCGTTATCAGAAGGGTCCGTAGAGCAAAGGCTGCTTCGGGCTCGAGTGCGCTTGCACCTTCCCTGCACGGCCCGAATGTCTCGTTGTGTTCGGCGAATGACCTCTGGTGTGCGCCGGTTGGGTCTGCCAGGCTCCAGCGGTTCGTTTCGGAGCTGATAGTTCCTGCCGCGAGTTTGCCCCGTTGGAGGGCGAACAACATGACGTTGGTGCGCTCAGCAGTGGCGGCGACGTCGGCAACCGACACCGTGGCGGACATGGCCACGCCAGGTGAAGGGTGGCTGAACCCGAGCCACCGAAGCTCACGCTCAAAGCGGTTGAGATCTGCGGGTTCGCTGTGTTTGCTGTCGGCGATCACGGTTGTCCACTCGCCATCCCAGTTCTCGGCCTGCTGCTGGTAGATGCGAATGTTGGCTTGGCGGAAGGTCGCAAGGGCGCTGGGGTGCACGGTGTAAAAGCTCTGACGGCCGACTCTTTGCGAGGCGACCGTTTGGTCGCGAGCTAACCGCAACAGAGACGTTCGTACTAATCGATCGTTAATTCCTAGGGGTGCGACGAGGTGACTCAATGCCTTGACCGGGGCAGGTTGCTGGCGGGGGAGCAGCGCGTCGCCAAAAATCGTGGTGAGAATCACTCGTCCACTGAAGCCTGGCCGGCTGGCCGCTTCGGCGAAAACACGCTCGACATGCGCTCGCCCAGTCACCTTGTTTGCCCAGTCTCCCTGCTTGCTGCCACCCTGCTTGCTGCCACCCTGCTCACCGTAGTCGTCGGTTGACAGCGTCCATCGCCACGTCGTCGCAAAATTGGTCGCGCAATCGAAAGATTTGTATCAATTTTGGTAACGAGGGGCGAAAAAGTCTCTCAAAGACTTCAATAATCGTAACTTTGCGCAAAATTACTACGAGTCGGGTATGGAAACACCCCTACAAAACCCCGATAGTTGTGGACAGCTTCCACTTCGCCGGAACCGAGCCGGCGAGGCAATCACTCCAGGAGATCCGAATGACACCCCCAGCATTTCTGACCCAAACCGAGATGAGCCTCATGAACGATGGCGACGCCGTCGGTGGACTCACCTTTGATGATCTCCGCGAGCTCCCGATGCACATGCAGCTCGGGCTCGATCTCACAGCGCTCGACTAATGGCCCGGTCCGCCGTAGCGGATTGCTGAGCCGTAGTTCGTCGTCGCTGGCTACGCTTGTCAGCGCGATTGTTGCCCCCTAACCCCCTCAACCTGAACAAGAAAGCAGCCCCGACATGAGCACGTACATGTCCAATACCGAGTCCTACCGCAGCCTGTGCGACAGCCAAGGCAGCGCCTGGAGCGCAATCAATGCCGAGTCCGCAACACGGATGAAGCTACAGAACCGGTTCCTGACCGGTCTCGACATTGCGAAGTACACCGCAGACATCATGCGCCGCGATATCGCCGATTACGAGGCCGACACCGCCCGTTACACCCAGAGTCTCGGTTGCTGGCACGGCTTTATCGGCCAGCAGAAAATGATCTCGGTCAAGAAGCATCAGGGCAGCACCGACAAGACCTACCTGTATCTCTCGGGCTGGATGGTCGCAGCACTCCGCTCAGAGTTCGGTCCGCTTCCCGATCAGTCAATGCACGAAAAGACCTCGGTACCGGCGCTCATCGAAGAGCTGTACACCTTTCTCAAGCAGGCTGACGCTCGTGAACTCAATCACATCTTCCGTGATCTCGACGCCGCCCGTGCCGCTGGCGACGCTGATGCTGAAGCGAAAGCTATCGAAGCCATCGATAACTTCGAAACCCACGTTGTGCCGATCATCGCCGACATCGACGCTGGCTTCGGAAACGAAGAGGCGACCTACCTTCTTGCCAAGAAGCTCATCGAGGCTGGTGCCTGCTGCATCCAAATCGAGAACCAGGTGTCGGACGCAAAGCAGTGCGGCCACCAGGACGGCAAAGTAACGGTTCCTCACGAGGACTTCCTCGCCAAGATCAACGCTGTTCGGTATGCGTTCCTCGAAATGGGTGTCGAAAACGGCGTCATCGTTGCCCGAACCGACTCACTCGGCGCAGGTCTCACCCAAAAGCTCCCGGTAGTGAACGAGCCTGGCGACATGGCCAGCCAGTACATGGCCTACCTCGAAACCGAAGAGGTATCGATGGACGACGTGGCCGACGATCATGTTCTCCTCAAACGCGACGGCAAGCTGGTTCGTCCGGTTCGTATGCCCAACGGCCTCTACAAGTTCAAAGACGGCACCGGCGAAGATCGCGTCGTGCTCGACTGCATTACCAGCCTGCAGAACGGTGCAGACCTGCTGTGGATCGAAACCGAGAAGCCACACGTCGGCCAGATCAAAGGCATGGTCGACCGGATTCGTGAAGAAGTTCCCACCGCCAAGCTGGTGTACAACAACTCACCATCATTCAACTGGACGCTCAATTTCCGTCAACAGGTCTTCGACACCTGGGCCGACGAGGGCAAGAGCCTCGACGAGTACGACCGCGACGAGCTGATGGCTGCGAAGTACGACGGCACGCCGTTGTCGATCGAAGCCGACGCGCTCATCCAGTCGTTTCAGGCAGATGCTGCCCGTGATGCCGGAATCTTTCATCACCTCATCACGCTTCCCACCTACCACACCGCTGCGTTGTCGACCGACAACCTCGCAAAGGGGTACTTCGGCAAGGAAGGCATGCTTGCCTACGTCGCTGGTGTACAGCGTCAGGAAATTCGTCAGGGCATCGCCACGGTGAAGCACCAAGACATGGCCGGTTCAAGCATCGGTGATGATCACAAGGAGTACTTCTCCGGCGATCAGGCTCTTAAAGCTGAGGGCGAAGACAACACGATGAACCAGTTCTAGATCTTTTAGATACCAAAAGATGCCCCGTCGGTTTCGGCGGGGCATCTTCGCGTCTATTGCCCTCCGGGGCGGGCCGTTGGCACGGAGCTGAGAGCTATTGCCCTCCGGGGCGGGCCGTTGGCACTGTTAGCCGGCTGTTACTGCTTGGGCTACGTCGGCCCACTTGGCGAGGTGGTCCTGGTCGGTTCGCATCTCTTCTTCGCCGATGTACATCACAACTCGCTCGGCTGCTCCGCGATAACGCTCAAGCAGTTTGGGGGCTAGGTCGTCCCACGATGAGACGACAGCGAAGTGGTCGAGCATGTCGTCGGTAATCAGTTCGGTGAGGCCGTCGAAATCGCCTGCCTTCATCTTCTCGCGGATCTTGGCAGTTGTGCCCTCGAAGCCAAGGTCGTCGAACTGAAACGCATAGTTTGGTGTGCTGCCATAAAAGGCGATGGCGCGCTTGGCTCGAGCCACATACGACGCCTGCTCCTCGGGTGTGTCGCCAGGGCAGGCGAACACCGGAATGATGAGGTCGATCTCCTGAACCGACCGGTCAGCCTTGGCAGCGCCGGCAGCGACATCGCCGAGCAGTCGGTTCTCGATGTAGTGCATCGAATGCAACGGGTGCACGTGAATGCCATCGGCGACCTCGCCAGCGACCTTGGTCATCAACGGCCCGACTGCCGACATGTCGACCTTGGTTTCGTGGCTGTGAGGCTTCGGCGCCCAGTCGCGGGGGAGGAGGCTCATCTGGTAGAACTCGCCGTCGTGCGCCAGCTTCTCTTCTTGGTTGAAGGCGCGGATGCAGGCCTTTACTGCAAGGATGTAGTCGCGCATGCGTGCCGCTGGCCGGTCGAACTCAGAGCTGTAGCGTCGAGTCACATGCGCCTTCACCTGGCTGCCAAGGCCGAGACGGAACCGGCCACCGGTGTTATCGACCATCTCGTAGGCCACCGCTGCGGAGACCATTGGACTTCGCGGGAAGGCGACGGCAATGCCGGTCGAGAACTCGAGCGTAGGTGCCGCGGTCGCTGCCGCTGCAATCTGCATCCAGGGAACCTGGCTGGTCTCGGTGTAGAGCAGGCCCGAAAAGCCGGCCCCCTCAAGCTTGCGTGCCAGGTCGGCTGATTCGGCCCATGTCGAGCCGCCGGTCATCAGATCAATCTTCATACCCGGCGACCCTACAACCACAAGGACCACAAGGGGTCAGGCACTTATGGGGTCAGGCACTTAAGGTGCCTGACCCCTATGGGTGGGGCAGACTGGGCAGGTGATTGACTCGGTGAGTTATTGGGCGGTGGCGGCGTCGCTGGTTTTGGTGGCGATCGCTGCAGGGCTGGGCTGGTGGATGCGGCTTGGCATTACGCGGCAACTCGTTGTTGCCGCCGTGCGGGCAGGGTTGCAGCTGCTTGCCGTTGGTTTCCTCCTCACCCTGATCATCGAGTCGGCGGGCGCGCAATTTTGGGCGTGGCTGTGGGTTGCCGGAATGGTGGTGCTGACATCGTTTGTGGCCAAGCGGCGCGCTCCGGAAATTCCCGGGGGATGGCTCGTTGCTCTTGTCTCGGTGACCGTCGCAACCGGTATCTGCCTTGCCGTCATCTTCGGCTTCGGCATCATCGACTATGCGCCGGTGACCCTGGTGGTGGTGGCCGGCATCACCATCGGCAACACGCTGCCAAGTGTGGTGCTCGGAGCCAAACAATTGGTGTCCACGTTGCGCGACGGCAGAGGCCGGATCGAAGCACTGCTTGCTCTCGGGTTCGACGTGAAGGGGATTACTCGAACTGCTGGTGCCGACATCGTGCGCACGGCACTCATTCCGCAGATCGAACGCACCAACGTCGTCGGCCTCATTGCGCTACCGGGTGCGATGACCGGGCTGCTGCTTGCGGGCACCGATCCGGTCGACGCCGTGCTGGTGCAAATCATCGTGATGTATCTGGTTCTTGGCTCGGTTGCGTTGTCGGTAGTCGCAACCACCGTGCTTGGCATTCGTCAGAGCTTCACCGACGACCTCCGGCTTGTGCCGTTCGACTATTAGCTCCGAGATCGCCTACAGCGATTCTCCCCGGTCGAAACGCACCACCCGCTTGTCGGTGACCAGCGCCGTGATGAGTTCGGCGGGGGTGACGTCGAAAGCCGGATTGATCGCAGCTGTCCCAGGTAGCGCAATCGGTGCGCCGCGAACAGCGATGACTTCGTCGCTGCCGCGGTCCTCGATGTCGATATCGCCACCCGACCCTGTGGACATATCGATGGTCGACTCTGGTGCAACAACGATGAACGGAACGCCGGCATGTTTTGCACCAAGTGCGAGGCTGAAGCTGCCAATCTTGTTCGCCGTGTCGCCATTGGCGGCCACGCGGTCGGCGCCAATCAGTACGACGTCGGCTGCACCCCGGGCGAGCAGAAACGGACCGGCGGAGTCGACGATGAGTCGGTGCGCCGCGCCCATCCGCCCCAGCTCCCACGTGGTCAGGCGGCCGCCTTGCAGAAGCGGGCGGGTTTCAAGCGGCAGCGCTTCTTCTAGCCGACCTCGTTCATGCAAGGTCTGGATAACCGCCAAGGCTGTGCCGCGTTCGACCGCAGCGAGGCCGCCTGTGTTGCAAATCGTCATCGCTCGCACGGCGTTCGTCGAGCGGTCTGTACCGGCGAGCTCGAGTACCAGGTCGGCGCCGCGTTCTCCCATCGAAACAGATGCCCGCAGCTCCTCGGACTCGACCGAGCGCGCCTCGGCAAGAACGTCGGCAAACGAGGCCCCCTCGGTTTTGGCTACCTGGGCAACCCGGTCGACCATCTTCGCCAGATTCACTGCGGTTGGTCGGGCCGAGCGAAGCGAAGCAACCTGCGCGTCAAAGTTGTCGGTGCCGCTTTCGGCATCGGCGCGGTAGGCGAGGGCGACGCCGTAGGCGCCAGCCACACCGAGCGCTGGAGCGCCACGGACCGACAGACGCTGTATCGCAGCCACGAGATCTTCAACCGTTGAGAGATGAAGCATGGTCTCGACCTGAGGCAGCTGGGTCTGATCGATCATCTCGATCGCATTGTCTACCCACGAAACGGTTTTCATGTCGAGGCTTCTTCTCCTGGTGAACTTCCGTATCCAGCGCCGGACTGCATCTTGTTGAGCACGTCGTTCATCTGCCCGTCGGAGAGCAATGGCGGTTCGCCAAGCGCGAGCGCAGTAAGAAGGTGCGCAGCCAATGCTTCGACCTCGATTGCCAACGCAAGTGCCGCGGCCGGCGAATCGCCGACGGTCACAAGTCCATGGTGAGCCATGAGGCAAGCTCGGCGATCTTCGAGGGCGGCGAGCACGTTGTCGGACAACTCCTGTGAGCCGAACGTGGCGTAGCCGGCGCACCGGATGTTTGCACCGCCGGCTACGGCGACCATGTAATGGAAGGGGCCGATTTCGCGGCTGTGGACGGCGAGCGCTGTCGCAAACCTTGGATGGCAGTGCACTACGGCATGAGCATCGGGCCGGTGCGCATAGATATCGAGGTGTAACCGCCACTCCGAAGACGGACGCCGGTTTCGGGTTGTCGCCCAGCGCGCGTCGGGCGACATCGAGACGAGATCGGCTTGGCCGATGTCTTGGTAGGCGACGCTCGATGGCGTGATGAGCATGCCATCGTCTGTGCGTGCAGAGAGGTTGCCCGAGGTGCCAGACGCGAGATCGCTTTGTGCGAAGGCGGTGATTGTCTCAACGAGTTCTGTTTGCACCTGTTCCATCGTTTCAACCTCCACGTCGTGACGTTGAGCTTCGCACATGGTCACTCGGTGACGGTCCTTCTGTGTCTGCGGAAACACATCTAACGTGCCCAAAACTTCGTACACCTGAGCAAAAAGCGCGTAGTATCGAAAGGAAGCGCGGAATGGTGCCGACCTCGGAGGGTCCGTACCAGTCGCGCGATCTCGTCGATTCGACGAGATGCGGACGAGCGGAAGAAACGAAAAATATGGTGGCCAAACTCCGATTTCGGTGTGCAGCTCTTGTGGTGATTTTGGTGGCAGCTTTGCTTGCGCCGCTTTCCCCGTTGGCGTCGACGCCTGCGGCAGCTCTTGATGCTGTGCAGACGCTCGAACCCGGGGCCGAAAACGACATGGCCGGTGAAGCTGTCGCCATCTGGGACGACAAGCTGCTCATTGGCGCGCCTGC
>CALLQB010000038.1 GCA_938015295.1 uncultured Acidimicrobiales bacterium
GCAGTGAACGCCCCCGACATCGTTAACGTGGAGCTACTACGGCAACACCGTTCGAGACCGCCGCTTCTGCCAGACGGTCGTCGTAGGTGATCAGACCATCAAGGTCGTCTCCAAGGTCGCCGTCGCAGAGATACCCGAAGGGAATCCGCCGTCGGGGACCTCGGCACGGGCCTCATGCTCGGAGGGCATCGGTTGGGGGCAGCTTGGCGGCGCGCATCGCTGGATAGAGGCCGGCGACGCCTCCGATAGCGATCGCTCCCAAGAAACCTCCGAGCGCCGCTTCCTGCGGTATAACGACCCGCCAACCTTGGCTCGACGCATACACATACGTGGCCACGACACCAATGATGACGCCGCCGACACCGCCTAGCACCGACAGTATGACGGCTTCGGTGAGGAACTGGCGTCGTATATGAGCCTGCGTTGCGCCTAAGGCTCGACGGAGGCCGATTTCGCCCCGTCGCTCGATGACGGCGATGACCATGACGTTAGCGATGCCGATACCGCCGACCAGCAACGCAACCGCGCCGAGACCAAGAAATAGCGTCGTCAGCGCATCGTCAGCAGCCGCTTGGGCTTCTAGTGCATCAGACGGTCGACTCACCGTGACCTCTTCGGGGTTGCCCGGATCGGTATTGCCCGGCAAGACGTCACGGGTTTCGTCGATGGTTCCGTCGAGCACACGTGCGAAGACGGTCGAGGGGGTCTCGTCGGCCTCGTAGAACATCGTCGCTGCCTCCTGACTCAGGAGCACTGAACGGTCGAGGTCAGCGGCAAGCGGGAACTCCTCGAGGATGCCGACGACTTCGACGTAGTCGTCGCCGACGAAGACGAACGGGCGGTCATCAAGATCGCGGATCCCGAGGCGCTCTGCGGCAACCGACCCGACAACGACGGTCGGATACTGCTTCGTCGCATCGGTGAAAAAGCGGCCAGCGGTCAATGAGCCGCGGAGCGTGTCGACAATTCCGGTGTCGACACCAACGACGGTAATTGCCCCTGTTTCGCCCTCCGGAATGAACTCGTTGCGGTACACATCAACGTCGACATCCCACACCGCGCTCGCCGACGTGACGGTCGGGATTCTCGAGATACTTGCCAACGCCGTGTCGGGCAGTTCGCCGTCACCGGCACCAACACCGCCGCCGGCTTCGACGGTGAGCAGGTTTGTGCCTAGGGCAGAGATTTCCTCGAGGAGTGCCGACTTCGACGACTCGGACAGGCCGAGCACGCCGACGAGCGCTGCGATCCCGATGGAGATGCCGAGCGCTGACAGCGCGGTGCGGGTCTTGCGAGCGCGAGGCCCTGATGCGCCGACCCGTAGGACGTCGCCAAGGCGCAACTTGCTGGTCGGTTTCGGATCATGAGCCATGGCGGATTTCCTCATCGTCGTCTGGGTGCCCCGAGTCGGCGATGATGGCGCCGTCATGCACCGTCACCTGGCGCGGTAACTCGGCAGCGATGTCGGTGTCGTGAGTGATCACCACGATGGTGGTGCCGTCGGCGTGCAGGTCGCGGATGAGCTGCATCACCGCCTCGGTAGATCGCGAGTCAAGATTGCCCGTGGGTTCGTCGGCCAGCACGAACGCTGGCTCGTGCACCAACGCTCGGGCCACCGCAACCCGTTGGCGCTCGCCGCCCGAGAGATGGTTGGGAATGTGGCGCAGTCGATGGCCCAACCCGACACGACCCAGAGCATCGGTGGCTCTTGCTCGACGCTCCGAAGGAGCGATGCCCTGATAGAGCAATCCGTTAGCAACGTTGTCGACCGCCGACATCCCGGGGAGCAAGAAGAACTGCTGAAACACGAAGCCAATCTTGCGAGCACGAATCCCGGCGACCGCGTTGTCGCTGCGACCCGCAGTATCGACACCGTCGATCTCGACGACCCCTTCGCTCGGCCGGTCAAGGGTTCCCATCACATTGAGCAGCGTCGACTTCCCGCTGCCCGACGCACCCACGATTGCGACAAGTTCCCCGTGATCGATGCGGAGTGAAACGTCGTCAAGCGCCCTCACCGGCGGGTCGCTCGGGTATTCCTTGACCACCTTTCGAAGCTCGAGCGCCGGCCGTCGTTGCGGGTTACTCGCCGAGTCAAGGTCGATTGCTGTTGCAGCGGTCATCACGGCACCACCACTGCTGCACCAGGTTCGATGCCCGAAACCTCGACGACCCCGTCGGCGAAGAGTCCGGGGTTAACCGCCACAAACGACGTCGTTCCCTCCGAAAGCAGTTCGACTGCGAAGCCCCCGTCGGCGGTAGCAACGAGTGCGCTAGCGGGCACCACCGTTGCTCCGGCGGCGAGACGATCAACAATGACGATGTCGACGGTAAGGACGGTCAGTTGCGCCACGTCGTCGGGTACTGAGGCAATCTCAATCTCGACATCAAGCTGAGGCTCTGCGTTTGGGTCCATCGGGTCACGAGTGGAAGCACTGGCGACGAAGCTAACGGTGCCCGGAACGACGGTGCCGTCTGGAAATTCAATGTCAACTGTAGTTCCGAGGGCCAGGGTTGCCTGGTCCGCAACATCGACCGACGTGCGGACGACGCGGCCCGTATTGCCGAGCGAGTAGCTGAACAGCTCGGCACCGCTGGGCGCCGGATCAGCGACCTCGGCTATCTGTTCTACCGTGGTGCCTGCCGGGACCGCGATGACGTCGTTGGCACGGAATGTCCCACTGACTTCGATATCTCGGTACTCGGCGGACAGGTCGTCCTTCCAGTCTTCGACCGCTTCTGCGGTGAACCCGTCATAGACCTGGTCGATCACCAGGTCGCCGCCAGCGTCGTAGCCGGCGCCGACAAGAAATGATTCGAGGTTTTCGACATCGCTCCCCTCGGAGACTCCCCACCACAGATCACGGTCGAAACGGTCGTTCGTGAGAATACCGACCACCGGCGTGTCATCGACTAGGTAAACCACGTCCCCGGAACGAATCGGCCCCCTGCTAGCCACAAGTTCAATCTTTCCTGCGTGGGCGGCGTGGAACGTTGCCCCTGCCGACTCGACGTTGAGGATTGCGAGCGGAGCGCCCGGCTGGACGAGCCCGCCGACAGCCGCCGATATCGAGGCCACCGACGAAGGCCCTGGCAGAATAACCACTGATCCTTGGGCGACCTCGCCGGTTCGTTCCAAGCGAAGGTCGTCCTGCCAACGTTTCACCGCCTCGGCTGTTGCACTGTCGAAGACACCATCGACGACGAAGCCTGTGTCCTCGAGTTCGCCGTCGGTATCGGTGGTGGCGTGATAACCGAGCGCAGCGAGGTTCGCCTCGATCACCGCGACATCGGCGCCTTCATCGCCTCGTTGGAGGTTGCGGTACATCGGCGTGTCTCCAAAGAAGGCCACCATTGGTAGGGCATTGACTTCTGCGACCACCGTGTTTCTACTGACCGACACGCCTTCATCGATCAGCGCCGTGAGCATCCCAGCTGCGGGTGCAACAACCATCACCTCACTAGCAAAACCGAGCGTGCCTTCGATCGTTGATGTCTCGACAAGGTCGCGCTGTTCGGCAGTTACTGTCTTCACCGTGACCGCCGGGGTTGTTTCGTTCGCTGCGTCGATCTCGTCGCCACCGAGAAACTGCAAGCCGATTACCACCACTGCGACGAGGGCTGCCAAGAGAAGCAGCGCTGCCAGGGGTTGCTTCGGTCGCCGGGTGGCAGTTTCGGGCGTTTCGACGCCCTGCGTCGATGCCGAAAGGTGCGACTCGCTCGTTGAGACGGGCGGAGGGGTCACAGCCGAGGGTGGGAGCTCATTCATCCGTCGCCCCCTGTATCTCAGCTTGGCATTGCTGAACCGCATCACTATTGGCCGGGTCGGTCGGGTCGAAGTTCTCACCGAATGCTCGAGTCAAAGCGCCTGGGCCATCGGCCTGAATGTCGCTGAGAACCGGATCGATGACGTCGTAACCAAGGCCCCGAAGGCAGGCAGCGAACGCCAACAGATTCGCCTGCTGCTCGGTCGGGTCTGCTTGTGCGCCTGGTAGGAAGCTCGCGCCGGCCACGATCTCGCCACACACCTCGACTGCCGCCTGGAACTCATCGGTGTTGGGATCGATTGATCCGGGCGCTGCGTTGCCGAGAAGGTCGACCGAGCCGTCGGCGCCGATGGCGGGGTCGGGGAAGTCAACGCCGTTGTCGCGCATGCAAGCAACAAAGTCGAGGGCTCGTTCCTCGTCGGTCGCCTCCGTTACATCAGGCTCGGTCGAATCGGCTGAATCGGTCGTGTCGCCGGTATTGGATGAGTCGACCTCGGCGACCATCGTGTTCGCAGATTCGGTTTGATCCTCTTCCGCGACGAGGACAGGTGCGGCCGACACCGTCTCGTCGCCATCACCACCTCCACATGCAGAAATCGCCATTGCGAGCACGAATGCCAGCGCTGTTGCCCGTTTCATAGCAGTCCTATCTGTTTGGCGGCATCACCTCACCGCACCGTTTGATCGACTGATCTTGCGAAACGAACCTGATCGGGAAATGAGCCGATCCTGAAGATCCGCTAGGTATTTGCTGTCACGGTGCGCGTAGCCCTGCGACCGAGAACCCAACGCTCGCCCCACCATCGGGTTCGTTCGTGGCAAAGACGCTGCCGCCATGGGTCTCGGCCACCTGCTTCACGATGGCCAGCCCGATCCCGTTGCCAGGACGATTCCGCGCCTTGGGTGAACGGAAGAATCGGTCGAACACCAAGGCGAGGTCTTCGGGAGCAATGCCTGACCCGTAGTCGCGCACGGCGATAGTGCCATTGTCAATACTGACAAGGACCGGTTGGTCGTCGGGGCTGTATTTCAGCGCGTTGTCGACCAGGTTCTGCGTTGCACTTCTGATCATGGCCGGATAGACGAAAGCGGCACTCTCATCTGCCTCGATACTGACCGATCTCCCGGTTGCCATTGCGGTTCGCTCAACAACATCGGTAACGAACGCGACGAACTCTCCAAATTCGGGCTCCTCGTCGACCGGGGATACATAGGTCGCCAAATCGACAAGGTCGGCCGCGAGAGCCGAGAGTTGATCGAGGTCGCCGACGGCGCCCTCGACAACGCTGCGTTGCTCTGGCGTCAGGTTCTCGAACGTCGCCGCAAACTCGGTTCGGAGACGAAGCGCGGCAAGAGGAGTTCGCAGCTCATGGCTGGCGTCGGCGACGAGACGTTGCTGCTGCTCTCGGCCGACTTCGAGAGCAGCGAGCATCGCGTTGAATCGATTGGCGAGGCGCCCAATCTCATCGGCGCGATCCAGCTCTATCCGCTGTGGCGGCGTGCCGTGGGCGGCGAGATATTCGACAGCATCGGTGAGATCGACCACCGGGAGAGCTAGCCGCCGGCCGAGATACCAACCCGCCGCAGCGACGGCGCAGACGGCGACCGCACCGAGCACTGCTAATCTGACTATCAGGTCGTCGATTGCCTGTTCCTCCGACGTCACGTCGAGGTAAAGAAGCGCACCCCTGAGCACAGCAATGCCGTCCGGACCTACCGGGAGTGGGTCGATGGAAACGGTCAGGGTGCGGTAGGTACGGCCATCAATCGGTGTTGTCTCGAACACCTCCTCGCCCCGGAGGATCGCCTCGATCGACGATGAAGGCACCTCGAATGGAGCATCTGGAGCCGACACGCCGTCGTCGAGAACCGCTATCGCTCCATTGCCGGTCTCAGGCCCTCTGAGCACCGTGCTGTTTCGTGGCGGGTCCTTGAGGACGAGACGCCCCAGGTCGCTTCGGACGAACGAGAAGTACACAGCACGGCTGTCTCGAAGCCGGTCGTCCGCCGCTTCGCGAATCTCGCTGGCGCTCGCGAACCATGACAGGGCCGCCACCGTCGACACAGCCAGCAAGCCGAGCAACGTGAACGCCAACGTGAGGCGAACACTCAACTTCATGGCGAGAAACGGGCGACATACCCAACACCGCGGACCGTATGGAGTAGTCGCGGGTTCCCGTCGATCTCGAGTTTGCGACGAAGTTGCGACACGAACACTTCTAAGGTGTTCGAGCCAAGCTCAGCCTCATATCCCCATATCCGGTCGTAAATAACCTCGCGGGTCAGCACCACCGGCGAGTTCATGACGAGGAGCACCAGCAGGTCGAACTCGATCTTGGTGAGATCTACCGCCTCACCATCTAGGGTCACGCGACGTGTCGGCACATCGATGGCGAGATCACCAAGCCGCAACCCACCGGTTTCTGCTGTACCCAAACCACGCGACGGGTTGCGGCGGGCGAGCGCCCTTACTCGGGCGAGCAGCTCATCGAGAGCAAAAGGTTTAAGGAGATAATCGTCGGCGCCGGCGTCGAGCCCAATCACGCGATCGGATACCTCGTGTCGCGCGGTCAACATCAGGATCCCGCCGGTGTGACCTCGTTCCCGCAATCGAGCGCACAGCTCAAGCCCATCTGCCCCTGGGAGCCCAATATCGAGAACGATCACCGCATGATTGTCGACAGCGTCGCTCGATACCGCAGCTTCGGCGTCCTCGAACGAGTCGACTTCGTATGCTTCGGAGCGAAGCACGGCGGTGAGCATCTCGCGAACTGAGCGATCGTCCTCCACTACCACGATGTGCGCTGTCACGGCAGTCAGTATCGCCTATGCCGGTAACGCAAAGCTGAGCAAGACCTGAAGATTTCCTGAGTACGTCGGAACAAGAGAGAGACGCACCCTGCGCCGCGAAACTGGCAGGGTCGCACGCCATCCCGGCACGATTCGTAGTCCTCGGCCCGTTTGTCCACATCGAGGTGCATCGTTTCGGGATTGATGTTTGAGAAGTCTTCGATCACTGCTGCTCCGTCGAGGCAGCTTCTGGCTGCGCTACCCGGAACTCAGTACATCTAGGGCGAGTGACGAGCGCCTGAAAACAACGTGAAGATCGACTGAAAGGGATCGGTTGTGAGGGCAGGCGGTATTGCCCTAGTTGCGAACCAAACGGAACACCGGGATTACACGACCGTGTTCGGTGGCACTCTTTTCGTAGTCGTTGAAGTTGTCCATCTGCGCAGCCTGGGCAGCGAAGAGTCGAGCACGCTCGTCTTCACCGGTGAGGTGTGCCGTGGCTTCATACTTGTCGGTCCCGACCTCGACGGTTACCTGCGGATTGGCTACCAAGTTGTGGTACCAGTTGGGGTGCTCGGGAGCGCCGCCCTTGCTGGCGATAATGATTACGTCGTCGCCATCGGTCGAATAGACCAACGGCGAACACAGCTCGCGGCCGCTCTTCGCTCCGGTCATTGTCAGCAGCATCACTGGGGCTCCATCGAGCCAGCCGGTGCAGACACCACCATTCGCCCGAAACTCTTCGATTACGCCAGCGTTCATCTCAAGAATGCTCACAACAATTCCTCCGTGCAGTGATCGGATCGTCACACTACTAGACCCGGCGCGCCATCGGTCCCGCTACGAAAGCTCGGCATCGGGCGACCAGAGAATAGGAAACACGTCGGGAAAGTCGGTCAGCGGCTGACCGGTCTGGGGCGTGTGATCGTACAACGCAACCGGGTCGGGGATGATTTGTCCCACCCGATGTTGATAGAACACGTCGCGTCCGGCCCACAACGAAGCGTGGGCACGGCGAGCCGTGGGCGACTCCACTCCCCCAAGCGCCGAGTGCAGGATGTGGCCGTGGAACAGCAGCACATCGCCGGGCTCATACTCCCAACCAATGATGTCAAAGGAGTCACGGTTGGCCTCGACATCGGGAATCGGTGGAAGGCTTTTGTCGCTGACGCCCACGCCGTAGTTCCACTTCTGGTGCGCCTCGGCGCCGAGCATGGGACGGTCAGATTCGGCCTGGCGAAGCCTTTCGAGGGCTATCGGGTCGCGGTCGGGGTCGCGACCAGCTAGCGGTCGGTAGGTAGCGTTCCAGCGGTGCGACCCGCGCACCACCTCAAGGCTCACGTTGCGTGCAACATGATCGGGCGACACCCAAGCTCGCACCAGATCGTGGCCGTCGACGTTGTAGTAACACGTGTCTTGATGCCACGCGGTGGGCGGCACTAGGCCCGCGGGCTTGGAGAACAGCTGATCCATGTAGAAGCAGACCGGACTCGCCAACACCTGGCCCACGATTTCGGCAACGGGCGACTCGTACACAAATCGCCGCAGGTCGCCGGCACGCCCCGCCGGAAACTGATCGACCCGAAGCGGTCCCAAGTTCTGCGACATTGCGTCTGGCTCAGCAATGGCATGATCAAGCCCGTCGGCGGCCAGCGCCACCCACTCGGCGGGCAGAACCTGCTTGAGCAACACTGCGCCGTCTCGGTGAAACGCAGCCGCCTCTTCGGTAGTGATGTCGCGTAGCGGACTGGCGACCATGACGAACCTCTCTCTACAACCTCATGACAACGTCGTTACAACGGCTTATTGGGGTGGCCGACGATCGGCCCAAGGGTGCGCCGCCTCAAGCTGGCTCGCCACCTGAAACAGCAGATCTTCTCGGCCGTACGCGGCGACGAGCTGTACGCCGATCGGCAGGCCGTCGCCGCTCCAGTGCAATGGCAGGCTGATGGCTGGCTGGCCAGATGTGTTGAACGCTGGAGTGAAGGGCACAAAGGCTGCTGCCTCGGCGAGCGGCGCAATGGGCTCGTCGCCGTGTGCATACAGTTCACCAATGGGCAGCGGCGGCATGCCGAGCGTAGGGGTGAGCAAAAGATCGTTGCCTTCGGCCCACCAGCTCTGCGTGGCACGTCGAAAGTCGAGGACCCCTTGCAACGCATCGCTGTAGTCGACCGCCGTGAGCTGCTTCGCGAACTCGGCCTGTACCCAATTGACCGGTTCGACCTCGCTCTCAAGTGCTTCTCGGCCAAGCTGCGCAGCCAGCCCATTGACAGCGGCAGCCCGTCCACCTGCCCACATCGCTAAGAACTTCGACGTGATCGTTGGGTCGGCCATCGATGCCGGGAAACCTGGCGAGACTGCGTGACCGAGTGCTTCGAGCATCGCCGCAGCTGACCGCACTGCGTCTACGCAATCAGCATGCAGTTCGCCGCCTAGCGGAAGGTGATCGAGCATGCCGATCGTGAGCTGCCCCGGATCGGCACCAACCTCTTGTGCATAGGAGCGGGTCGGCGGAGGGGCGATGATCGTGTCGCCCACCCCGGGGATAGCAACAGCGTCGAGAAGCGTCGCCGAGTCGCGCACCGAGCGACTCACGCAGAAGTCGATACCGAGCCCGGTTTCTGACCTGTCCGGGGCGAGACTCACCCGACCCTGTGAAGGCTTCAAGCCAACCAAGCCGCAGCACGAGGCGGGGATTCGGATCGAGCCGCCTCCATCAGATGCATGGGCGATTGGCACCATGCCGGACGCAACCGCCGCGCCGGCGCCGCCGCTCGAGCCGCCGCAGGTGTGGTCGGGGTTCCACGGGTTACGGGTGGCGCCATAAGCCTCGGTTTCGGTTACCGGCAAGGTGCCGAATTCGGGACTGCTCGATCGGCCGAGGGTGACAAGGCCTGAGTTGTTGAAGTGTTTGACCAGGTCGATGCTGTGATCAGAAACCGGTTGCGCTGCTTTGAGTGCCTGGTTGCCGTTGGTCAACACCTGTCCTTCGTAGTGCGACCACAGGTCTTTGAGTAGAAAGGGCACGCCGGTAAATGGCCCATCGGGAAGATCGCCCTGCGCAACGTCGCGGGCGTGGTCGTACCACCGGATCACCACGGCGTTCAGGGACTCATCGCTTGCCTCGATCCGTTCGATGGCAGCCTCGGTAAGTTCGAGAGCGGTGACCTCGCCCTTGGCTACGAGTTCGGCTTGTGCGGTTGCATCGAGCCAGCGAGTGTCATCGGCGATTGATCCCATAACGAAAGTGTCTAGTACAGCGGCGCAACGGCCGTCAGTTGCGGGGATCGTCGATCAGCACCGACACGAGCGATGGCAGCGTCGCCTGCAGCTTGTCGAGAGCCACGCGCTCGAGGAACTCTCCCGGCATAACGCACTCGCGACACTCCGCGCTTTCGAGTACTAGCCGCAGGCGAGCGGTGACGCCATCGAAGGAAACCAACTCGATATCGCCGCCATCGGCGGCGATAAGTGCCCGCACCTCGGCTACCGCAGCATCGATTCCTTCGGTTGGGTCGAGGTCGACCACCGGGGTCGACACATCACCAACCACATCGCTACCAAACAGCAACGCCAACGCCTCATCGACCGCGGCGTCGGCCCACGAAAGAATTGTCGCTTCGTCGGTTCCGCCCAGCGGGTGGGCAACCGTGATGATGCGGGTGTCGGGGGCATCGAGGCCGGCCGCTACCTGTTCGGTCAGCATCCGAAATTTGGTGGTGGTCACCACGACCGTTGGGATCCCGGCGGCTTCGAGTTGTACGGCATCGTGGACACTCCACGACGTGCAACTTCCTCAATCAGCCGAGCCGGTTAACACCAGCTCGACCTCCTTCGTCAATCTGCCCATCACTTCATCGGGTGCGGCAATCGCCGCGTTCTTCGATTCGATGAGCACTAACTCGGCGCCGGTTCGTTCGCAGATCTGGTTCGCCACACGGTTCAGCAGCAGACCGGCATTGGGTTTGCGGTTGTCGAGCACACCGATGCGTTTTCCGGCCAGAGCAGTAAGCGAAACCGCTCGACCATTCATCGATGCCGACACCTCTCCAGCAGGTGCATAGATACGCATTAGTTCTCCACCGCCATCGTGACGCTCTTCGTCATCCCCCAACTCGGAATGACCGAGCTGTGTTTGCCTGCGCCGCCAACCACCAACACCTTGATGTTGTCGGGATGTTCAGTCATCGAGATCCGGTCGTCGTCGCCAAGGCATTGCTGCCAGGGCGCCCAAGCAAGCAGATCGAACGCCCCTCGAGCATCGCCAACGCGAACCGTCGCCCTGTTGAAAAGATACGAGGCGACGTCGCGGCGAGACCACCCTGCATCTGCAGCCAGCGACGCGTGTTCGGGGCATAACGCTACGAAGTATTCGCCCTGACTAATAGGCGCATTGTTCTGCCCCCAAGACGTCATCGCTGAAGCGATCTTGTCGAACACCGCAGCCGGATTGTCCGACTCCATGTCGTGCACGTTGTGCGGTGCTTCGCCGCAATGCAGCGTGACAGCCGAAGGTGTGACAACACCAGCGTCGTGGGCGTACCCGCCCCACGGCGATTCTTCGGTGTTTTCGGCGACACAGTACGAATACTTGGCCGGGCCGCCCTGGGTCGATGCGTCGCCCGGGCCCGGCATGGCGCCAGCAATGTGCAGCAGAATGAGGCGTAGTGCCCGGCCAGTGGTCGCGTTGGCCCGGTTGCCCGGCCCGAACGCGCCGAGACCCGCGTTATAGCCAGCGCTCGACGCCACCTCGCCATGCACTACAAGCAACGGCGCAACCGGGTGCGTTGTTGCGTTGACGCCACGAAGGTTGAGCGCTGGTGCTGCCAACGCTCGCACGGCGGTGACCAGCACCGGCATGTGCTGCGGCTCGCATCCGGCAAGCACCGCGTTCACCGCAATCATCCGCCGCGTCGCCTCGCCCAGCCGAGGCGCAAGCACAGCGACCACCTCGTCGGGGTCAGTGCCACCAAGCGCCGCCAACATTGTTTGCACGCGTTCTTCGGTGGGCGCAATAAGTGGCAGCCCGTCGCCCCAACCATGCTCGGCGTAGACCGCCAAGAGGGTGTCGGGATCGTCGTCAGCAACATCGAGTTGCAGCGGTAGGGCATTGCCAGTCATCGACCCCATCATGCTGCATCGGCGTCTTTAGGGGAAGCTCGATACGCGAAGTACGGTGGCGCCATGACAATTTCTGATCCCTTTGTCGTGGCGATCTGCTACCCCACGTGGTGGTGGGCCGAGCCTGGCGCATTCGACGCCGCCGTGGCCGAAGTTGAAGCTCTGGCGCCCCCAGATGGTGGACGAGTCGAAGTCGTCATCGCCCCGTACGAGGAGGATCACGAGCGACGCGCCGCACGGGGGGCCGACCCGTCGGCCGACTGGACCACCTCGCAACCCGAAGTGGCCGACGAAACCGCGGCCGCCTTCGCCCGCATGCACGCCGCTTTGGCTATGGACCTTCCGGCAGGCATTGCCGCGATGGCGCCCAACCTGCAACTGGTCCAGGCCTTTGGTGCAGGTGCCGACCAGTTCGATTCGTGCAACTTTGCCGACCATAACGTCAAGCTCGTTTCGAGCGCCGGGAGCAACGCCGTCGGCATCGCCGAGTTCGCGATGGGGCGCGTCATCGAGCACTACAAACAGTTCGCCGATATACGCGACATGCAACGGGACGAAATATGGAAGCCGATGTTCGGCAGCGAACTCGCCGGACAGACCGTCGGCCTCATTGGTTTCGGCAACATCTGCGAAGCAATCGCACCGCGTGCCCGGGCCTTCGACATGCGGGTCGTCGCGTGCCGCCACTCGGCGAAGCCCGGCGATACCCATCCAGCACTAGACCAGCTGTTTCCGGCAGCCGAACTACATGCGATGTTGGCTGAATCCGATGTGGTGATCTCGGCGGTTCCGCAGACACCCGAAACCCGCGGCCTCATGGATACCGAGGCATTCGCCGCCATGAAGGCGGGCTCGTTCTTCTGCAATGTTGGGCGGGGAAGTTTGGTCGACGAAGATGCCTTGGTCGCCGCTCTCGAATCGGACCATTTGGCGGGCGCCGCGCTCGACGTAGCCAGCAGCGAACCACTGCCCGAGGGACACCCGGTGTGGTCGGCAAAGAACCTCTCGCTGTCGTTTCACAACGCGGCCGTGCCGGCAGCCATGTTCGGCAATGTGCACCGGATGTTCGCCGAGAATCTTCGAGCGTTCTTGAGAATTGGCTAGGTATGGGATACTCGCACGATGGCTGACGACGTAACACCTGCAGAAGAAGACCTGCCACTCATCATTTCGGTCGACGATCATGTGATGGAGCCCCGCGACCTGTGGCAGCGCGAACTGCCAGCCAGCATGAAAGACCGCGGCCCTCGGGTCGTGCAAGACACCGTTCGCCTCGAATTTAAAGGCGGCCACTACGGGTTCACACGGGGCGTCGACGACGGCCAGATGTGCGACATCTGGTTGTTTGAAGACGCCGAAATCCCCACCGGCTTCCTGCACGGTCCAGCCGGTGTGCCCCGCAGCGAGCAGCGCAACGTAGCTGCGGTGTACGAAGACCTTCGACCTGGCACCTATCAACAAGCCGAACGGCTCGAAGATATGACCCTCAACCACGTCGAAGCCGCCATCAACTACCCGAACGTTTTTCCCCGTTTTTGTGGCCAGGGCTTTCTCGAGCGCACCGATAAAGAGCTAGCGCTTCGTTGCCTGCAGATCTACAACGACTGGATGATCGACGAATGGGGCGGAGGCGCTGGCAAAGGGCGGCTCATTCCTCTCACGCTTATCCCCCTGTGGGATCAACAACTTGCGGCCGATGAGGTTCGCCGCTGTGCCGACAAGGGCAGCTACGCCATTGCGTTCTCTGAGAACCCCTCAAAGCTCGGCTGCTCGACCATGTACTCGGGCGACTGGGACATCGTGTGGGACGCCTGCCAGGAAACCGAAACCACGGTGTCGATGCACATTGGTTCATCCTCGTCGATGCCAACCACCTCGCCCGACGCACCGCTTGCTGCGTCGATGTCGTTGTATGCGCAGAACGCCGAAGCTTCGCTGGTCGACTGGGTGTTCTCGGGGGCGCTCGAGCGGTTCCCCGATATCAAGATCGCGTATGCCGAAAGCCAGGTGGGCTGGATGCCATTTCAGCTCGAACGTATGGACTCGGTGTTCAAAGAGGGTGTCGGCGGCGTCGGCGGCTCGGGCGTTCTGCCTAGCGAACAGGTGAAGGGCCGGGTGTTCGGCTGCATCTTCGACGACACGGTCGGGCTACGCCAGCGCGACCAGGTTGGCGTCGACCAGATCCTCTTCGAAACCGACTATCCGCACTCCGACGGCACCTTCCCGCACTCGCGCAAGGTGGCCCACAGCATGTTCGTCGAAGTCGGCATGAACGCCGAGGAGTGCTACAAGGTCATGCGCGGCAACGCGATCGAGGCCTACGGCCTGCACCGGTTCGGCATCACCGAATAGCCGGTTGCCTTAGATCTGGTTGGCGGGGCGGGTTCGCGAAAGAAACGCGCCGGCGTCGGCAAGGATGAACTGGCCAGTCATACAACGGGCGAGATCGCTGGTGAGAAACACCGCCAGTCGAGCAAGTTCGTCGTGCTCCACCATGCGACGCAGCGGCGTCGAGGCAACGATCTGATCGACTCGGTCTTCGTCGAACGCAGCCGCCACCGATTCGGTCAGCGTGGTGCCCGGGGCCATCGCAAGCACACGGATCTCGTCTGGCCCAAGCTCGACCGCCATCGAGGTCACAAGATGGTTGATGGCCGCTTTCGCCGCAGCATAAATCGAGTTATACGGCGACGGGCGGGTGGTTTCTCCCGACGTAACAAAAAGAATGACCCCACCGCCGCTCGCCTGCATCGCTTCGGCTTCGGCGCGGCCACACAGCGCCGCCACGGTGAGGTTCTGGTCGGTGATGTCTCGCCAATCGTCGCCTCGGTATTCGACGAAGGGTTTGAGGCCGCGTCCCGGCGGCAACATGCCGATGTTGTTGACGGCGATATCAAGACCACCGAGTTGCTCGATGGTCGAAGCAACCATCGTGTCGACTGCGTCATCATCGCGACAGTCAGCAACAACGGCAATAGCTGTGCCACCGGCCGCCGTGATCTCGTTGACCACGGCTGCGGCGTGCTCGGCACGAATGTCGTTTACCGCGACGGCTGCCCCGGCCTCGGCGAACCACCGGGCAACCTCGCGGCCGATACCTGCACCCGCTCCGGTGACGAGGGCCACCTTCCCGGCATGATCAATCGTGATGCTCATGACAGGAGAGTCTGGTATAGATCCGCGTTCTAGGTGAGGGTTGGTCCCGGCAACGGGAGTTGCATCCAGACGGGTCGGTCACTCAGTTCGACCTCGGTCACCCATTTGATCCACCAAGGTCCGCGCCGGTTGGGCGCCACTATGCGGACGGGGGCGCCATGTCCGCCATGGAGTGGTTTTCCGTCGTAGCCGACGCAGAGATAAACACCGTCGGCGTCGGATCGAGAGAACAAACGCCGGTACCCGGTCGCAGAAGTAACCATGATGCTTCGGGCAGAGGCACCAGAAAGGAGATCTGCCAGCGGAACGACATCCCAGTTCTGCTGACTACGCCAGCCGTCGGTGCAATCGAGCCATGCTGCGAGCGGTGTACTCATCGCCGTCAGGTCGTCGAGCGCGACCGAGCGCCCTTCGATGCGAAGATCCCATGTAGCGAAGTCGATCTTCGGCCTCTTGTCGTTGATCCAGATCATGCGCGGCATGTTGTCGGGATCGAAAGATGCGATCTCGTGGGATCCGGTTCCCGCGCGGTTGCCGGCTTCGGCGCCGACCACCTTTTGTGCGAGTTCTTGTGTGCCCCATGCTCCTGCCCCGGCAGCGAGCAGGGCCGACGTGGTCAGCAGCGAGCGACGGTCGACATCGACCCGCTTCGGGCGAGCGGATTTCGCTGGCCGGGAGGCGACGTGCCAGAGAAAGAGGGGAATGCTCGAGAAGCCGACGAGCAGATGAGTCCACATCCCCGTCCAGTAGCCGTAGCCCCACCAGATCGCGTTGGCGTGCAGCACACCGATCACGAGCACCGCCAACACCATGACGCCAAAGATTGCCGACAACCAGCGCGATGTTCGTCGCCGCCGAAAACCTGTCCTCACCGGGCCTCGGACTTTGAGCGGAACGGTAGCGAAAAGAGCGAACCCGGCAATGCTATGAACGGTTGTGGCTATCCATGCGAGGTTTAGCGAGAGAATCCACGACAGCAGACCTGTTGCGATGAGCGTGATGAACAACACCTCGATAACCAGGTTCAGCTGCCGCGCCGTAAGTCCAAACTGCCGATTCCGTCGGGAAGTGAGCGCAACAATACGAGATTGAGTTTCCATCGTTCTCCAGACCCCACTAGATAACAGCACAGTATACTGTTATGCGTACTAATTGAGGTCAGGATTGCTAGATCATCCAGCTACGAGCAATCGACCGTCGGGCGGTCAGCAGACTGGCGATCAATCCAGCCGTCATCGCCAGCCATCGCACGACTAGTTCATCGATGGTCAGGTCACGACCAAGACTGCCGAGGGCCTCGGCCAACCCGACAAGATCAAAGGTCGCGAATCGGCAGCCAAAGACCACGGCAGCTACCAAGGCGTATCGGGGATCGAACAAGCCGAACACGATGAGGGTCGAGGCGATGACAATCGTCGCGACTCGTACCGGTCCATCGCTCAGAAGTGGAAGCCCGGCGAGAACACACAGCCCGACGAACAAACCAAGGACAAGGTAAACACGTGCGAGTGAGGGAACCTTCGGTTGCCTTCGACGCGGTGGACTGGCCACGCTGGCCGCGATCGCAATCGATAACGCAACGGTGATTGCGGGGCCTGCCGACGCCACCGCTGGCCCGGTGGCCAGCAGCGCAAGAGTCAGAGTAAGCGGTCGATTGCGACATGCCGACGCAACGCCAGCCAGGGCCAACAAAACGACACCAAACCAGGCCACGCCGCTCGTCGCATCGAGAGTCGTGCCAAGCGAAGAGGCGACCACGTAGAAGGCGGCCGGTGCCGCCAGCGATGCCGCGGACCGCGCCAAACCGCTGTTGTCGCCACTAGCACTGCGGCATGTTTGGTGAAGCGCCAATGACGCGAGACCGCCAAGCTCTCGGATCTGGCGAACCCGACCTTCTCTCGCAACTTCGGAGGTTATGGCCGCAACCTCGCGCTGTTTCTCGGGGTCACCGGCAAACGAGAGTAGGCAAAGCACGCGAACCGAACGCTCGAAGAGCCTCATGGCAAGGCCAGGCCGACACCGCGCAGTTGTTCGACGGCCTCATTGAGTTGGGCCACCTCTTCCGCCAAAGCTTGCCGTCCCGTTTTGGTGATCTCGTAGTATCGCCGCGGCGGCCCGCCTGCCGATTCCTCGCCAGCCCGTTCGACGAGTCCGGCCTTCTCGAGCCGTTCAAGAGCTCCGTACAACGTGCCGGCGGTGAGCTTGAGACGACCGTCCGACAACTCGTCGACCGACGAAATGATGGCGTACCCGTGAGAGCGCCCCGAGGCCAGAACCGCAAGAATAAAGGTGGACTGCTCTCGAAGTCGTTTGCCCATTTTTGACCCTCCAGCCAACTACAACGGTTGACGTAATACTACCAAAGGCGAACCTTTGGTGAAGCTCAGGACGTGAGAGTCTGGTACACATGCGCCGCAACAAGCTCAACCTCTGTCTCAGCACCCTTTTCGCAAAGCCGTTTGAGGTCTCGGTCGATGAGTTCGATGCCGCGCTCGAGGCTTGCGAACACGCAGGCGTCGATGGCATCTCGCTCTGGTCGCTACACCATCTCATCCTCGGCCAGTCGGCCGACGAGGTCGCTGCCAAGATCCGCAGGCACGGACTCGATGTGGTCTGCGTCGAAGCCATCTACGGCTGGGCAAACGCCACAACGGCTGACGCAGCAGTCGCCGACGCCGAGATGTCGATCCAGCTCTGCGCCGACTTGGGAGCGGAAACGCTTGCAGCCGTCGTACTCGAGCCCGAGGTAGCCGACCTCGCCGCAGCGGCAGCCAACCTCGCCGCGGTGGCAGACCAGGCAGCCGAAGCGGACGTGACCGTGTGTGTCGAATACCTGCCCTGGAGCGGTGTACCCGACATCGGCACCTGCTGGGAGTTGTTGCAACGAACCGAACGAAGCAACGTCGGGTTCTTGTTCGACTCGTGGCACTGGCATCATCAACCGGGCGGGCCGACGGGTCAGAACCTTGAGACCCTCGCGTCGATTCCGGGCGAGTTCATCACGGTGTTCCAGCTCTGCGACGCCGAAGCCGACCCAACCGGCGACCCGCTCACCCAGTGCATGACCAACCGCCCGCTACCTGGCGACGGCGTCGTCGACCACGATGCGCTGTTTGCGATCTTTCGAGAGATCGGCGCAGACCCGATCATCGCTCCCGAAGTTTTCAACGACCAGCTGGTCGCCGAGGGACCCGGCGAGATGGCGCGACGTGTAGTTACCGCGAGTCGACGGGTGTTGACGCAATGGCCGCAATAGCAAGGACACGCTCACTAGCCGGTGAGCAAATGACCCCATGACCTGCCATCCTCTACAGATGCGCCGATCCTCGTTTGTTCTTCGCCCTCTTGTCGCCTTGGTTTTGTCTGCTCTCGTTGCAGCATCGTGTGGCGGGTCAGACGAACCTGACACCGCAACCGCAACCTCCGCCCCTACTCAGACCACCGCGGCAGCTGCACCAACGACAACCGAGGCTTCGCCTGCCACCACCGCCACCCCAGCAACAACATCGGCTCCGGTCACGACCGCAGCGCCAACTACCACTGCCGCCCCAAGCGACTCGTTCGAGCTGATCGGGGCAGGCCCCTATGCAGTCGGTGTCACCACGATCACCGTTGGGGCCGACACCGATCGCCCGCTCACCGTCGACCTGTGGTTTCCGTTAGCTGATGATGCCTCGGGCGACCCGCAGCAATACACCCTGCTACCCGGTGTCTACTACGAGTCACCCGACGGGGTCGGCGCCGACGCGTCCGCGGTGTCTGCCGACGGCCCGTTTCCGCTCGTCGTATACAGCCATGGCAGCGGCGGCCTCCGCTATATCCACTCGAACTACACCGAAACACTTGCCAGCCACGGGTACGTGGTGGCTGCGCCCGACCACACCGGCAACACCTCGCTAGAACTCATCGCCAACAACCCCGATCCGTTCGAGGTCATCGCCGCCAATCGACCGACCGACATTCGCAACCTCATCGATGCCCTTGAAGATCCGGCCAGCGCAGCCGGAGCATTCACGGCAAGCATCGACGCCGATCGCATTGCCGTGACGGGGCATTCGTTTGGTGGATTCACGGCGTACGCGACGGTGATTGGCCACGACAACCCGGCTGGCGCTATCGAGCCCGACGAACGGGTTGACGCGATCATTACGTTGGCACCAGCCACCGGCGAGCAACTGCTGAGCGACGAGCGTTTGGCCGCAATCGATGTTCCGAACATGGTGATCGTGGGCACCGACGACAAGACCACGCCCGTTGATCCCAACGTCACCCGGCCTTGGGAGCTATCTACCTTCTCGCCGGCGTACCGGGTTGAGCTGCTCGCTGCCGAGCATCAGACCTTCACCGACGTTTGTGACTACCAGGAGTTTCTGCCGCAACTCGAGGGTGTGCCCGAGTTCATCTCGACGGTCATCGACGATTTCGCCCAAGACGGCTGCCAACCCGGCGACATGCAGATCGACAGAGCGCAAGCGCTGACCAACACGTTCGCCCTCAGGTTTCTGGCCGAAGTCTTTGCTGCTGGCGACCCCCTTGGTTCTGCCGAGGTAGCTGCGCTCGAAGACGTCGCCTTCGAAACAAAATGACAACAAGTGAATAACCGTTCACATACTGGTCATTCGCCCTCATTGCTGCGAGAATAAGGGCCATGACCGACATAGCGCCGATCGATCTCGACACGTACGACCCAATGGACCCGGCGGTGCAGCAATGTCCGTTCGCTCACTATGCCGCAGTGCGAGCGGAAGGACCGGTGTTCTTTCATCAACAAACAGGCATGTATTTCGCAGCACGCCACGACGTCGTCAACGCGATCCTGCGCGACTCCAAAACGTTCTCCTCGGTCGGATCCAACGCAAAGACAGTCGCCGCAAGCGACATCATGGAACAAGTCGCTGCCATCATGGCCGAAGGTTGGCCCCGAGCCGAAACGATGCTGACCCTCGATCCGCCCCGCCACACCCGCTACCGCAAATTGGTTTCGCGGTCGTTCTCGGCTCGCCGGATCGCCGCCCTCGAAGACAAGGTCCGCGAAATCGCCGTCGAACTTATCGACAACTTTCCCGACGAGGGTCCGGTCGATTTCCACGCCGACTTCGCCATCTCCCTCCCTGTAAGGGTCATCCACTTCGCGCTGAACATGAAGCCTGAAGCTCTGCGCAAGGTCCACATTTGGTCGGAAGCGTCCAACATTGCCCTCGGGGCCGCCCCCTCAGATGAGCTTCGCCTCGAAGCAGCGCGCGCGCAGGTCGATGCACAACGATATTGGCACGACGAGTACCAGGACCGGCTCGTCAACCCGATCGACGACATCCTCTCCGATCTCGCACACGCCGACTTCGACGACCCCGACACCCCTGAAGGCGAGACCCGCAAGCTCAACTTCTCTGAGGTCTACGGCATTATCAAACAGCTGATGGTGGCAGGAAACGAAACCACCACCAAGTTTCTCAACGAGACGATGCGGCTGCTGATTGAGAATCCGCAGACCTGGCAAATGCTCGAAGATGACATCGACGGCAATGTCTACAACCTGGTCGAAGAAGGCCTCCGTGTGTCATCGCCAACACAAGGGCTCTTCCGGTACGCGACCGTCGACACCGAAATCGAAGGTGTAGCGATCCCGAAGGGCTCAAAGATCTGGATGATCTTTAGTTCAGCCAACCGCGACGAAAACGTGTTTCCTGAAGCCGAAACATTCGACATCACCCGCGACAATCTCAAGGATCAGCTGGCGTTCGGCAAGGGCCATCACTTCTGCATCGGCGCTCCGTTGTCGAGACTCGAAGGCAAGGTGGCATTTCAAGAGCTCGTGAAACGCATCGAGCTGCCGGCGTTCAGCGAGGGCAACACGTTCGACTACGAACCCAGCTTCATTCTGCGCGGGCTCGCCCAACTCGACCTCGAAGTCAAGAAACGCGACCTGCCCTAGCTACCCCTTCTGGTCACACTCAGCCTGTGGCTTGCGTGCCGGCTTTGAGTTCGCGGAAGGGTACGTCCTTATCGACCGACGGCTCACGGGGTAGGCCCAGCACCCGCTCGCCAATGATGTTGCGCTGAATCTCGTTGGTGCCGCCAGCAATACCGCTGGCAAAGGTCGACAGGACCTGGTTGCTAAGCGCTGGCGAACCAGGTCCAGCGACAGCCGACATGCCGCACACCTGAGCAAGCAAGTCTCGGTAGTGCTCGGCAATCGTCGAGCCGATGAGTTTGCCCAAAGATCCCGCAGGGCCAGGGGTCTTCCCCGATTGCAAGGCCGCCCGCGAACGCAGACCCCCGACGCTGTGGCAGACCTCCGCCGAGTACATCTTCATCAACTCTTGGCGAAGCACCGGGTCGTCGATGAGTCCACGCTTGCGCGCCTCATGGATGAGCCGATCGGCGCGGTCGTGAAGCACCGCTCCGAGCTGGGACGTACCGATAGCAACCCGTTCGTACATCAACATCGCGGTCGCGAGACGCCAGCCTTCGTTAAGGGGGCCAACCTGATGATCGGCGGCGATGCGAACGTCGGTGAAGAACACCTCGTTAAACCGCATACCACCGTCGATCTGGTGAATCGGTCGCACTTCGACACCGGGCGCGTTCATATCGACGATGAACATCGAGATGCCGCGGTGCTTTGGGGCATCAGGGTTGGTGCGCGCGATCAGAATGCCGCGGTCACAAACATGGGCGAGGGTCGTCCACACCTTTTGCCCGTTGACGATCCATTCATCGCCGTCAAGCACCGCGCTCGTACCAAGACTGGCGACGTCGGATCCAGCACCCGGTTCGGAAAACATCTGGCACCACACTTCGTCGGCCGAGATCAGCTTGGCCTGATACAACGCCCGTTGTTCATCGGTGCCGTATTCGTTGAGCATCGGTAAGCACATGCCTTGACTGATGCCCAGGTTCGCATTCATTACCGGGAAGCGCGACGCCTCTTCTTTCCAGATGCGCTCATAATCATGCGAAAGGCCCTGCCCGCCGAACTCGACCGGGTATGTCAGGCCAGCAAGACCGGCCTCGGCCACCTTGGCCTGAAAGGCCTTCGACTCGTTGAGGATCGTTTCGCCCCGCGGATCCTCAGCCGAGGTGACGGTGATACCCGTCGCATGCGCAGTGAGGAAGTCGGTGCAGCGCCGGCGAAACGTTTCAAGATCCATGGCCGAAACATAGTGCGGCCGGTTCTAGCTGGCGAGAAGCCTCCGTACTTCGGCAGCGGTTTCGATCTCGGCTTCGGCATCCGCGCCACAAGGTGTGAGGTTGATGGTTGTTGCGCCGGCGTCGACGTACGGTCGCACGAAGTCAGCGATCTGCTCGGGCGTACCCACTGGCGTGTACTTGGCGAAGAGTTCGAAATCAAGTTTGTAGAAACGGGCCATCCGTTCGGCAACGTGTCGGCGCCCCTCCTCGCTACTCGCCCCGACTCCGGCCCATAGCTGCAACCCGTGCCGCCACGGTGTGCCCCGAGGCGGACTCGCCGCCTCGGCAATGCCAACCCCCTCAGCAAACCGTCGGGGCGAACACCATGCCGCCAGCCAGCCGTCGCCCAACCGACCGGCACGTTCGAGCGCGGCGTTCGATCGTCCGCCAACAACCATTGGCACCGGACTCTTGGGCACCGGCTTGATCGAACCTGCGGTGAAGTGGAAGAACTCGCCATCTCCATCGACGGTCTCGCCTGCGAGCAGGGCACGCACCATCGACATTTCGACATCGGTGCGACGTCCTCTGGTTGCGGGGTCGACGTCGCAGACTTCGATTTCGTGGCGGTCCTCGCCGCCAACGCCGATCCCAAGGGTCAGTCGACCAGGAGCGAGTTCGCAGAACGTGGCCACCTGTCGGGCGACGACCATCGGGTGCCGAAGGGCAAGAAGGTAGACCCCGGCATACAGACCAAGGCGAGGCTCGATGCCACCCATCGCTGCCAACTGCAAGAGGGCATCGGTGCCAGATCCGTCGTGGAAGCTCACATGGTCGGCGGTGAAAAGGTGATCGATGCCAGCGTCTGCGATGGCGGCCAACCGCTCCCGTTTGGCTGAAGCATCAAGCGATGTGAAGTCCCAGGGTGTACTGATGCCGACCTCGACGTTGGCCGCGGGCAATTGGTTCATGGACGCACTATTTCGAACGATGCCGCCATGGCGACGCCGATTGTTGGTCCGGTCGCTGCAGCGTTGTCGCGAAGAAACTGCCCTGCATTGGCCATATCGCCGCCGAGGTTGCGGAGGTAGAGGTCGTGGCAAAGAAGCGATTCCACGCCGAGTTCGATGGTGTCGGTGACATCCACAGCGTGAGTCGCCGACGTCGACGAACCAAAGGCCGCCATATGTGCGCCATCCCAAGCCGGGTGGTCGAGATCGGTGAACAACCAGGGGTTCGCTGCGTCGCGAATCGCGTCGAGAACTGCTCGGCCGACGGCCCGGTGATCGGCGTGGTTCCAACTCGGCCCGCCCCAGCTATCGCGGTGGTTGATCGACAGCACAACCTCGGGCGTATGACGACGGATGGCACCAGCGAGGTCACGGCGGAGCGCGATGTTGTGCTCGACCAGCCCATCGCGGTATCCAAGAAACTCCACCGTTTCGACTCCCACAACACGGCAACTTTCACGCTGTTCTTCTTCTCGGGCCGGACCTACGACCTCAGGCGCCATCGTCGAAATGCCGGCCTCACCGCTGGTGACCAACACATACTGAATGTCTTTACCCTGACTCGTCCACCGAGCGACCGCAGACGCAGCGCCGTACTCCATGTCGTCGGGATGAGCGACGATCGCCAGACCGCGCTCCCAATCCTCGGGAAAAACTTCGAGTTCCATAGCCGAGACTTTAGGTGGCGCCCGATGCAGCATGCCGCCCAGCAGCGAACCCGAACACCATGCCAGGCCCCAGCGTGCCGCCTGCGCCGCCATAGGTCATGCCCATCGCCGCCGGCAGCTTCCTACTGTTCGACGCAGGTGCCCCGGTCGTAGTTGCCAACCGAGCGCAGAACACTTGCCGGGTTTGCTTCGATGCGTTCGCCAGCGAGTTCGCTTTCGAGCATTCGAAGGAGAAGATCGTCGAGGTTGGTCACCACGTAGCACTGCACCTTTGGTTCCTGGTGACTGCCACCGATACCCGAATCGTTGGTAAGGAACAGATGACGTCCGCCACTGGTGACCGCCATGATCCGCATGAGGTACTCGGCGGTGTCGCCAACGCCGCTCGCGGCCAGCGGATAGATGCGGATGCCCTTTTGTGTCGCGACGCGGGCAGCGTCGAGCGCCCGAGCGAGATCGCGGTCATGGGGAGGTGCATCAGCTGAAACAATCATCACCCGGGCCACGTCGCCGGTTCGCCACTGCAGTTCGTTGGCGGCTTCAAGAGCAGCGTCGAGTGCTTCCGGGTAATCGCCGCCGCCGTCAGCGCGCTGCTCGGCGAGGAAGCCCCCCATTTGGCCGGCATCGTCGGTGAAGTCGTAGGTGCGGGTGACAAAGTCGTCTCCCTCGTCACGGTAGCTGACCAGGCTGAACCGAAGATCGGCGTTGGCATAGGTCGAGCGCAGACGTTCAATGATCGACTCGAATTCGACAGTGAGGTAGTTGAGTTCGTCACCCATGCTGCCGGTGACATCGAGGACAACGGCGATATCCATTGCCTTGGTTGTGCCGCCGCCTTCACCGAGGTCGATCACGAGGTCTCGTCCGTTTGCGAAACCATCGCGGGTAACGGTGAGCGTTTCGCCGGTGGCGGTCGTGATGTCGAGGGTCGCCCAGCCCGCAAGTCCGAGGTAGTCGGCGAAGATGCGAGCTTGGCCAGCGCTGTTGGTGAACACCCGTGCGCTGCGTCCTTGTCCATCGACCAGCTCGAGCGGGCTGTTGCCGACCAGCAGGCCGTCTTCTCCGGCGAGTGTCACGGTGAACCGATCGTCAAGGCTCGGGCGGGGAAGCACCTGTCCGTACTCATCGGCCACCCGGTCGAGATAGCCCTCGAAGAACGCAAAGTTGAGGTTGTCGTCGATCTCTGCTGCGGTCAGCAAACCAGCCTGGGGGCGTGGCTCGGGTTCGGGCGGCAGCTCAGGTTCTGGCGCAATCGTGGGATCTGGCGAAGGTTTGGGGGCGATCTCCTCGGCCAAGCCTTCTTCGGAGATCGGATCTGCCCGGTCGGCTGCAGC
>CALLQB010000039.1 GCA_938015295.1 uncultured Acidimicrobiales bacterium
ATGGAACCTGGTGCCGTTTGGTGCGCCGGCTCGCACGACGGCGCCAACCCGAAAACGCGGTACTTCGCGTTTCGCATGTTGCATATTTGTTGCATGGACCGCCCGAAGCGGGGTTATCCACAGAACGAGAAAGGCCCGGAACCGTTGAGATTCCGGGCCTTCTGCTTAGTGGCGGGGGCTGGATTTGAACCAACGACCTTCGGGTTATGAGCCCCTTGAGCCTGGTTCGACGATCCCTGCAAACTAGGGGTTTCGCCTGCAAACACGGCGTTTTCGACTACCCGTACGTGCCCGCCCAAACCTGCCGGTTACCGGTGGTGTGTGAGATCTGTGTGAGATGCGGAGCACTCGCAAAGCCGTCGCTTTTGATCCCGTGTTCTTTCCAGAAAGAACGCGGTCGCTCTCTGTTCGCCAAACGATCATGGAGGCCAGCAAACACTCCACGCCCGTCGAGAGGCGGTGAAACTCCGGCTCCCTGCACTCAAGTTTGAGGCCGGTTAGCTAGAGGTTCGGGTACTGATTGCTTCGGCGATTTGGGAGAGGGTTGGCGAGCCCGCTGGACCCTCAGGTGTTTGATAAATGCGACACGACAAGCCAACCGGCGCGTCGGGTTCTGCGAAGAGGTCCAAGCCGTCGACATGAATACTGGGCGACCCACAGAAGCGGTGCTCTACTGCTGCCTCGGGCGTATCTACAATCACTCGCCTGATCTCGATGTCCGGTGCTTCACTTGCGAGTTGCGCCAGGTGCTCGTCGGCCACCCGCCAGCTAGGGCAATCGTCGAAGTACAGCAGCGTCACGTCCATGACCTTCAGTCTAGGGATGTTGAAGCATCGGGTGATCTGTGCTTTGTTGGTAGTGCGCTAGCAGGGCGCATCCGGTTCGCGGAAAGGGCAAAGCCCACCTGTCGTGCTTTGATTTTGTGCCATTGACGATGTTTCTCTTTCGGCCCATTCTGCGGACAACGGGCGTTGATGAAAGGGGCCATCCGTGCCAACCAGTTCACTGCCAGAAAACCCTTCGCTCGAACATCTCAAAGGCCAAGCCAAGCTTGTCCGAGATCTGATCAGGGCGGGTGATCCCGGTGGACTCTCGATGATCGACGAGTTCCACCCGCGGCTCGATTCGACCGATCTCGACCTGAGTCACCGAGACACATTCAAGACGACAGATGCGCAGCTCATCGTCGCCCGCATGTACCGGTTCGGAAGCTGGAACGCGCTTCGTGATCACGTTGGCGTCGTAAACCTGCACAGCTTCACGCCGAGCGCCGAGAACCCTGCCAAAAACGAGGATGCACCGTCGTTCGTCAGAGACGCTTGCCTCGACTACGCCGAAGACGGGCCAAGCCCAGCCGACCGCCTGGCCGCAGCGCATCGAATGCTCGCCGACGACCCGTTGGTCGCTACTGGTTCCGTTGAAGCGTTGGCGACTGTCGGCGACCACCAAGGTCTGGCAGCGATGCTCGACGGCCAACCCGGTTCGGCCAATGAGCCATGCGGGCCGAACGGCTGGCCGCCACTGCTCTACGCGGTCTACTCACGGGTCTCCACCGACAACCCCGACTGGTCCGCGGTTGAAACCGTAAAGGTTCTCCTGGACCGCGGTGCCGACGCCAACAGCGGTTTCCTTTGGCGCGGAAACGTTCCACCATTTACCGCGCTCACCGGCACGTCCGGTGGCGGCGAAAGCAACGAGGCGAAACACGCCGAGCGCTTAGAGATCGCCCGGCTACTTCTCGATGCCGGGGCCGATCCCAACGACGGACAACTGCTGCACAACGGCAACGGCGGAAAGAACCACGACGACCCGACCTACCTTGAGCTTCTCGTCGAATACGGACTCGGAACCCAACAGAACGGTCCCTGGTACCAGCGGTTCGGAAAGCAACTACGGGACCCCGCGGAACTTCTCTATGACGAACTCGAGGCGGCGGCCAAACGAAACCGTCCAAATATCTTCGCCTACCTCGCCAGCCTCAAACTCGACCTGAATCGTGAAATCGGCCGATCCCAACAGACCCCAGCCCGCATCGCAGCAGCCGAAGGACACGACGGCATCCTGGCGATCCTCGCCGAGGCCGGAATCAACATCGACCTCACCCCCGCCGAGATAGCGCTTCAGCACACACGCATCAACCAAACCAAAGAGCTACAACGTCACCTCGCGCAACACGCTGAATTGCTTAGCCAGCTACGACGTGAACATCCGGGACTCTGCAACAACGTGCCCACTGGTGACACCGAGATGCTCTCGCTGCTAATCGAACTCGGCTTCGATATCAACGATCGATCGGGCACAAAGACACCACTGCATCACGCCGCAGAAGCCAACGACGCCGACCGAGCACGGTTTCTCATCGGTCACGGGGCAGACCCCAACCTCATCGATACCCACATCCACGCCAATCCATGGGGCTGGGCCAACCACTTCGGCAACATCGAAACCGCCGCCTACCTCCACCCGCTCACCAACCACGAACAGACACTTCCCGAATTCAGCATCCAATCGCCATCGGCAACCAGGACACTCGTTACACCCGACCTCATCGACAGCCTCCTCGACCGCATCAATGAAGCGGCAAACGGCGCTGAACTCGTTCAACTGAAGACCGGAAATACCTCCCTGTCGATAGGCCTTGGCAGGCAGGACTGCTCGGTCGCCATGTATCTCGATTCGAACGGCGACCCATGGCATGCTGTCGGCGATCCGACCCTCAGCATCGACGAGCCCTTCCAGTTCGCCAGCTATCTCGGCAAAGGCGTCATCGACTTCTTCCCCACAGCCGCAATCACTGTTGAATCAGCACGATCGATAACCCGAGACTTCGTAGCCGACCCAGCCGCTAAGCCTGCCAATGCAACGTGGGTGATCGAACGCGCAACATGAACAAGGGTCTTTCAACCTCCTCCAGCTCAACTTCAGGATCATTCAGCTTAGGTTCATGTTGGTTCTGTCATAGTCACGATCAGCAAGGCAATTTCCCCCTTACAGAAAGAGCACACGAACAATGAGTAGCAAAGTACGAAGTGGCGCAATCACCATCGCAGCAGTCCTCGGTGTTGGCCTTGGCGGCTACGGAATCTCATCCGCCCAATCGGCCGAACCCGATCCGGCCCCGGCCACTTCCGAAGCACCCGAAGCTGAGGAAAACGAGGAGAACGAGTCCGAAGACGAAGTCATTGATCCAGCTCGCGCTGCTGAAGCGACGGTCACCGAGGCCGAAGCTCAGGATGCAGCGGTTGCTGCAGCTGGCGGCGGAACCGCTTCCGCCGCTGAGCTCGAAGACGAGGACGGCGCTCTTGTTTACGAAGTCGACGTCACCGACGCTGCTGGCGCTTCCGTTGAGGTTGAGGTCGATGCGATGACCGGCGACGCCACCGTTGAAGTCGACGACGACGACGATGAAACTGACG
This sequence comes from uncultured Acidimicrobiales bacterium, assembly GCA_938015295.1. Taxonomy (GTDB): domain Bacteria; phylum Actinomycetota; class Acidimicrobiia; order Acidimicrobiales; family SHLQ01; genus CALLQB01. The sequence goes on from CALLQB010000039.1 coordinate 3,417, forward strand.
ACGACGATGGTATCGAGCACGAGAACGAGCATGAAGGCGAAAACGATCCTGATGAAGGACACGAGGACTGACATCTCGTAAACCCCGACCCACCTCAAGAGCCGACGAGACCCCCATCTCGTCGGTTCTTGCGCGTGTCGCCACTCTTCGAAAAGTTCGGCCTGTTTCAGCTGACATTCAGGTCCTGCGATGTACTTTGCGCTCATGCGTTCTTTCGTCCGGCGGGCTTCGTTCCCCATTTCATGTGGGTGGTTGTCGAATTGAGCCGACGAATCATGGCTATCTGTTCGCTGAGTCTCTCCCTTTTTGCATCCGTGCTGTGGGTAAACCGCAGTTACGTCGGGGCGTTCTTTGGCAATAGCATTGGCGCTCCCCCAATCGAGGAGACAACCGCGCACACAGAACCCGAAGGTGATGTTGTGGTTCGTCTCGCCGTTGCCGGAGATGTGGGCACGGGCGACGCTGCGGCGTATAAAACTGCGGCGGTAATGGACCGTCTGGATCAGCAACGAGACTTCGATGCGCTTTTGCTACTCGGCGACAACATCTACGAGAACGGCGATCCAGCTGACGTTGTGTCGAAAGTGTTCGAGCCATTTGATCCGGTTCTGGACCGCGAGACCCAGCTGCTTGCGGTGCTCGGGAATCACGATGTCGATGACGGATTTGGTCCGGCGCAAGCCAAAGCCTTGGGCATGGCGAATGCTTGGTACTCGACCTCGATTGAAGACGTCACCATCGTCGCCCTCGATTCGAACCAGGCCGACAACCCCGATCAGTTGGCATGGCTGCGAGCGACACTCTCAGCAGTAGACACCACATGGACGATCGCCATCATGCACCATCCGGCGTACTCCGCCGGGTGGCACGGCAGCGACGCAAAAGTGCAGAAACACTTCGCCCCGCTCTTTGCCGAGTTCGATGTCGATCTGGCCCTCAGCGGCCACGACCACGACTATCAACGCAACAACCCAATCGACGGGGTCACCTATGTGGTGACTGGCGCTGCCGCCAAACTCCGACCGGCAGGCAGCGAAACCTTCACCGCTGTTTCGTGGTCGACACCGAGCTTTGTCGATCTTGCAGTCTATGAAGACCGGATCGAACTCCAGGCGGTCGACCACAGCGGCCGCTCAATCGACGTGTTCGAACTATCAGCCCAATAACCGCATGCCGCCAGGATCGTCCGGCGCTGGGTCACTGGCCCGACCAGATGACGATCGCGAACGCTCGAGCAGACCAGACGCCATTTCGCGGGGCCGCATGAAACCGACGCTTGCCGGTGTAATCAAACCGCTCGTGCGTCCGGGAACGACACCAAGAACCGGGCGCCACCCAGCGAACTTTCCTCGATCGTAAGTGTCGCATTGTGACCGGCGACGATTTCTGCAACGATCGCCAAGCCAAGACCAGCGCCGCCATCGTCTCTCGCTCGAGCCTCATCGCTGCGGGAGAACCGCTCAAAGATCGCTTCGCGCATCTCCGCCGGGACACCCGGTCCGTCATCGTCCACCGCGACAACCACTCGACCCGCATCGGTGGAGTCGACCGACACCGACACCGCTGAGTCAGCGTGGCGACATGCGTTGTTCAACAGGTTTTGCAACACCCGTCCGACTTCATCAGGATTGCCGCGGACCTGACCAGCGCTGATGTCTGACGTTTGGATCTCCACCTTGTCCGAGCCGGATCTGGCCCGACGAGCCTGGTCCATCGCTACCTCATCGAGGTCGACAAGAACATGGGCGACCGCGGCCCCGTTGTCCTCGTGGCGCGCAAGCCACAACAGGTCATCGACCAGGCGCTGCATTCGCAGGTCCTCTTCCAAGAGTTCCTCAGCGATCATCGGCCAATCGGTGGTGTCGCGATGGGCCAATCCGACCTCGAGCTCGTGACGTATGATCGCTATTGGCGTGCGCAGCTCATGGGATGCGTCCGAAACGAACTGGCGTTGACGAACGCTTCCCGATTCGATGCGGTCCAGCATGCCATTCATCGTGTCAGCAAGTTTGCCGATCTCATCGTCGGTCTTCGGTGGAGGAACCCGACGATGTAGGTCGGTGGCCCCAATCTCAGCAACCTCGGCACGGATCGCTTCAACCGGGCGAAGGCCCCGCCCCACCATCACCCACGTCAGCAGAGCGACTAGGCCAGCTAGTGCTGGCACACCCACCAGTAGGGTGCTCCTGGCCGCATCGACCGTTTCCTCGACGTCTTCCATATTCGTGCCGACGATGAGAGCCACCACTACTTCGTCGACCGTCTCAGTCTCGGTAACGAACACCCGGAAGGGATCATCCTCTACCGGAGTGATGACAGTGGTGAACCTTCGACGGAGACCATCTACAAGCACACCTTCGCCGTCGATATTCGGACTTGCAGCCACTACCTGATCGCCGTCGATGAACTGCACCACCCCATCGTCTTCACCCTCGATCGCGATATCGGCGAGCGGCGTACCCCGCTCGATCGACACCGTGATGTCATCGGCCCGCAACTGAAGAGCAAGATCAAGATTGTCGGTCATCGATTGTCGCAAAACAGACAACAAAGCGAATGCCGAGGCGATCAACACCAACAAAAAGATTGCTGACGCAGCAAGAGTGGTCTTGGCCCGGACGGACCGCAACCGGCTCATCCGCCGTCAGCGTTCAGCCGATACCCGGACCCACGAACCGTTTGGATCGCCGCCCGACCAAACGGCTCATCGATCTTCTTCCGCAAGTGCCTCACGTACACCTCGATGATGTTCGAGTCGCCGTCGAAGTCGTAGTCCCACACATGGTCCAGGATGTCTTGTTTCGACACCACCATGCTTGCATTGCGGATCAGGTACTCAAGCACCGAGAACTCACGGCTCGTCAGCTCGACCTCGACATCGCCACGCCAGCAACGCCGCTGGTTCGGGTCGAGACGAAGATCATCGGCACTCATCTCGACAGGGCGCTCCGTCGATCCCCTTCGAAGCAGCGCCCGCAGGCGAGCGACTAATACCAGGTGCGAGAACGGCTTCCGCAAGAAGTCGTCAGCGCCGGTATCGAGCGCCTCGGCCTCATCGAGTTCGCCATCTTTCGCGGTCAGCATGAGGATCGGGGTCCAGTTGCCAACGTCTCTCAAGGTGCCGCACACCTTGTAGCCGTTCATGCCCGGCAACATGATGTCGAGCACGATCCCGTCGTAGTCGTGTTCGGTAGCCATCCAAAGACCGTCGTCGCCGTTCAGAGCGATGTCCACCGCAAAGCCGTCGGCCTCAAGGCCGCGTTTCAACGATGTGGCCAGCTTCTGCTCGTCTTCGACAACCAGAATTCTCATGCGCACTCCAAGTGGCTAGGGAGCTCAGTGCTCATGGCGTCCCGAATCGTTTCGTTGCAGTCGTCACGAGTTCTTCGACCTCTCGGGAGAGCTCTGGGCCAAACCCTTGCCGGAAGTCGAAGTCTTCGACCTCGACCGACTGCGCTCCCAGCCCAATCGTGCCCCGTTGAAGCGTCCGCACCAGACCCGCCGGCCCACACAATGCGACATGAGCACCGTTGATCTGGCCTGGCGGGACTGCGGCACTGATCGCCTCGATGCTAAGTCGCTGCCCGGCCGAAGAATCAAACACGTGGAGCTTGATATGTCCTGCCCGGTGCGCTTCGCGGAGAAGGTCGAGCCCTGGCGCATCCTCTACGGACTTCACCGCAAAGAACACGTAGGGGGCCACCGGCATGGTCTGAGACCTGGTCGGAAGAGCGCTGAGGAACGGTGTGACCCCCACTCCCCCGGCGATCCATATATGGGTCTGGTCGTCGTGACGGAACGGTTCGAACCTGCCAAAAGGCCCTTCGATCTCGACGGCAACTCCGGCCAGATCTGCCGCACCGATCTTGTCGGTCCAATCCCCAAGGTCGCGAATGATGAAGCGCAGCTCTTCGTCGTCGGGATGGGAGGCAATCGTGAACGGGTGAGGCTCGCTCAGCCCTCGATGATGGATCCGCAGGATCGCGAATTGGCCGATCCGATGATCGATCCGACGACCCGTCGCCGGTGTGAGTTGAAGTTCGGTGTTGATGCCGACGCGGCGGGTACGAACAACTTTGTACTTCGCTCCGCGTCGGATCATGTCGTTGACGATCACCCGCCAGATGTAAGCGGCGGTTCCTGCGACCATGAATGCACCGAACCACAAGCCCCACGCGGAGCCGTTTGCGTAGGGCTTCGTGGCGGTAAAGAAGTGTGCACTAGCGAAGATGAACGGGATGCCAAGCAACTTGTGGGTGAGTCGCCAGAAACGGTACGGAATGATTCGAACAAGACTGATGCCGACCAGCACGTAGAGCGAGATCTCGGCCAATCCAGCCAGGTCTTCGGCGGAGTCTTTGAGGTCGCGGCTGGCGCCTCGAACCCCGCCGCGTATCTCGGGTTCGAGTTGGGTGTGGAGGAACATCGCAACGACCGCGATCGAGCCGCACCACCGATGCACCCGGTACATCGAGTCGAGCCCCCCGAAAAACGGTTCCAGCCACTTGATACGAATAGCAAGCACAAAACTCCAGGCCATCAACTGAATCGATGCCGCTCCCACAAAGAACCCGAGCGTGGGATCGCCTTCCTTACCGGCGGCCCCAGCGAACGCAAACCACCCGACGAGCACCGACACCGCAACAACGATCGGGCCGATCCACGACATACGAGGTCTTCGCTGCGGCGCGACCGGACGGTAAAGGCGCCAGTCTTGCCTGGTGCCGACAAGCTTCGACACGACGCCCCGAACCCGACGATCAGCATCTGCATGCCTTTCTGGCTGCGGACGGGGGTCAGTGATCGTCACGAATGTTCTCCAAACAGAAAGGTCGGGCCAACTCAATGCCATGGTGACATAGCAAAGCTGAATCCCTGCTGAAACAGGACAAAGTACGAACGAGCGACCGACCAACCGAAGGGACAGCAGCGCTGATAGTTCAGCTGAGATTCAGCTGAGATCCGCATACTGACACTTCAGTCCGCTACACCTGGCGCTCATAATGATTCGCAACCTCCCGACGCGCCGCAACTCGGCCAACCATCAAGCGAACCTGCGGCGTTGGATGACAGTGATTCTCGCAAGCTGCCTGTTGACGGTCTCGTGCACGGCGAGCGCTGAGGTCGCGGAAGACTCTCTGCAAGAACCATCGGGAATGTCGGTGAGCAGCACACCAGGCCAGTTCTGGCTGGTATCCGACGCTGGCCCCGACATCGCTCTGGTCGACGAAACCGGCGCAACCATCAAGACAATTTCGATCGATCTTCCCGACACCGACTGGGAAGGCATCGTCGAGCTAGAGAACGGCAACCTGCTCGTTGCCGAAGAACGCCGCTACGAGCTCATAGAGATCGATCCACACATCGGGACCATCGTGGCGATCAACGCACTCTCAGAAATGGATGGCTTCGACGCCATCGCTTCGCTAATCACCCAAAGCAGCGAAAACAAGGGCCTCGAAGGCATCACCGTGGACGGAACCGGCGATATCTGGGTCGTGAAGGAATCCGAGCCCGCGTTACTAATCCAGGTCGACGCAGACCGCACAAGCATCAAATCCTGGATCGACCCGTCACCAGCACTCGCGAACCACCTCGGTGTTGGTGCCAAGAAAATCGACCTCAGTGGCCTAGCGCCTCATACCGATTCAGAAAAATTGTGGATATTGAGCCACAAAGCATCCACCGCCTTCATCTGGAACACAGTGACATCCACCATCGACGAGTCGCACGCTCTAGACCTCGACAAAGCCGAGGGCATCGCCGCCCACCCGGACGGGGTGCTGATCGTCGACGAAAACAGTGGGCGATTAGTCGTCATCGACGTGCCCTAGTGCGGTGCAGCCTGCCCTGTCCCGACTTCTTGGAGCCCCGACCCCCAATGTTCTTGAATCGTGGTCAGAGATTCGTTTGGTGGCTCGACTGCGGGCTCTACGACGATCCGTGCTCGGCGTGTTTCCCGTGATCGCTGGTTTGGGCTTGGAACCCATCATGGATTGCTGTGACGAGAGCTGGATCGACAGCGACATAAGAGATCGATGCTCCGGTTTCGGATAACTCCAACTCAACGGCGATTTCTGAGAATCGGGCCTGGAGGGTCGCAAGGCCTGGCATGTCAGACCCGTGGATGGACTCTGGGTCAGAGAAGTCGCCAGCTTGGAACTTGTCGACTTCCACACGGAGATGTTCTCGAATCTCCGAGATGCTGTCGTCGTCATCAGGGTTATCTGCGACGACGTCTTGTATCCCGCCGTCGGGCTTGTTTGTGAAGATGTGGGTCGTTGCATCCAAGTCGAACGGCATTACTTGTGCCCCTGCGTCGGCGACTTGGGTTTGCCGGTCGGCCAAGCCCGCAGCGGCGCTGCTGCATCCGGCAAGGACACACATCGCCGCAAGCAATCCAATGGCGTTATGCGATCGCATTAGCTGCCTCCTTCAATAGGGTCAGCGCTTCGAGCACGTGGTCTCGCTTGTCAGGCGGTACCGCGTCGAGAAGGTCAGCGAATCGCTTTGCTCGTTCCTCGAGGACTCGCTCAGCGGCCCCTGCGCCAAGTTCGCTCAGCACGACCAGGCGCACCCGGCTATCGGACGATGCTGGATCTTCGACCCGTTCGGCCCAGGACTTGGCTTCGAGTTGATCGACCAGACGGCTTACCGAACTGGTGGTCAGCCCAAGGCGCTGGGCAAGATCACGCTGATTGAGCGGGGGTCCAGTGTGCAGTTCACATATCGCATGCGCAGTCGAGACCGACATTGGCTGGCCGCATGGCGTCGTGTCGGAGCGCAGCAGCCCGAACGCGTGAATGAAGCCGACGAAATCTCGACCCGTATGAGCGGTCGCATGGTTGAACATAGTTGCAACATACATCTTTCTAGATGCAAGATGCAACTAGTTTCCCAACCTCGACCGGCTCGGAGTCAGGTTCCAGGTTGGGGGCCAGTTCTCCACTATCTCCTACAGCTTGTAGGATCTAATTGGAACACGAGACGGAGACTCACCTTGAGATCGACAGAAACGCCGCAATCTGGCTTCGCAAACATCCGCCTCCGGCGATTACTCGCTGCGGTTGTAATGACTGGATCGCTCTTGGTTTCGGGATGCGGCACCCAAGACGAATCCCTAGCTCCAGCAGGTGACCTGATTCAGTTGCTCAAAGTGGCCGACTTTGCGGAGTACCTGGAATCCAACCCAACCGCAGAGCTTCTGAACGTACATATTCCCTACGATGGCCATATCGCTGGCACCGATGAATTCGTTGCGTTCGACGAGATCCTCGATAGTGAACGACTCCCGAGCGATCTCGATGCCCCCATTGCCCTCTATTGCCGGTCCGGCAACATGTCTGGCCAGAGCGCTGCGGCCCTCGCCGCTGCGGGCTACACCAACATCGTTGACCTCGACGGCGGGATGAATTCTTGGGCCGCTGCTGGTCGCGAACTCCTTACAGCGGAACCGGAACCCAGTTGAGAGTCGCGAAAGGTAGTCGATTGGTCAGCCTGAAATATTGTCCGAGGGCCACCGCAACACGATGACGACCGAGGATGCCTTCAGGCGCTATAGCGCAACAAAATACTTCACCGCGCTAGATGGCGTACGAGCCTTGAGCGCTGCGCTGGTCGTAGCTTGGCACGCCCGCGAATCGCCCCTGAAATTCCTGCAAGGCGAACGCGGCGTCACCGTGTTCCTAGTGCTGTCTGGTTTCCTCATCACGATGCTTGCTCTTCGCGAGGAGGACCGAGACGGCAAGCTTTCCGTCCGCGAGTTTTTCATTCGCCGAGTGTTCCGGATTTTGCCGTTGTATTACATCGTGCTTGCGGGTTACGCCATCCTGGCGAACCTGGCTGGCAGCGCCGAGAAAGCGGCGAGCTTCAACGAGTCGCTCCCCTGGTACATCTTCTACCTGTCAGAAATCCCGCTTCTACTCAACGAAGTGGAAGCGCCCTTCAACCACTCGTGGTCGCTCGGCATCGAAGAAAAGTTCTACTTCGTGTGGCCCTTCATCGCTTTCGTATTGATGGCGAACTCAAAGCTACGACTGCCTCTAGCGTTCGTCACTGGCTCACTACTGCTCTTGGCTGGTTTCGCTCGTCCCGGATACGGCTCTTGGGTTTCGCTAGTCGAGCCCTACGGCCACATCCTGGTCGGCACCGCTCTTGCGTTCGCCCTGCATCACCAACGATCGTTTAACTGGCTTGCGTTCCTTGCCAAACCAGCGGCGTACTGGGCGGTCGGGTTCGCCAGCGTCGTCATTGGTGTCATCGACACCGCCTGGGCATTCGAGCTGCTTGCGATCCCGACCGCTCTATTCATCGGCGCCATGGTTCTACAACCCAATCACCCAATCAGTCGCCTATTCTCGACGCGGCTCCTGGTTTGGCTCGGCACCCTGTCATACGCCGTCTACCTCATACACCCAGCCGTCTTGGCAGTCTTCGAGCGCCTTATCCCAGCGCAGAGCGGACGAATCGATGACCTCGCCACACTGGTGCTCGGGTACGTCGCATCAGCGCTTCTCGGCGCTGTGCTGCACCGGACCGTCGAAAAGCCGTTCATCCACTACGGGCGCCGTTTCGCTAAGCCTCGAGCGAAAGATTCATTAGGCCAAACCAACCAGCTATCGGACCTAAACAATGTTCCCGGCGCGGATCAGATCAGGGACTCAAAAACATGAAACATCTGGACTCTTCGACGAGATGCCGCAACGAATAGGACATCGCGTCAAGCAAGGTGTCGGCGCCAACGAAGAGACAGCAACAACGAGCAACGGAACGAAGGGTGAGGAAATGAACCAAGCTCCATTCGCCTTAGCGTTGGCTGCTGGCATGGTGGCCAGCTTTAACCCTTGCGGGTTTTCGCTACTCCCCGCGTACCTGGCGATGTTCGTTGCTGGAGATCGCGAAGGCGATCGGATTGAACGACGGGTTTTGCGCGCAGTAGGGGTATCGGTCGCCGTGTCGGTTGGCTTCATTGTTGTATTCGCCGGCGCCGGACTCATACTGGACCGGCTTGCATCCAACGTCCGAACACAACTCCCCTGGGTCACGATCGCCCTCGGCGCCCTGTTCGTCGTCGCCGGAATCGCAACCCTATTCGGCTGGAAACCAACACTTGGCATGGGGTCGCCCCAGCTCGGCGGTGGCGGAACCGGGATCCGATCGATGGTCGGCTATGGAATCACCTACGCGGTCGCGTCGCTCACCTGTACCCTCGGTCCGTTTCTTGCGATCACCGGAGCAGCACTCAACCAATCGACATTCGGCCGCCTCGCCACCTATGTCGCATACGCATCAGGTATGGGAACAATAATTCTCGCGATCAGCATGGCGGCAGCGCTGACCAGGACTGGCCTAACGACCAGGTTGCGGGTCCTTTCCAAATACTCTGGGCAGCTTGGTGGCGTCCTGATGGTCGCAGCTGGTACCTACGCGATCTGGTACGGACGCTGGGAACTTGCCGTGTTTCGCGGTGATCTGGACTCAGATCCAGTCATCGCAGCCGGCGAAGCATTCCGACTCTGGTTTGTGACACGAATCGACCAAGCCACCGCAGTTCGGTTCGCTGTCGTGGTGGCCGCGATCCTTGTCGCGTCAATCGCATATGGGCGGGCGTCGCGTCGGCGCACCAACCCCGCACAGTCCCCTACCGACAGAATCGATCCTCAATAATGTCGCTGAAGGACCTTTTACTTGACCTGGCACTCCCGCGTACCGATCGAGTCGTTTTCATCCAATGGGCGATAATGGTGCCGTTTTGGATCATCGTGCTGACCGTGACTTGGCGCAGAACCAAAGTAAAGGAGTACCGCCAATTCGCTACCGGGCTAGCAATGCTCAACCTCGCGTGGTTCGCAGCCCGAACTATCCACTGATCGGTCAGCGGCCGCAGAGATGGCCAGCCAACTCCACAAAGTGATGAACCTGAACCGATGACGCCGTGATACCAGCAATCGCTGCGACCGCGATGGCCAGCACACCAGCAACAGCAAACCGGGCTTGCTGGGAATCCTCCAACAATGCGCTAACTCGGAACGGAACCGAACCTCCGCCAAAGCCGGCGACCGTCCCGGCGTAATCTGTGGTTGCGAGCGCGGCACGAGCAATCGATACCGCTACCACCTCGCGGTCGCCATCCATGGCCCGAACAGCAGCCTCATCTGCTTCCATCTCCGTCGCCAACCGAAGTTGGTCCACAAGAGGCCCCAGCGGTGGCACGATCGCTACCGCAACAGCTCCCACCAGAAGGTAGCGGTGATGTTTGTAGTGGAGATGAGCTCGTTCATGAGCGAACAGAACTTTCCGCTCACGCGGGCTCAGCACACCGAGCAGCCCATTCGAAACAACAACACACCCCGGCTTCCCGGGAGCCGCAAACGCAACTGGTTTTTCCGTGTCCAATATTTGAAAACGCTGCCCTTGGGTCCCGGCAACCGCCCATCGACGGTTCCGGATCACCCTCGTGATCCGCACCAACATGGCCGCAAACAACACAGAGGCGACCGTTCCCTCAACGACACCGACCTCATGATGAAGCGGAACCACTGGACACCACTCGATCAGAGCAAGGAGAAGCGCCGAGCGAGCGAGGAACCCGATTGAAGCAGCAGCAACAACCACAAAGGCTGTGGTCGCGGTGATAAAGGCAACAACCGTCAAAACACGGATCGTTGCCCGAGGCCGGATCTGCCAGCGGTATAGCCCAGCCCCAACCCCAACGAACACCGCCACCAGACCAGGTAACACCAGAGAAAGAGACAAGAAACTAGCTTCGACCTAGAAGAGCCAAAAGCGTCTTAGCGTCTCGTGCGTCGAGAGTTTCCACGAACTGGCTCAATACTGCCGCTCGATCTCCGGACCGATCAAGACTGCTCTGCATTGCATCTGCGCGATGTTCAGCTTCGGACCTCACAGGCTCATAGGTGTAAGCCCGGCCTCTTTGACCCCGAACCAAACGGTCCTTCTCAAAAAGACGAGTAAGTATCGTCATGATCGTCGTGTACGCAAGCTCTGGTGCAACCGCAGCGTGCACGTCGGCCGGTGTCGCTGGCTCGCCAGCCGACCACAGATACGTCATCACTTGTTCTTCGAGAGCTCCCGTAGGGCGCTTCGCTGACATCATTTACCTCCGCGGTAACCCACCTGTGCTGCTACATAGTGTAGTGGCCGAGCAGAACAGCTGCCACCGCACCGTCAGCAGATAAGTGGAACTCCGACCGAAGTGCGACAACATGTAGTAGTCGAGTCAAATACAGGTAGTCTCTTAACGTGACCCGCATTCGAAAGATCGCGATCTCGCTTGTTGCCATGCTTGCGCTAGCGGCATGCGGCAGCGCTGAGTCCACGGCGAACATCGTTGCACCGACCGCCGCTGGTGGACAGATCGATTTCGCCTCACTCGAAGGCGCCGACACCGTGCTTTGGTTCTGGGCACCCTGGTGAGGAACCTGCCGTGCAGAAGCCCCTGCGGTCGCAGAGGCACAAAGGATCTATGGAGCTGACATCAACTTCGCGGGCGTGGCGGGCCGCGACGAGCTCCCGGCAGTAAATGAATTCATCGATACGCTCGGCGTAGCCGCGTTCGATCATGCAGTGGACCAAGACGGAAGCCTCTGGCGAACCTACGGGATCACAACACAACCCTCTTTCATCTTCATAGATGATTCGGGAGACACGACAACCCACCTCGGAGCGCTTGGACTAGAAGGCCTAAGCGAACGCCTCGAAGCCCTGTCGCGCTAGAACTTGCCGTCGATCGACGCTGTGTACGCTTCGATAGAACCTCCCGACAGCCCGACTACTACAGTTCGTAGTACACTGAACTCATGTTCTTGGCTGCTCCGCTTCTGTTTCGACGGCTTCTAGTTGCGCTCCTGCTCATTGCTGGCACGACATGGGCCTCTGTCTCGCCAGCTGCTGCGCACACCGGATTCGAATCGTCCTCGCCAAGCGACGGAGCCAGCACTGATGAGCCGGTATCGGTTATTTCGCTCACCTTCTCGGGGCCTGCTGCCCCAGCGGGCGACGGCTTTGTCGTCCTGGACCCGGCCGGAACAGTTCGGGTTCCCGACGACGTCAGCACCACAAACGACCTCACCTTCACCCTCGAATTCGACGAACCATTAACCGGCGGAGTTGTGGGGGTCCGCTGGAGCGTCGCCGCACCCGACGCCCACCCAATCGACGGAAGCTTCAGCTTCACCGCACCAACCGCCGCGCCCACAACCGAACCACCAACAGAGCAAGCACAAACGACTGAGGTCCCTGCGGCTGAAGTCCCTGCGGCTGAAGATCCGGCGACTGAGGCGCCGCCTGTTACCAGTGAATTGGACGAGACAGATGGGCTACTACTCGACGCCGAAACTAGCGCCGCCGCTCCTGTAGATCTCGACGACTTTCTCGACACCAGCGCCAGCAAGGCACAAGGCGCCTCCCTTATTGGCAGTTTGAGCCGAATCGTCGGACTGCTGGGAGCGATCGGGGTAATCGGCGGCGCCATCTTCGCCGCTGTAGTCCTTCGAGGACATCGAACCGATATCCGCGCCGTGCTCTTCATCGTGCGCAGAGCAGCAGTGCTCGTGGCGCTAAGCGCCATCGCCGAAGCAGTCGTGCAGCTCGCCACTGTCGCCGGAAGGTGGTCAGGGGTTTGGTCGCCGTCGAACATTAGTCAAGTTCTTGGATCCTCTTTTGGTTTGGCAATCGCCTTGCGGGTCGCTGGCGGCTCACTCGCTGCCGCCCAGACTCGGCTTCACACGCATTCTGCAGCCGGCGTCACCGATCCGGTCCTCGCAGTGAAACAGCTCACGAGCGTGACGGCAGGACGCGTCAATCCCCCAGCCGACCCGCCGACAACCACGCCTGGAACTGATCCGTTCATCAATGAAGGCGACGAGGCTTGGCACCTTTCGAACAACCTTGCCGCATTCGCTGGCGTCGCCCTTATAACGCTGTCGTTCTTGTTCGACGGGCACACCGTGTCTGAAGGACCACGTTGGCTTCATGCCTTAGCCAACCTCATCCACGTCACGACCGCAGCCACCTGGGCGGGCGGTGTCATCATGCTCGCTGTTGTAATCGCTCGCCGACACAGGCGGGGAGTCGACACTCAAGCACTTCAGCTCGGCGTCCGATTCTCTGTCGTCGCCGTAATCGCTCTGGTTGTCGCCGCACTTGCCGGCACCGTGCTTGCGATCGTTATTCTCGACTCGGTATCAGAGATCTGGTCGACGACCTGGGGACGGTTCCTGGTGCTGAAGGTTCTACTTGTCGCTATCGCTGCGGCTGGAGGTGGCTACAACCACCGAGTTGTCGTGCCCGCCCTCGAAAAGGCGCCCAACGATCCCGAAATTGCGCACCAATTCAGAACCGTCGTAACCATCGAAGCGATCGCACTCGTCGCGGTAACCGTGGTCACCGCGCTGTTGATAGCGTCCTCGGCAGTATGACCCAACCAATCCGACTCGGACTGCTCGCAGCAACGATCACCTTGGTGCTGTTCGCCTGCGGGAGCGATGCCGTAACGGTTGCCCCCGAGTTTGGGTCTCCACTCGCCGCTGACGCCGACGGGCCAACGATCTATGAGGCTCGCTGCGCGTCCTGCCACGGCACAGACTTGCGTGGCACCGAGAAAGGACCATCGCAACTATCGATCGTGTACGAGCCCGGTCACCACGGTGACGACGCTTACCGGTCAGCGGTCCGGAACGGAGCGCGTCAGCATCACTGGGGATTCGGTGACATGCCTGCTGTCGCCGACATCACCGACGATCAGATCGAAACAGTGATCACCTACATCCGGGCTGAACAAGAGCGACTCGGATTCGAATAGCAATCAAGCGGCTTCTGCGCCGCTGACTTCAGGCGACGTCATATCCAGCTTCGTCGATCGCTGCGAGAACAACCGCACGGTCGCCACCTTCAACCAACACCGTCTTGGCTGTGACGTCTACGTCGACCTTGGTGACGCCCGCGACCTTCGTGACTTGTGTGGTGATTGCGTTGACGCAGTGGTCGCAGCTGATGTCGGGAACGAAGAACGTAGCTTGCTCAGACATGTTGCATGTCCCTTCAGGGCAAAGATGAGGCTAGATAGAGAAGTGTAATCCTTCCACTCGAATGGAAGGTCAAGGCTGCGCTAGGGGTCGACTTCGAGCAGCGTCATCATGCCTGCCTCGGCGTGTTCTTGAATATGACAGTGGACTGCCCAGGTACCGACGTCTACTGGAGCCATAGCGAGATCGATGTTCTCGCCTGGGTACACGAGAACAGTGTCACGAAGATGCCCGTTGTCAACGGCGACTCCGTCGATCGCTGTTACCTGGAAGAACTGACCGTGTAGGTGAATTGGATGAAGAGCCTGCGAGCCGTTACTCAACCGAACCGTCACCAACTCACCTGCATCCACACTCAACGTTTCGGTCTCGGCGAAGGTCCGTCCGTTGAATCCCCATTTCGGCCCGCTCGAATCGGGTATGTAATCGAGGGAGTACTCGTGATCGATGCCGAGACCGCTGGTGATATCTGATCGTGGGATCGCATCGTTGACTGGCGCCGCAAAGGTAGGGGTGTCAGCGGAGGAACCGCGAATATTCAGGGTGGCTATATCGAACCCTTCGCCGTTGAAGTCCTCAGCGACCACGATCTGTTGTTCGGCGTCTGGGAGGGTGATGTCAAGATCGACTCGGTTCCCTGGTGCCATAACGAACCCTTGGCCAGAGAACGGTTGCCTTACCAGGGTGCCGTCAACTGCGATCACGATGGGATCAAGACCTGGGAACTCTGGCGCAATCACACGCGCGTTGCTGGCGTTCACAAGGCGAATCCGGACCCGTTCGCCGGGGTTAACGTCGATCGTCGGCGCTACTCGGCCGTTGAGGGTGACGACGTTGCCCCACCGGCCGTTGTGCGTTGTCTCGTGCGCATCATTGAAATCTTCCACCACCACATCGCCATCAAGCAGCACGTCGTCGATCATCCACACCAGGTCACGGTCATAGGTCGGCTCGGCCGGGTCAACGACCACCACGCTTCCGTAGAGCCCACGCTCGATTTGTTCGCTGCCACGGTTATGGGAGTGGAACCAGAACGTTCCAGCATCTTTTGGCACGAACTCGTAGCGAAATGACTCCCCGGGCTCGACCGGCGCTTGGTTGACCCCTGGCACGCCATCCATCGAGTTCGGCACCCGAATTCCGTGCCAATGGATCGATGTCGCCTGCGGTAGTTGGTTCTCAAAGTTGACGACGACCGTGTCGCCCAAGGCCACCCGAAGCTCGGGGCCCGGCACAGTGCCGTTGTACGCCCAAACCTCGACAGACAAATCGTCAGAAAACTCGGCCACTGCGGGCGCAGCAACGATATCGACTTCAAATACCGAGCCGGACGGAACGGCCTCGCCAGGCAGAGCCGCCAAATAGCTAGCCGTCGCATGGTCACGAACCTGCGAATCGTCACCTGTGAGGGCTTGGAACCCAACGACGGCTCCGAGCGCAACCACAACGACGATAAGACTGAGCCCAAGGGCCGACCGGGATGTCATCTTGGCACTCTAGAACTTCCAGTCGACTGGAAGGTCAAGTAGTTTTTTGGGCTTGACTTTCCAGTCGACTGGAACCCGTACTGTTGGTGTTGCATGAAGAAAATGAAACTTGTAGCGATCATCGCAGCCACGTCAATCGCAGCGGCATCGTGTGGGAACTCGGGCACGCCGACCGTTGCGGGACCTGGCGAACTCGGCCACATTCACGACCTCGTCCTCACCGCCGACGACACCCTTCTCGTCGCAAGCCACACCGGCCTCTACCGCATCGACGCGATAGATGAAGCCGTGCTGGTCGGGACAGAACAACACGACATGATGGCAATGGCAATCGACGCCGATGGCCTCTTGGCCAGCGGACATCCAGATCTCCGTCTCGACAAATACCGTGTCGATGGCCTCCCGCCGCATCTCGGCCTAGCTAGAAGCGCTGATCTCGGCAACACCTGGACGGTGGAAGCCGAGCTACTCGGGCGAAAGGACTTTCACGCGCTCGTGCCCACCTCTGACGGCCTCTTTGCTGCCGACACCGAAGGCAAGATCGTTCGCCGTGACGCCGATGGAATATGGCAGGAGCTGGGGGAGGTCGAGGCGCGCGATCTCGCAATACATCCAACCGACACCAGCCAGCAGCTCGCCGTCGATCTCCTAGGCAAAGTTTGGAACAGTAACGACGGTGGCGAGTCGTGGAATCAACTTGGCGCCGCGCTCGATGCTGTCGAGATCGAGTGGATTCAGGATGACCGTATTCTGGCAGTCAGCAGCAGCGGACTGATCTGGGAAGCCGATTTCCCTGAAGGCCCATGGCGCCAGGCCGCGCAGACAGCGCCAGAGGTGGAAACGTTTCACGTCGACCGAGACCAATGGTGGGTCACGGTCGATGGTGGTCAGATTCAGACCAGCACTAACCAAGGCACCACGTGGGCGACCATCTACGAACCACCCCAACAGTGAGTACCGCCCCGGCGTTGTTGGGCGCCTCGGGAGCTGCGGCTTGGACCCTGAAACACCAGGCCTCCCCGGCAGTGCGCCGATGGCGCCCCTCGCTGCTCCCCCACCAAAGGACTGGGTCCCTTCACTGTCGGGTCGCGAACGTGGTACCGGGCGACAGCGCAGTAACCATTCTTCTTCACGGGTTGGTTGCCTCGGGCGACATCTTTGGGGCCCACTTCGACCGACTCGGTTCCGACGGGCCACTTATCGTCCCCGACCTGCTCGGGTTTGGACGATCAATCGACACCGGGCGGAACACTTTCGGTGCAGTCGACCATCTCGACGCGCTCGACGAAATGCTTCACCAACTTGGGCTAGCCGATCGTCGGATCCGTCTCGGAGCCCACTCGATGGGGTCGGCGTTGGCGATGCGTTGGCTCGAACGACACCCCGAACAGATCGCGTCGGTCACGTGTTTTGGACCTCCGATTTACCGAGACGCCACCGACATGAACGCCACGATCGCCGACTCGGGGCTGATGTCACGCCTGTTCGTAGCCAACACTTACTGGGCGAAGGCAGCGTGTCGCCTCAACTGCTCGCATCGACACCTCGCCGGTCTCGCAGCCGCAGCCCTTACCCCGGATCTGCCCATCCCGATCGCTCGTGCCGCATCGCTTCACACCTGGCCAGCGTATCGAGATGCCCTCGACGACGTTGTCTCCACAACGCAGTGGACCGATTTGGCGAGAATCGCGCAGGACCACAACATACCCATGACCACTCTGTGGGGCGCCGACGACACTATTGGCGATCGGGATTTCGCATCAACGATCGGGCATCTCAAAACCATCACGATCCCGGGAGCGGGACACCATCTCCCCCTCACCCACCCACAGCTCTGCGTTGAACAGATCGCAACATCACCCTGAAGGCCGACTCGTCCAGGCGGTGCCGAGATCAGCTTCCTGCTTTGCGGTAACCGGCGAAGCTGCGAAGCCGCAGGCTGTTGCTCACGACGAACAGCGATGACATTCCCATCGCTGCGGCGGCAATCATCGGGTTGAGTACGCCGAACGCCGCAAGGGGGATTGCTGCGGCGTTGTAGGCGAAAGCCCAGAACAGGTTGCCCTTGATCGTCGACAGCGTGCGCCGAGACAGAGCAATCGCATCGGCGACAGCGCGAAGGTCGCCCGAAACAATGGTGAGGTCTGACGCTTCGATGGCGACATCGGTGCCCGTACCTACTGCAATTCCGAGATCGGCTTGAGCAAGAGCAGGTGCGTCGTTGATCCCGTCACCCACCATCGCCACTCGTTTACCTTGTTCCTGAAGGCGCCGAATCACCGCCGCCTTGTCATCGGGGTAAACCTCGGCAATCACCGCGTCACCATCGACAGAACCAATCGCTACTTTGGCTGCGACAGCTTCAGCGGTACGGCGATTGTCGCCGGTCAGAAGCGTTACGGTCAGGCCTTGATCATGCAATGCCGCAATAGCTGCGGCCGACGTCGATTTCAGCTGGTCCGAAACCACAAACACCAGCTCCGCGTTACCGTTGCGCCCGGCAAATACCGCTGTTGCACCGTCGGCCTCAGCGCTAGCGGCGAGCTCTTCAACCTCATTCGAAACGAGGTCGAAGAGACTGCGGCGGCCCACCCTGATCTTAGAATCGCCGAACCGGGCTGTAACCCCTGAACCGGGAATGTTCTCGAAGTCTTCGACGTCGAGGTGCACGTGGATCGACTGGGCAATCGCTTGCGCGATTGGGTGCTCCGATAGGGCTTCCACCGATGCTGCAAGCTGGTGGACTCGATCGCGATCCTCGCTGGCGAGACCAGCGTCGAGGATCAGTTCTAGCGACATTTTTCCTTCGGTGATTGTGCCCGTCTTGTCGACGACGACCGCATCGATGGAGCGGCTGTCTTCCAACACTTCGCCGCCCTTAATAATTACTCCTAGCTGGGCGCCGCGGCCAGTGCCAACCATGATCCCCAGCGGCGTAGCGAGCCCGAGTGCGCACGGGCAAGCAATAATCAAAACCGCGACCGAGGCAGTAAAAGAGTCGCCGGGGTCGTTGCCGAGCAGCAGCCACGCCAGCAATGTGATCAACGCCGTAACGATCGCCACCGGCACGAACACCGCCGACACCTTGTCAGCGAGCCTTTGGACCTCCGCTCGGCTGCCCTGAGCCTGATCAACCAACCGGATGATCTGCGCTAATGCTGTGTCGGCACCAACCTTGGTCGCCGCAACAACCAACGACCCGTTGGCGTTGATCGTCGCCCCGATGACCTCATCGCCAGGGCCGACCTCTACCGGAACAGGCTCACCGCTCACCATCGATGCGTCAACCGCCGAGTGTCCATCAACCACTACACCGTCGGTCGCTATCTTCTCCCCCGGCCGGACCACGAACCGCATCCCCACGACGAGATCCTCGAGAGCGACCTCGCGACCATCTTCGAGCCGAGCAGTCCGAGCACCGAGATCAGCTAAAGCCCGAATCGCATCGCCGGACCGACGCTTCGCTCGCAGCTCAAACCACTTCCCCAACAGAATGAGCGTGACGATCACCGCACCCGTTTCGAAATAGACATGCCCGTCGCCAACACCGCCGACCAACACAACAACGGACCACAAAAGTGCCGACAATGATCCCAGCGAAACCAACGTGTCCATCGTTGTGGAACCGTGCCGCAAGTTCATCCACGCCGCCCGATGAAATCCCCACCCCGACCACAGGATTACCGGCGTCGCCAGCACGGCCACCAGCCATTCCCAATTATCGAACCGCAGCGACGGAACCATCGAGATCAACATCGCCGGCACAGCCAGAGCAACGCCAAAGATAAGCCGCTTCAACAGATCAGCCTCGCGGCGATCCTCAGCATCATCGCCCTCGTCCTTATCGATCACGCTGTACCCCAGCGCGGCGACCTCGCCAGCAAGAAGCAGGTCATCAACCGATCCGTCGTGCACCACCGTTGCTCGCCCAGTCGCAAAGTTGACCTGAGCATCACTCACGGCGTCAAGCTTGCCCAACCGTCGTTGAATACGGTTTGCACACGCCGCACACGTCATCCCGTCGATCGCAAGATCCGACTTCGACAGAGTTTGTTCTTCCATAACCCCATCATAGAGCTTCCATCCGACTGGAAGGTCAAGTGGAATCTGTCAATCGGTGAGCCGGGCCTCGTCGATCACCTGACACCGGTTCGGGTCGGTACACGACGAAGGGTCGAGACCCTTTGCCCGTTTCGCCAGAACCGTTAGCTCTGTGCGAGTCGCCGCCAGCTGATCAATCTGAGATTCAATAGCCAACAGATGCGAATCGATCAGCGCCATCGTGTGAGCGCAAGACCGCTTCCCGGCCCCTTTGAGCTCCAACACAGAGGAGATCTCAGCCAGAGACAACCCCGTCGCCTGAGCGTCGCGAATAAACCGCAAACGCTCCACAGCAACCTCGGCATAATCCCGGTAACCGCTCGGGGTCCGCGACGGTTCGTCAAGTAAACCAATCGATTCGTAATACCGAATCGTCTTCGTTGACACATCACACTGATCGCCAAGCTCACCAATCTTCATCCGGGAAGCATACCCCGACCTTCCAGCCGGAAGTAATCTTTACTGCGAAAGACAGTGTGGGGGCCGGAGCGAACCCTGCGGGAAGGTGCCGCGCATCGCCCAGGGCTTGACCTTCCAGTCGGATAGAAGGTGCATAGTCGAGGGGACCTTGGTAATCCGCTAAGTCGCACCATGAAAGTAATTACATGGACCACCACCAGCACCATCACCAGACATCCAGCGAACCCGAAGTAGCGGGGCCCCATCATGGCGGGCACGACAAACACTCTGGCCACGACCCCGAAATTTTTCGCCGGCTGTTCTGGTGGAACCTGATCCTGGCAATCCCGGTCTTAGTGTTCTCGCCCCAAATCCAGGAATGGTTCAACTACACGATCAACTTCGCAGGGGCCGAATGGATCGCTCCTGTGGTCGGAACGATCGTCTTCCTGTGGGGAGGCCGTCCATTCTTAGCGGGAGGTTTGACCGAGGTCCGCGATCGCCAGCCAGGAATGATGTTGCTGATTTCCCTCGCTATCACCGTCGCCTACGTTTCGTCGCTTGCGTCCTTCGCCGGTTGGGGGGAGCTCGACTTCTGGTGGGAACTAGCTGCACTTATCGTCGTGATGCTCCTCGGGCACTGGCAAGAAATGAAGGCAATAGGCCAAGCCCGCGGCGCCCTGGCTGCCTTAGCCGAGCTTCTCCCCGACACCGCAGAACGAGTCACAAGCGAAGGCATAGCAGAGGTTGCAATCAACGAGCTTCAAGTCGGAGACGTCGTACTAGTCCGCCCGGGAGGTCGAGTTCCGGCCGACGGGTCAATCGTCGAAGGCCGAGCAGCCTTCGACGAATCGATGATCACAGGCGAGTCTCGGCCGGTCACTCGCAAGCCCGGCGCCCGCGTCGTGGCAGGCACCGTCTCAACAGACTCATCAGTACGAATCCGGATTGAGGCCATTGGTGATGACACCGCAATCGCCGGCATTCAACGGCTCGTCACCGACGCTCAATCCTCCAAGTCCCGAGCCCAAGCGCTCGCCGATCGCGCCGCTGCAGCGCTCTTCTATCTGGCCGCCGGAGCAGCAGTAACGACCATGGCAGCCTGGTGGATCGCCGGCGACGCACCCGAAGGTGTCATCAGAACCGTCACAGTCCTGGTGATCGCGTGCCCCCATGCACTCGGGCTCGCTATCCCGCTCGTGACCTCAATTTCGACAGCCACGTCAGCCCAAGCCGGAATCTTGGTCAAGAATCGACTCGCCCTCGAAACCATGCGCTCCGTTGACACCGTCCTATTCGACAAAACCGGAACCCTCACCAAAGGAAACCACGCCGTCGTCGACAACATCGCAGTCGACAACTGGACAGGCCCTGAGATCCTCGCTCACGCCGCCGCCATCGAAACCGAAAGCGAACACCCGATTGCCCGAGCAATCGTTACCGCCGCATCCAACCAAGGCGACCTCCCACCAGCCACCAGCATCACAGCGCTAACCGGCCTCGGCGTGCAAGGCATCATCGACGGGCGCAGCTTTGCTGTCGGCGGACCCGCCCTTCTCAACCACCTCAGCGCCACCGAGCCCGACACCATCACCGACACACTCGACAAGTGGCGGCAACAGGGCGGATCGGTCCTGTACGTATTCTGCGACGCCGCGGTAATCGGCGCATTAACTCTCGCCGACGAGATCCGCCCCGAATCCAAAATCGCTATCGATGCACTCCACGAACGCGGAGTTCGCGTGGTCCTTATCACCGGCGACGCGAAGCAGGTAGCTGACGGTGTAGCAACCCAGCTCAACATCGACGAAGTCTTTGCCGAAGTACTCCCCCAAGACAAAGACTCCAAAGTCGCCGAACTCCAAGCTCGCGGCCTCACCGTCGCCATGGTCGGCGACGGCGTAAACGACGCACCCGCCCTCGCACGAGCCGACGTCGGCATCGCCATCGGCGCCGGAACCGACGTCGCAATCGAATCAGCAGGTGTCGTCCTCGCTTCCAGCGATCCCCGCGGCGTAACCGGCATCATCGACCTCTCGGTGGCGTCTTACAAGAAGATGACCCAAAACCTGATTTGGGCAACCGGCTACAACCTCGCGGCAATCCCAATCGCCGCAGGAGCGTTCGCATTCGCCGGCATATCCCTCCCACCCGCAGCAGCAGCCATCGCCATGAGCGCCTCGACCATGATCGTCGCCGCCAACGCCCAACTCCTCCGACGCCTCGACCTTCGACCCGAACCGCTCCCGGCCGGCACGAAAGGGCATTCGTAGCGATGCACCTCCTCGACGCATGGACTAGCCAATGAAACACGAGGACGCCTGCGCCAACACCACTCAAACCGACCGCGACCGAGCAATTCATCCTCACGACCTGGCCGGGGCTCGACTTTCGGACCGCTTGCGACGACCTCGATCGGTCGCGACCATTACATCCTTACCTGCCTATACGTTGAGACCGATATGTTTTACCGCCAGCCAGACCAGCCACGTTTGCCTTCCGTCCGAAGTGCTCTGTGGATTCGGTGATCGACCTGCTGGCTCGGTTGAGCAACTGCTCGATGTCACAGGCCACCGGATCAGGTTTTTGCCCGAACTACCACCCAAGCAGCCGGTGAGACCGTCGTGACGATAAGCCGCTTTCACATCGCTGCCATGGATTGCTCAGCCGAGGAACAGCTAGTCCGGATGGCGCTGTCCAACCTTGACGCCCTTAACCGCATCGAGTTTCACCTCGAACAACGCGATGTCATCATCGACCACGACACCGACACCGACACCATTGCCTCCGTCCTCGACAGCCTGAACCTCGGCGCCAGCCACATCGACGACAACAGCGAAATCGGCCCTCCCGCCGACACTCGACGTGAACGCAACGCACTGATCGTCGCGCTCGTTATCAA
The DNA here is from genome assembly GCA_938015295.1 of uncultured Acidimicrobiales bacterium. Taxonomy (GTDB): domain Bacteria; phylum Actinomycetota; class Acidimicrobiia; order Acidimicrobiales; family SHLQ01; genus CALLQB01. The sequence goes on from CALLQB010000039.1 coordinate 26,351, forward strand.
TGCCGGATTCTTTGTCGGTGAACTAACCATCGGGTTGATGAGCCGGTCAATGGGACTCATCGCCGACGGTCTCGACATGGGCGCCGACGCCACCGTTTACGCACTTAGCCTCGCAGCGGTTGGAACCGCAGCGGCCCGCAAGAAACAGCTGGCACGAATCAGCGGCTACCTCCAGATCGGGCTCGCGGCAATCGGACTGATCGAAGTCATCCGACGCTTCATCGCCAACGACGAGCTCCCCAACCCGACCTCGATGATTGTCATGTCGATTCTCGCGCTAGTTGGAAACGCCATCACGCTGATCGTCTTGCATCGCGTGCGTTCCGCGGAGGCACACCTACAAGCAAGCTGGATCTTCACGGCCAACGACATCAAGGTGAACGGTCTCGTCATTGCTGCAGCAGTCGGCGTGATCATCACCGACTCGCAGGTCCCTGACCTTCTCGCCGGCGGCATTATCTTTGGTGTTGTTGCGAGTGGAGCGAGACGCATCCTCAACCTAAGCCGATAACCAAACGGCGCTCTTCGGGCGAGATAGATCCATCTATTACACTCTGTCGCTGATGACCCTCTCCTCTATCCGTCGCCCGGCACTCGCCATCTTGGTGCTTGTTCTTCTTGCGATCGGCACCCTTAACGTTCTTCGCTCGCCGAGCGTTGAATGCGTGCCGCGGAACGAATCCGTGGCGAATCTGTGGACCGAGACAGCCCTTGATGCGATCCGTCGCGACTTCCCAGCACCAACAGTTCATTCCAGGAACCTGTACCACCTGTCGGCCGCAATGTGGGACGGGTGGGCGGCATACGAACCGAATGCCTCAGGGGTGTTTGTTAGCGAGGCCCGGACGGCCGCCGAAGTCGAGGGCGAACGCGCCGAGGCGATTAGCTTTGCCGCTCACCACTTGCTCACCAGCCGCTACATGAACTCGACTGGGGCGACAGAGAGCCTTGCTCATTTCGACGAAACACTCGCATCGCTGTGCTTCGACAAAGACGCAGCCGAAGACGGTGCTAGTCCGGCAGCATTCGGCGTGCGGGTCGCCAAGAACATCCTTATCGCGTCGCTCGACGACGGGTCGCTCGAAACCAGCGGCTACATCGATCTCACATACGAGTCGGTGAACCCGCCGCTAATCGTGGACCAGTCCGGGACCGAGATGGTCGATCCCAACCGATGGCAGCCACTATCCATCGCAAGCCAGATGACCCAGAACGGCCAGCTAGTCGGCTCCTTGCCTCAGGTCTTCATTGGGCCAAACTGGGGGTATGTCACACCTTTCGCCATTACACCCGATCCCGAAAGAGGCCTCCCAGTCGACCCCGGAGCGCCGCCACTCCTAGAGAGTGAGCGCGACGCCTTTGTCGCGGACGCGAGCCTCGTGGTTGAGTTCTCCTCGAGCCTCGACCCGCTCGCCGACACCACCATCGACATCTCTCCTGCGACGATCGGCGACGTTGAACTCGGCACCTACGACGCCGTTGGTCGCCCAACCAACCCCATCACCGGGGTCGCCTACGAACCCAACGTTGTTCTCGAAGCAGACTACGGCCGGGTCATCGCGGAGTTTTGGGCCGACGGGCCGGACTCCGAAACGCCGCCCGGACACTGGAACACACTCGCCATAACTGTCGGCGACACCCTCGAATCCGACGATGCCTTGACCATCGACGGCCAACCGGTAGACCGCCTCGAATGGGACGTGAAGACCGGCCTTGCCCTGAACGGAGCACTCCACGACACAGCGATCGCCGTGTGGGGCGCCAAAGCCCACTATGACTACGCACGCCCAATCTCGATGATCCGCTACCTCGGCCAACAGGGAAATCTCCGAGAGTTACCAGGTGTCATCGAGACCATCACCGAAACCAGCACTAAGACAGGGGAACGACACGCCCATCTCGGCGAATACATCGGCGAGCAAGCGGTGTTCGCCTGGCTAGGCGAACCGACAGACCCCACCCGGATCACGAGCGGCGTCAACTGGATCCGAGCCGCCGACTGGGTTCCGTACCAGCGCGCTTCGTTCGTAAGCCCAGCCTTCGCCGCCTACGTCAGCGGCCACTCCGGCTTTAGTCGAGCCGCTGCCGAAGTCCTCACCGAACTAACCGGATCCGCGTACTTCCCCGGTGGTCTCGCCACCCACACCGTCGAACCAGGCGGCCTCATTCACGAAGCTGGTCCGACCCAAACGGTCACGTTGCAATGGGCGACCTACCAAGACGCTGCCGATCAGGCGGGAATCTCCAGAATCTACGGCGGCATACACGTGCCCGCCGACGATCTCAACGGTCGCGTCATGGGCGCAGATATCGGGAACACCGCAGTCGACACCGCACGCCGATACTTCAACTCATGAGAGTCAGAACATCAACTGCCACTACCCATGGACGCGCAGGTCTCGATTCCCCTTGCAATACATCAGTCGTGAGTTATATCATCAATGAATGATGCATTCTGAAGCACTCTCTAATCTTGAACGGTTCGGCACAGCGTTGGCCGACCCGATCCGACGGCAGATCTTGTTATTACTACTGGACGGGCCCTCTTATCCAAACGATCTCCTCGCCCAGATCGATACGAGCCAGCCGAACTTGTCGAACCATCTGGCATGCCTTCGCGGTTGTGGCTTGGTTCTCAGTGAACGGCAAGGTCGACGAGTTCGCTATGAGTTAGCATCGGGAGCGCTCGGACATGCCTTGTCCGACCTGGTGTCGGTTCAGCTCTCTGTCGATGAGCACGATCACATGGGAGCATCATGATGGCGACCCTTGGGTTGGTGCTATTCGGGATCATGTTTCTCGTAGTCTTCGTTGCCCGCACCGTGGTGCAGAAACGTCGAACCGGTGACACCGGGATTCGTGCCGGAGTATTGGGGGCATCGTTCGGATCGATCGAGTGGGTTGCCGGCTGGCTACTGGTAGTCGCACTCCTCGCTGGCGTTGCGGCGCCTGTCGCCGAGATGACAGGGCTTGACCCCTGGTTCACCTCCCGATGGGTTCGATGGATTGGTGCAGCGATCGCCGTCGCCGGGATTGGCTTAACCTTTCTTTCTCAGCTTTCGATGGGTGACGAGTGGAGGATCGGCGTCGACACTAGCGAGGAGACCGGGCTGGTCACCGCAGGAGCATTCGCCCTGATCCGCAATCCGATCTTCGGCTGCATGATTGTCGCTGGTGTCGGCCTGGCAGTCCTCGTCCCCAACCTGATCTCGGCGGCGGGACTCATACTCCTCGTCATAGCGATCGAACTGCAGGTCCGATTCGTCGAGGAACCGCACCTACGGCGGCTTCACGGCGACAACTACGGTGCCTATTCGTCACGAGTCGGACGCCTATTTCCAGGAGTTGGCCGTGACTAAACAACGAACTCTCGTCGTCGGCGGTGCAGGCGCTATCGGCCACCACGTGGCACGGCTCCTCGTCGACACTGGGCATAACGTCATCGTGTCGAGCCGCAATGGTGATCGGGCTTCAACAGCTGCAAGACAGATACCGGGGGCCAGCCCGGCGGTAATCGATACCGCTAACGCCCAACTCGAGCTACCGGCAGACGTCAATCTGGTTATCGATTGCACCGGCACCTCGCAGACCGTAATCGCCGAAGCAACCGCGGTAGCGGCAGCCGATCTAATCGACATCTCCGCAACAACGACACACCTCTTGGCCCTCGCCGGTCTCGATCAGATCTTTGTCAACGCCGGGAGCAGAGCAATCACCGGAGTTGGGCTGGCACCAGGACTATCCACGCTGCTTGCCAGAGCTGTGCATGACACCGAGCATCTCGAGCCGATCACGATCAACGGCATCCTCGACACCCGCGATGAGCACGGCGAGGGCTCGGCAGCGTTCACGATGGGAAAGGTCGGCACCGACTTCGCCGACCCAACAACTGGCGCCATGATCCGGAACTTCACCGGCCTACGGAGGCCGAATCTCCCCGCAGGGTTCGGGAAGCTCCTTGTAGCCCGCGCCGACTTTCCCGACCAGTACACCCTCACCAACGCTCTCGGCGTACCTGTCACCACCAACTACGGGTTTACCAGCACCGCAACAACGCTCATCATCGCCGCCGCAACCCGAATACCCCGAGCCGGGAAGCTCCTCGACCGCATCGCGCAGAAAACTCCTCGACCGACCGGAACCGGACCATGGCTCATCACCGCAGAAACTACTCAACGAACCGCCTGGGCCACCGGAACTGGACAGGCGATAGGAACCGCGGCAATGACCCAACTCGCCGCCGCACACCTCGCCGTCGGCAAACTCAAACCAGGGGTCCACAGCATCGATCAACTGATGGAACTCGATGACCAAACCCTTGCCGGCCTCGCTCACCACGGGATCGCCGTCGCCGTGAACCGCTACCGGCACCACAGAGAACTGAGCAAATGATGGACACCTTCCAACTAGACCTCGACGTCGTATTGCCCCACGCCCACGACGGACGAGACCAATGCGTCGCCGAACTTGTCGGCACCCTTGAAAGGCTCGATGGCGTCGAATCGGTCCACGTTGTTGATTCTGAGACCGACGACGCCGCCAAGGTTTGTTTACATCTCCAGTCCGGAGCAGTATCGATCTCTCGACTTGAGGCCCGCGCCCGATCAGTCGGGGCAGAAGTGGGCAACCGATACGGCCACCTTGTCGTCAAGGTAACGCCGCCCGGTCACGCATCACGGGCACGGGCCAAGAGCGAGCGAGTCCGTGCCCTACCCGGAGTCGTAGACGCCGCAGTTTCGATCGAGGGTGTGGCGCGCGTCGAGTTCGACACGGCCACAACTAACGAAGAGAAGGTCCTCGCGGGCTTAGGATCGCTCGGCCTACACGCCCTAGGGAGTCGGCCACAGCCCGCGGCCGAGAACCCGCCCGTCGGCGACGCAATCGAACACGACAATCATGACGACCACGACAACCACGGCCATAGTCATGGGCACGGGTCGAGCCGGGTCGAACTTGGCGCCGCGGTGGTCTCGCTTCTGATCTATCTGGTTGCCCGCTCGTTGGATTGGTTCACCACGGTCGACGGCCCGGTAACCGGGCTGTACGTCAGTGCAGCGATTCTCACAGGGGTATTCGTCGCACGCGACGCTTGGCTTTCGGTGCAGGCCCGGGTGTTCGACATCGATCAGCTAATGCTCATCGCCGCAATCGGTGCGGCCTTCATCGGGCACTGGTCTGACTCGGCCCTGCTCCTCGTATTGTTCTCGCTGGGGCACGCGTTAGAGGGCTACGCCATGAATCGGGCCCGAAACGCTATCGAAGCACTCGGCGAGCTGGCACCCGCAACCGCGCGCCGAGCGGAGCATCCCGACGTTGAAGTCCCGATCGGCGAACTCGCCGTCGGTGAGGTGGTCCGGGTGCGACCAAACGAGCGACTCCCCGCCGACGGTGTCATCGTCGAAGGCCAGACTGCGATCGACGAATCAGCAGTCACAGGCGAGAGCGTCCCAGTCGACAAGTCCGCGATCGCCGACCGCACCAGCGCTCTCGATGGCATCGAGACCATCGCACCCGACCATCGAGTATTCGCCGGGACACTCAACGGCCCTAGCGCAATCGATGTCATGGTGCTTCGATTGGCAGCGGACTCGACACTCTCGCGAGTAGTGCAACTTGTCGCCGAAGCCGAAACCCAAATCTCGCCAACCCAGCGGCTGACGAAACGCATTGTTCGAATCTTTGTGCCATCGGTTCTGGCGCTCGTAGCGTTCCTACTGGTGGTTCCACCGCTAGCTGGCGAGGAGTTCACCGACTCTTTCGCCCGGGCGATGGCAGTTTTGGTGGCAGCCAGCCCATGCGCTCTAGCAATCGCCACACCCAGCGCCGTACTAGCCGCCATCGCACGTGCAGCACGATCCGGAATTCTGGTCAAGGGCGGCGGACCTCTCGAAGCGCTGGGCAGCGTCGACGCAATCGCGTTCGACAAAACAGGCACGATCACCGAAGGTAAACCCATCCTCACCGATGTCGAAACAGCAGACGGTGTGGATGAGACCGAATTGTTGCTGGTCACACTGGCTATCGAACGCAACAGCGATCATCCCATCGCCCGCGCAATCACCAATGGAGTGGTCCAACGCTTAGGCGGCTCCACTATCGCTGACGCAGCTGAAGTCACTGCCATCACTGGGAAAGGCGTCACCGGCCAGGTTGACGGACTCGCAGTCATGATCGGCAACGGTGCGTTATTCGAAGGCGTTCCCGTCCCCCCGCAAATCCTCAACGCCAAGGAAATTCTCGAAAGCCGCGGCCGGACCACCATGATCGTCCGCCAGGGCGACCGATTCCTCGGTGTGCTCGGAGTGATGGACACACCGCGACCAGACGCCAAGGACGCCATAAAGCTCCTGCGAGATATCGGGATAGACACCATTGTTGTGCTGTCGGGCGATAACCAGCGCGTCACCACAGCCGTCGCCAACGAGGTAGGAATCACCGATGCACAAGGCGGCCTTCTCCCCGCCGACAAAGTCGATGCAATCAATCAACTCGCTACTCGAGGCGGCGTCGCGATGATCGGCGATGGCGTAAACGACGCTCCAGCGCTCGCCGCTGCCAACGTGGGTATTGCGATGGGCGCTGCCGGGAGCGACGTTGCGCTCGAAACGGCCGACATCGCTCTGATGGCCGATCGGCTCGAACACCTCCCCGTCGCAGTCGGAATCGCCAGGCGAGCAAGCCGAACAATCAAACAGAACCTCTTCTTCAGCCTGGCCGTCGTAGCCGTCCTGATCCCCATGACCATCCTCGGAGTCGGGATCAGCGTCGCCGTTATCGCCCACGAAGGCAGCACCCTCGTCGTGGTAGCCAACGCGCTCCTCCTCTTGAACGACCGACGTCCCTCTGCCCGCACTTTGTGAGCCGCACGGCTCCCGGCCGAGTCGGCCCGGCCAATGTACGGTCACAACGAGACACGAAGTTACGTTAGCCAGCAGCGCATATTCGAGACCTTTGCGTCATTGCGAAGCTGCTCGAGTGCAGCGTTGTGGATCTGACGCACTCGTTCACGAGTCATGCCATACCGCTCTGCGAGATGCATCACCTTCCAAGGTCGCTCGCCGTTCAGTCCGTAACGCAAGACGAGGAGTTCCTGACTTCGCGGGTCAAGGATTGCGAGTGCAGAACCAAGGTCACTGGCGAGCAACGAAAGCAACGCATCGTCATCAGGGTGGTCGGCCGATTCGGGGTCATGAATTCTCTCGCCGTCGGCGTTGCTTCTGTCGAGGCTGCTCACGCTCGAGAGATTTTCTAACCACTTGATCCGGTTGTGATCGAAGGGCGTGTGCCCGCTGTGATGCCGGCCGAGCTCCGCGTCGAGGCCGCGGGGCAACCGAATGATGTTCTTTGAGTCTCTTAGGGTCTGGGTGATCGCTGCAGTGATCCAGTGATACGCATAGGTCGAGAACTGGAATCCCTTGCGTTCGTCGAATCGTCGCGCCGCGCTAAGAAGGCCCATATTGCCAGCCTGGACAAGGTCATCAAGCGGGAGCCCGGAGGAACGGTACCGTTGTGCGAATGTGACAACCAGACGAAGGTTGGCTTGAACAATGATGCCCTCCGCTTGCCTAGCGGCACGGAGAGTTGCTTCTTCGAACTCTCCCTCGCCACCGCTAAGAGTCGCTGCCGCGCGAATTGCCGAACATAGTCGCCTCAGCTCATCGTCCGCGAGGCCGACGGTGGGGAGCGTGTGAATGTAGTTGTCGAGAGTCGACGTTTGATTCACGTTTGCCGGCCGGGTCTTCTTCGGAACACGACGACTACTATTACAGACTGTGCGACGAAACGAGCAGTCATCGGCGAAACACGTGGCTGCGCACGGCTGGCCAGCCTGGTGGGCGCTGTGTGGCTGGCTCGTTGCGGTCGTCCTTGCGTCACTCGGAAGTGCCTTTGCCCAAGCGTCCGGTGCTCGCGACGACGGAACCACAGCGTTGCTCTTCGGCCAGATCGGACTTTGGACTGGGTTCATTGCTACCGCGGTAATCGCCAGTCGATCGTTCGGCGCTGGTGATCTGCGGGTGGACTTCGGCGTCATCGCCAAGCCAAACGATGCTGCCAAAGCGATCCTGATCGGTGTGGCGCTGCAACTCCTAGCCGTTCCTGCAATCTACTTACCGATCAAGGCGATCGGGCTGGATCTTGACGTATCCGGACCTGCCCAATCGCTGTTTGCAGACCTATCCCGCATAGAAGCGGCGCTCATCGCCATTGGGGTGGCCGTCATCGCACCCGTTGCTGAGGAACTCCTCTTTCGAGGGGTTCTGCTTCGAGGACTAAGCCGGCAGCTCGGCCCTTGGGTCGGCATTTCCGCAAGCGCTTTGTTGTTCGCCGCAACCCACTTCCAGTTAGTGCAATTCCCGGCCCTTCTTCTTGTGGGGTTAACGCTGGCGTGGCTGGCCGACCGCACTGGTGGCCTAGCAGCCCCGATCTGGGCGCATGTGGGATTCAATGCAACCACTGTGGCGTTCCTGTGGTGATGATTCCACTCGCACCTCAGGCTCCGGCGCTGACTCGTTGTTGCTACAGTCTGTAATACTACGTGTGACTAAAGCATGGACGGAGCTTGACCAATGAGTTCATCACTAACCCCTGAGCAACCCTCGCAAAGTCAGATGCGAATTGCTCGCTCTCAGCGCCACCTTCTTGATGCGCTGCTGTCGCCCAATCGGCGGGACACTCTCGGACAAGACCACGCCACTCGCTCGGGTGTTCGTGAGTTAATCGATGCCGGGTTAGCTGTCGAGCGTCCCGTAGGAAGTGGAATACCGAGTCGTATTCGTCTAACGAACAGCGGGCTGGCGGCGGCGCTTGCAAGCCTCGACGACTCACGGTGACGGGAGAGCACCGAGATGAAACAGATCGACGAAAGTAGCCCTTCCGATGAGGCTCAACCCGCCAAGTCAGACCAGTTTTGGCAAACACCTACGACGCTTGGCAAACAGGTTTCTGCTCTGACTGTTTTACTGTTTCTCGCCGGCAGCTTTGGCTACCTGGTTGGGGTTCGTGACGACGGAAACCCAACCCCCACCTCGGCCGACGTCGGATTTCTCTACGACATGACTGCACACCACGAGCAGGCGGTGCAGCTTTCAATGATCGAACTTAACAAGCAGTCCAATCCGGCGATACAGGCGTTTGCCCGTGAAATCCTCCGCTCGCAATCATACGAAATCGGCCTAATGCGGATGCGTCTGGGCATGTGGGGATTCGACCCGTCAAAGCGAGAACAGGATCCGATGGCCTGGATGGGAATGCCTCTCATCAGTTCTGACGCAATGCCAGGCATGGCCGACGCAGCCGAGCTTGAAGCTTTTATCGACGCCGAGGGATCAGATGCCGACGCTCTCTTTTTGGCTTTGATGAGCGACCACCATGCTGGCGGCGTCGCCATGGCGCAAAGCGCTGCTAGGAGGGCCAACGATGACTGGGTAGTCGATACAGCGGAGCGCATGGCACTCGGACAGGCGTCTGAAATCGCCGAAATGGAGTTCGCTCGCAAGGCAGCTGGGCTTCCTGCAGATCCTGAAGGGTTCTTCGCCGATGATCCCGAGGCCACACCGATGGACGATATGGACGACGCGGACAATTAGGACTACTCCGCCTTTGGCCCAGCACGACCCGCCGTGGAGTCTTGCTGCCTCGAGGGTGTTTAGTGGAGAGACGCCATGATCCGAGCGGCATCACCAATGGCGTGAGTGAGACCGTAGGTACCAGCAGCCATGAGAGCGATCACGGTGGCGGTGACCGAAACGAGAACCCACACCGAGGAATCGTCCGCCATCGACTCACTGTAAGCCTCAGCTGCGGGTCGATCGCGACCGTCGCAACTTCGCAACTGCAACCGGGCTGTCGACAACGCCTGACGGTCAACCTGAGGATGCCGGGCGGCGTCGAGGTCGGCCCACTGCTCGATCGAACGCCGATGAGCCGCCACCACCGCCCGAACTCCAGGCACCCATCCCCAAATCCGATAATAGGCGCCAAGCACGAGAAGATAACGGTCGTGGCGAAGCCTGAGATGAGCGCCCTCATGGGCCAGAACAGCTCGACGTTCCGGAGCCGCAAGCCGAGCCACTGACTCCGATACGACAACATGACGATCTGGCCCAGGGACAGCGAAGGCAACAGGCTCCATCGTTGGAGCGACCCGCACTTCGGCGCCAGCGAGTTCGTCATAGATCACTTTTTTGGCCGCCCATGCCGGGAAAACCGCCCGACGGCGAGCGCGTATACTGCTTTGCAAAAACGCTATGAGCAAGCATGTTCCGACCCCACCGACCAATCCGCTGGCCAACCACACCCACAAGCCACCGGGGGACAGATGCCCAAAATCAACTATCGAGACCTCGCGTGGGTCATGCCACCACAACAGCAACGGACTCGCCGTCAGCAACGCGCCCGTCCCGACTAACCAGATGCCCAAAACCACCGAGGCGCACGCAGTACGAACCCTTTGCTTTGGTCCGAGCGCATTCGTGGCGCAAAGTGCTGGCAACGTCAACAGGGCGATACCAATGCCGATTACGACGAAAGTCATCGACGTCGCCCGAGCACTCGCTTCAAAACCGAAGCCTCACCTGCCGACAGGTGTTCGACAAAGTGACCGAGCGCCACAGCATGGTCCTCAGCAGCAGCGAACGCTTCGGCCATCGTCATAGCAACTTGTTCTTCGCGCGTCCGAGTTGGTCGGTACAGGTAGGCCTTGCCATCGCGGGTTCGCGTCACCAACCGCTTCTTCCACAGGCGGCGCAGGATCGTCAGCACCGTCGAGTAGGTAACCTCCGGTTCAATCTCAAGCCGCTCTAGAACATGCCCGGGTTTGAGAGCCTCGTCGCAATCCCACAACACGTCGAGAACCGCAGCTTCGAGGCTACCCATCGGCCTTCGACTCATCGACTTCTACGTTCCTTCACGATCTGACTTTACACACCCGCAGCCGGGACCGTCGGCACGATGCTGGCGCCGATGAGATAGGGATCTTCAGTGGTGCGCTTAACGGCCTCACCACATGCTCACCACCCAAAATCGGAAGCCAGAAAAGGCAACCAGGGCCATCATCAGCGGGCGGCTACTCCTTTCTCGATGGGCTCCCTTGGGAAACGCTTCGGCCGCGCTGGGCCCGGACCAAGGTAATCCCACCTCCCAGAAGCCATAGCCCAGTCAGACCGAAACCGGCCACCATGCCTAAGACGCTGGTGCTCGGTCCATCGACTGAGTTCTCCGTTGTCTCCAACGGTTCAGGCGCGACCGAAGCGGAGACAGCCGTCGTCGACGGGCCAGCTACCGGCGAACCGTCGTCACCGCTCAAAACTGTGAGGCCAACGCTCACCAGAATGAACATGATCGCTACGGCAGAGAGCGCAAGAGCGGCCTGTGGTCCGCTGATCCCCCTCAAGCCTTCTCTTACAGTGTGTCGCACTTCGTCAGTATGGCGGCGCGGCACAAGCTCTGCCCACCCGAACACGTCGAGGTTCAACGTACCGAGTTCACAAATGGCCATACGACGAAGCTCCAACCATCCTCATTCCGGATTGCGCCGGGTACCGAACGTCCACTAGCAGCATCGATTCTGTCAGCAACGTAATGCCGGAACTGCGAGCTGATCCCAAGTCCACCGCCCGGCCAGGTGCTGCTGAGTCCTATCACTGGACGCCGGTCACCAAAGATGCGCTCCCGCAGATTCTTCGATCGTTCTCGCTAACGCTCGCTCCCTAGCGGGCGGCTTTGCCGCGCTCGAACAATCGACTCCGCCGCCTTCGGCGTCTTTGGAGCATGCGGCTTTCCCGTGATTGATCGGACTCGCACCCGGCCCAGTGAGGCGGACCGCGAGCACCACACAACCGGCCTCACCGATACGGGATCCCGAACCCGGGTCTGGACAAGACCCACAAAGGGGGACTCGAAATCGCCAATCACAGGGAGAACAATAAATGGAAACCAAAGCCTTTCCAATCAGGGCTCAAACCGAGGCACAACCGCCACCGTCGCGGATCACGTCGATCAGCTTCCGACTCGACAGAACGGAACCCGAACAACTCGGCTGGGATCTCAACCATCCTTACGTCGAAACATTCTGGCTTCCCACCATCGGCCCAACCTCGACGCTGCTGCTTCGCTTCGTTGGACGAAACGTGGCGACGGAGAGCTACAAGCTCTTCGACCCGGCCGAAATCGCCATCCGCCTCGGACTCAGTCGAGGCACCGGCCGGCACAGCCCAGTCGCCAAGACGATCAACCGGCTGGCCTACTTCGACCTCGCAACCATCGACTCGGAGCCCGAAGACGCCGACCTCCAAGTCACCGTCTGCTCCAACGTTCCCGAACTCCCGCCGCCTCACCAGACGCGATGGCCCGACTACCTGCGGATATTGCACAGCCGTGCCGTCGCCCACCACCACATCGATTCGGTGAAGGCGGCAAGCCGATGAACTACAGCGAACTCTGCGACAAAGTGACCGCATCGATCATCGAAGCGATCGAAACAGACGGGACCGGTAAGTGGTCCGCCCCATGGCACCGAATCGGAACCGGGTGGGCGCCACGAAACGCCAAGACCGAGAAGTTCTACGGAGGAACCAACGTCATCGCCTTGGCATCAGAAGCCATGGAACCAACTCAACCGAACACCGACGAATACCTATCGCCCTGGTGGGCCACCTACAAACAATGGTCCGATCTCGGCGGTCAGGTTCGCAAAAGCGAACGCTCGACCTCGATCGTCAAATGGGTATCGAAGGCCGAGAAGGCCGGCAGAGCCGACGAACCGCCACCGCCGACGACGCCCGACGGCATCACAATGAGCCGGCTACACGGACCGCAACTGATCCCAAGGGTGTACGGCGTCTTCAACGTCGCCCAGGTCGACGGATGGACTCCTCCCGAACCAGCGGTCCTTGCCGAGCACACCCCGATCGAAGCCGCCGAGACCTGGATTGTTTCGTCGAGGGCCGACATCAGGTTTGGGTTCGATCATGCCTGTTACTCCCCCGCCGCTGACCGAATCGAAGTACCAGGCCTTGGCCAATACGACGACCCACTTGACCACTACTCGACGGTCTGTCATGAGCTGACACATTGGACATCTCACCCATCGAGGTTGAACCGGCAACTGGGCAAACGGTTCGGTGACGACGCCTATGCAGCCGAAGAACTCGTCGCTGAACTCGGTGCAGCATTCACCACCGCCCGCCTAGGAATCAAGAACACGCCACGGGCCGATCACGCCGCCTACCTCGGGCACTGGCTTCGGATTCTCAAAGCGGACTCCAAGGCACTCTTCGCCGCAGCATCTCAAGCCCAAAAGGCCGTCGACTACATCACCGGTCTCCAAGTCGAATCGAGCGAACCAACGGAGGTGTCGGCATGAACACCGACTCTCCACTGCCATCACTACGAGGTCGATGCATGAACTGCGGCCAATCATTCACAGATTTGGGCTGGGAGAATCGTCACGACGTCAACGATCTAGACGCCGACCAACACGCCATCGAACTCGGCGAATACCACGACGACTGTTGCCCACTCCCCTCATGCGCTCCAGACCACCGACCACTCGGCAGACGCGCGGAGCGGCTCCCCTTCGCGAACCTCCATCAAGAGGCCGGGCTCGAAAACTTCAGCCTCCTGGCAGCCCGTATCGGTCGCTCGCCCCGAACCTTGCACCGTTGGAAGAACAGCGGAGTGCCACTCCGAGAAGCCGACACCGCAGCCATCCGAATCGGATCACACCCCAGCTACGTCTGGCCACAGCAATGGCATCAACTCGAGCA
>CALLQB010000040.1 GCA_938015295.1 uncultured Acidimicrobiales bacterium
GGGTCAACGACCCGGACCGCTCTTCGAAACGCTAAATATTGCGCGCTTTGTCGCAGCCTGAGGCGCTGCGCAATTAGTTTACTCAGTTGCCTCTTCGGCAGCATCAGCAACGTCTGCAGCGGCGTCTTCAGCGCCTTCTGCGGTGGCGCCAAGGGCGTCCTTGGCTTTGTCGGTTACCATGTCGAGCTTGTCGGCGTGGTCGCCAAGTTTGTCACCAAACTTGTCTTTTGCCATGCCGCTAGCCTTGTCGAGGCCTTCGGAGACCTTGTCAGAGTTGCCCATAATGGCTTCTTTGGCCTTGTCGAAAATGCCCATGATTATTCCTTACTTTTGACTTTTGTCGTTGCGTCCAAAGGGTGGACGTCGAGGTCAGTGTAGTGGCAAAGTTGATCGGCTTCTCATCATCTTTAGCCGAACTCGTCGGGAAGCGCTTCTTTACGTCGTGCTATGAAGTCGACCAGTTCGGCATCGATGGCGTCGTCGAGGGGCGGCGCCTCGTATTCCTGAAGCATCTGCTTCCAGATCGCGTTGGCCCGCTGGGCGGTATCGAGCGAACCTTCTTCTTCCCATTGTTCGAAGCTGTCGTAGTTCGAAACGGTGCTTCGGTAGAACGCGGATTCGAAGTTCGCGAGAGTGTGGGCTGTGCCCAAGAAGTGCTGGCCGGGCTCGTTCTCGCGGAACGCCGACAGTGCCTGTCCGTTTTCGCTGAGGTCGACACCTTGCGCGAATTTGGCCATCGCTCCGAGTTGATCGTGGTCCATGATCAACTTTTCGAATCCGACGGAAAGCCCGCCTTCCAACCAGCCGGCCGCGTGCAGCATGAAGTTGACTCCCGACAAGACCGCTGGCTGCAGCGTGTTGGCCGATTCGTATGCGGCCTGAGCGTCGGGGAGTTTCGATGCGCAGAGCGAACCGCCAGACCGAAACGGTACGCCAAGCCGCCGAGCAAGTGCTGCCATGATGTAGTTGACCAACGCAGGCTCAGGGGTACCGAAGGTGGGCGCTCCAGACTGCATCGACATCGACGCGGCGAAGGTGCCAAAGACAACAGGACAGCCCGGGTTGATGAGCTGAGCGAAGGTCATACCGGCGAGTGCTTCTGCAAGGCTTTGCGCGCACACACCGGCCACCGTTGCGGGGGCCATCGCCCCAGCCAGAATAAACGGGCTGAAGATTGATGCCTGGTTGGCCTTTGCGTAGCTCTCGGCCGCGCCGAGCATGGTGGCATCCCAGCTGAGCGGCGACGATGCGTTGATGAGCGAGGTCATGACCGTACGCCCCTCGAGGTCGCCGCCAAACCCAATGCGGGACAACTCGATGGAGTCGTCGGCCCGCTCGGCAGCGGTGACCGAACCCATGTACGGCTTATCGCTGTACTTGAGGTGGGTGTACACCATGTCGAGATGGCGTTTGGAAACAGGGATGTCAACTGGCTCGCAAACCGTGCCCCCGGAATGGTGCAGGTAGGGGAGCATGTAGACGAGTTTGACGATGTTCTGGAAGTCCTCGATGCTCGCATACCGCCGGCCTCGGTCGAGGTCGAAGGCAAAAGGTGAGCCGTAGTTGGGGGCGAAGACAGTGTTGTTTCCGCCGATCTCGACGTTGTGGGCAGGGTTCCGGGCGTGCTGGGTGTATTGGGCCGGGGCGGTCGCCTGGACGATCTGTCGACACATGCCTTTGGGGAATCGAACCCTTTCGCCATCGACGTCGGCGCCAGCATCGGCCAACAAGGTCAGCGCACTGGGGTAGTCGCGGAAGTCGAGACCTACTTCGCTCAGGATGATTTCGGCGTTCTCTTCGAGAAGCGCGTAGCCCTCTTCGTCGAGGACCTCGACCGGTTTCAGACGCCGTACAAGGTAGGCCTGAACGTCGGGAGTATTTTCCTTGCGGGTGGCAGCGCGTCCAGCGCGTCCTCCGCCGCGGCGGCCTCGACGGCCACCAGCTGCTGGTTCTTCGGGGGTGACAGCTGCGTTGGCATCACTCATGGTGTTTGCTCCCTGTTCTTCGCTTGGTTCTTCGCTTGGTTCTTCACTTGCTCGGATCGTGCTTAGGATTCTCGGGCGGGTCGACGGCGGCGTCGTCGACCGCCGCCAGGTGTGTCCTGGGCACCCAGTGTTGTGTCGCTGCGCGGTGGCAGATCGATCACGTTGCTGAGGTGCGGATAGTTGGCGGTCTTATGGGGAATGGCCATCGCGTCCACGAAGTGGTCTTGAAACTTCGGCTCGGTGGCGGTTTCGACTT
The DNA here is from genome assembly GCA_938015295.1 of uncultured Acidimicrobiales bacterium. Lineage (GTDB taxonomy): Bacteria > Actinomycetota > Acidimicrobiia > Acidimicrobiales > SHLQ01 > CALLQB01. The sequence goes on from CALLQB010000040.1 coordinate 2,242, forward strand.
TTTCGACTCGGCGGACGACGTCTTCGATTTCGCGGCGAGCTGCCCCCGAGAGCAGAGCAATCACCGCTCCGGTTCCCGCAGCGTTGCCGGCCGAGGTGACGTTATCGAGGTCGCAGTCGGGAACCAGGCCGAGCGCAACCGCGTAGGTCGGGTCGATGTGGCTTCCGAAGGCGCCGGCGAGTCGAATCGAATCGATTTCGGTCACGCCAAGGTGGTCCATGAGTAGCTGCACGCCGGCGTACAGAGCAGCTTTGGCAAGCTGGATCGCGCGGATGTCGTTCTGAGTGATGAGTAGCTGTGGCTGATCGGTGCCGGTCTCGGGGTCGTGGAGCAGATACGAGAACGTGCGGCCTTCCTCGACAATCCGTGGCGACGTTGCCGCCTTGGTGCCGTCGATAATGCCGTCGGTCGTGACAATGCCTGCCAAGTGCATTTCGGAGACGACTTCGATGATGCCCGAGCCACACACACCCGTGATGGTGAGTTTGCTGGTGTCGGCAGCGAAACCGGGGTCGTCGCTCCAGAGCTCAGAACCAATGATCCGGTACCGGGGCTCGAGGGTCTCGCGGTCGATGCGGACGCGCTCGATTGCGCCAGCAGTGGCCCGCTGACCACAGCTGATTTGTGCCCCTTCAAATGCCGGGCCCGTTGGGCTCGAGGCAGCAAGGAGCCGGTCGGCACCGCCGAGAACGATTTCGGCGTTGGTGCCGACATCGACCATAAGTTGGATGCCGGTTGCTTCGTGCGAACGTTCCGAAAGGATCGCTGCTGCGGTGTCGGCTCCAACGTGTCCTGCGATACACGGCAGCACGTAGACACGAGCCGATGGGTTGGCGCCGATGTCGAGTTCGCTGGCACGGAGTTCGAGAGCCTCATCAACGGCTAGCGCGAACGGCGCTCCGCCGAGAGGCACCGAGTCGAGACCCAGCATCAGGTGATGCATCACCGGGTTGCCGACAAGTGTGAGCTCGAGAATGGCCGACGTGTCGATCGCTGCCTCGGCAGCTAGTTCGGCTACGAGTTCGTCAAGTGATGCCCGAACCGACGAGGTGAGATCGTCGGCCCCTTCGGGGTTCATCATCACGTACGAGACTCGGCTCATCAGGTCCTCGCCAAACCTAATCTGGGGGTTCATGACGCCGCTAGATGCGCGGACCTCTCCGGTTGCCAGTTCAAGGAGATGCCCGGCGATGGTGGTCGAGCCAACATCGATGGCGACGCCGAAGACTTCATCGACAAACCCTGGCCAAGCAGCGACGATTTCGGCGCCATCGCGAACAGCAACAGTGATGTCTCGGGTCTGAAGTAGCGCGAGCTGTAACGCCTTGACCGCCTCGAGGCCAGCCGACAATCCAAGAAGTTGCCAGTCGGTTTCAAGCGCTGCTTTGAGCCGGCCGAGTTCTCCTTGGGGCGAGTCGAGTTCAGGCTCGGCGACCGAGGTGAAATACAGCCGTACGACCGGGTCGATGACCATGTCGGGAACCTCGACCCGTTTACGCACGACCTGTTTGTGCACCTGGCTGCCTGGCGGTACGTCGAGTACGACGTCGCCGTTGATGTGCATCTGGCAGCCAAGCCGACTAGTGGTTGCGAGCGGTCGTTTCCCGCCGTACCCAAGTTCGGTCGGACCTGGGTCGCTGATGGCAGTCGAATCGGAGGTGATGCCGTGTTTCGCGAACTCGCCGAACGAGGGCACGACCTGACAACGACCACAGATTCCTCGTCCGCCGCAAACGGTGTCGAGGTCGACCCCGAGCGCACGCGCGGCTTCCAACGCCGTGCTGCCAGGAGAAACGGTTCCTTGGCGGCCTGACGGCGTGAAGACGACGTGTACTTCGCGGTCGTTGGCAGACATAGGGGCTTTCCGCTACTTGCGGCGGCGACCGCCAGCACGGCGGCGCGCAGCGCCCTCTCCGCCACCAGCATCGGGGTCGCGTTTTGCACTGATCCACGCTGCGCAGTTCTCGTCGTTTCCAGCGAGAACGTCGGCAGCCATAACGGCTGTGCGAACTTCTTCATGCAACGGGCTCATGATCGCCGACGTCATGCCGTTGGCGATGGCCATCGCGAGGAAGGTGCCCGTTATGTGGTTTCGGGCCGGCAAGCCAAAGCTGACGTTCGAGGCGCCACACGTGGTGTTGACCCCAAGTTCGCCGTGAAGGCGGCGGAGGAGAGCAAAGACCTGTTTGCCAGCGGTGCCCATTGCACCGATAGGCATCACGAGCGGATCAACGACGATGTCTTCTTTGGGAATGCCGTGGTCTGCAGCGCGGTTCACGATTTTTTTCGCGACCTCGAAGCGTACGTCAGGGTCCTCAGAGATCCCGGTTTCGTCGTTAGAGATAGCCACGACAGCTGCACCATATTTCGCAACCAGTGGAAGGACCCGTTCCATCTGCTCATCTTCGCCGGTTACCGAGTTGACCAGCGGCTTGCCCTTATAGACTGCGAGGCCCGATTCGAGCGCCTCGACGATCGAGGAGTCGATCGAGATCGGGACGTCGGTGACCGATTGCACCAACTCGATGGCTCGGGCCAGGAGTGCCGGTTCATCAGCCAACGGGATTCCCGCATTGACATCGAGCATCTGCGCGCCGGCAGCGACCTGTGCGAGCGCGTCGGCCTCAACGCGGCTGAAGTCGCCTTCTTTCATTTCGGCGGCGAGTAGCTTTCGCCCGGTGGGGTTGATGCGTTCGCCAATCATGACGAACGGGCGTCCAGCGCCGATCACAACTTCTTTTGTTGCCGAGCTGATGACGGTGTCAGTCATTGGGGGCTTCACTTTCTGGTGGTCGTTCGACGCCGGCGTAGGCATCGGGGTGTTGTTCGGGATCGAGGCCGCCGTTGGTAACGAAGGCTTCGAGTTTGTCGCGCGTGAAGTCGGCGTCGATGCGCTCGGCTTCGGTGTTCATGGCGAGTTCGGCTTCGCCCTCAAAGGGAACGATTGTGCGGGCCCACTCTTGGACATAGCTGTTGGTATCGGTGAGGTCGGCGACCATAGCGGCGCGATCGATGGCGTGTTGAAACCTCGCATGCAACAGATTGGTGAACTTCTGTCCGTCGGCCTCGACGGTGACCTGGGCCGGAATGTCTCGCCAGCTAATGACGACGATTCCGGGGGCACCGCCGCGACGGCGTCGACGTTCGGCCATTAGACAGCACCTTCTTTGGAGAAAACCGATGTTCGGTTTGAGAGTTCGACCAGTTCGCCTTGCAGATCGCCGTAGCCGGTCCGGAGGATTTCGAGCCGCAAGCCAAGACGGTCGGCGTGGCACTGGGCGAGCGCATCAAGTTCGGTGTCCTCTACCTGCGTGAGATAGAGGACACGGGTGTAGTTGCCGAAGTACATCTCGGCGAGTTCTGGATGTTTGGCAATCCCGAAGCCTTCCCACACGAGTCGTTCGAAGTGACGGGTGAGATAGTCGGTGAGATAGAACGTGCCGATTTCGGCTTCGTGTTCGGCGAGGAACCGGTCGGAGCCGGCGAAGAACTCATAGCAGTGAGCGCCGGCAAGTCGTTGCACTCCCTCGGCTTCGCAGAGCGCATCGAGGTGTCCGCCGGTGCCACAGTCGGCGTAGCCGATAAAGATGTTGTCGTAATGGGGGCGGGCACGGTCGATACGTTCGTGCACCGCGGCCGTGATCAACTTTGGTGTGTTGTGCAACTTGGCCGGAAGGCACTCAACGTCGATGTTGTCGAGGTTGCTCAACGAAATGATGTCGTGTAGCTCGCGAACAAGCGCGCCGCAGCCAATCACCAGAACACGAGGCGGTGTGGAAGTTTCTTGCACGTGGTTGGTGGTTGATTCGAACGTGCGTCAGGCGGCAGCGCGTCGCTCGGCGACGAGAGCCTTCGCGGTTTCGGCGGCGACGGCGGCATCACGACAGTACGCATCGGCGCCGATTGCTTCGCCGAATTCCTCGTTGAGCGGCGCTCCGCCAACCAGCACGATGTAGTCGTCGCGTAGTCCCTTTTCGGTCAGGGTCTCGATGACGACCTTCATGTACGGCATCGTGGTGGTCAGTAGTGCCGACATGCCAAGAATGTCGGGTTTGTGAAGTTCGAGTGCTTCGAGAAAGGCATCGACGTCGGTGTTAATACCCAGGTCCACGACTTCAAATCCAGCGCCTTCGAGCATCATGGCGACAAGGTTTTTGCCAATGTCGTGGATGTCGCCTTTGACCGTACCGATGACGATTGAACCAATTGGTTCGGCGCCGGTTTCCGCGAGGAGGGGTCGAAGGATGGCCATGCCTGCTTTCATGGCGTTGGCAGCCAGCAGTACCTCTGGGACGAAGAGGATGCCGTCGCGAAAGTCGATTCCCACGATGCGCATGCCTTCGACGAGGGCATCGTTGAGTACCCGGTCGGCGCTCCAGCCGCGCCCGAGGAGGATGTTTGTGCCCTCGGTGATTTCGTCGCCGAGTCCGTCGTAGAGATCGTCGTGCATCTGGGCGGTGAGATCGTCGTCGGAAAGATCAGCGAGAACGATCTCGTCGTCTTCACCAAGTTCGTCTGGTCCGTCAGCGTCGGTGGGGGTTGTTTCGTCGGCCATTGTAGGACTCTCCCGGTTGGGATAGGGCTTCCCGTATGGCGGGAAGAAACTGTATGGTGGCAAAAGCGGTGACAAAGATCACGGTACAGTTGCCGTTCTCGTCTGTCCATCATCAGCGGTACCTTTTTCCACGGTACGGGAAAGAACTGTATGGTGGGAAACATACGGCTAGACAGACTGCACCGATTGAGTGAAAGGCGCCGAGGGCATGGCTTCAGTACAAAGCGTTGACCGCGCCTTCGCTGTGCTGCACGCGATCTCTCGACGTCCGGCCGGCATCAGCGAACTAGCCCGGGAAATCGACCTTCCAACGTCGACCGTCGCGCGTTTGCTGAACACCCTCGAAACGCTGGGCGCAGTCGAACGGATTGACCACGGCAACTTTCGGATAGGCGCAACCATTCTCACCATGGCTTCAAGCGTCGACCCTGCCCGCAACATCACCGCCGTCGCCCAAACCCACCTCATCGACCTCGTCGAACAACTAGGCGAGGCGGTCGGCCTGTCGGTTGAGGTTGGCTACGACGTGCAATACATCGCCCAGGTTGATGGCCCCAACGAGGTCCAAGTACGAGACTGGACCGGCGAGAGTATTCCTATGCACGTGGTGTGTTCAGGGCTTGTGTTTCTCGCCAACTGGCCCGAGGACGCGCTCGAGTCGTTCCTCGCTCGCAAGCACGACCGGTTCACGCCCTCGACGGTCGTCGACCCAGAGGCCATACGCATGCGGGTAATTCGGGCTCGCGCCGATGGGTATGCCTGGACACGCGACGAGTTGGCAGAAGGCCTCAGCTCTGTCGCTGTGCCGATCCATAGCCCATCGGGCGACGTCATTGGAGCAATGCACTGCCACGGCCCGTCCTACCGGTTCCCGGTTGCGGGGCAGGAGGAGTGGATTGCCGCACAGTTAACCGACAAAGCGCGTCGAATCTCAAAGAGCCTCGGCTACAAGTCCTAGCGGGGTGGCAAAGGCGTACCCGTGCCCTTGCACCTAGAGGCGCGACTGCCCCGAACCGCCGCCACCACTCGGCGACCAAATGGCAACGGAGCCTCTCGCAATGGGTGTTGAAGCGCCGTTGCGAGAGGCATTGTGCACATAAATCGTCAAGAGTCCGCCTTCGTCGAAGGCCGAGTACACAAAACTCGACCCCTCGGGTGACCAGAAGGTGATGTTCTTGGCGTACTGGTCGGCGAACGGCAGATAGTTCTGCCAAAGTGTCGGCGAAAGATCGACGGCCTCGGTGAAGATCCACGAACCGTCGATTGACCAGACTTGCCAACGCGAGCGGCCTTCGTCGGGAGCGAGCATCAACAGCCGGGTTCCTGTTGGGTCCCAGAACATTCCGATGCGTTCAGAGTCGGCGATCTGGACAGCCTCGCCGGTCGACAGACTCAACACCCACACGCCACCGCCGAGGGTGGGTAGATCGGACTGCTGCAGCGCGTTGATGGTGGTTGGTGGGCTCGGTGTTGGTTCGCCAAGGACATGGATTGCGATGAGCTCTTCGGTGGGGTCGGCCACGATTAAGGCGTTGAAGCCGAGGTTGGCGAGGGCGGTCGGGTTACTGCCATCGAGGTTTCGGCGCTCGAGTTGAAACCCGCTTGGCGACTCGACCACTACCAGCGCCGTGCCATCGCTTAGTACCTCGGGCGAGCCGAAACCGGCACCGACCACCTCGGGTTCTGCGGCGCTGGACCCAGCGCCGCCGGGCCCGGCATCGCCGAGATCGAACGTTCGGACTTCATCTGCGATGTGGGTGTACAGCTGGTTGTCGGACACCCAGTCAAAAAAGTACGGCTGTCCGCCATCGGCCGGCGCTGGGTCCGCAGTCAACGATTCACCCTCGACACCCACCAACGACAGGCCGATGCCGGTGCGGCTATTTCCCAACATTGCGATACGCGAATCATCGGGGCTCCAGCCGTTGAAGAACGACGCAAAGGGCGTGCGCGCTCGGGAGGATCGTTGACCATCGGGTGTGCCAACGACGAGTTCGTCGACCTCGGTTGTTTCTGTCCAAGCAAGAAGTTCGCCCGAGCGCGACCAGGTTGGCTGCGAGACCCGGTCGTCGTCGTGGTCGGTGAGCACACCAAGTTCGGTGCCCTCGGGACTCACCACCAGCAAATCGCCGTCGGTGCCGATTACCGCGATCTGGCCAGTTGGGTCCTGCTCGGGCGGGATCGTGCGTTCTTGTTCGGTTTCGGGTGCTGGCTGCTCGTCGGGCGTAGCCGGTGGTTCACCGTTGTCGGAATCTGGCTCGGGGTCGGCCGGATCTGTTGGCGCCTCCGGCGATGTGGTTGTGGTGGTGGTTGTGGTTGTGGTGGTGGCCGTCGTTGTGGGCGGGATGTCGCCGGGAATCAGTTGCGCAGACTCGGTTGTGCACGACGCCGCGAGTAGTAGCAAGACGACGAGCGCGGTCCTAGAGCTTCGCCAACGGGTCGACACGCCCCAACGATGGCAGACCCCGCCGGCTACTGGGTGACGGCGTTGTTCTCGCCTGCAAGAGTGGTCCGTTGCCATGTCGAATCCAAGGCTACCGGTCTGATCAACAGTCCAAGGCTGATCCGCCAGTACGCCTTACCGGTGGCGGTTCGCCGTGTCGCGCGGCGAACGTCCTGGCCAGCCGGTAAGGCGGATACAGCTGATGGTCAGTCGATGTGTGCGTAGTAGCTGTAGGCGTCAACATCGGTGTAGAACCATGCGCCGTTGCAGTACATGATCTGACTCTCGGGATAACCCGATTCACAGCTTCCAGAGGCCGACACGTACGTGCCCGGCGACTCCGATTCGTACCGCTCGCCGTCGAACGACACCCAGTCGACCTCAAGGTTGAAGTCGTGCACGTTGTCGTCCATGTCGTTCATGAAGCCAACGACCAGCTTGCCGCCGTTGAGGTGGTTGACCGGGATCCGGTACGTGCGCCATTCGCGTGTCACGACGACGTTGGAGAGAATGTCCGGACCGATCCGCACGGCAAAGCGCTCGCCGCCGACGATGCCGCGCGCTCGGACCTTCACTACGTGTTTCGCCGGAGGCTCGCCAGGTGCAACGGTCTCGGGAAGGTACGGGTCGCCAGCATGCTGTAGCTCGCCGTTTTCATCGATCTCAACGAACGTGAACGTGCCGCCACAGGTGATTCGTTCCGAACGTTTGAAGCCAGGGGAGCAGCCATCGCCGCTGGTCCAGGCACCTTCGGAATAGACCACCGAGGATTCAGATTCGATCTTGACGAGTCGCTCTCGCCGAGGCCGAGGCGAGACCACCTCACGGGCGGTCGTGCTGGCCTCGGCCGAAGCTGCCGGGTTGTACACCTCAACTGCTTCGAAGACCTTCTCCCGGTACTGTTGCCTCGAGATGCGAAGGTGGTCGACCCAGAGGTTCCGGTCGATTGCATAGCCGTCGTAGTAGTCGTTGGTGAAGACGACCGATACCGGTCCGGTAAGGCTTGGGTCAGCCTCGAAGACGTACTCGTCGTAGTCCAAGGTGGTGGTGACCGGGTCACCGACTCTTGTTTCGCCGATTCGCAGTTCGAAGATCTCTTCGGCCCGTTCGCCTTTGGCCCGAACAACGATGCGGCGGGTCTGCTTCAGGGGCACTTCTCGAT
>CALLQB010000041.1 GCA_938015295.1 uncultured Acidimicrobiales bacterium
CCGAACCAGCCGTCGCGTTCGCAGCGGTCACCGTGTAACTAGCCGTACAAGTAACCGACCCAGCAACAGCGATCGAATCAGAACCATCGTTGGCGAACCCAAGCCCACAATCAACAGTCGTCAGGCTGTCGGAAATGACAACGCCAGTCAGCACCACATCGCCGGTATTGCTGGCCACGATCTCGTAGGCGAGTACATCGCCTTCGCTGATCACCGAGTTCGAATCGTTATCGGTGAAACCCGTCTGGGTTTTCACCACAGACAAACCAGGAGTCGTCACCGTCGTCGACTCGTTGTCGGTAACCGCAGAAGTCTCGTTACTCTCAGCAGTCGCCGTATTCACAACCGAACCAGCCGTCGCATCACCGGCGGTCACCGTGTAGCTCGCAGTACAAGTAACCGAACCGGACACCGCGATCGAATCAGAACCATCGTTCGCAAAGCCAAGACCACAATCAACTGCGGCCAAACTGTCCGACACAACCACACCAGTCAACGCAACATTGCCCGAGTTACTCACCACAATGCTGTACGCCAGAACATCACCCTCGGTAACAACACCATTCGAATCGTTATCGGTAAACCCGGTGAACGACTTGGCGATACCAAGACCAGGAGTCGTCACCGTCGTCGACTCGTTGTCGGTAACCGCAGAAGTCTCGTTGCTCTCAGCGGTCGCCGTGTTGAGTACCGAACCAGCCGTCGCGTCACCCGCCGTAGCGGTATAGCTAGCCGTACAAGTAACCGACGCACCAACCGCAAGACTGTCGGTGCCATCGTTCGCGAACCCAAGACCACAATCAACCGCAGCCAAACTGTCCGACACAACCACACCAGTCAGAACCGACGAGCCGCTATTGGTAACCACAATGCTGTAGGCGAGAACGTCGCCTTCGGTAACAACACCGTTCGAATCGTTATCGGTAAACCCGGTGAACGTCTTGGTGATACCAAGACCAGGCGTAAGAACCGTCGTCGACTCGTTGTCGGTAACCGCAGAAGTCTCGTTGCTCTCAGCGGTCGCCGTATTCACAACCGAACCAGCCGTCGCATCGCCAGCAGACACCGTGTAACTAGCAGTACAGGTCACCGACGCACCAACCGCAAGACTGTCAGTTCCGTCATTGGCAAAGCCAAGCCCACAATCAACCGCAGCCAAACTGTCCGACACAACCACGCCCGTCAGCGCAACATTGCCGGTATTGCTGGCCACGATCTCATACGCCAGGTCATCACCCTCGCTGATCACACCATTGGTGTCATTGTCGATGAAACCCGTCTGGGACTTGGTGATACCAAGACCAGGCGTAAGAACCGTCGTCGACTCGGTGTCGGTAACCGCAGAAGTTTCGTCGCTATCAGCAGTCGCCGTATTCACAACCGTGCCAGCAACCGCATCGCCAGCAGACACCGTGTAACTAGCGGTACAAGTAACCGACGCACCAACCGCAAGACTGTCAGTGCCATCATTGGCAAAGCCAAGACCACAATCAACCGCAGCCAAACTGTCCGACACAACCACGCCAGTCAACGCAACATTGCCCGAGTTGCTCACCACAATGCTGTACGCCAGAACGTCGCCCTCGCTGATCACACCATTGCTGTCATTGTCGGTGTAGCCGGTGAACGACTTCACCGTGGTCATCGCCGGAGTAACCACAACAACCGTTTCCGAAGCAGAAGCGGCGGGCGTTTCAGCACTATCCGTCGTCGCAGTATTGAGCACCGAGCCGGCAAGAGCATCGCCTGCAGTCACGGTGTAGCTCGCCGTACACGTAATCGAACCAGCAACAGCAAGGCTGTCAGAACCGTCATTGGCAAAGCCAAGACCACAATCAACCGACGTCAAACTGTCCGAGACGACCACACCGGTCAGCTCGATGTTGCCAGTGTTGTTCACCACGATCGAGTAGTTCAGAACATCGCCCTCATCGAGGACGCCGTTGCTGTTGGAGTCGGTGCTCGACACGAAGCTCTTCGCTATCTCAAGTGCGGGTGTGACCACAACAGTCGAAACAACGTCGGATTCTTGAGGCGTTTGATCGGTATCGATGGTGGCGGTGTTGTCGACCGAGCCGGCAACAGCGTCACCGGAGGTAACCGTGTAGTCGGCGGTACAAACAACAACCTGACCAACAGTCAGAACATCGGTGCCATCGTTGAGGAACCCGACGCCGCAGTCGAGCGTCGTGAGCGAGTCGCCGACAACAACACCAGTCACGTCGACATCGCCGGTATTGCGGATCTCAACGTTGTAGGTCAGCAAGTCGCCGCTGGTGACAAGTGCGTTGGCATCGTTGTCGGCGTGCGTTGCGAGGGTCTTGACGATCGAAACCGACGGATCAAAGATGCTCGTGGTGACCGAAGCCGACTCATTGGCGGTCTCGTTGGTTGCAACCGTTGCAACGTTTGTCCGCGAGCCTGCCGTGACGTCGCCGGCAGCCACGACATAACTTCCCGCGCAGCTCACGGTCGCAGCGGGGGCGAGAGTGTCGGAGCCGTCGTTGGCAAACGAAACGCCACAGTCGAGAGGATCGAGCAACGGATCGGAGATGACAATGCCGCTCAAGTCCGTGTCGCCGGTGTTGAGGACGACAACCGAGTAGTTAATGGTGTCGCCGAGCGTGGTCAATCCATTTGCATCTGCGTCTCCAACCGACGTCGCGGTCTTCGAGATAGCGACGGCGGGCTCAAAGACGGCCACGTTGATCACGCTGTCGACCGGGTCGGTCGTCGCCGAATCGGCGGTCGCAGTGTTCACGACCTCGCCAGCCGCTACATCTGCCGCAAGCACCACATAGGAAGCAGTACAGGTAACCGAGGCGCCAACAGCGAGGCTGTCGGTGCCGTCATTGGCAAAACCAACGCCACAGTCAACTGGCGCGAGGTCATCGCTGATCGTCACGCCAGTGAGCAACACATTGCTGGTGTTCACAGCCGTCAGTTCGAACGAAACGGTGTCACCCTCGGTGAGGTAGCCGTTGCCGTCGGTATCGGTGTAGCCGGTGGTTGTTTTGGTAATCGATACACCTGGTTCCTCAACCAGAACGGTGTTGTCCTCAGCAACCTGTGCGGTCTGACCGGTATCGACCGTCGCTGTGTTAACCACCGAACCGGCACTCGCGTCAGCCTCCGTCACGACATAGGTGGCCGTGCAGACAACCGAGGCGCCAACAGCAAGGGTGTCGGTGCCGTCGTTGGCGAAACCAATGCCGCAGTCGACGGTCGTGAGGCTGTCGGCGATCACCACATCCGACAACGCAACGTTGCCGGTGTTCGATACCGAGATCTCATACGCAACGGTGTCACCTTCGGTCACAACACCATTGCTGTCCGCGTCGGTAAAGCCAGTTGTCGATTTCGTCAAAGCAACACCGGGGGTCAGCACAACGACGGTTGATTCATCGGTAACCGAGGGGGTCTCAGCAGAGTCAGCGGTGGCCGTGTTGTCGACCTGCGCGGCAAGGGCATCCGCCGCGGTGACGGTGTAGGAGGCGGTGCAGATGACCGAACCACCGACGGCCAGCGTGCCATCAAAGACGCCACAGTCCGGCGCTACGAGTGAGTCGGTGACAACAACTCCGCTAAGCGCGACGTCGCCGGTGTTCTGAGCGGTCAACGTGTAAGCGAGCGTGTCGCCAGCGGTGATGACGCCATTTGTGTCGTTGTCGGTAAACCCGGTGAACACCTTGGTGATTGCGAGAGATGGATCGTTCACCGTGACCGTGGTCGAATCGTTCACCGTTGCGGTTTCGTTCGAATCAGCAACGGCGGTGTTGGTTATCTCGCCTGCCGACGCGTCTGCGGCGGTAGCTGTGTAGGTGGCGCTACAGATAAAGATCCCGCCCACGGCAAGCGTGCCACTGAACCCGGTGCAATCGACCGCAACCAGGCCGTCGACAACCGTTACTCCGGTAAGTTCGACATCGCCCGTGTTGGTCACGATGATCTCATAGACAAGATCATCACCCTCGGTGATCAGGCCATTCGAATCGTTGTCGCTAAAGCTCTGCAGGTTCTTGGTCAAACCAAGACCAGGATCGTTGACCGAAATGGTGACCGTGTCAGAAACTGGCGGACTTGTCTCGTTGCTATCAGCAGTTGCGCTATTAACAATCGACCCAGCTGTGACGTGAGCAGCGGTGACCGTGACGTCACCCGAACAACTCACCGTCGCACCAGGGGCAAGGGAGTCACTGCCATCGTTAGCGAATCCAAGATCGCAAGTAAGCGTAGGAAGAAGGGGATCCGACATGACGACGCCGGTCAGCGTGACGTCGCCCGTATTGGTTGCGCTGATCTGGTAGGTGAGCGTGTCGCCTTCGGTCGTCAATCCGTTGGAATCATTGTCGGTGAGACCGCTGAACGACTTGGTGAGTAGCAGACCCGGCTCGAAAACCGATACTGACTCGGTGTCACTCGTCTGGCCGGTTTGGTCAGAGTCGACCGACGCAGTGTTGTCGATTTGGCCTGCAGCAGCGTCAGCGACCGTCGCGGTGTAGGTCGCCGAGCAGGAAACCGATCCGCCGACCGCGATGGTGCCGGTAAAGGCTCCACAATCGACGCTGGTGAGCGAATCCGACACCACCACGCCGGTAAGGTCGACGTCGCCGGCGTTGGTAACAAGAATCGCATAGGTAACCTCATCGCCAGCGGTAATAAGGCTGTTTGCATCGTTGTCGACGAACGACGAGTAGGTCTTGGCGATGCCGATGGCGGGCGTCGTCACGGTAACCGAAACCGTGTCGTCCACCGGAGCAGTTTGGTCGCTGTCAGCGGTCGCCGTGTTGTCGACCGACCCCGCCGAAGCATCAAGACCGGTGACGTCATAGGAAGCGGTACAGGTGACAGACTCGCCAACTACAAGGTTGTCGGAACCGTCATTGGCGAAGCCAAGGCCACAGTCGACCGCGGCAAGACTGTCGCTGATGACTACACCGGCGAGGTCGATGTTGCCGCCATTGGTGGCCGTAATCGAATAGGTGAGGGTATCGCCCGATGTGACGAGACCGTTGCTGTCGTTATCGACAAAGCCCGTAGAAGTTTTCACCACGCCGAGCGATGGGGTTACAACCGAAACGGTCTCAACATCGGTAACCGCAGCGGTCTCCGCGCTATCGGCGGTAGCCGTGTTATCCACCGAGCCAGCAATGGCGTCGGCCGGAGTAGCGGTATAGGTGGCCGAACAGGTAACCGATTCACCAATGGCCAACGTGTCGGAACCATCGTTCGCGAACCCAACGCCACAATCGACCGTTGCGAGGTCGTCGGCAACCGTGACCCCGGTGAGAGCCACACTTCCGCTGTTCGACGCAGTAATAACGTACGTCAGCTCATCGCCGGCACTTACCACCGTATTGGAGTCGTTGTCGACGAAACTCAGATAGGCCTTCGCAATCGTGAGCTCGGGGGTCAGCACACTGACGGTCGCAACATCGGTGACGGTCGGCGTCTCGGTGCTGGTTGCGCTACCGGTATTGCTCACCGCACCTGCTGCAGCGTCAAACGCCGTGACTGTATGGCTAGCGGTACACAGAACAGCCGTGCCGACACCAAGCGAGTCGGTGCCATCGTTGGCAAAGACGAGCCCACAATCGACGGCGCTCAGGCTGTCAGACACGACCACGTTCGACAGCGCCACGTTGCCAGTGTTGGTCGCAACAATGTTGTACAAAAGGTCATCGCCAACCGACACGAAACCGTTGGCATCGTTGTCGGTGTAACCGGTGAACGACTTATCTATGGTCATCGATGGGTCATAAACCGTGACGATTTCGGTACCGGTAAGCAATCCGGCTTCGGCGGTCGTAGCGGTCGCGATGTTGGTCACTGCGCCAGACACCGTGTCGCCTGGGGCAACGGTATATGACGCGGTACACGTCACCGATCCGCCAACCACAATCGTGCCGGCGAACGCACCGCAGTCGACGGTGGTCAAGTTGTCCGAAACAACCACGTTGGTCAGATCAACGTTACCCGTGTTGGTCAGAGTGATTGCATACGACAGGTCGTCGCCGCTGGTCACAAGGGTGTTCGTGTCGTTGTCGGTAAAGCCAATCAACGTCTTCACAATCGTGAACGACGGCGAGTCGACGGCGACGGTCTCGGTGTCGGTGACACCCGCAGTTTCGGCGCTGTCGGCGCTGGCAATGTTGGTGACACTCTCCGCCAAGGCATCAGCGTTGGTCACCACATAGGTCGCGGTACACGTCACCGACTCGGCAACAGCGAGCGAATCGCTACCGTCGTTGGCGAAACCGACGCCGCAATCAACCGACGTCAGGTTGTCCGCAACCGTCACGCTAGTGAGAGCGACGTTGCCGGTGTTGCTCACCAGAATGCTGTAAGCCAACTCGTCGCCAGCGGTAACCAATCCGTTCGAGTCGTTATCGGTCGATCCGGTGAAGGTTTTGGCGATAGTCAGCTCTGGCGACAGCACAGCAGTGATGACCGAGTCCGACACCGGAAGTGTCTCGGCGCTGTCGGCTGAAGCGGTGTTCTCGATCTGGGTGGCCGTGCCATCGGCAGCTGTTGCTGTGTAGGTTGCCGAACAGGTAACCGACTCGCCGATTGCGAGCGTGCCGGAGAACGCACCACAGTCGACCAAGGTGATGTCGTCAGTAACGACTACTGACGTCAGCACGGTCTCACCAGTGTTGGTAACCAGCAGCGAATACACCAGGTCGTCGCCAACGGTCACGACCGAGTTAGCGTCGTTGTCGGTGAACGAACTGAATGTTTTATCAATCGTGAGCGACGGCAGCGGTGTGCTGATGGCGCTGGTAGCAACGACGTCGTCGAGAGGATCGATGTTGTCGCCACCGGGAGCGTCCGACCGAACCTCGGCGGTGTTGTCGATTTGGCCAGCGGTGACATCGCCGGCACTCACGACGTAGCTCGCGGTACAGAGAACCGTTTCGTCGGGCGCCAACGATCCCGAGCCATCATTGACGAAGGTCGCGCCGCCAGAAGTGTCCCCACAAGTGATTGCACTCAACCCACTCAGCGGATCGGACACAACCATGTTTGCAAGGGTGACGTTGCCGGTGTTCTCAACGAGGAAGCTGTAGGTGAGGGTGTCGCCACCCGAAAGGCCGCCACTTGTGTCGGCATCAGTCGAGCCCGAAACCGTCTTCACAATGTCGATTGTCGGGTTCGCCGTAACCGTCGGCACCGAGACCGCCGAGGTATCGCTCGGCGACGAACCGTCAGAGGCCGAACCAGTTGCCGTGGCGATGTTGTTGATCGAACCGGTGTCGACATCGGTCTGCGAAACGAGATAGGTGGCCGAACACGACGTCGAGGCTCCCGGCGCAAGCGAGTCGATGTCGCCATCGGGTTCGCTGTCGCCCAAACAGGTGATTGCCGAAAGGCCGGGCAACGCGTCGACGATCGAAATGTCGGTGACCGTAAGCGTGCCCGAGTTGGTGACGGCGAACGTGTAGGCGATCGAGTCGCCAGCCGCTACCTCAGAAGCCGGAAGCGCCGACTTCACAAGCGTGATCTCCGCGTTGGCAGCGACCGTCGTGCCCGTAGCGGTCGCTGTATCCGACACCGCCGTCGTTTGCGGGTCTTCAGCATCGACCGTCGCATCATTGGTGATCGAGCCGGCAATGACGTCGGCATCGTTGACCGTGTAGTCAGCGGTGCACGAAACCGACTCGTCGGGCAGAAGTGCGCCGCTTCCGTCGGTGAACGAGTCGCCAGCCGAAGTCAGACCACACGAGATAGCTCCGAGTCCGGTCATTCCATCGGTGATGTCGATGCCGCTGAGAGGCGTGTTGCCATCGTTGGTGACCACGAAAGTAAAGGTTGCGGTATCGCCAACCTCAAGGCCGGTCGTTGCAGCAACCGACTTCGTGAGAGCGATGGACGGCGCCGCGGAGATGGTTATCGGTGTCGGGTCATCGGTCGAACCCGAGTCGCCGGGCTCGCCGGTGTTGTCGCCGCCGGTGAGTGCATCGTCGGTCGCGTTGGTGCCCGAGTCAGAGAGGTCGGTTACACCCTCAGCCGACTGGACCTGCGCTTGGTTGTCGTAGACACAGTCGCCAAGGCATGCAGAGAAATCGGGGGTGAACGTGACAGAGATTTCAACAGTTGCCTGGGCACCAGCAACGAGGGTGTCGGTGCCATCGAGCACGTTGGCGTCGCTTTCGCCAAACGTTCCGCTCACGCTCAATGTTGCGCTGGTAGCCAAGACGGTATCGATGCTTGTCGCACTGGCGAAGGTTGCAGCTACATCGTCAACAATCTGCAGTTCGGTGGCGTCGCCGGCACCGTTGTTCGCGACCGTGACGAGGTAGGTGACACTAAAGGTGCCGTCACCGTTATCGGTAGGTCCCGACAGCACTGACTTCGCGATGCCAAGGTCGGGGATCTCGATGAGGTAGTCCTCTACTTCGCCATCTTCGGCACCGCCGACCGAGGCAAGGCTGGAGATTGGTGGCGCCTCGGCAAACAGACGGAAACGGCTATAGAGGCCAGTGGAAAGATCGGTTCCGGCCGAAATATCGAAGCTCACCGTGGTGGTACCAGCGACTACAGCCTGGTCAACCACCATTTCGCCTGAGTCGAGGAAGTCACCATCGTTGTTGAAGTCAATCCAGCCGACTACATAGCCCGTGCCAGACGAGGTGACCTCGACGGATCCGCCGGCACCACCCAGTGCTGTTCCTTCGGCCCAGGCGCCCGTGTTGACGAAAACGACGCCATCTTCATCTGCGCCATCGCCGGTCGCGTCGGCGGTGGGCGTTCCGTCAGATTCGCTGTCGACCGATGCGCCAAGGTACAGGGTGGGGACCGCGTCGAGGATGTGATACGCACCGGTCGGCGAAGAGCCAAGGGTGGTCGAGTAGGTGTCTGGAAGGTCGCCCATGTCGATGCTCGCATCGAGAATGAAGGCAAAGTCAACGTCGGTTGTTGGACCCGCAACCGTGATGGTGTCGTAGATGACCGAGGTCGAAAAAGAGGTGTCGATGCTTCCTACGACTGGAACATCGGCGGTATCGGTGGTGAGTGAGCTCAGGTTCAGTGGCTCGCTGGTAACGCTAATAACCAGGCGGTAGTCGCCGTCAGGAATTCCGGCGAAGAAGTAGTCGCCATTGGCGTCGGTGACAGCCGAGCCCAGATAAGTGCCGCTTACGTCGTAGAGATAGACGGTTACACCTTCGAGTTCGGTCTCGTTTGCCGGGTCGGCACAGGTGCCTTCTGCAGTTGGTTCGAGGCAGATCGTGCCCCCAAGTGAGCTCGTCCCCGAGAGGGTGTAGCCAAAGTCAACGTTCAAAGCGCAGTCGGTGCAAGCCGCGCCGTCGATTTCGGTGACTTCCCCACCAGCAAGAGTCACGGGGGCATCGTTTGCGCCAATACTTTCGGCGCCCGTTGTCGGCACCAGCGATGGCGGCAACGTGGTTTCATCGATCGACACGACATAGTTGCCGTCGAGAACATTGCTGAAACCGTAGTAGCCGTCAAGGTCGGTTTCGACGCTTTCGAGAAGCACATCGCCAATGCCATCGTCGTTGGTGTCGGACCACAGCTGCACGGTGACACCGCCGATACCGGGTTCTCCAGCATCTTGGATGCCGTCGGCATCGCCATCTCGCCAGAGGTAATCACCGATGACTCCCGGAGGCAGATAACCAAAGTCCGAACCCATGTAGGTCGTGCCGTAGCCAACTGTTATGTCGGTCTGTGTGTTGTCGCAGCCGGGAAGGGCCGGGTACTCGGTGCTTGCACAGGGTTCGCCGTCGCGGTCTGGATCGGCGGTTTGCGGCGCGGTTGGCCATGGCAGCGTCGCCGTGTCGACGACGGTCTGGTAGAGACCCGGCTCGAGTCCAGTGAACTGATAGTTGCCGTTGGCGTCGGTGACCGTTGAGGTAAGCAACACATACGTGCCGTCGCCTTCGGGGTCCTCCCAGAGCTCGACAGTGACACCGGCGATGCCGCTCTCGGTCCAGTCCTGGGTGCCGTTCTGATTTGCGTCGGCGAAGACGGTGTCGCCGATCGCGCCAAGGGTGGCAAAGCCGAAGTCAGCGGTGTCGACCACTTCGCCTTCGGCAAGGGTGACGTCGACGCTCGTAGCTGTCGAAGCAACCGATGGAAGTCCAAAGCCATCGGTCGGGATATCGGGGTCGGTCTGATCAACGATGATCTGGTAGTCGCCAGCGGGGAGCCCATCGAACGAATAGTTGCCAAGCGAGTCGGTCGACGTACTGCCGATAAGGACAAAGGTTCCATCGCCGTCGACGTCGGCCCAAAGTTCGATCGTGACACCGGCAATGCCATCTTCGCCAGGCCCTTGCGAACCGTCGCCATTGGCGTCGAAGAACACCGTATCTCCGACACTTGCGGTGCCAACGGGCTGGTAGCCGAAGTCAACATCGAGAACATCGGTGAGCCCGTCAACGGTAACTTCACCTGCGTTGTTGCACGCCGAACAGGTGCCGGCTTCGTCCGGGTCGCCGGTCTGGTTGGAGGTGAGTACCGGACCGGTAGCGTCGACGACGACCACATAGTCGCCGGCTGGTAGGTCTTCGAACAGATAGGTGCCGGCAGGATCGATCGAGCCATCGCCATCGACGTCGGTTGTCCCGTCGCTGGTCGTCGTCGTTGCTGCCTGTACGTCGCCGATGCCGTCGCCATCAGTATCGACCCAAAGGGTCACCTCGACGCCGGAAATTCCTTCATCGGAGGCCTGCTGTGTGCCGTCGCCGTTCCAATCGGTGTAAATCGTGTCGCCGATGGTCGAAGCACCCTGTTGCTGGAAAGCAAAGTCGTTTGAGCCGTCAATCGTGCCGGCCGTTGCACTGAAAGTGATCGAGCTGTCGATGGTCGCATCGGTCTCGAATGTCGACACCCATGTTTCTCCCACCGGCGGAACAGCCACGATGTCGTAGGCGACGCCGGAAGTAAGGTCGCCGAACTCGTAGTTGCCAAGCGCATCGGTGGTTGTCGTTCCAACAAGGACGCCGCCGTTGTAGATCTCAACGGTCCAGCCAGCGAGTGGTTCTTCGCCGCTTTCTTGCACGCCGTCGCCATCGACGTCTTCCCAAAGATTTCCGTACACAGCTGGCGGCACGCTGTAGCCGAAGTTCACTTCTTGGTAGTCCTCAGCGGCAGAAATGTCGCCGGGCAAAGACCCAAGCGTCGAGCCCGGATCTCCCCAGGTGTTGTCACAGGTCGAGCAGATGCCGCTGGTCTGATCGGGGTCACCGGTTTGTGAGACGGTGCCAGGCAGCGTGGATGGATCAGTGGTGACGTAGTAGTAGCCGGCGTCAAGGCCAGGGAATTCGTAGAAGCCATCAGCATCAGTTGCCGTGACTACCGGCGTTGCCGTCCAGTCGGTGCCGGTACCACCGGCACCACACGCCTTGCTCGTGTTGCCGGGGTAGACAACGCCTTCACAAACGTAAAGGTAGACAGTTACGCCTTCGATCAGTTGTTCGCCAACTTCATAGCCGTCGGCACCCTGCCAACCATCAGAATCGGCATCGTTCCAGATGTAGCCGCTAATGCTGCCCTTCTTCTCCACCGAAATCGTCTCGAGATCGGTGATCGGTGCGGCTTGCGCTCCGGTGCCATCGGCGAACAACGCGCCGTCGATGGTTGCAGTGTTGTCGACAGCGAACGAACCACCGACACCGTCGGCGTTGTCGAGGATGCGGTACGTGACGGTGATCGTTGTCGTGGCGCCAGCATTCAGCGGACCAACATCGTCCCAGCTAATGAAGCCATCAGTCGACGGGTCGTTGTTCGGGGCGACGTTCGCAGAAACGAACTCGAAAGCGCTCTCGTCGAAGTCATCGACAAGCGGAACCGGTACGACGGTCGTCGCAGAATCGAACGAACCGCTTGAGCCACCGGCAGAAACGCTGATCGCTTCGACACCAATAGCGTCGATGTACAAGAAGTTGCCGTCCCAACTACCAGACTGACTGGTAATGATGCGGACGGCCAGGGTGGAGAAATCGGCAAAGGTCCAAGATGGCAGAGCGGCGGTGATGTCGAGAACGACGGGCGAGGATGCCGACACCCACGAATCAAGTGCCGCGCCGGTCAATACCTGACTCCATACAACAGTCGCTCCGTCGAGGACCTCAATGGTGATTGTGTCGTCAACAAATGTGCCGGTCGTTTGCACATCGAGCAAAACGTTTACCGACTCGATCGCTGCGCCGGTATCGGCCGGAGCAAACCCATCGACCGTCAGCGTTGAGTTTCCGCCGGTGAAGTCGCTGAATGCCTCCGACCCTTCTGGTTCTCCAGGCAAGACGGCATTGGCAACATCTGCCATGTTCGAATCGCCTTGGGTCGACGTACCCCACGCCAACGAACTCGTTGATGTTCCCCCGCCGGTGCCGCCACAACCATCGACGTTGATCCGGAAGCCCATTGCGTCAACAAAGAAGTCGACTGAGTCCTGGCTACCAATCTTGACCCAGACCACGGCAAGCGATGGCAGCACGACGCTGGATCCGTCCCACATGGCCCAATCGGTTGCCGCAACTCCGTCGAGCACAAGGTCGCTTACGTCGAAGGCAAACTCCGTGGGCGTCGCCGTCAGATTCGAAATGCCGAAGGCCGGCAGCGAATAGTCGATGATGCTATCGGGATCGCTGAGGTCATAGATCGAAAACTCAACCACATCGTCATCGGCCAACGCTGGGTCGAAGATCGACAGGTGAAATACGGCCTCGACGGAGCTAATCGTGCCGCACTCGACGACCGGCAGATCGACCTCGCCTACAAGATCGTTTCCGAAGAAGGTCGAGCTGAAACCGTTGACCTGCGTCGCTACAAGGCCATCGGGCGCCCCGATGACGTTGGCATCGTCGGTAAAGGCGGTACCACTGGTTTCTCCGGCGAGGTTGGTGACCGGTGACGACACGGTCCACACATCAATAGCGTTGACGGGCGCCGCTCCGCCTCCGCCAGAAGAGTCGAGCAGGTTGTTGTCGACCGTCAGTGTGTAACTAACGAGGTCGCCTTCATTGAACGGACCCGCGCCCACTACGGCTTTATCAAGAGCGAGAGGGGTAACAAACCCAAAGTTCACATCAGTGACATCGGCTCCAGCGAGGGAGGCGAGAATTTCGGTGTCACTGGATGCGCCGTACCCGAGGGGTGCGTCGTCGGTGTCGACAACAATGATGTAGTCGCCATCGGGCAGATTTGAGAACGTGTAGTCACCGTTTGTGTCGGTCGTTGTCGTGCCCCACACCAGATCGTTCGGGCCAATGAGCCCGTCGCCGTCGGTGTCGACGTACAACGTGAGGTCAATCGACGGGAGCCCTGGTTCACCCGCATCGAGCAGACCATCGGCCGGCACCCCGGCGGTGCCGCCATCATCGTCAAAGACATTGCCGCTCAGGTTGAGCGTGCCTTCGACAAGCGTCGTGACGCTGTCGGTGAGGAACGGGTCGGCTCCGCCGACGCCGACGCCAGCGTTGTTTTCTACCGTCGCCTCGGTGTAGGTAACCGGCACATCTACATCAAAGGTGACGGTCGCTGTTTCACCCGGGCCTAGTGGTTCGGTGAGCCACCACTGCAGATTGGTGACCGTGGTTGGGTCGACCGGCTCGGTCGAACTCCACGTTGCGCCACCATCAACCGAATACACCACGTCGGCGGTGCCGGTAGTGAAGGTGTTGCCGGCTTCGGCGGAGCCTGCGACGTAGGTCGTTCCTGCGGGGATGGCGTCGCGAAAGACAACCGGCATATTGAAGTCGATCGCGCCAACCGGGTTGGCGCCGTCGTTGACCGCCGTCAAGGTGTAGGTCCCGGTTCCGGGAACCGGCGTGCTCACTGGCCCGGTCTTGTCGAACGAGACCTCGGGCGCCGACGAGGACAACGTGCCGGTGTAGGTGCCGTAGTCGCCGTTGAACTTCTCGTTGTCTGACCCCGAAGCGACTTCTTGGTACGGACTGAGCTGCGTTGAGCAAGGGCCGTCGGTCGCGACGAACTCGTAGAACACAAGACCGACCACACCCGTGTTGTTGGTTGGGAGGTTCGGGAAATAGGTCTGATCTTCAAACGCAATGATCTGCTCGGTGCCATCGTTGAGTTTTACGATGATGACGCCATAGGTGCGGACGAGCCGGAAACAGGAGGGGTCAAACAACCCTGGATCGCCTACAGGCTGCGCCCACGCGTTGTAATCGGGAACGCCGTCGCCGTCGTTGTCAAAACCTTGGTTCACTCGGCCGAAGTCGTACCAGACCCCTTCAAGTGCGGCGATCGAACCAGTTGAAGAAACATCGACCTCGGGCCGCCAACCGAGCTGATCTTCGAATGCCGAGAGATACTCGTCGGGAACCTTCGAGGTCGTGTTTGGCCAAATCTTATTGGCCATTGCCGAGATCTCGTTGCGCATCGCGACGGTCTCGGTGACATCGGCCTCAAGTGCGCCATCGACCGGATCGATCGCCGTTGCCCAGACGTCGTAGTTCAGCCACAGGTCGTCGTCGGTGCTGTTGGACGCCTGGGTGACGCTGTCGCCGTTGTCGTCGAGCGTCGGGTAAGAAACGATCCAATATTGTGTTGTGCACTCGCCAGGATCGAGGCTTCCGATATACCGGCTGGCGTCCGCGGCTCCGCCTTCGTGTGTGAGCGAAAACGTTCCGGTGAGGCCAGCGTGGGTGCGTTCGGGATAGAGCCCGATCGTCGAGTCCGACGAGTCGAGATCGTTGTTCGGATCGAAGTCGCCGAAGTTCACGTAGACGTCGTCGAGCGTGTCAGAGCCGGTGTTGCAAAGCTCCGCCAAAAGCGTGGCTGACTCGGGCCCGTAGCTTGAGGGCGATTCGATGTTTGAGTCGACGACAAAGTTCGGTGCCGCCTCGAGGCGGATGAGCAGGTCGTTGTCGGGGTTTGCTGCTTGTGCTCCGGGTTCGAACACGGCCGAAAATGTAAGCACCGATGCGGCAACGGCAACAACAACAAGCACCGCGACCGACCGTCGAGCAAGAATGTTTTCACGAATTGATGCCACACGTCTACATCGACGTTTTTTGGTAGCAAACTTGAGAAACGAGCGTCGTTCTCGCAGAAAGGGCCGGACGGCCTATTCAGGCCAAACAAGACGAGCGTTATGCGACAATTCCCTGCTCACGGAGGGTATCGACAGCCGATTCGGCGAGGTCCAACTCCGTACTAAGGATCTCAGTTGTATGTTCGCCGTGGTGCGGGACACGCGTTTCGGGCCCCTCGGCCATGCCGCTCATTTTGATCGGATTTCCGGGCACGAGCACCGGTTGCTCGACGCCATCGGTACGCGGACATTCGACCAACATGTTGCGAATGTCGACATGTTGGTCGGCGACAATATCGTCGTCGCTCGAACACGGTCCCGATGCCACGCCAGCTGCACCGAGAGCCCTCGCGGCTTCCATCTTGGTCTTGTCGCTGGCCCATGCTTCTATGCCGGGCCGGATGATGTCGTCCATGTGGTCGACCCAGCCCTGGCGCTGGGCCAGACGTTCGTCGGTGAGCCATTCGTCGTGGCCGATGCAGGTAGCCAGGCGTTCGAAGTGAAACTCGCGCGCAACCTGAATGATGAACCAGCCGTCCTTGGCCCGGAAACCATCGAGAATCATGGCGGCCATCGCCCCGCCCTTGAGCCCGAGCGACCAGTAGTTGGTAACCAGGTCGGTCATCGCCACCATGGCGTCGAGCATGGCCACATCGACGTATTGCGCTTCGCCAGTACGGTCGCGCTGACGAAGTGCCGCCAGAACACCAACAAGGCCAAACAATCCGGTGCCGATATCGCCAAGCGCCCCGACGGGAGCCACCACCGGCGGATTGTCGCCTTGCCGCTTAAACTCATAGATCCCCGACATCGCCTCGACGATGGGGGCGAACGCCGGCATGTCGCTATAGGGCGAATCGCCGTTGCCGAAACCCGAAATCGACAGGTACACAATCTTTGGGTTGCGAGCCGAGACCGCGTCGAACCCGATGCCGAGCCGATCAGCACCCCCGGCCTTGCCGTTCTCGGCAAAGATGTCGAACTTCTCGGCCAGGCTCAGCACCAATTCCTGGCCCTCAAGGCTCTTCAGATTGACCGCGATCGACCTTTTGTTCAGGTTGTTCCGCAGAAAGGTCGCGCCGACGTTTGCGCCGCTTTCGTCGACCACCGACGGCTGGCTACCGCGACCCTGATCGCCGCCGCCCAGCGATTCGACCTTCACAACATCGGCACCGAGTCGGGCCAACATTTGTGTTGCGAAAGGTAGTGACTGCATCTGCTCGACAGCGAGTACGCGCACGCCTTCGAGTGGCTTTCCGAATGCGGCGGCTTCGGCATTGGCAACGTCGCCAAGTTTCATGTGAGTCTTCCTCCGTTACAGAACGACAGGTGCAACGTAAGCCGTGCAAGCAACCAGTACCAACCAGCGGGCCGTCGACCCGCTCTAGCTACGGGGCACTTCGCGCCACGGAGCCCCCTTGCACTGGTCGGGCTCGCGCGGCAAGCCCAACACCCGCTCTCCCACAATGTTCCGCTGGATCTCCGACGTGCCGCCCTCGATCGAGTTGGCTCGGGTCCGCAAAAACTGTTCGACCCATTCGGCCGCCTCATGGTCGCCTGGTTCCCAAGCGGTGGCTGCCGGGCCGAGCAGACCCATCGCTGTTTCCTGCAGCCGTTGGTTCGACGATGCCTTCGCGATCTTGCTGATCGATCCTTCGGGTCCTGGGGCATGGCCAGCAGCAGCCCGTGCACGTGCCCGTTGCGAGGTCATGGCGAGAACCTGACCGGCAATGTAGTCACCCATCAGATCCTGCCGTGCAATCGGCGACGGCGCGGCAGCGACTGCTTCGACCTCGGCATAGGGCTTCCCGCCAAGAATCTCATCGGACGCCTTGCGCTTCTTCTTTCGAGTCCCCGACAGAGCATGGCGTTCGGCTCCCAGGGTTGTCATCGCCGCACCCCAACCGTCGCCCACCGGACTAATGCGCAGCAAGTCTGGAATACGGACCTGGCTCATGAACACTTCGTTGAACTCGAGCTGGCCGGCCATGTTGATCAGCGGACGCACCTCCACTCCGGGGGCCCGCATATCGAGAGCAAAGTAGGTAATGCCCTGGTGTTTCGGCTGGTCAGGATTGGTGCGGGCGAGCAACATGGCCATCTCCGACTCATGGCCAAACGTCGTCCACACCTTTTGCCCGTCGACGATCCATTCGTCGCCATCGCGCACGGCCGTTGTGGCCAACGAAGCCATGTCCGACCCGGCGCCGGGTTCGGAGAACAGCTGGCACCAACGCTCTTCGCCAGCTAGCAACGGCCGAAGTAGACGCCGTTTGGTTTCGTCGCTCGACCACTGCATGATCGTCGGCGCAGCGAGCGGCAGCCCCGAGCCACGAGGCACGTGCGGCACCTCCCAGTCGAGCAGCAGCGTCAAGGCTTTGCGAGCATCGTCGGCCGCAAGTCCGCGCCCGCCAAACTCCACCGGGTAATGCGGAGCAACCCAGCCAGCGTTCCCGAGGGCGGCCACCGTCGCCGGATTGTCGAGCTCGCTTCGCAAACGAAGGACTTCGCCTTCGTCGCCGCGACCGACAGCCTCGAACCACGCGTCCGGCAACAGGTCACCCAACAGTGCTAACAAGTCGTCTGCTCCGGGAAAATCCTGTGGTGATGCCATCAGTCGAGAATATCGAGTGTGGCGAGCACGACCTCCTGTACAGCAACCGACAGGGCAAGGCCATTCTCGTCTTCGGCCTCCGCCGTAATGCCCATCGCCCCAACCGAAGTGTCGAAGACCACAAATCTCACGTAGTCCTGTGTCCACCAGGTCAACGGTTCGGTCGGCAACTCCTCGCGGGGTGTCGTTTGGAGGAATACCGGCTGCCCGGGTCGGACACCCAAAAGTTCGACGATCGTTGCCTCTCGACCGTCGACCTCCATCGTGCCTGTTACGACACCACCGGCGTCTTCAAGCAACACCACGAGTTCGGCCGCATCGGCAATGGGGCTTCGGTCGACCCTGAACGGCGCAGCAACCACTTCCACGTTGGGTTGTATACCCACGCCTTCTTCCGAGACCGTCATGTACGCCCAGCCGCTACGCATCCGGGTCCGGGCAGCAGTCGGTAACTCAAACTCGACTCCCGGCCCTATGGGTAGCCGAACCGCACCGGCCGGAATGATGGTGTCCACGCCGCGTTCCCAGTGGTTGTCCGTCATCACCGAAGAGCGCGCCTCACCAATTTTCAGATTGTTGGCGAGCTCGGCCGCCGTAGCGAACCACGCGTCGTTCTTCGAGCTAGCTGAGGGGCTGACAGCCAGCACGACCAGCTCCTCGACCTCGGCGCCGAGATCGACCACCCAAGCTTCAATTCGCTGATCGGTCGACAACATTATGGGCTCCTCCAGCCCATCACCATTGAAGAAGTCGATGCACTCGGTGGCCACGCCGCACTCCCAGGTCCTTCCGAGGTCGGGGTCGACCACCAACTGATAGTGGCGTGCCGGGTAGCCGCTAATCGACAGGTCGACGACTTGTTCGGCTCGCAATTGAGGCACTGCGGCAAGCCAAGGCTCCATCCGGTAACCATCGGCGGCTGGCGGCGGAATGGGCGGACCGATACCGAGAAGCGTCGGATCGGGAAAGTTGATTGCCCGGTAGAGGCCGATGGAGGTCTCGGGGAACAAGTCCTTCGAGGTCGGGTCGACCAACAACACCTGGTTCGGTATCTCCAACTCGAGACGCAGTGGCCCGGCCAGCGAGACCGTGACGTCGCTGCCGAGCACATCGGTGTCGTAGCTGCCCGGGTCGAGCATCAGCGGCACAGGTCCGTACTGCTCTTGAATCGGCCAGGGATATCCCACCCCGCTCGTCACATCGGCTCGGAGGTACTCCCAATCGTTTGGTTGCGACACCAGCTTGATGTCGTCGAGATCGGCCCCGCCTGCTGTGGTTGTGGCAGGAGCCGGGGTCACAGAGGCCGCCGTGGGGTCACCGCTCGGATCTGGCGTACCGGCATTCGTACTGTTCGAGCTGCTCGCACAGCCGACGACGAGCAGCGAAACCAGCACGACCAGTCCCATCACTACGTTGTCTCCCCTGCCTCTACTCATCTGCCGCCTCGTTTCTGATTGGATCGCCGCTGCACGATGCTGACTCGGGCGACCAGTTGGTGTTGTCAATGTTGCTCGCAATCCGGTTGACCACAGCCACGAGCGCGTCATCAGCGGCCTGCTGATCGCGGCCCCGTGCCAGCAGACGCGAAGTCGCCGCTTGCTCAAGCATCGACATCCACCGGGCCTGGTTCTCTGCCCCTAAGACAGCACCAGCGTCGAGATACCCCTGAATCGCCTGCTCAGCAAGCAGTTGCACGTCCTGTCTCGCCTCAGAGTCCGAACCGTTCGGCGACCACAGCTGCAGCCCAGCCACCAGCGGCTCGAGAAACTCTGTGCAGTACAGCGCTGGAAGTTCATCACGTTGCTCCGCAGGCACAGCGACCTCGTTACCGTCGCCCGCGCGAGCAATCTGCCAGCCAGCGATCGCCACCGCGACTACCGCCGCCGCCGCCAACACCGGTTGCCATCGCCGGCTACGCTCCGCGACCTCAGGCCTCGCAGCGCCCAGTTCGACAATCTGGGGCTCGTCGGGGCGCCCACCGTCGAACGATTGGCCAGCGACAGCACTGACTTCGGTATCGCCGTCGTCGGCCAGCACATCATCGAAGCGGCCGAGCATCGCCGATTCGATGCGGCCTAACATCTCAGGCTCTGGGCGACGGGGCCTATCGAGCGCCTTGAGCGCTTCGATCATCGCGTTATCGCCGTCATCTGATCCGGTGAACGTATCGTTCATGAGCTCGCCACCTCATAGCTCTGCTTGAACGACCGTCGGGCCCGGGCGAGCAACGATTCAGCTGCCTGATACGAAAGACCGAGTAGGTCGGCCACCTCACTCACCGAATGCTCGTCGATGTAGCGCAAGGTCAGCGCGGCACGCTGGGTTTCGGTCAGTGAAAGCAGTGCGGTCAAGGTGCGCCCATCGGACCCCGTCGCCGCCTTTACGGCATTTGAGCGAATCGTCTCCGAACGAAATCGCTCCAGCCGACTTCGTTGGGTCGTCGACTTGCGCCAATGATCGATCAACCTGCGTCGGGCGGTAGTTATCAACCATCCAATCGTGACCTCGGCACCTCGACCCTGAGCAAATCGGTCGGCCGCGTTGAGGAACGTGTCTGTCGTGAGGTCTTCGGCCAGCTCTGGCGAACCGCATCTCGCCAAGAGAAACCCATGTACGGCGTCGACGTGTTCGCTGTAGACCTGCCGCAGCTGTTCCCGAGCAAGGGGTGGATCACAATTGACGAACGCCATCGGTGGTTCATCGCAGCCAGCGGCAGGAATCTGTCGGGCAATCGAAGGTCACCCACCCAAAAAGATCTTGTGTCTTCTCGACGGCAACCTCCAACTTTTCCGCAGTTTCACCTTCGGCGGAAAAAAAGACTGGTCCGATGGGCGTCTCGATTAGCCACATCTGTGCGTAGCGCAACTTCGGCCAATTGGCGAAGGAGGCATCGGCGCCTTCGTGCAGCACTGCGTGATGCAACACGGTGTCGTCGCTCGAAACCTTCAGCACCGATGCCATCTGCCCGTCGAGGTCCTCGTCGGGCAGCCGTTCGACCGTCACCCTGTCAGAGGTCGCGCCCAGCTGTTCCAGGTAGTCAACTACTTCGTCTACTGAAGAAAACTGGTTGCCCGCCCGATCGGTTGCAGCTCGAACGACCGACGAGACAGCGTCGCCGAAGTGGCTCGAGAGAGGCGAAACATGGAGATACCCTGGCAGCTGTAAAGATATGGCATAACGGTCGGGCGTCACCACTACTCCAGGAAGCCCAACGAAACGCCACGAATCGCCGCCGGAATGAATGCGATGCAGGCCGTTCGACACGTCCGCAGGCACCGGATGCGGAGCAGACGAACCGAACCTCGCCGATTCCAACACTTCGGTACTCAACGCAACCCAACTCTCGAACTCCTCCTCTACCGACGCGAGTAAAACGAAGATTGGCCCCTCGGGATCTGGCACAAGGTAGTACCGCAACGATTCGAGGGCCCGCGTCACCGTTGTTGGGGATCCACCCGTCCACCAAGCAAGGATGCACTCACCCGGAATACACGAGTCCAGGACCGGACCCGCCGTTCTATCGAGGCGAACATCCCACCACTGCGCCTGACGCCCGCCAACGTTGGCCGTTCCTGCAGCAAGGATCTCTATCTGTTCGACACTCTGCAACCATTGTTCGAGGTCGGCCGCGGGGTAGGTCTGCTCGCCGTTCAGAAACGACGAGTCCGCAACCCGGTCGACTGGCGCGATTCCCACCGGTCGCTGAATCAACAAAGCGGGCAACAACGCGGCGACCGGATCGTCAGGTCGGACCAGGTTCAGCGACCCGGGACGCTCCTCGTCGAGTCGCCACCACCGGTCGAGGTGCAACGTCAGATCGATGCCCAAGACGTCGGTGGTGTGTTGCCCCGGAGGAAGCAACGCCGGCGCAACACCAAATGTTTCTTGAAGGGGTCCGAGCGGATCGGGTTCGTCGTACAAGCGTTGCTGTCGCAATATCACCGCAGATGGTTCGTTGGGGATCGCAGGCCCGTCATCGTTGGCCGCTATCTCGTTTGCTGATGCATTCGTCGAAGGCGCCCTGACCGTTGCGTTGGTCGTGGATGTGGTCGACGAACAACCCGAGGCCACCAGCGCCAAGATTGCGACGCGGTGGGCAGCGGCGCGCCACATGGTGCCATCGGTCATTCTCCGTCTTTTGTCGCCTCGCCGAGACGCTGCTTTTTCCGCCGCCACGTCAACCTGCCCTGTACTAGTTGAGCAGCAGTTCTCTGCATCGTCAACGCTTGATGGCCCGGGCTCCGAAACTCTGTACTGCGATGCAGCGTCAAGATAAGATGTATTCGGCGTGCTGTCACGCCGAACCTTCATCCAGTGCCTACGCCACTGGTTCGCGAAGGCAAAGGGGGCCCTGAGCGCTCGACAGTTAGTCCTCTCAAGTTTTGTTCGCAACTGTTGTGCCTTGGCAAAGCGGTCGACGAGCGTAGGTTGTTGCACCCCTGTCCGCCGTGGCACCGAAAGCAGCTGACATGACGAAACAAGAGTCCTTCAAACGACGTATCCGCACCCGGATGGCAACGACTGGCGAACGATACGCCGCTGCCCGCAAGGCGCTCATTGACAAGGCTCCGCCCGAGCGAACCCGCGTCTGGGTGTCCGAACCCGAGATGTCGAACGACGCCATACTCGCCAAAACCGGCCGGGGTTGGGAGGAGTGGTGCGCCATCATCGAACGCTGGCCCAACCACCCCGACGGTCACACCGCAATCGCCACGTATCTGCATGCCGAACAAGACGTCGATGCCTGGTGGGCGCAGACCATCACGGTCGGATACGAACGCATCACCGGGCTCAGGCTCCCCTATCAGCGACCCGATGGAACCTTCACCGCAGGCACATCGAAGACGTTGACCGCCGACCACGACATGCTTCGTTCTCTCCTTCTCGACGACCAGCAACGGGCCGACCTGTTTCCCGGCATCGACACCGAGTTGCGATCGAAGCCAACTACAAAAGCTATTCGTTTGGCAGTTGGACCTGGCGTTGCGCGGATTGGGTTGACACCCGCCGGCAACGGGCGTCTGAAGGTAACGGTCTCGCACGAGAAGCTGCCGACGTTCGGCGACGTGGCAGAATGGAAGTTCTACTGGCACGACTGGCTTCAGGCACTCGACGAGAAGGGTTGACATGTCACCGGCACAACATCTCGATTGGTTTGCCGACAACATCGCCTGGTTCTCCGACCTCACCAAAGAGCAGATGCCGATCGAGGTACCCAACTGTCCGAGGTGGGACGTCGCTGCCGTGCTCAATCATCTGACCTTTGGTCTTGGGCGTGCCTACCCACAGGCCCTACACGCGCCGGTCGACGGCACGGCCGAGCAAGCGTTCTCGGCCGTCGATTGGCCAACCGAACTTCCCGTTGGCCAACAGGCCATCGATTCGTTTGTCAGCAAGATGGGGGCGTGTCTGGCTACCTTCCAGGCCGCAGATCCGCGGCAGCCATGCTGGACGTACGCCGGGCCGGGCAAGGTTTCGTTTTGGTTTCGGCGAGCGGCCATCGAGACCATGCTCCATCTGATCGATGTTGCCGAAGCCCTTGCTGTGCCCGAGCCCAAACTCGCGACCGACCGTTCAATCGACGGGGTCGCCGATGCTGTCGAGTTTGTACTTCCTCTTGCTTCTCAACTCGCCAATGTCGCACCTGGCCCGATGGAAATCCGAGAAACGGTCACCGGAACAACGTTCGGCGTCGGCGACGGCTCGGCCGTAGCGAGCTTGCAAGGAACAGGGCGCGAACTTGTTGCCGCCTTATGGGGCCGGCCGGAGCCAGGCGTCATCGTCGCCGGTGATTTAGCCACAGCACAAGCGTGGATGGGTTTGGCCGAGGTGGCTTTCGCCGGTCGCTAGTCGGTTAAACATCAGCCGCTAGCCACGGTCCCAGGCCGCCGCTACAGCAGCAGGTTTGCGGAAGATCAACCCAACGGGGGCTGTGCTCTGTCGCCTATCGACGTGCAAGTTCGGCAATCCATCGAGCACCGCGTCGACCAACGTAACCGTTTCGAGGCGAGCGAGATGAAGCCCTATGCAGCCATGCGGCCCCTGCACGAAGGTGACGTGCTGGCGGAGATTTTCTCGCTCGATATCGAACTCGTGAGGGTTGCTAAACACTGCGGGGTCACGGTTTGCGCCCAGTAGCGAGATCGTCACCATGTCGCCTTTGCGTATCTCTGCGCCGCCGAAAACCTTGTCGCAGGTGGCGTATCGGTCGACGACAGCTGCTGCCGGTTCGAGGCGTAGCGATTCTTCCATTGCGGCCGAAAGTTTCGTGCGGTCGTCGCGCACCTCAGCCAGGGTCGCCGGGTGGGTCAGCAGATGCCACAACAAGTTCGCTGTCATGCCTTCTGATGTCTCGATCGCTCCGAACATCACCACTGCCGATGCGGTGACCATCTCTTCTGGCTCCAACACTGCCTCGGCCCGAAGCGTCTCCAAGAATGGACTACTGCCCGCCGAGAGCGTGGCGGCTACGCGCTCTCGTAGTTCGTCGATCACCAGGCCGCTCGACGCTGGCACAGGCTGGCCGAGCGCGACGCCGACGATTGCATCGGAAATTTCGCCGTACCATCGCAGCACGTCGGCCGCGTGCACGTTGGTCAGCCCGAGGAAACGGGTGATGGTGTCTACTGCGAAGGGCCCAGCAAGGGTCGTGCGCAACTCGGCGGCGCCCTGTGGCGCCAAGCCGCCAACTACTGCCGCAGCATGCTCGGCTAGCCACACCTCGAACTGCTCTCGAACAACGGCCGGCTTGAAGTGGTTGGCAAAGGCTTTGCGGTGGCGGGAGTGTTCTGGACCATCGAGCGACAGCATCGACTCGCCGAGCACCGCTCCGGTTGAGAAACGCGGGTCATCGACGGTAAACGTCTCGGCGTCTCGCATCGCCTCAACGGCGAGAGTCCGCTCGGTGACAAACCACGCACCAAGCGCCGGGATCCACGACACCGGTTCGTCGGCCCGCAGCCTTTCGAGGGTTGCGTACGGCTGGTCTTGCAAATCGTCGATCGTCACCGCGGCGCCCAGCGGAAATTGTCCGGCGCGACTTAGGGAATCGAAGGCGTCACTCATGTAGCCACCTGTTCCGAGAGTTTGTTGCCGGGCGAGCCCGCAAGATGCAACATGGTTGTTGCAACGTCGGTGATCACCGCACAGTCACCTGTGGTGCGGGCGAGAAGCAGAGCTCCTTCAAGTCCCGACATGAACGCCTCGGAGAATTTCTGGGGGTTGAGGCTGGCGATGAACTCTCCACTAGCGACGCCCTCACGTACCTTGTCGGCAAGCCACGAAATTTCGACGTCGAAGAACGCCGACACTTCAGAGCGAGCCCCGGCTCCGGCTTCGGCCCAGTCCGCTGCCAACGCACCACACAAGCAGAGGAGGTCCTTCGCCGCTGTCGCACGAAACAGCCCGGCGTAGGCAAGCAACACGTCTTCGACCGTTTCTCCAGTTCCTGCATCGAGAGCTTCGGCCAGCTCGCGAAACTCGGCACGATAGATCGCCGAGACATCGGTCACGAGGTCTTCCTTGCGGCGAAAATGATGATGAATCGACGGCGGCCGAATCCCCACCTCTTTGGCCAGGTCGCGATAGCTGAAGCCGCTGACCCCATTGGCCTGGATAGCGCGTCGTGCCTCAACGAGCACCTCGGCGCGGACATCGCGCCCGGTCGGTTTTGCCATCGATCTTTCGGTCCTCTCCGCGTGTTCTCAGAGTCTACCAGTAGGTAGACTCAACAAATGACCTCGCCAATCACCCAGTCGGGCAGCATCTCTTCGGAAATCAGATCCCGAGAAAACAGCTCCCGAGAAAACGGGGTCGACGTTGTGGTGGTGGGCGCGGGCATCGCTGGTCTGGTCGCAGCACGAAAGCTTCACGCCGACGGCTACACCGTCGAGGTTCTCGAAGCACGCGAACGAGTCGGCGGCCGGTTACTTTCACACCGCCGCGCTGCAGGCGATGCCGAAGCCGCCCTCGATCTTGGCGCGACGTGGTTCTGGCCCGGCGAAGACCGCATCGCCGCTCTAATTACCGAACTCGGCATTCGCACACACGCCCACTTCCTCGAAGGCGATGCGATCTACCACGACCCAGACGGTTCGTCTCGGATCGAGGGGAACCCGATGGACGTGCCTTCTGGTCGATTCACCGATGGCGCCCAGAGCCTGACCACCGCTATTGCGAACGACCTACCTGCCGAAACCTTGCTGCTGGCGTCGCCGGTCTCGGCACTGCGCTTCGCCGACGGTTCGGCGACCGAAAGAACGGTGACCGTCGAACACGCGACCGGCACCACCAAGTGTTCGCACGTCATCGTTGCTTTACCTCCGGCTCTTTTCACGTCCACTGTCGACGTCTCACCTGGCCTGAGCGATCGCGTTCGCGGAGTGGCCGAGATCACTCCGGTTTGGATGGGCGCCATCGCAAAGGTGATCGCCATCTTCGACTCGCCGTTCTGGCGCGAAAGCGGGCTGGCCGGCTCGGCCATCAGTCACTTCGGGCCGATGCGCGAGATTCACGACATGAGCGGACCCGACGGCTCCCCCGCCGTGCTGTTCGGCTTTGTCTCGCTCACCGAAACCTCCAACGCTCCCTCCGAGGCCGAGGTGCGCAACCAGTTCGCCGAACTCTTCGGTCCAGCGGCCCCGGCGCCCATCGAGGTTGTCATCGCCGATTGGCGAGCCGAGACCTACACCTCGCCGGTCGGCGTCGAACGCCTAGGCGCCTACCAGGCGTTCGGGCACGATCTCTACCAACAGCCTGATCTTGACGGTCGGCTGCACTGGGCATCGACCGAAACTTCGCCGGTTAATCCGGGCCACATCGAAGGTGCACTCGTCGCCGCCGAACGGGCCGTCGCCGCCATTGTGCAATCTCTTCCCAAACCAACTCTGCAAGGAACAAACTCATGACCACTCCTTCCCTCACCCAGCTGCTGGCCGAGTACGACCGGGCGCTGGACTACACCAGCGATCTCGCCGCAGACCTGACCCCACATGAGATCTCGTGGAGACAAGACGAGAACTCAAGCGCGATCGGCTGGCACCTTGGCCATCAACCGGCGGTAGCTCACTTCATGGTGCGCAACCTCACCGCCGCCGAACCCAGTATCGATGTCGAGCTCGATCAACTGATGGATTCGGCCACCGAAGAACGCCACCGCGGCAACCTCCCCGAAGTCGACCGCCTCTGGGACTACCGCAACACCGTTGCCGAACGAGTTCGGTTCAGGATTGGCAACATCGACGACGGCAACGTCGGCGCCCCAGCGCAGCTTCGCCAGATCGCTCACACGCTGCTCGTCGCCGTGATCAACCACGAATACCAGCACAGCAAATGGATCGGCGAAGTCCGCGTCGAAACCCACGGCAAGGATCTTCCCGAAACACCTACATCTGCTTTTCTCAGCACGGTCGAGGGTTACCTGATGGTGCAGGGTTAGGCGCCAAGGGCGGTACCATCGCCGAGTTGGTTGTGTCGTTGAGCAGTAGTCGAGCCGACTCTAGAAGTAGTAGGAGTCGGTGGGTTCGTCGGGGTCGTCGTCGCTGTTGTGGTTGGTGGTTTGTGTGCTGTTTCGTGGCGGTGTGCGCTGTTGTCGATGTTCGACTGTCGGTGCCTGGCCGGTGGTTGCGGCGGGCCTTGTCGGCGTGGCGGCCCGTTTGGTGACTGGTTGGGGTTTGGGGGCGGGTGCGTGAAACGCGAGTTGTTGCGTGTGTGGGTTGATGATGGGTTCGACTGATCGGCGGCCTTTGAGGCCGTTATGGAACCGGCATCGCATATTGCCGTT
>CALLQB010000042.1 GCA_938015295.1 uncultured Acidimicrobiales bacterium
TGCAGGAACGAGCCACTGGTGCCGCCGTCGATGCGCCAAAAGCACAGCTGGAGGTGTTCGCCGGTAATGACGCGTCGACGAAAGCCGGGGCGGTCGGTTTCGACAAAGGCGTCGTCGTCGTAGAAGTAGCAGTACTGGTCGGACAGGTTCATGCTGTTCCTTCCTTGACTGCGCCGGCTCCCATGTGGTCGGCGGCGAACGGCCCCGGTCTGTCGATGATGATGCTGAACCCTCGCACGTCTTCGTAGAACTGTTTTTGCCGCCGTGCGTCGCGCACGCATGACACGACGCGGTTCATGCTTTTACTGCTCATGAAGACCCTCTCATGGACTGATGGTCAGACCATATCACTCGACCCCAAGCCCGCCAACCACCCGAATCTCGTGACGCCAGCCGACAAAAAGTGTCGCCTGGTGTCACGAGATTCGGCTTATAGGCTTGGTTGGGTGGAGCCTTTGTCGAGTGCCCGTTCAACAGCAGGTTTGAGTGCCGGTTCGGTCGCCGAAATCGTGCGGTCGTACTTCGATGCTTTTGCTGGTCGCGAGCCGGCCGACATTGCAGCCCATGTGGCCGACGACTTCGTTAATGAGCACACATCGGCCCTCGGGGCGGGCTGCGTCGGGCGCGCTGCGTATCTCGATCGACTGCCTGGGTTCCTCGCCGACATGGTCGACCTTCGGTATGTGGTCGAGGAGTTGGTGGTCGACGAGTCGGTGGGTGAAGTAGCGACCGCCGCCGTGTTCTACACGATGACGGCCCTGTGGCAGGGAAGCGCACCAATCAAAATTCGTGGCGCCCAGCGGCTCGAAGTACGTGACGGCCTCATCGTGCACCGCACCGACTACTGGGACAGCAAGGTGTTTTTGCAACAGGTCGAGAAGTTCGAGAACGACGCGGCGGGCTAGTCGAGGTCGTCGACCATCGATTGTTCGACCTGATCGAGGTGCGACTTGGTCATCGAGGCCATGGCCCCGTTGTCGCTCGATGACAGGGCCTTGGCGATAGCCCGGTGGGCAGCGCAAGAGTCGGCGATGATTTGCGCTACCTCGTCGCGGTTCTTTTCTGCACCGAGCAGCTCGTCGAATTCAACCGAGCGAAAGAGTTCGTCGAGGACCTTGTTGTACAGCTCGATGAGCAGCGGGTTGCCGCAGCATTGCGCAATGCTGGTGTGGAACTCGCGGTCAAGATGTCGGAACTCGGCGATGTTGAGGTTCTCGTTAAACGACTCGGCAAGCGCTGCGATCTGCTCACGTGACTCCGTGGTAGCTCGTTCGGCGGCCATCTCGAAGATCGGCACCTCGAGCACTCTCCGGGTCTCGAAGAGCTCGGCAACAAAGGTCTTGCGATCGGCGCCACGTTCGACGACAACACTCGGCAGGTGTTCCGATACGTATGACCGGTTGCCTCGTCGTTCGACGACGCCCATCGACAGTAGGCCTTGCAGCGCTTCGCGCACCGAGGTGCGTGCCACTTGGAACAGTGCGCTGAGTTCGCGCTCAGACGGCATCGGTGAGCCCGGCGCCAGCTCGCCGGTGGTGATCCGTTTCAGAAGTTGCGCGCGGATCTGCGAACTCACGGTGTCGCGTGAGATCGGTTCGAACGGCTGCGGGTCTGACATCGGGTCCTCGTTTTTGGGCTGCCAGCAGTGTAATTGGTTTGTTGGTCGGACCATTGATCCAAAGGGGGGCTGCCTAGCCAGCGATCGCGCCTCGTTGGCGAAGTCGGGCCATGGTCTGACCAACTGACCGCTGCTAGAGTGCGGGCAAACGGAAGGACTTTTCCATGAGCGAGTCGACTTACACGATGCATCCATCTGAGCCCCGTTGGACCCATATCGCCCTGCGGGTGACCAACATGGACGCAACGATCGAATGGTTCACCGAGTTCACGCCGCTCGCCCTGATCGATCGCCGCGAAGACGAGATGGGTTACGGCGCCTGGCTCGGTATGGAAGGCGAAACCAACAACCCTTTCATTCTTGTTCTTGCACAATTCTTCCCCGACAAGGACCCGTTCGCCGGAGCTCCACAGGCCACACTGGCGCCGTTCGCTCACTTCGGGATCGAGATGCCCAACAAGGCCGATGTCGACAACATTGCCGAAAAAGCGAAGGAAGCCGGATGCCTCGGCATGCCGCCAACAATGATGCCGGCCCCGATTGGCTACATCACGATGTTGCGCGACCCCGACGGCAACATGGTCGAGTTCTCGTGGGACCAGGGCGTGTTCGCAACCCTCGCCGAACGCTGGAGTTCATAGCGTTCGACGGGTGGCCCGGTGCTGGCCGCTGGCGTGCCGATAGATCGTGGTTTCTGCTAGCGAGCGCTGGAACGAATATTGAGTAGGCGAGTCGGCGACCGGCGTTGCGCCGATCGACATTGCTGCCCTTGAGACCGTTTCAGTAGCGATGTGACAGTGCTGGGTGTCCGTTGTTTGCCATCCAAGTTCTGGCTGCTTCATCGTCGGACCGCACGACCATAAATCCGCCATCCAAGGAACTGATGTGTCCGGCGCGGGCCATTTGGAGATGGAAGTCGAAGTATTCAGCGAGCGAATCGAACCACGGCCTAACCAGCTCGTGGTCGTCAAAGTAGTGGTCGTAGAAGAACAGTTTTCCGCTTTCAGGGCCGGTTAGCTGATAGATGATTCCTTCGCCAGTGGAATTCGCGACCGTCACAATTTCGTTAGCAGGAATCTGACAGGTTGGACATCTTTCGGCGGCATCACCGTTGTGTAGTCGCCAGCTTTCGGAGAGGCTTGGCACGGCAGCAATGCTTAGCCATTGGTGACCGAACCAGAATCCTCCGTCGGTGAATAGGTACAGTTCGCGTAAGGGGTCGTCGAATTCTAAACCTAGGGCTTGTTCGGCTAGTTCTATCTCGTACTCGGTGGCTGGGTCGTCGAGGCGATGCGGTTCGATGAAGCCGTCTTCGAATTCGGGGATGTGGATTGTGGAGAGTTGTTCTAACTCTTCAAAGATGTCCGCAAACATCGACGTTCTCCTTCATAAGCAGAGTTGGTCCAGCTCTTCAAAGATCTCGGCAGGTAGCTTCACGCTGTTGTCGCGGCTTGCGGTTGCGGGCGCGTCTGGGCCGGGAGCATGGAGTCGGCAAATTGGCGCAAGGCGTAGCACCGGTCGCTGGTTGCCAGTGAGCGGTCTCCACCCATTTGTGAATACAGCTGCCATCGGACATCGCTGGCCAGCTCGGGTGACATCCAGGAAAGCAACGATCGGCCGAGGACAACGCGTCCTTTGGCGAATAGTTCTGCTGAGGGCAACGCAACCTCATCGTGCATGCGGCCGATCCACACTGTGGCCTCGAGCGCTCCGAGCGCTGGAAGTAGTTCGTCGATGCGAACGTGGCGGTCGCCGGCAATTCGATGCGCGGCGAGAAAGGCGTTGCGTGCGCTTAGCGGGTCGCGCTTTGCGAGCTGACCAATCAGGAGGAAGCGGAGGGTTTCGAACTGCTCTCCGATTGTGTCGCCTTTGCCAACAACGGGCCCGAGTAGTTCGATTCCGCGTTTCGGGTTGCCGTACTGCACAAGGACGGCGCCCAGCGTTGCCCCAATAGCGGGGTGTTGACGATGTTCGAACGCCGAGTTCGCAAGTTCGTGCGCCTCATCCATCCTGGCGGGGTCCCCGACAAGAGCGAGCCCGTACGCCATCAAGTTTTCGATCGCGGCAAGGCCGTCGAGGTTGGTAGGGTCGTCGGTCGCGAGCTGATCGCGCGCAAGACGTGAGAATTGCATCGACTCAGCAAAGCGCCCCGCAAGGACTAGCCCATTGGCCCGGACCATCTTCGCATCGATGGTGCCAAGGGCGTCGTCATCCATGCCCTCGGTGAGCTGAACGAGCTGGTCCAGTCGGCCGGTCTCGATAAGTTCGTGAGTGTCGATGAGCAGGTGGGTTGTGTCTGCGAGCGAAATGGTCTCGTCAATGTCTGCTTCGGACATGCGTAGCGTGTCGAGTATCTGGCCACCATCTGTTCTGAACCCGCCAGTGTTTCTCGGCCAAAGGTTCGACACTAGCGACACCCCGACCACCGGTATCGTAAAGCGAGCGGCGTAGTGGAGGACGTGGTGTTGGTTTCGCATCAACAACAGCAGCAAGAGGTAGGCAACCTCTGTGCCCACGCCCGCGAGTAGCAAGATGATCCGTCGTGTCCGGTAGAAGCGCTTCGTGCGACAGACGGTTTTTACGTGCCCGCCGCCCCATATGAGGATTCGGATGCGGAGCCGGCAACCGAGTAACTCAAAGGTACGGAACGGACGACCGGACCCGACTGAGATTTCCCGGAGTTCGGAGCCTACGACGAGCGCAGCACCGGCGTGCCCTAGCTCGTGGACCGTGATTGCCACGATCGACGCAATCATCAAAGCGAAGACCACGAGGAGCTCGTCTATGAGACTGTCCCGAGATACGTACACAAACAGCACGACCAACGACATATTGATCAGCCAATTCGGTTTGATCCGCACAGTATGGCTATCGACGCGGATCTTAGACGTGCTTTAGCCCACGCTCGACGGCACGCGAGCCATCACCTCGTCGAACGCTGGATTTCGTCGTCGTTCGACGGTTGGCGCTCGCTGAGACTCAAAAGCGCCAACCGATTGACGTGCATAAGCGGCACCCATATGGTCCAAGCTGTGGACATGCGTCGGAACTATCCGAGAACAACTATCGCCATGTCGATCGTCGTCGTGGCGCTCGTAGCTCTGACATCGTGCTCATCTTCATCACCCGAATCATCAGAAGGAGCCGATGAACCGACCCATGCAGCTGATTCGCCAATTCCAACTACCGAAGGCCGATTCTCGTCTGACACTCCTGCTGCGCTCGCCGCGCGAGAATCCGAAAGACCGCCTGTGACCGTCGACCCCGCCCGCGTCATCGAAGCGCTACCGGAAATCCAAAAGGAGACACTCAGTCGGCTGCTAATGAGTCAAGCGGAGGCGATACTCGCAACGGGTACGACACCTGCTGACGATGAGAGTGAGCACGAACGGATCCGCAACGAGGTGATCGATGAAAAGACCGCCGAACTGCGGCGAAGTGATCCGGCTGCTGCTATTGGTCACCTTGAGGCCATACGG
The DNA here is from genome assembly GCA_938015295.1 of uncultured Acidimicrobiales bacterium. Lineage (GTDB taxonomy): Bacteria > Actinomycetota > Acidimicrobiia > Acidimicrobiales > SHLQ01 > CALLQB01. The sequence goes on from CALLQB010000042.1 coordinate 5,098, forward strand.
GACATGAAGGCTGTCGTCGGAACGGTGCATGGCTTCGCAACATTCAGCGAACGCGACGCTGACTCTTGAAGTCCTCGCAACGTCCTTAGAAACCGCTCATTCCCCGCCGACGTTCTTTCTTGAATTCGAGATCAACACCCGTGGCGCTCTGTACACGGCCGGAGACACCGGCGGCCGTCTAGGTGGAGGCACTAAGCCCGCGTGGCGTAGCTATGGCTGCCGCGAGATAGGACCGTCGCCGCCGGCCTCATCATCGAACCGGGCGATGTAGGCCTTGAGCGCAGCGATGGATTCGGGTTCGGGAAATGTGCAAGATTTTGGTTGTGGCTCGCCGAGGAGTTTCGGAAGCGAGATGATGCCGTAGTTGACGTAAGGGTGTATGGCCCTCGCCTCGATAATGAAGTTCCAACCGACGTCGACGCGGTAGTCATCGTTTGGGCCTATCAGCTGGATGACGATCGAGGTGTTCCGGCCCTCGAGGCGAGCTGATGCAGCGATCCGTTGAGGGTTGGCGGCTGCAGATATGATTCGGAATCGACCGTCTGCGAAGAGGAACAGCAACTCATCGGCGAGTACGCCGAGGACACGTTGGAGACAGTCGAGCGAACTCGTGACCCGTTTGTAGTCGTCGCTAGATGCTGACAAGTTTGCTGTACCTCTCTCAGTTGAAAAGAACGTGGGAAACCCTAAGTCGGTTCCGGACCCGGACGTATCAGCGCGTCTAGGTAGAGGTGCGCGATGAAAGTAAAGCGTACATCCTCACTGCAGAGTTCTCAGGGGCGTCCTCAGGCCCGATGAGGTCAGTCACTTCGTCGAAAATTCCTTCACCAATAGGGTGCCCATAAGGTCGATGACGTCGGCGGGGCTTCCGCACACGACTGGGCCAGTGAGGAGCGAGTCGAAATCCATCGGGCGTCCAAAGCCCGATCGCGACGACTTCGCGAACGAAACGTCGTGCTCGAAGCGGGGCTGAAAACGGGCTCGCGCTTCCTGGGTGCTTCGGGCAACGTGCAGATAGGTGGGAAAACCCACGCGTGCAGCGTTGCCGGCCTTTGCGGCTTGGTCGCGGTAACGCTGCACGAGATCAGCGAGGGCTGTTTGGACTTCAACGGCTCGGTCCTCAATCTTGCGGACTTGTCGAGAAGCCAGGTCGTCGACAGGCCGACGAGCGGGCGCTGGGATTCGTCTGAACTTGCAGCTAGAGGCACTCGGCGCGGATTTCCAGCAGGTCGGCGATGCCGGCGTCGATTCTTGGATCGCTCTTTTGTTCACCGTTTGTCGTGCCCCAGATGAGTGGGACAAGGGCGTAGTCGGAGGCGTAGAGCGCTGCGAGGATACATTCTGTGTTTGTGGTGTCGGGTGTTGCGGCGGCGACGATGTCGTCTTGTGGTCCGCACCTCGAGATGGCTTTGGTCATCTCGGGAAGGATTTCGGGGTCGTCTGAATCCCAAACCATTTCGAGTGCGTGGGGCGAGATTCCTCGATTTGAGAAGCCGACCGATGTCAACTGATCATCAGTTAGAAGTTTCGTGGACTCGGTTTCGAGGCAGTCGGCCAATGGTTGTTCGTAGCCATCGGCAACGAGTGCTTCTGCTAACCCGTCGAAGATCGGGCTGCATCGTTCGACAATTGCCGGCATCGCCGATGCAGATTCGTCTATGAGCTGCCAGTTGCGGTTCAACGTGCCGCCCCGCGGTTCAGTTTGGGCAATGGGTTGCCAGCGATTTTCATCGGAGAAGGCAATCCATACCATCGCTGTGCGAGACTTGAGCACTTCATTTGCTACGCAGGGTTCACTGCCTCGCGGTCCAGCGGTGCTGAGTTCCTCGATGCGATTGTGGAGTTCTTCGTCGGTGAGGCAGTCAACGGCCGCGGCCGCCAAGTAGTTCAGGGATGCGATGTCGCCGATGTGTGGTGAGAGTGCGAGCGCGTCGGTGACGTTGTCGCGGACAGGTATTGGTACCGCTGCGAGGTGGCGGCGTCCTTCGTCGGTGAGTTTTTCGTTCACGGCAGGTAGAAGGCATGCAGTATGGCGCTCTTTGTCGATGCCGAGACTGACTATGCGGGTCGCGTCGACAAAGGAGAGTTCAGGAAGCTCGTTGCCTTCGGGAGTTTCGTCTGGCCTGCGGCTTTCGGGTTCCTTGATGGTTTCAGCTTCTACAGAAGCGGTCGACGGTTCAGTTTCCAAGCTTGTTTCCATCACATCCAACTCACCCACCGCATCGGCGGCTGGGGAAGTGGAAGTCGGCTCATTCGCAGAGCAACCCCAAAGGGCAACGCTCGCAGTCAGGATGGTCAAGATCGATCTGACTACTCGAGTCGCCTTTTGCATGACGCTGCATCGACCCAAATGGAACTGGACTTAAATGCCCACCATGAGGCGATATCACCGATGATATCGGTAGCTGCCAGCTATCTACTGCGCGACACTGACCCTGTGATTGACATCCGCCTAGCGTCAGAAGAGGACTACGGGCCACTCTTCACGCTACAAAGGGCAGCATTTGTTGACGAGGCTCGAATCTACGGAACGCCATTTGTCCCTTCGCTTGACGAGACCTTCGATGAGTTCACTGTGCGCCTTGGCGTCTCGACCTCTTGGGTCGCTCAACTCGAGCGTCGGATCGTAGGTGCGGTCAGCCTTCGGCGCTACCGCGAAGGCGGGCCAGATGTGGAGCGGCTGATGGTTGCGCCCGATTGTCGCGGAATGGGAATCGCGTCGAGTTTGCTCAGCACCCTCGAGCGCTATGCGGCTAGCTCGGGAGAAACGCACCTCCAGCTCATCGTTGGTGACCTAGCCGACGACAACCGTTCGATCTACAGACATCTTGGCTGGGTCGCCCAGCACAGCCATCAGCTCGAAGGACGCGAACACGTGCTGTTGCACAGTCTCCGCAAGACTCTCTAGCGCTAGAGAGTCTCGTCTCTCGTGCCAGTAGCTTTCTCGCCGGTCAGCTCAACGCTGGCAGTACGTCGGTGCCCATGAGGTCGATGACGTCGGCGACTTCGTCCTCGGGTAGTCCGCCAGCGTCGACGAGAAACAGTTGTCGGTCGAGGTTCAACATGTTGTTGATGTCGGCGATTCGTTCGGTGACTTCGGCGGGGCTTCCGCACACGACTGGGCCAGTGAGGAGCGAGTCGAAATCCATCGGGCGTCCAAAGCCCGATCGCGACGACTTCGCGAACGAAACGTAGTGCTCGAAGCGGGGCTGAAAACGGGCTCGCGCTTCCTGGGAGGTTCGGGCAACGTGCAGATAGGTGGGAAAACCCACGCGTGCAGCGTTGCCGGCCTTTGCGGCTTGGTCGCGGTAACGCTGCACGATCTCGAGGTAGTCGACGGGCCATTTGAAAAGGCTGGGAAGCAGCAGTGGCAAGCCGAGTTCGGCGGCGAGGTCTGCTGAAACGTGCGACAGGCCGCCTCCGACCCAGATGGTTTCTGCTGGGCTCTGCAGGGGACGCGGCTGGAGGCGAATGTTGTCGAGCGGAGAACGGTGTTCGCCCGACCACGTCACCTTTTCTTCGGTGAGAAGACGTAGGACGAGTCGCAGGTGTTCTTCGAAACGCGGCCGAACTTCGTCGAAGTCGGAGAACCCAAAAGCCTGAGCCGTCGAACGAGAAACACCACGGGCAAAGGTGGCCTCGGCACGCCCGTCGGTCAGCACATCGAGCACAGCAAGTTCTTCAGCGGTTCGCACCGGATCTTGGTTGGCCAGCAGCGTGACCGAGGTGCCCAGCCGGATCGTTGACGTGAGAGAAGCGGCGTACGACAACAAAAGCAACGGCGCAGGCAGGATGTAGTCGCTGAAGTGATGTTCGCCGACTCCAAAGGAGTGAAACCCGGCCTGTTCGGCCAAGGAAGCTTGGCGCGCTACGCCGCGTAGCCGCTCGCCTTGAGTGACCTCGCCGCCGGTCACCGGGTCGATCAGATGATCGCAGAGGCTATAAATACCCCACTCGACGTTTGACATGGAGGCGACCCTAGTGTCCTGTCGGCCCAGACCGCGAAGACGCCGAGGCATCTCAGGGCGCGCTATGGTCTGTTGGTCAGACCGAAGGGGAAGTGATGAGTACATTCGTTGATAGCGAGCCACTTCAAGGGTGCTGGTATCCAGTCGCCCGAGCCGATGAGGTTCACGACAAACCACACGCCGTTCGGTTGCTCGGCGAAGACCTGGTCATCTGGCGAGACGCCACAGACGCGTTGGTCGTGGCCCCCGACCGGTGTCCACATCGTGAAGCGCCACTATCGATTGGATCGCTCGAGGGTGGCGTGCTGAGCTGCGCCTACCATGGGTGGGCGTTCGGCGCCGATGGCAAGTGCGTAAGCATTCCCTCGTCTGGACCAGACGCCACGATCCCACCCGCAGCCCATCTTGGTTGCCGGAAGGTCGACGAGAAGTACGGCCTGATCTGGGTGTGCCCGGGCGAGCCGACAATGGCGATCCCCGAAATCGGCCAAGAGGCCGACCCGGCGTTTCGGCGCATCAACACACCGGTCGAAGCCTGGACGACGTCGACGCCGCGGCTGGTCGACAACTTCATGGACTTCAGCCACTTTCCGTGGGTGCACACCGGAACCTTCGGTGGAGCACAAGACCCGTATGTGCCCAAGATCGATCTCGAACAGCTCGACGATGAGTTCTTCGGCTACCGCTACGAGGTCGAAGCATCGAACCCCGACGAAGCCGTTGCCGTCAGCGGATCCGAAGAAGACACCGTGCACCGGGTGATGACCACCGGATTCTCGCTGCCATTCGTTGTGCGCAGCACTATCCGCTACGACGACGGTCTCGAACACATTCTGCTGCTGCTGAGCACACCGGTTGACGACCTGAACTCATTGTTCACCTTCGTGGTGTGGCGAAACGATGACCACAGCACCGACCCCGACGAAATCATCGCGTTCGACAGGGCGATCGGCGCCGAAGACAAAGCCATGCTCGAACAGGTGCCTGGCACCCTCGACCTCAGCCGAACCGGCGTTGCCAACGTGCAGTCCGACAAGCCCTCGGTCGAGTGGCGTAGACGTTTCGCCGAACTCATAGGCTTCAGCGAATGAAACTTGTTCGGGGCGCCGTTGTCACGATGGACCCCGATCGCCGCGTCGTCGATGATGGTGCGGTACTCGTCGACGGAGCGCTCATCGCTGCGGTTGGTACGTTCCGCGAACTGACGAAACTGAACCCCGACGCTCCGGTGACCGGCTTAGCCACCGACCTTGTCGTGCCGGGGTATCTCAACGGACACCAACACCTCACCGGCGACCGCCTGATCCAGTCGACGATCCCCGACAACCTGCCTCCCGGCGACGCCATCTTCACCTGGGCAGTGCCGGTGCACGCCGAACATACCGGCGACGACGACGAACTGTCGGCAACGCTCACGTTGGCCGAATCGCTGATGAACGGCATTACGTCGACCTTCGAGGCCGGAACGGTTGCGCACCCGGAGCGAGTAGCGGCGGCGGCGAAACGGGTAGGCGCCCGCCTCGCGATTGGATCGTGGGGTTGGGACATCGAAGAGGGCCCCTTTGCTGGGTCGCCCGACGAAGTCATCGACCGACAACGTCAATCATTGGCGCTGGCCGACGGTCATCTCATCAGCGCGTGGGTGACCTTGGTTGGGCACAACCTGATGTCCGACGAGCTGTTTGTTCGGGCCTCACAGCTAGCGCGTGACGAACAGGTGGGCCTCACGTTTCACCTGTCGCCAAGTACGTCCGACACGGTCGAGTACAAAGCTCGAACCGGGTTGGCTCCGCTGGTGCACCTGCACGAACTCGGTGGTTTGGGTGAGCACGTCAAGATTGCGCACGGCGTGCACCTTGACGACCACGAAGTTGAGATCGTCCTCGAAACCGGCGCCGGGGTTATCGCCTGCCCATGGGCCTACATCCGTCTCGGGCAAGGCACCACACAGTCGTTCAGACACCTTGATCTGTGGAAGGCCGGGGGAGCGCTTGCTCTCGGATGCGACGCCGAGAACGCTGGCGACATGGTCGATGCGGTTCGCACGGCGGCGCTCTTTGCCGGCCTGGCCAAAGACACCACGATGGACCCGACGGTGTTCGGTGCCCATGACGCGCTCGAGTTGCTGACGATCCGCGGTGCTGAGGCACTGGGTGTTGCCGATCGGGTTGGATCGATTGAGGTGGGCAAGCAGGCCGACCTCGCGGTGCACGACCGCACCCAGGTCGAATGGATTCCGCGAAGCGCCGACCCGGTACTGCAATTGGTCTGGGGAAGCGACGGTCGGTCGGTGCGAGACGTGTACGTCGCTGGTCAGCAAGTGGTGGCCGACGGTCGGCTGACGACAGTCGACGTTGATGATCTGGCCGCCGACGCTGAGGCGGCACGCGAAGGTCTGCTGCGACGAGCCGGCCTAGCTGGCCAGTAGTCGGAGGACCTCACCTGCGCCTTCGATGGTTTCTTGAAGACCGGCAAACATCGAGTCTCGCTGCACGGCCGCAAGGTTGCAGCTAACCCCCTCGAACCCGAGGCTCATCAGCGTGCGCAGTTGTGCAGCGCATTGCTCTGGCGTGCCGACGATTGCGAATTGGCGAGCGAGGTCGCTGTCGACCAAGCGCAGCATCGCTGGCGGGTCATAGCGGTCGAGATCGAAGTACCAGCCCGTCGCGTCATCCAGCGTCGCAACGATGGCGGCACGACGCTGCGGGTCTACCGGCGGGCCGTTGTCGCCGAGGATGTGCAGGTAGTGCGCAGCGAACCGTTTGACACTATTGACGGCAAGTTCTTCATCGTCGGAGACGCAAAGGGTCACCCGCGGAAGAACTTCGATACTGCTGACGTCGCGGCCCACGCGGGCCGCGCCCTCGGCCAGCCAACCTCGATATGTGGCGACAAGTTCGGGGGTGAGGTGGCGGGCGCCAACGAGTGCAATGTCGGCCATTTCGCCCGCCAGTTTCATCACACCTGGGCTCCGAGTGCCTATCGCTATCGGAACCGGTGTCGCTGGTGGCCGCACGAGTCGAGCGCCGTCGAGCGTGACCGTGTCGCCATCGAGGTCGACGGTGTCGCCGGAGAGAAGGCCGCGGATGGCGGTGACCGATTCGCGAAGCGTCTTGACCGGCGCCGGGTAGCGCATGCCGAAATCTTCGAGCCCGGCACCAACGCCGAGCCCACAAAACGCACGACCGCCCGACAGCTCCTGCAACGTGGCAAGGGCCGACGCGTGCACCGCGGCGTGGCGAGTGTAGGGATTGGTGACCATCGAGCCGATATGGATTCGATCGGTTCGAGCCGCAATCAATGCCTGAAGCTGGTAGGTGTCGGGCCAGAGCGCGACGCACGATATGCCGAGTCGGTCGAAACCGACCTGCTCGACCAGGCAGCCAAGCTCGACTGCCTCGGCCGGCGACATGCCCGGGGTTATCTCCGCCTCAAAGGTCACAGAACCGGATACTTCGACTTGTCGGGCAAACCAGACCTAGCGGTGATTGCCTCACCCGACTGCTGTGCATTCGCCCACATCTGGTCCTCGTCGACCGTCAGCATACGTCCAGCTTCGACGACCTTCTTGCCATCGACAACCACAGTGTGCACACCACGGCCGTCGGCGGACCAAACAAGTTGGTTCATCACATTGAGCAGTGGCCGCCACTCGGGGCGATCGGTGTCATGCATGACCACATCGGCCTTCTTGCCGACTTCGAGCGACCCGATCTGGTCAGACATTTGCATCAGCTCGGCGCCACCAAGGCTGGCCATCTCGTAGGCCTTCTCAGCCGGGAACATTTGCGGATCCTGCCGGGCATCTTTGAACAAGCCAGCCACAAGGTAGGCGGCGCGCATCAGGTCGGAATAGTTCGAGGCGTTGTTGCCATCGGTGCCAATGCCAAGGTTGATGCCCGACTGGACCATCTCGGGCATCTTGCCAACCTGCGTCACGCCGTAGCTCACCTTCAACGCTGTGGTGGGGCAGTGGGCCACATGGGCGCCGGTCTCGGCCATAATGCGAACCTCGTTGTCGTCGACCTGCACGCAGTGCGTCATCGCCACGTCGGGGCCAAGGATGCCGAGTTCGGCAAGATGCACCATTGGCCGGTGACCAAACTCGTTAACGAAGCCCTCGGGGTCGAGCTTGGCCGGAGACATATGAAAGCTCATCCCGACCTTGTGTTCGGTGGCCAACTCACGAGCGGCCTTCCACAGCGGATCTGACGCAGTGGTATGGCCGACCAGCAACGACCACGCGCTAATGCGTTTGTCGTCGGCCGCCGGGAAGCGCTCGAGCTGGCTCTGCAGCATCGCGATGGCTTGGTCGGTGTCTTGTTTGTAGACATCAGGCTCGGGTGGCAGATCCCAAACCCACGACCCGACACGGCCGCGGATACCGACCTCTTCGAGACCGTCGACAACGTCGTCGAGGAACCGGATCGTGCCCGCCTCAAGGAAGGTCGTGGTACCGGATTTAAGCATCTCGACCGCCGCAAGCTGGCCCGACAGCCGCTCTTCGGCAGCGGTGTAGACCGAATAGAGGGGGCAGAGCCACATGAAAACATTTTCTTCGAACGGCGTATCGTCGGGCACGTAGCCGCGGGTCAGCGGCTCGCCCGTGACATGAATGTGCGAGTTGATAAGCCCGGGTGTCACCACGAACCGATCGCCGCCAATGGTCTCTTTAGCCGTGTACTGCGCCTCGAGATCGCTGGTTTTGCCAACGGCCACGATCTCGCTGCCGCGAACAGCCACCGCTCCATCGTGGATGATGTCGCGCGTCTCGTTCATAGTGACGACGTACCAACCCTTGATGAGTAGGTCGATGTTGGTGCTCATTGCTGTCCTCCGCATGGTGATGGCCTGATGGTAGGACCATCAGGCCGTCGACGGGTGTTTCATCGACTGACTATCGGTCAACAACCACACGGCCATGCTGGATTACGTGGCTGAACGCGGTGGCCGGGTTTGAGAAGCCGACCAGATCGTCGAGTGGATTGACCCGTGACACCACGATGTCGCCGAATGCGTTTGGTGCAATGGCACCGATGCGGCCTTCGAGGTGGCAGAGCTTTGCGGTGGTTTCCCACATCGAGCGGAGGATGTCGACCGCTGGCTCGACCTCGTGGCGAAGAGCGAACTCATGGTTTTGTCGAATCTGCGTTTCGCCGATCAGGTCGGTGCCGAACCCGAGGGTGACGCCGTTTCGTCGGGCGATTTCGAGCGAGGCGAGGCCGGCTTTGAACACCTTTGTGTTTTTGTCGCGGTTGGTTTTGGGGAGTCCGAGCTTTTCGCCCTCTTCCTCCATGGCGTCATAGGTGACAAGCGTTGGCACCATCACGGCGTTGTTGGCAGCGATGGCCTTCGCTGACTCATCGTCGAGCAGGTTGCCGTGTTCGATAGTGTGCACGCCAGCACCCACGGCCAGCTTGATCGACTCGGGCGAGTACGCGTGGGCCGATACATACGTTTGGCGATGCTCGGCCTCGACGACCGCTGCGCAAATTTCTTCGTGGGTGTACTGCACCGATTCCAAAGGGTCCGACGGCGTAGCGACACCGCCCGACACATGCAGTTTCAAGAAGTCGCTGCCATCGCGCAGATTGTGGCGGGCAGCTTTGCGCACGGCATCGGGCCCGTCGGCCACGATGCCAAACACGGTCGAACGCATCGAGCAGGCGCAGCTCGGCACTGCTCGCTCGCCGCCTTCGGTGTCAGCGTGGCCGCCGGTCTGGGTGAGCATGCGGCCAGCGCGCAGAATTCGGGGGCCGGACGCTACGCCTCGGCTGATTGCCCGGATCAGGCCTGACACATCGCCACCTAAGTCGCGGACGGTCGTAAAGCCACGTTCTACCGTTTGGCGAGCGAGCGTCGACATCCGAATACCGAACTCGACTTCGCTCATCGAAGCGATGCGGCGGAAATCCATGGTCGCCAAACGAAAGTGCACATGGCCGTCGATGAGCCCGGGAACAACGAACTTGCCGCCCGCATCCACGACGATGTCGCTCGAACCCTCGTAGCGGTCGACAACCTCGACGATGATGCCGTCGTCGATGACCACATCGCGTTCGCCCACGAACGACATCGATGCCGTGTCGAGCACATTCCCGCTACTGACTACTGTTCGCATTAAGCAATCCTAGATCGCAGGCGGGTCACTGTTTGCTGAAGCAATGAATGTTCTCAGCACGTCGAATGCCTGCTCGGGGCTATCTTTCCAGACCCCGTGTCCGGCGTTCTGAAAGACTTCAAAGTGCAGCAGAGCGGGGTCGATTCGGGCCGCAATATCCTCAGAGTCGGCCAGTGGCGTAATTGGATCTTCACTCCCAGCCATGATGAGTGTGGGGCAGGCAATGTTGTGCAACTGGTCCAGCAGGTCCATCGTGTGCCAGATGCCTCCTGGTTGGTGGAAGGCCGCAGCGACCTGCTTGCGATATATCGAGTGCCCCCAACCAGGAGGCTGGCGAGTCGGGTTGTACAGCGGGTTACAAACCTTGCCGAACTCGGCCGTCGCCTCAGCGGTAGCTCGTTGAGCCAGAGCGCCTTGGGCCACCGACCGGGCGTGTGTGCCACCCAACCGTTCGAAGACGTCGAGGCAACGGTCCACAGTGAGCTTGGCCTGGGTGCTCGACAGGATCAGCCGGCCGGGATGTTCTGGATGACGAATAGCGTAGGCGGCGGCAACCATTCCGCCGGCTGAGTTGCCAAAGATGATGGGCTTGTCAATTTCTAGTGCGTCGCAGAACGCCACGAGTTCGTCGGCCCACTTGGCGAGGCTGTATGTGCCATCAAGCGAGTTGTCGCTTCGACCAGCGCCGCTCAAATCGAGATAGACGATCTGCGCTACGTCGAGCAGCGGGTCGAGCAGTGGCTTGAAGGCGGTGTGGTCCGATAGGCCGGGGGCGCCGTGCAACACGATCATCGTGGGCCGCTTGCGGACCGCCTCCTTGGTTACTTCAAGGCCGACGCCGTTTACATCAAAATAGAGACGGGTACCGTTGATTTTGATGCGCACAGCGTGAGGTTACCGTAGGGCGTCTGGGCCGGGCGAGTGAAGATTTCCCCGGTGGCTGAGGGGTGTTTGACCGCGGCTCCAATAGATTGCAACCTCGGCGTGACGGAGCGGAAGGACTTATGACTGCGATGATCGAGACGGCAAACGTCGTCAAACACTTCACTACCAAAGACAGCGTCGTGAAAGCTGTTGACGGTGTCGATATTTCGGTCGCGGAGGGCGAAGTGCTTGGTCTCCTCGGCCCCAATGGCGCAGGCAAAACAACGTTGGTCAAGATCATCGCCACCTTGCTCCGACCCGATTCCGGCACCGCTCACGTCGGAGGTTTTGATGTGAGTAACGTCGCGAAGGTGCGGCCGCTGATTGGCCTCGCCGGACAGTTCGCAGCGGTCGACGATGTACTTACCGGTCGCGAAAATCTTGAGATCGTCGGCCAGCTTTATCAGCTCGGCCGCAAAGAAGCAGCCAAACGCGCAGAGGAAACGCTTGAGCGCCTCTCGCTGGCCGATGCAGCCGACAGGTTGGTTCGCACCTACTCCGGTGGCATGCGCCGTCGTCTCGACCTCGGTGCAAGCCTCGTCGGGCAGCCAACAGTGCTCATCCTCGATGAACCAACCACCGGGCTCGACCCGCGCACCCGGCTCGAGCTCTGGGACTTTCTCCGTGAGCTCGTCGCCGGAGGCACCACGGTTCTGCTCACTACGCAATACCTCGAAGAAGCCGACGAGTTAGCCGACCGCATCGCCGTGATCGACACTGGGAAGATTATCGCCAAAGGCACCGCCGACGAGCTAAAGGAGCGACTCGGTGGCGACGTGCTGTTCGCTGCTCCGGTCAACCGGTCGCAACTCGACGACGTCATACGCATTGTTGGGGCGTTGGGTCCTGGCGATCCCTGGGTCGATCAGCGCACCGGCGAGGTTTCGACCCCGGTGCCGAACCGCATCGAAGCGCTCCTCGCCGCTGGGCGCCAGCTTGAGGATGAAGGAATTGTGCTCCGCGACCTCGGGGTGAAGCGGCCGACACTGGACGAAGTGTTCCTTGCGCTCACCGGTCACGCTGCAGACCAACCTGACGTTGGCGATGTCGACGGGTCAGGAGTTTCGTCATGATTGGTCAACTTCTTCGAGACACCAGCACTATGACTCGGCGAAACATTCTTCGGATGTCTCGTCGACCCGAAATTGTCGTCTTCTCGCTGATTTCGCCGGTGATGTTTGTGCTGTTGTTCAACTATGTCTTTGGCGGCTCACTCAACATCCCGGGAAGCAAGTACATCAACTTTCTGATCCCGGGCATACTTATCCAGACCGCGCTCTTCGGCGGAAGCAACACCGCTGTTGGTTTGGCCGAGGATCTTGCGGGCGGCGCCATCGACCGGTTCCGGTCGCTTCCAATGATCCCAGCGGCGGTGCTTACCGGCCGCACCCTTGCCGACGCTGCGCGGTCGGTCATCACCACCACGGTGATCTTTGCGATCGGGTTCATCCTCGGATTTCGCACGCCAAACGGACTTGGCTGGTTCTTTGCGTCGTTCGCCGTCGTGCTGGTGTTTACCTGGGCGATGACCTGGCCTTTCGCCTACATGGGACTCAAGATCAAATCGGTCGAAGGTGTGCAGGCAGCAAGCTTTATCCCAGCGTTCCCGCTTACCTTCGCAGCGTCGACCTTCGCCCCGGTAGAGAACATGCCTCGATGGTTGCAGGTCTTCGCCGAAAATCAGCCGGTTACCCAAGCCGTAGACACAATCCGGGCGATGACCCAGGGCGGCGATATCGCCGGCCCCTTGTTCCGCACAGTTCTTTGGAGCGTCGGCATCGTTGTGGTGTTCGGCTTCCTCGCCGTGCGGGAATACCGCCGAGTCTGATTCCGGTTCGTTCACGTTCGGTTAACAGACAGCCATTCACTCTGCTCTGAGAAGGCCACCCCATCGTGGGGCGGCGACACTCGAAAGGCAGGACATGGCTATCGCACCAGCACTGTTAGAAGTCACTGGATTAGGACGTCGCTACGGCAACGCGCCACATGAAGTAGTAGCTCTTCACAGCATCGACTTTGCGGTGCAACTGGGGGAAATGGTCGCCATCATGGGGCCGAGCGGATCCGGCAAATCGACGCTACTCACCATTGCCGGGGGACTGGAAGCGCCCAGCAGCGGCACAGTGAGGCTCGGCAACCAGCAACTCGAAAAACTCAGTTCAACCGAGCTCGCTGAGGTGCGCAGGCGCCATATTGGGTTCGTCTTTCAGGGCTTCAATCTCCTCACCGGCCTCACGGCGGTCGAAAATATCGGCGCTCCTCTTGAACTCGACGGCATGGCGCCCAAAGAGGCACGGCGTCAGGCGCAGGAGGTGCTCGAAGCGGTCGGCCTTGGCGATCGTGCGAACGCCTTCCCCGACGACCTTTCCGGCGGCGAACGTCAGCGGGTTGCGATTGCCCGGGGCCTAGTAGGCGATCGACAAATGCTCCTGGCCGATGAACCAACGGGTGCTCTCGACACCGAGACCGGTGCCTCGATAATGCAGCTACTTCGCAGCGCCTGCACCCCGAACCGAGCAGTGGTGGTCGTGACGCACGATCCGAACGTGGCAGCTTGGGCCGACCGGGTCGTGACGCTGCGCGATGGCAACGTTGAAAGCACCTATCGCCCAGCAGGTGCGGCATGACCGGGCGGCGGTTCATGTGGAAGTGGGCGGCCCGTACCGTACGTCGTGAGTGGCGCCAACATGTGGTGATCCTCGGACTGTTGGTTGCTGGCGTTACTGCTGCTCTCACGCTTGCCGTTACGGCGTATAACATGCAGGAACCCGAAACGAAGTACATCGGCAATGCCGATTTCGTGCTGTCTTCGCCTGACCCCGAGGCCGCAGACGCGGCATTGCGTCGAGCCAATGTTTCCTTCGGGTCCATACAACAGTCGACGATTGGGCGCTCCGGAACCACCGAGGAAGCACGCGTGCTGGTCTTGGATCCAAGCAACGAAACCATCGGGCCCTTGATTGCATTGCTCGATGGCCGCTATCCGGTCGAGGCCGACGAGGTTGCGATTACCGATCGGGCCTTTACCGACGGCCCCTCGATCGGATCCGAAATTGACGTTGGAACGACGACGGTCACGGTCGTTGGATGGGTCGAGAACCCGATGAGTCTTTCCGAGGAATTTGTCCTTGCCTCGACGCTCGGCTCCTTCGAGCTGCGGACTGCACCTACGACCGAGTTCTATTTCGAAGGCGACGAACGAACAATCGACGCGGCGGGAATCCCGAACGCCTCGTTCTCCGAGGTTGAGACCGTGAGCAGGAAAACGGTAGGTCTAATCGCCAACGTCGTTGGAGCGTTTGGCATGCTCGAAGTTGCGTTGCTCGTAGGCTCGGCATTTGCCGTCATCGCCAAGCGCCGGGAACGGCAGTTCGGGCTGATGGCGGCTGCCGGTGCACCGCCGAAACTTGTACGATCCGCTGCGATGATGACGGGAGTGATCCTTGGGGTGATCGGGGCTCTTGGTGGGTTGGCGTTGGGTCTGATAGGCGCCCGTGTCTTGGTCGCAGCACTGGAGTCGACGCTTGATCATCGCATTACTTTCGGAGCGCCGGTCTCGGTAATCCTGCCCAACGTGCTGCTTGCGATCGCTGTGGCGGCTTGGGCATCTCGGCGCCCAGCGGTCAAACTTTCCAAGCAGTCGGTCGTTCGCGTGTTGAGCGCGACCCGACCACGACCCGAGCCAGTTGGTCGCGCCGCTGTGTTCGGCATGGTCATTACCGGAGTAGGTGTAGCGCTCTTGGTTGCCGGGTTCGCCAGGTTCAACACGACGTACGCGATGGGCGGAGTCGTGTTAAGCCCTGTTGGGTTGTTGCTTCTTTCGCCGCTGTTGGTGAAGGCAATTGGAGCGTTTGCCGCGCACCTGCCGCTCGAAGAACGCTTGGCCGGTCGCGCAATCAGCAGATACAACCGGCGGTCGGCGGCTGTCGTAGCCGCAACGGCGCTCGCCTTGGCGATTCCTATGGGTATCGCGGTCGTGACCGAGGCGATCGATGCGCGATCGGGGAACCAAGGACCGAACCTCCAAGCAGATTCGGTGGTGTTGTGGGCCCCGAACCTTAAGAACTCGCCTCATGCTCAGGTGCCGGTCGATATCGACGAGTTGTCAATGACTGATGCAAGGGACGCTGTAGGACGCGCTGTTCCTGAGCTCACGCTTACCCGAATAGCTGTTGCGTTTCCTGACCGCTACCGCGAACGGACTATCAACGAATCTGGCTTTGGCATGGCCGCTCCGCTGTTGGGTTTCCGGGTCCTTACCGAGGAATGCGTGTTCTGTAGTTCGGATTCTTACGGCTTCGGCGGCGAGGAGACCTACCTTGCCAACCGTGCTTGGGTGGCGTCGCCTGAGCTGCTTGCGGCGTTCGGCCTCGAATCAGATTGGCTCGACACCTCGGTTGCTCTCGTCGAGAGCCGGGAGGATCTTGTCGGGTCAGATCGTGGGGTGGTGGCGACGTCGGAGGCCTTGACGGTAAGTCGCAACTGGACCGAGGCAACGGCTGTTCCCTCGGTGCTACTATCGCCCAAATTTCTCGAGGAAGGTGAGCAGAGTTACGAGACGGTCACCATTGGATGGATCGGCAAAGCCGACAGCGCACTTACCGCAGAACAGCGCACTGCCGTTCGTGAAGCGGCCACCAGTGCGGTTGATGTCGAGTTTCAGAGACCGGCAGGTGGTCAATCTCGACTGCGAGGGCTGGGTCTGTTGATTGGTCTCATCGTGGGAGTGGGCATCACCATCTCTGCAGTGGGGCTGCTGGCTGCTGAGCAGTCGGGCGACACAGCGTTGTTGGCCTCGCTGGGTGCTCAGCCGAGCAGCGGACGTCGCATGTCTGCTGCAATCGCTGCCTTCTTGGCATTCTCAGGAGCTCTGCTTGGCGCACTGATTGGCTACCTGCCCCTGATGCCGATGATCAACTCAAAGGCCGACGACTTTCCGCTCGTTGTGCCGTTTCAGTTCCTCTTCGGGCTGCTCGTCTGTTTCCCGCTCGTTGCGGCTGCCACGGGGTCGTTGATGAACCGGAAGGCAGCGAAAGGAACATCTCTGCGAGAATCGTTCTGACATGCGCGTTCTTTTGGTCGAAGACGACCCCGATCTATCTGAGGTGGTGCTGCTTGGTTTACGACAAGAGCATCTCGCCGTCGACCATGCAGCGTCGTTCACCCAGGCCATCGACTTTCTTCTTACCACCGCCTACGACATCGTGTGCCTCGACCTCGGTCTTCCTGATGGCGATGGGCTAGATCTTTGCCGGCGGTTGCAATCGGCGGAGAGCCCCGACGAGATTCTCGAACGGCCGGGCCGGGTGCTTATTCTTACCGCCCGTGACGCGGTCGCCGATCGTGTAGCTGGTCTCGACGCTGGCGCCGACGACTATCTCATCAAGCCGTTCAGCATGGCCGAACTAGCGGCTAGGATTCGAGCGCTCTCTCGGCGCGACGGCACACAGGCCGGATTGGTGGTGATCGGCGATCTAGAGGTGGATGTTGCGACGCACCGGGCTGCGAGGCGAGGACGACCACTGCATCTCACTGGCCGCGAGTTCGCTGTGCTTCGATACTTTTGCCTGCATCCAGGATTGGTGGTCTCCGCTGAGGAGCTTCTCGAACACTGTTGGGACGCTCATGCCGATTCGTTCACCGGAAGCGTTCGGGTAATCCTCAGCCGACTACGCGGCAAACTGGGCGAACCGCCGCTCATCCACACCCTGAAAGGCGTCGGATACAGGTTGGGAGAACCCCGTTGAGCGGTCGAAAGGTTTCATCGTTGCGTGCAGGCCACATCGCCATAGGTGCTGTATTGCTGCTCGCCGTTATCGCACTCGTGTTGTCGGTGTTAAATGGTTCGGAGTTCGGCGGCAGCGAGCCGCTATTTGTCGTTGCGATGATCCTTGCGCTCGGCGTGCTTTTTCTTCTCGGCGTGCGCGGTGGTGATGTGCTGCCTGCTTCCACTGTTGCCGAGGCTACGTCGCAGCGGGGCGGAAACACCTGGTCGCGCACGGTCGCCTGGTTAGCGATACTCGTCGCTGTGGCCGGCTTGGCGGTAGTTGTGGCATCAGAGCCTTCGATTGAAGACGCGGGTCCGCCTCTCGCTGTGTTCGGGCTGTTATTCGTTCTCGGCGTCGCCTTGCTGCAACGGGCCAAGGTTGCGAATGGTTCGTTGCAGCGCCAGCTCGTGACGGTTGGTCTGATCGTGGTGCTGTTGCCGATGCTTGTTGTTGTGCTCACGTTCACCGAATCGAGTTCAGAGCTAGTGGTCGAAGACGAAGTCCTTGTTGTCGAAGACGGCACCTCGTTCGCTCCAGACGCCGCGCTGGCTGCGGTGTTACTCGCTGCTGGGGCAATGTTTGCGGTGTGGTCGTGGTCGGCGCGGGCGGTGAAACCAATGGCAGCCATCACCGAAGTAGCGAACGATATTCAGGACGGGTCACTCGACCGTCGCATCGGCCTTAGCGGAGCACATCACGAGGTACAGGCGCTCGCCGACAGCTTCGACCTCATGCTCGACCGATTGGCGACAGCCTCGAAGAGCCAACAGCAGCTGATCGAAGATGCTAGTCACGAACTGCGAACGCCTCTTGCCGCATTGGCGATCAATAACGAAGTGATGCTCAGCAATGAAACCCCGACGATTGAGGATTACCGGGCTTCAACTGAGCGTAACGAGGCCCTGGTTAAGAGATTACAAAGCACGCTCGACGAGTTGCTGGCGGGCGCCCGAACACGAACCGCGGAGATGCGTCAGGTCGACAACGACATGATGGCGATCATCGACAGAGTGGTCGTGCAACATCGAATCCTGAACCCAGGCGTAGTAGTGGTGGTTCGGGGACCCGAGGAGTTGCGTCTCGGCATCGATGGCCCCAGCGTCGAACGTGCGTTGGCCAACCTTGTCGAGAATGCGGCTCGGTACTCGCCACCAGGGGTGCCAATTGCGATCGACGTTGTGCCCCAGTCGCGTACAACCGTCTCGGTCTCTGACTACGGCCCTGGAATCGCCGATGACGAGCTTGACAACGTGTTCAACCGGTACCACCAGAACGACGAAGTCGGTCAGGCTGGCGAGTCGGGGATCGGTCTAGCGTTGGTGAAACAAGTGGCCGACGCTCACGGTGGGATCGAGGTGGTCTCACCGCTGCCGGGCGGCACCAAAGGCACGCGATTTACCCTGTTCTTCGACACGCCGGCGTACTTCGGCACCAGCTGAAGCAACCAGTCATAAAAGTAAGAACGCAGGGTCAGACCCCGCGTTCTTACTTGACCATGTTGGCCTTGCGTCGTTCGATGCCCGGCTGGGGTAGTTACTTGCGGGTGACCTTCACCGGCAAGTGGGTGTAGCCCTTGACAAACGAGGAGAGTGTGCGGGTCGGTTCGTCCTGCACCTCAATGCGTTCGAATCGGTTAAGGATCTCTTCCCAGAGCACCCGCAGCTGCAGTTCGGCCAAACGGCTTCCCATGCAGAAATGCACGCCGTAACCAAATGAAAGATGGCGGTCGGCGTTGGGACGATCGATGTCGAGTGCATGCGCATTGTCGAACATGTCCTCATCGCGGTTGGCCGAGATGTACCACATGAGCATCTGGTCGTTCTTGAGGATCTTCTTGCCGCCGACCTCGGTGTCGCGTGTGGCGGTGCGGCGCATGTACGCAAGAGGTGTCTGCCAGCGGATGACCTCGGGAACCATCTTTGGCACCAGACCAGGATCCGCGATGAGCTTGTCGTACTGGTCGCCGTACTTGTTGAGCGAGTACACGCTGCCCGACATCGTGTTGCGGGTGGTGTCGTTGCCGCCGACAATGAGCAGCAGGAGGTTGCCAAGGTGGTCCAATGCGGCCATGTCTTTGGTGGCTTCGCCATGCGCCAACATCGACACGAGGTCGTTGCCCGGGTTCTTCCGTCGCTCTTGCCAAAGGTTGTCGAAGTACGCAACGCAGTCAAAGAGTTCCTGTTGACGCTGAGCCTGCGTCTCGATAAGGCCGCCGGGCTCCGGGATAGCGAACACGATGTCTGACCAGCGGGTGAGCATGCGTCGATCTTCGAGCGGGAAGTCGAACAGCGTCGCGAGAAGCAGGGTGGTTAGCTCGACGGAAACGGTGTCGACCCAATCAAAGGTTTCGCCGACAGGAAGCGATTCGAGAACGTTGGCCGTGCGTTCGCGGATAAGTGGTTCGAGGTTGCGGAGGTTGCTAGGTGCAGACACCGGCTGCACAGTGCGGCGTTGTTTGCCCTGCTCAGGTGGGTCCATTGCGATGAACGGCGATGTTTGGATCGCGCCTTCGGGTAGCTCGTCGCCGACGCGAAATCCGAGCACGATGCCTTCGGCTGACGAAAAGGTCTCCCAGTCGCCGTCGACGGCTTTGACGTCGTCGTATTTGGTCAGCGACCAGTAGCGGCCTGACGTTTCCAACTCGTTGAAGTGCACCGGGTCTTCGTTGCGGAGCCGGGTGAAATGGTCTTGCCAACGGTCCTCGGCGAAAAGGTGAGCATTGAGCGGATTGATCTCTTCGATGGACAGTTCGGCTGCTGCGGCAACGTTCGCGCCCTTCTCGGCAGCCTCGCTCTCGGGTGTCGTGAACTCAGC
>CALLQB010000043.1 GCA_938015295.1 uncultured Acidimicrobiales bacterium
AGAGTGCAGACGACAACCCAGATGAAGCCGACCCGGCCGCACAGCCATCGCCGGAGACTGTGGCATCAGCGCAGGACGATCTTTCGGCGACGAGAAGAGACAGTGCTCTCAAGAACTTTGGCGACCTGGTCGCAGGTGCAACAACGCTGAGTGGTGAGCAGGTCTCGTGTTTGGTCGACGAAGTCGAAAAGAGCGGCGTGAACCCTGTGCCAATGAACCGTGTTTTGCGGCGAGCGCTCGACGAAAAAACGGTTGACCCACAGCCACGCTACGTCGCCCTCGCGAATCAGGCAGCCGCAGCATGTGGGGTTCCGCTCACCGAATCGATCCTTCGATAGACACGCTGCCGGTGTGGTCAAGATAGGGCCCTGAACGGCCGATAGAACACGAGACCCTTACCCGAAATGTCATGACGTGTCTTGTAGCAACTCCTCTCTGAAACGGTGGCTCCCTCTTGGGCCCCTGCTTATCTTGCTAGTGGTCTTGTCCGCGTGCGCGTCGCCGCAGGTGGTCGAAAGTTCATCTGCGCCGACCTCAGAGGTCGTTGACACCACAGGCGAGCCAGGGCAGCAGGATCCTCCCACTAACGTTCCGGCGGAGGAAGCTGCAGGCGGGGGCAGCCAGTCCGACGGCACGTTCCAAGTCGAAGCCGGCTACCTCGACTACTGCATTCTTTCGGGCGATGCCGACCTTGTAGCCGACCAGTTCGACAAAGACGGTGGGTTCGACGATCCGGTCCTTCTCAAACAATTCATGACCGATCAGCTGGTTCGCCTTGAACTTGCTCGCTCAAAGGTCCCGGTCGAAATTCGTGACGATTTCTCTACCGTTATTGCCGGGCAATACGCACTGGATCGCAAACTGGCCGACAACAACTATGACTTCGTGGCGACGATGGCCGACCCGAACGCGCTCTCCAGCGAGTATCTGGAAGCTTCTGAGCGAATCGAAGCCTTCGAGCAAGTCAACTGTTTCGGAGCCGACGAGGAGCCGACACCGGGCGCTGAAGTCGCCCTTGGTGACCCAGATGGGCCAGATGACGCAGAGGAGTCAGCGGCCGGCGGCCTCGAAGGTATCGAGCTCGGCGAAGACGACCTCGCCTTTTTTGAGTCACTCCTGGCGACCGAGGCAGGACGCGTGCTCGTCGCCCAGACTCTCGCAGGCCTTATGGAGATCAGCGAAGACCAGGCGCTGTGTTTCATCGACAATGTCGACGTTGCGGCGCTAGCCCGACTCGGGGCAGCCGAAAGCGTCTCGCAAGAAGCCGTCATCGCTGAGGTCATGGGTGCCCTCGACCTGTGCGGGATTCCGTTATCGGCCCTCGAACGCCTCGCCACCTCGATACAGAACTGACCCTGATCGGGTTCAGTTCTGCAGCGGCAGAAGCTGGCTTGCGACCTCTTCGAGTTCTTCGGTCCAGTCCGGTGGTTCGTCCACGGCGAACACGATGAACTTCGAAAAGCCGCGCTCGACGTAGCGGCCTACAAGCTCCTCAAGCTTCGCAACACTCGTTGCCAGAATGTCGTTGATGTCGGCGTCTGGTTGCCGGGCCTTCGCGACGGCGATGAGTTGATCGGGCAGTTCACCGTGCACATACGGCAGGAGCACGCCGAAGTGTTCGTCGTCGATCTCCCGATCGGCGGCTTCGGCGGCCTCGTTGACGATCACCATGCCTTCAGCGGCGATATCGGGAGTGCAAAACGATGGCATCCACCCGTCGCCAAGGCGTCCGCATCGTCGAAGCTCCGATGGTGCGGCGCCGCCGAGCCACACCTCAAGGGGCTGCTGCACTGGGTGTGGCCGAACCCGTACGTCGTCGAGGTGGAAACGTTCACCGTGGTGGGTTACTGATTCTTCGCTCCACAGCCGGCGCAGAAGGGGAAGTGCTTCGTTGAACCACGGTGCCCGGTCGGAGCGTTCGACACCGAAGGCCTGAAACTCCGCAGCCTGCGGGCTTCCGAGTCCGAATGCCGGCAACACCCGTCCGTTCGAGACACAGTCGAGGCTTGCGATTGCCTTGGCCAACAGCACGGGGTTGCGCCCGGGAAGCACCATGACTGCCGGGCCGAACTTGAGCTTGGTGGTCCTGGCTGCAGCGAACGTCATCGCCACCATTGGATCGAGCGTGTTGTTCTGCACACGTTCGCTCACCCAAAGAGAGTCGAACCGAAGACGTTCCAGTTCGTCGACAACGAGCGCGAACGTTTCTTGGTCGGTTACCGACGCGTGGCCACCGAGGCCGTACCCAATACGAATCTTCATCACTGCTTCCTAGCCCCGCTAACCGCAGGAAGCCAGCTCGCAGCCAAGGAACAGTGGGGTTTAGCCGAGGGTGACGGGCGTGGTGACTTCAGCGAAGAAGTCGTTGCCTTTGTCGTCGACCACGATGAACGCAGGGAAGTCTTCCACCTCGATGCGCCACACGGCCTCCATGCCGAGTTCCTCGTAGTCGAGAACTTCGACCTTGCGAATCGAATCCTTTGCCAAGCGGGCGGCTGGGCCGCCGATGCTTCCGAGGTAGAAGCCGCCGTGTTTGGCGCACGCATCGGTCACCTGCTGTGAGCGGTTGCCCTTGGCGAGCATGACCATCGACCCGCCAGCAGCCTGAAACTCGTCGACGTACGGGTCCATGCGCGATGCCGTGGTGGGGCCGAACGAACCCGATGCGTACCCCTCGGGTGTCTTGGCGGGGCCGGCATAGTAGACGGGGTAGTCCCGGAAATACTCCGGCATGGGCTGGCCCGCATCGAGAAGCTCTTTGATCTTTGCGTGGGCGATGTCGCGGGCGACCACCAGTGTTCCGGTAAGTGCCAGGCGGGTCTTCACCGGGTATTTCGTGAGCGTGTTGCGGATCTCGTCCATGGGAAGGTTGAGATCGATGTGCACAACCTCGCTCGACAGGTCGGCGTCGGTGGGAGCGGGGAGGAACTGTGCCGGATCGGTTTCGAGTTGTTCGACAAACAAACCGTCGGCAGTGATTTTTGCTCTGGCCTGACGGTCGGCGGAACACGAGACGGCGATACCGACCGGATTTGAAGCGCCATGGCGCGGCAGACGAACCACGCGCACGTCGTGGAGGAAGTACTTTCCACCGAATTGTGCGCCGATCCCGATCGAACGACTGTGCTCAAGGATCTTGTCTTCCCACTCGGTGTCGCGGTAGCCGTTGCCATCGAGACCGCCGGTGGTTGGCAGCGAATCGAGGTAGTGAGCCGACGCGTACTTCGCGGTCTTCATCGTGAACTCGGCTGACGTTCCGCCAATAACGACCGCAAGGTGGTACGGCGGACATGCTGCGGTGCCGAGTTTGCGCATCTTCTCGTCGAGGAATGCGGTGAGACTTGCTGGATTGAGAAGTGCCTTTGTTTCCTGGAACAAAAAGCTTTTGTTCGCCGAACCGCCGCCCTTGGCCATGAACAGAAACTTGTAGGCGTCTCCCTGATCGGCGTACAGCTCGATCTGCGCCGGCAGGTTGTTTGCGGTGTTCTTCTCTTCGAACATCGAGACCGGCGAGAGCTGCGAGTAGCGCAGGTTTGAGGTCTGGAACGTGTTGTAGATGCCTCGCGAGAGCTCCTCGGCGTCGTCGAAGCCGGTGAGCACGTTCTGGCCCTTCTTGCCCATCACGATTGCCGTGCCGGTGTCCTGACACATCGGGAGAACACCAGCTGCGGCGATCGAGGCGTTCTTCAGCAGCTCGGTTGCGACGAACCGGTCATTGGGCGAAGCCTCGTCGTCGCTGAGTATCGCCGACAGTTTCTCGAGGTGCGAAGTGCGAAGGTAGTGCGCGATATCGCGCATGGCTTCGCTGGCAAGCGTGGAAAGTGCTTCAGGTTCAACCTTGAGAAACTTCTGGTCGCCCAACTCGACGACCGACACGCCCTCGGTGGTGACCAATCGGTAGTTGGTGGTGTCGTCGCCCAAAGGCAGGATGTCGGTGTAGGTGAACTCAGCCATACTCCGAAGCTAACAAGCCCACTGGGCAACCTGTGACGACGGGCTGGGAAATTTCTGGGGTGGAGTACCGAACCTTACAAGCCGGCGGCAGGCGTGCCCGGATACGGAACCGGGTCGCCGTTTGCCGGAATGGTCGGCCGGCTCCAATGCGTGAGCGATGCGAGCATTTCAGCCGCTGGGCGCCACGTTTCGGGATCCCAACCTTCAGCACTTGCTACGACTGATCCGTCCTGCTTGATGACCACGAACGCCGGCAGGGTTTGCAACCCGAGCCCGTTTACCATGGTGCGGTTTGGGTCGGCGAACGTGAGGTACTCATCGGCGAGCGGGCCAAGAAACTTGCGCGCCCCATCATCGTCGGAGGCCACGAGCCAAGCGACGCGGGCATCGGAGCCGCTGAAGTGATGGAAGATCCGGCTCATCGTGTCGAGCAGCCACCCACTTTCGTGGGTGTAGGGGTCGATAACACCCAGTACCAGCGGGAAGGTGGTTAGCCAATCGCTGAGGGGGCGTGCGTCGCCGGCGAGCGGATGAAGTTCGATGTCGAGTGCGGGGGCTGTAGCCACGAGATGCAACGGTAATGCAATCGTCGCCCAAAAATGGGAACTGGGCCCCGGATTTCAAAAATTCCTCCCGCGAGCTGGCAATCTGCGCCCGATTGGCCCGGCAACGAATCTCGATGCGCAGTATCGTGCGCAAGTGCATCCTATGGAGAGATTGCGATACATCGCGAGAGCGCGCGACGTTCCTCAGCAGATTCTCGTTGAGGAAGCAGCGGGCGCACTGTCGTCGTTTGCCGACGAACATCACGCGTTGGTCATGGCGTGCCGGCAAATGTTGATGCACCATCCCAGCTCTGGGGCCCTGGTTGCGCTGGCGGCCCGCATGCTCACCAGCCCGAGTCCACGGCACGAGGCTTGGGCGGTCGTTGAAGAGGTGCACTCTGACCTTTCGGTCGAGCATCTAATCGATAGCTTCCCGTCGCCGTCGAAGGTTTTTGTGCTCGGCTGGTCCGATCACCTCGACGCGGCGATGGCCGAGCGACCTGACCTTTTTGAAGTACACGACCTCGACAGCGCCGACATTTTGTTGGTCGATGCGTTGGCCGGTGGGCCCTACTGGTTCCTCGCCCCAACGGGTCACGGCGACTTGCTCGCTCGTGCCAAGAACCTCTCGGTCGAGTGTTGGGCGATCGCCGCGTACGGGTCGGTGCTGCCGAAGCAGCTTTTTGATGCTGCTGCGACGAGAGCGGGCGACGCGTTCGAAGTTCTCGAACTCTCCGACTTCCATCGCGTCATTGGACCTGACGGAGCGCAGCGCGTCACCCAACGCTCGCTACCTAGCGAGTGCCCGCTAGCTGCCGAACTGCTCTGAGCCAACTACGGCGTTGATCACGGTGCCGAGAAGCGGCGTTCGCCGGCTTCGGGGGCCGGCCACCCACCAGCTACCAGGCGTAGCCGCTGGCCCGCTTGCCGAGGACCATGTCGTCGAACGCTTGGGTGGCAGGGCCGCCACCAGCGCCATAACAAACGTGCAGCGGTAGGAGGTGTTCCTCGCGCGGGTGACACCAGCGCGCTCCGGGAGCGTCGGCCCAACCAATGAGTCGACTGGTGCGGTCGGACTCGGTGATGCCGGTGTTGGTGCACGTGGAGCGCAGCCATTCCTCGAACGCTTCGTTGTCGGGGTCGGCGCCGGACGCATCGTGGCCGGGACCGAACGCGTTCATGTTGTGGAAGGTGAAACCCGACCCCAAGATGAGGACGTCGTCATGCACCAGTGATGCGATGGCCGAACCCATCTCGATGTGTGCGGCGGGGTCCAGACTATTGAGCAGTGAGAGCTGGATGACCGGAATGGTCGCTTCGGGATACATCAGCAGCAGCGGCACGAAAACGCCGTGGTCGAAGCCGCGTTCTGCGTCTAGCACGGGGTCTAGTCCTGCCTCGGACAGCATCTGTGCAACCTTGTCCGCCACGTCCGGTGCGCCGGGCGCCGGATACGTGAGTTCATAGGTTTCGGGTGGGAAGCCGCCGTAGTCATAGATGAGGCCTGGCGCGGCACCAGAGGTAAGCGTGGGCTTGCTGCATTCCCAATGTGCGCTGATCAAAACAATGGCTCTGGGCTGGCCGATGGCGGCCTGCGTTCCGCGCAGGAACTCAACCATCCGGTCGTGCGATGGTTCGCCCAGTAGTGGCAATGGGCCCCCGCCGTGGGGAATAGACAGAACACGTGTGACCGACTCGCTCATGCACCCAGACTGCCATGTTCGGCGCGAAAAGACACCGACAGAAGCAGCTCGACGGAACCGAGGACTTCACCTCAGGTCATCGGCGGAACCGAGATAGAGCCCCACGACGTCGCGCCTGGTTCAGGTTTGCCCGTTCCTCGGCATCCAGCCGAGGCGTGTCAACTGGTAGCCGGTCACCGACAGCGGTGGCCGCCAGCAATTCCAACCGGGGCTCAGGCGCCGTCTCCGCCAGGTTGAAACGCATCGTGAGGTAGCCGTCAGCGCCCCCTGCGGTATCCAGCCAGTTGACGATCCCGGGATCCTCAGCCCCGATCACGATGCGTACTATGCCATCGGCATCTACATGCGCCTGGGCATCGTTGAGGGTGACGGGTCGGTTGACGTAGTCCAGCGACTGGAACCAGCGGTCTCCCACCTGCACCTCCCAGTAGTGACAGTCGGGCACATCGAACGACAACAAGAGCGCCTCGCCCCTCCCAACCCGCCACATGCATTGCTTGTAGAGCTGACGGTCGGTCCCACCCAGATCCTGCGTGCTTCCGTTGACGGCTGGCGGAGCGAACCGGTTGATCTCGCCGCGTTCGCTATGTCCCTCGGCGAACTCGGTCCAGTAGGCGGCCATCAGCGCGGTCATCGCTCCGGTGCGCTCCAGCTTGTCCACTACGTCGCCTGGCGAGAGGCGAGGCGGCGGGCCGTCTGCACTGAGACATTCCAGGTGCATCTCGGCTGGGGCTTCGTTGGTCCAGTCAGCAAAGAACTGACGCAGCAGCAACCTGGTGGGCAGCGCTTCCAGCTGATACCAGGTCCCCTCGGCGGTGTCGGCGGGAGCGGGGTCCGGCGAGAAGGTCACGGCGAAGTTGCCCTCGGCGTCCACTACGAGATCAGCGCCATCGAGCTCGATCAGCTGCTTGATGGGGGCGGTCCCAAACGTCCACGTCATGATCGCCAGGCCAAGCGACCTCACCGTTCCTACAGTGCCGGACAGCCGGTACGTGTACTGCAAGTCCATCGGAGCGGTTTGGTACAAGGCATCGGGGTTGTCTTGGCCCATCTTGGCCGGATGACGCCATCCCAGTTCGGGGTGCAGGGGGTCGTCGTTTTCGAAGATCTGCTCGAGCTGCGCTCCGAGTTGTCGGGTGACGTGCCGGACGCCCTCTGCCCGTTCGTGGTCATCTACATCTCGGCTGGGGTCGACCACATGGTCGATGGCCCCTTTCAAGCCGTCGCAGAAGCTGTCCCAGGCGATACGGAGTTCGTCAGCGCTATCCATGGGCCCATCTTGGCACCAACACGACTGCGACTGCGACGAAGTCTGAAACCGCCCGAGCCACACGAGCGCCTGTGGGCACGAAACTGGCGTCGCGGAGAGTGAAGGCGCCTTGATAGCGTTGAGTTGTGCTGGCGGCCAGGCGAATTCTCGTTTCTGCGGTAGTGGCGGTGCTGATCCTTTCCGCGGGTCTCGGCGTCGAAAGTACGCGACGGTCGGCCGGCGACCCGGGTGACTCCTCTGGTGATCGAAGGACGACCGGGGCGCTTGCTTCGTTGGTGCTCAGCAGCGGCGTGGCGATGTCGCAGGCTGGAGCGCTGGCCAACGACGGCACATCGAGCGGTCTCGAGCGCCGGGTGGCGCCGATGCCGAGACGCCCTCGGCCAAAGGTTCGCCCACAGCGCACGGTGACGATGGCCTTCACCGGCGACATGATTCCCCATGGCCCGGTCACCCGGCAGGCCTTAGCCAACGGAGGCGGCACCGCGTATGACTTCGGGCCAATGCTTTCCCCGATCGAGTCGACGATCGCCAACGTCGACCTCGCGTTGTGTCACCTCGAAACACCGCTCTCGCGCGACAACACGTCGTTGAGCGGGTATCCGGTATTCAATGCTCCCCGCGAGCTCGCGGAGGCGGTGGCAGCCGCTGGCTACGACGGCTGTTCGGTTGCATCGAACCACTCCTATGACCGCCGCGAGGCGGGGGTGATTGCTACCGCCGACCTCCTCGAGGCAAATGGTTTGGGATTTGCGGGGATCGCTCGAAGCCCCGACGAAGCCGCTGCAGCGCAGATGTACGACGCCGACGGCGTTGCCGTAGCGCACCTTTCCTTCACGTATGGGCTGAATGGTTTTGTGCTTCCATCGGGCAAGGGTTACCTCGTCGATCTCATCGAGGGTGCGGTGATCGAACAGCGGGCTTCGGTGGCTCGAGCTGCCGGCGCCGACATCGTTGTCGTCAGCCTGCACTGGGGTAGCGAATATGTGTCGACTCCGACCGCAGACCAGGTGGAGCTGGCCGAGCAACTTCTTGGCAACGACGACATCGACCTTCTCGTCGGCCATCACGCTCATGTCGTGCAACCAATCGGCGAGTTTGCCGGCAAGCCTGTTGTGTACGGACTCGGAAACCTGCTCTCGAATCAGTCCAGCGCGTGCTGCACAACCGCAACGCAAGACGGCGTGATCGTCAAGATGACGTTTGTCGAACGCCGCGAAGGCGGTTTCGGTCTGCAATCGGGGTGCATTGTTGCGACCTGGGTCGATCGATCCGACTATGTCATTTCGCCGCACCGTGGTCGCGATCGCCGAGCCCCGAAGGAGTCTGTGCAGCGCACCGTGGCGACCATTGGCGAGCAGGGAGCGTTCGACCGAGGGTTCAGGCCGAGTTGCCGCCGGCGATAGTTGCTACCTTCTGTCGGTGCCTTCCGCTGCCCAGTCATCGCCTGAAGATCTCGCCGACAGCTTCGTCTCGCAGGTTCTGCAATGGGGAGCACACGTTCGGCGTGACCTTCCTTGGCGGCGCACGCGCGACCCGTGGGCGGTGCTCGTTTCCGAACTGATGCTGCAACAGACCCAGGTCGATCGTGTCATCCCGAAATATCTCGCGTTCCTCGACCGATTTCCTACCGTTGTCAGCTGCGCAGACAGCTCAGTCGGCGAAGTGCTGAAGCTCTGGGCTGGCCTGGGATACAACCGACGAGCGAAAAACCTCCACCTCTGTGCGGTGCAGATTGTTGATCGCCACGATGGGCTGATCCCGAGCCGACTCGACGACCTGCTGCAATTAGCGGGCGTAGGTCCCTATACCGCCCGAGCCGTTTCGGCGTTTGCGTTCGAACATGACGTGGCGGTGGTCGACACCAACGTGGGTCGCATTCTTGCCCGGCGGTTGGGTCATTCACTTTCCGCACGAGAGGTGCAAGCCGCCGCCGACCAGGTCGCCCCAGAAGGCCAAGGCTGGGCCTGGAACCAGTCGATGCTCGACCTTGGCGCTCTGGTGTGCACCAAGCGCAATCCCAAGTGCGAAACCTGTCCTGCGTCGACTGGGTGTTCGTGGCGGGGCGTCGGCGTTGATCCGGCAGTCGGTTCAGCCGGCGTGAGCGGCAAACAATCGACTTTTGAGGGCAGCGATCGGCAGGGGAGGGGACGCCTCGTTCAGGCGCTTCGCTCTGGACCGGTCGATGCGGACGAGATCGCGACCGTAATGGGTTGGCCAACCGACCCCGAACGTGCGCAGCGGGTGGCCTTTGACCTCGTTGCGGAGGGGCTCGCTCAGGTAGTTGCCGCCGACGGTGACCCGACCAAAGAAGTCCGTTTCGTCCTGCCAAGCTGATGTCTGTTCGTCGCTACGAAACGGCGTTTATGCGTAATCCGTCACAAGGTGTGGAGCGAACCCGTTGTCATGCTCTACGATCGGAGCAAAGGGGGAAGGTTCGTGCTAACGATTTCGTTCTACGGTGTACGGGGTTCGACGCCGTGCTCATCGCCGGAGATTCATCGCTATGGCGGCAACACCTCCTGCGTAGTGCTTGAGGGCGAAGACGGCGACCCAATCATTTTCGACCTCGGCACTGGTCTTCGGCCGTTCGGTAACGATGTTGGTTCGGCCAAACCCTTCCACGGCACGGCGCTTCTGACGCACCTTCATTGGGATCATGTGCAGGGGCTGCCTTTCTTTGCGCCCATCCACACCGCAGGGTCGACGCTCGATGTGTACGGGCCATGCTCAGACGAAGCCTGCCTTTCCGACGCATTCGGCACGTTTGTGAACCCTCCCTTTTTCCCGGTGCACTTCAGCGACCTCATCGGCGACATCACGTTTCACGATGCGATGGACTGCGAGTTCGAGATCGGACCAGCGAAGGTTATGTGTCGGCCCGTGCCTCACGTGGGACTGACCAACGGGTACCGCGTCGACTGGGGCGGTCGGTCTATTGCGTATATGAGCGATCATCAAGAGCCGTTCGGGCAACCGAACCACGTGGCCGATGGTGTCCTCGAATTGGCCGATGGTGTCGATGTGTTGATCCACGACGCCCAATTCACGACCAGCGAATATGAAGCACGGCCCGACTGGGGCCATTGCTCGATTCGATACGCCCTCGAGGTGGCCCATCAGGCGAAAGCCAAACAGCTGGTGCTGTTCCACCACGACCCAACCCACCACGACGAGATGATCGACGACTTGCTCGACGAGGCGCAGACCATCGCTGCAGGTCTCGATATCCGCGAGGTGCTCGCTGCATCCGAGGGATTGAAGCTCACTCTCGACTAGCGGTCGCCTAGTGGCACTCGTAGTTTAGAGGCCATGACCGACATCGATAGCGCAGTTTTCCGACAGGTCCTGGGGGCCTACCCCACAGGTGTCACGGTGGTCGCTTCACCCTTTGGCGACGCGACCGATACCGCCCGTGCGATGGTGATTGGCTCGTTCGGTTCGGTGTCGCTCGACCCGCCGCTGGTGCAATTCATGCCGGCAAAGAGTTCAGCCACCTGGGCTGAAATGGCAGACGCTGGCAAGTACTGCGTAAACGTGCTCGGCGATGACCAGGCCGATCTGTGCAATTCGTTCTTTGTGAAAGATGTCGATCCGTTCAGTGCTTGCGATTGGGAGATGACCGACAATGGTTCGCCCCGCATCGCCGGTTGCCTTGCCTGGATCGACTGCGATGTCCATGAGGTTGTTGACGCAGGCGATCACTGGATCGTGATCGGTCGCGTCGTGGCGATGGGCCACAACGGCGGTGAGAGCGGCGCTGAGGGTAAACCACTGGTGTTCTTTCAGGGCGGCTACGGCACGTTCGAGGCGATCTAGGTATGCCTATCTATGCACTCGGCGATAAAGAGCCAAACATCGACCCGGCGGCCTACATCCACCCTGACGCAGTGCTGATTGGTGATGTCGTTATCGGCCCGGAGTCTTCGGTGTGGCCCCACGCGGTTCTGCGCGGTGACGACGGCGGCATTGTTGTAGGTGCCAGAACCTCGGTCCAGGACGGAACGATTCTGCACTGCCTGGCGGATCGGGCAACCATCATTGGCGACGACTGCACCATTGGCCACAACGTTCATATGGAGGGCTGCACTATCGGTGACCGGACATTGATCGGGTCCGGTTCGATCGTGCTTCCTTATACCGATATCGGCGAAGAAGTCATCGTCGGTGCCAATGCCGTGGTGACCCAGGGCAGCGTCGTGCCTTCGTTTGCGATGGCGTTGGGTATCCCGGCCAAGATCCGTGAAAACGCGGTGACCCCGGGGACAACGATGCTCAACGCTGACATGTATGTCGAACGAGGGCACTTCTACCGGGAAAACCTTCGCCGCATCGACTGAGACAAGGCCGGTAGTCGACCAGCATCGTTGAAGTTGCAGCGATGCTGTGTCGTGTGACGCTCGCTACAGCCGATCTTGATGAACCCTTGATTGGAGTATTTGGTCGGTCCCGTCGAAACATTTGATACCGGAGCAACCCGGCGACATCAAGCGACACAGGATCACCCAATGAACTCGGTAACGAACTCCATCATTCTCACTTCCCCTCGCACCGCAGACGTGCGCAACATCGCTGCTGCTTTCGAGGCGCTGCAGAATCAGACGCAGCATCCTGACGAGGTCATCCTCGTGGTCGAGAGCATCGGAACGCTGAAGGAGTGGGCGCACAAGCAGGCGGCCCAGATCGTCGAATTTCCAGTGACGGTGTTGACGAACCGAGGCGCTGCAGGCGTCGCTGGTTGTCGCAACACGGGCATCGATGCGGCGCTCGGCCAGACCCTGCTGTTTCTTGATGACGAAGCTGCTCCTGGTCCCGACTGGGTCCGCACGATGATGCACACGTTCGCTGATCCTGATGTCGCAGGGGTAACCGGGCCGGTCGCTCCGAGCTGGCCCATTGGTCTTCCTCAATGGTTCCCCCAGGGGTTCGACTGGGTATTTGGTTGCCAAGGTAGCGACGTCGCTGTTGCCGGCAAGGTCGCCGAGCTCAATGTCCGAAACATGGCGTTCCGCGCCGATGTCTTTGAGATCATCGAGCACTTCAGCGAAGCTGCTGCGCTCGAATCCGGCGAGGCTGCCTCGCTTCCGGCCAATCTCGAGGTGGCGCAGATGTGTCGCTTGCTAGCCGAACGGGCACCGGGTGCGCAGCTTCGTTTCGAGCCTGCGGCAGCGGTCCGCTACCGGGTACACGAAGACGATCTCAAGCCCATGACCTTCCTGCAGCGTTGCTACGGCGAAGGTCGGGCGAAGGCGTTGCAGAGTGGCGCTGTTCGGGTCAACCAAGCCGCCAAAGGTGCGACAAAAGATCGCCGAGCGGCGAAAGAGTCGATGGGGCAACGTTTCGCGAAATCTGTTGGCGCTGCAGCTGTCGAGATGGGCGCAGCGGCCGAACGTCGCCGCGGCGACCACGGCGCAGTAGCTGGCCTGTCTCTGGCCTAAAGCCAGACGACGGCCACAATCAATCGCTGCAGAGCGTCCGCAAGGCGCCTTCGGCGGCGACGGTGGCTCGGTTGTAGCCGAGTCCTGATCGGTCATCGCCGCTGTGGCGATAACATAGTGCGCTTCCAAGCTCGTTGGCCTGCTGCTCAGGCAGGTCGTCGAGTGCGTCGAGCAGCGATGGCACAGCATCGGCCGAAAGTTGACCGAGGTAGTACATGTCGATCGTTTCGATCTTGTCGATCGATCCGGTGTTGTACTTGGCGACAATCGCCTCGGGGTTGGCGACATTGAGCGCAAACACGACCACGAGCACGGTTGCGATCGAAGCGCCGACGAACCAGTCGGTATTTGCGCCAAGTCCCCAGAGTTTTGCCGCCAGAAGAACGAACAGCACGCCGATAGTCAACGCAGCGACGATCGACATGGTTCGAAGCATGGTGAGCTCGTCGATCTCGACAAAGAGCAGCAGACGCCGCACCGACATCATGGTGATGACGAGGGTGAGTCCAATGGCGACCACCGAGGCAACACGAAGCCGGCGCTGGTTTGCTGCGTCTGCGGGTTTGGTGATCGCTGGTACGAGCATCAGCGTGAGCAGGGTGATGACGGCCACCGCAAGAAGCTGGAAGAACCCTGATCGTGCGTAGTCGCGGATCTCGGTTTGGGTAAACGTTGTTTGGAGAATGTCGACAACCTGGGTTCCGACGAAGAGGCCGTAGAGGCCAACGAATCCCAGAATGACGACAAGCGACGTGGTCGGTGCAAGAAACTGCGCGCCCGGCACCGAGAGGTCGTCTCGGCCGGCGTGGGCGCTTCGCAACAACGTCAGGATAGCTAGTGCGCCAATCGCGATGAGCGCGAGGTGCCCGATGATCCCCGTCGTGCCGAGCCATCCAAAGATTGATGCGAATTCGCTGTCGGCCTGTGTCAGGAGAACCCCGACCAGCAGCAGTATCGGCGTTGCGATTGCGAAGCCGACGAGCGCCTGCTGGATGGTTTCGCGATTGCGGCCGCTCGAGAGTTGGGTGATGCTTCGCGCACCGTAAGGGCCAGCCATCAGGCCATCTTCGATGGCATTCGCTGCGGCCTGAAGCATCCACGAGAGCCGGTAGTCGAAGAACCGTCCACGTTTGCTGAGGGCTGCGCCGAGAACGAGCAGGCCGAGTGCAGCGATGAGGTCGAAGGCGACGAGTGGAGCGCTTGCACGGATTGTGAGCCAGAAGCCAAAAGCCGGCGCAAGGCCGACCAGTACCTTCGATGCTTTCGATTCGAGGGAGCCGCTCGCAAACAGCACGACGGCTGCCGCGGTGATCGCTATCGACGCGATGAGACTGTTGGGATAGTTGCGGAGCGCAAAGTTGATGGTGAGGCCGCCCAACAACGTCGCGCCGAGCATTTTGGCGCTCAGCAGCGGCAACGTCGCGTTTGTTACCGCAGCGGGCGACGGGCCGGGTGTTGGCGCATTTCCGCCAGCGACTCGTCCGCTTGATGGCGGTGTATCGGCAGCAACCGGTGACCGTCCAGCTGGCGGTGTCGTCGCATAGCTTGTGTCTGCGCCGTCTCCTGTATTTCCCCTGTCTCGCGGTTCTCTTGTGTCGCCCATGAGTCCCGAGAGTACGTTTGCAACTCCGGCCAAGCAATGGCGCTTCGTGGGGGTCCTGTGCACATTTGGTGCAGTGCCGAATCTATCGGCGGGACAAATTCGCGTTGTTGGTAAACCAATGGTTGGCCCGGACCTGCTGCCGGTAGCCTCAAAAGTCATGGCAGACATGACTATTTCGCTTCCTGATGGCTCTTCGCGTTCGTTGGAAGAGGGCTCGACAGCATTCGACCTGGCGGCCGATATCGGACCCGGGCTCGCCAAGGCTTCGCTGTTGGCGCGCGTCGATGGCATCGAGGTCGATCTCAACGCTCCGCTGGTCGACGGGGCGACGGTCGAATTGATCACCGAGCAGTCAGACGATGCGCTGTACACCATTCGGCATTCGACAGCCCATGTCATGGCCCAGGCTGTGCAAGAGCTCTATCCGGGCACGCAGCTTGCGATTGGTCCGCCGATTGACGATGGCTTCTACTACGACTTCGAGTTGCCAGCGGGCCAAACGCTGAGCGACGACGATCTTGGCGCTATCGAAGATCGTATGCGCGAGATCGTGAAGGCGAACCAGCCTTTCGAACGCCACGAACTCGCGGTCGACGACGCCCTTGCCTTTTTTGCTGATCACACGTTCAAAGCCGAGATCATCGAGCAGGTCACCGGCGGTAGCCGCGACGCTGAACTCGCCGACGAGGTCGGCTCGGCCGACATGATCAGCTATTACAAAAACTCCGACACCTTTCTCGACATGTGCACGGGGCCACACGTGCCCTCCACCGGACGTCTCGGCCACTTCAAACTCATGAAGGTTGCCGGTGCCTACTGGCGTGGCGACACCGACCGCCCAATGCTGCAGCGGGTCTACGGCACAGCGTGGACGAACAAGAAGGCGCTTAAGGCGCATCTCAACCGGCTAGTCGAGGCAGAAAAGCGCGACCATCGACGATTGGCTACCGAACTGAACCTTGTGTCGTGGCCCGAAGAGCTCGGACCTGGTCTGGCCGTTTGGCATCCGAAAGGCGCGACGATTCGCCGCCTGATGGAGGATTACAGCCGCGAGCGACACGACAGCGGCGGCTACGACTTTGTGTACAGCCCCCATATCGCCAAGTCGGTGCTTTGGGAGACCAGCGGCCATCTCGACTTCTACGCCGACGGCATGTATCCGCCCATGGAAATGGATGGTGCCACCTATTACCCGAAGCCGATGAACTGCCCGTTTCACGTGATGATTTTTCGGGGCGAGCAACGTTCGTATCGTGATTTGCCGTTGCGAATGTTCGAACTCGGCACGGTATACCGGTACGAACTGAGCGGAGCGGTACATGGTTTGATGCGCAGCCGCGGCTTCACGCAGGACGACAGCCATATCTTTGCTACGCGCGAACAACTACAGGACGAATTGGCTTCGTTGCTGGCCTTTGTCTTGTCGGTGCTTCGTGCCTTCGGGTTTGTCGATTTTCAGGCCAAGCTGTCGACGCGCCCGCTCGAAAAGTCGGTAGGTGACGACGACATTTGGGACGAAGCAACCGAGGGGCTGCGTCTTGCACTCGAGGCAGCGAACCTCGACTACGTGGTCGACGAAGGTGGCGGTGCGTTTTATGGTCCGAAAATCGATGTCGACATCAAAGATGCCATTGGTCGGGCATGGCAGCTGAGCACGATTCAGGTCGACTTCAATCTCCCCGAACGGTTCGACCTTGAGTATGTCTCGAGCGACGGCTCACGGCAGCGCCCGGTGATGATCCATCGGGCGTTGATGGGATCGATCGAACGGTTCTTCGGTGTACTCATCGAGCACTATGCAGGAAACTTCCCGGCATGGTTGGCTCCGATCCAAACCCGGGTTCTTCCTGTGTCGGCTGACCATGCCGACTACGCACACGACGTCGTTCAGCAGCTGAAGGCAGCGGGATTCCGGGCTGATACGACCGAACCGAATGAGCCACTCGGTAAGCGGATTCGCCGGTCAAAGATCGAGAAGCTTCCGTACATTCTGGTTGTTGGCGATGACGATGTTGCGGGTCAGACCGTCGGCGTGAACAAACGCGGCCAGAACGATCCCGAACGTGATGTGTCTGTGTCAGCGTTCATTGAACGGTTACGTGTCGAGGTAGCCGACCGCGTGCTCGATCTGCCCGAGCCCGCAGCGGCCGACGCCGAGTAGTACCCCGTGGCACACAACCACGCTGGGAGCACGGAAAGCGCTGCTGCGCCGGAAGATCAGCTGGCGCGGCTGTGGTCAGGTTGGCGGGTTCCCGCGTGGACCGATCCGACCGACGTGCGGGCACAAAATATTCCCGAGCACCTTTCGTTGTTCGAGGGCATAGAACAAAGCGGCCTCGCTGACGATGTCACCTACATCGTTTGGCGGGGAGACACGTGTTTCGCGCTTCTCAACGCGTATCCATACACCAGCGGCCATGTGATGGTGCTTCCCAAGCGGGCGGCTCGGGACCTCGATGAGCTGACACCGATTGAATCAGCCGAGCTGTGGCACGGCGTCAATCTCGCGACTGCGGCGGTCAAGGCCGCTTTCGAGCCGCACGGCATGAACGTGGGCATCAACATCGGTGCCGCGTCTGGTGCCGGTGTGCCTACTCATCTGCATGTGCATGTGGTGCCGCGCTGGACGGGCGATACCAACTTCATGACCACCGTTGCCGAGGCGAGGGTGCTTCCCGAGACCCTTGGCGATGTGTGGCGCAAACTGCAAGCAGTGTGGCCGACCAGCTAGCAGGAGTTGCCGACCGTTGGTGTTCAGACTGCGCCGCCGGAAACTTCAATATCGAATGCCGTGATGTAAGACGCTTCGTCCGACAGCAGAAAGTGGGCGGCGGCGGCGACCTCGTCGAGGGAGCCGTAGCGTCGCAGCGGCACCGCTGCAATCATTTGCGCGGCGACCTCGTCGAAGTCATCGGCGAAGTACTGGCTTGGGGTGGCTGCCTGCAGTTCGACTTGGCGCTCCCACATCTGGCCAGGTCCGATGAAGGCCGGGCTGATCGAGTTGACGCGTATTGATTTGTCGGCGAGATCTTTCGCTGCGGTCTTCGTTAGGGCTATGACCGCCGCCTTCGATGCGCTGTACGCGGCCATGTTTGGTGCCCCGCCGTGAGCCATTGAGGCGGTGTTTACTATTGCTCCAGGGCGCCCGGTGTTGATGAGTGTGCGGGCGAAGCAGCGCAGCACGAGGAATACGCCGGTGACGTTGACATCGAGCACCTGGCGAAAGTCGTCGACCTCATAGTCGACAACATTGCTGAAGTGACCCTGGTATCCAGCGTTGTTGAAGAGTAAATCAGCGACGACTCCCTGGTCGGCGAGGTCGTCGAACGCCTGTTGCACGTCGGCCTCGCTTGTCACGTCGAAGTTGGTGGTAATCGGGGTGGCGTTGGCGTTTGCCTCAGCACACAGTTCTGCGGTGGCGTCGAGGCCTTCGGCGAGGTCAGCCAACACGACGCGGGCGCCGGCCGAGGCGAGACGAACCGCAGTGGCTCGTCCGATATCGCCGGCTGCTCCGGTGACCATGGCAACTCTTCCAGCGAGTGCTCTTCCGGTGAACGGGGTGCCACCCACACTCGTCATTTCGGCCATGTGAGGTCTCCGTCACTTCGTCGGGTGGAAAGCTTACCAAGGGGGAGACCCCTGACCGTCGGGCCCGCTCAGGCGCGATGCGTCGCTGTGTCGTAGCGTCGGGGAAACCCTGTTCGAGAACCGTCTGAGAAACCAGTGTCTGAGAAGCCAGTGTCTGACAAAGAAGAGTCGATCGCCGAGGCCAAGCTGCGACGTGCCGCCAGTCGGGCTGAGCATGATGTTGCCGAATCTGATGTCGTTGCAGAGGGGTTGGCGACGCACACCGTCGATGGCGGTATCGATGACAGCAGGGTCACCGATGAGTTGCCGGCCGACCTCGATCTCAGCAAGCTAGAAAGCGATTACGTCTTTCCGAATAACAGCCGCCGGCGCATACCCGGGTTTTTGTATCTGGGGCTAGCGGTCATCTGTTTCTTGTTCTGGTTTCTCACCCGCGACGGCGAGCCCGTGATGGTCAACACTGGTGTGCTGTGGGCTGCTATCGGCATGGTGGCCATGGGCTTGTATTCGTTGCAAGCCGGCTGGGACCTGGCCATCGATGAGCGTGATGCGTTGGTTGAGGCGGGTAAGACCACCGGCTTTACCGTGGGGCACGCCTCGGCGCAGTTGGGTTGGCGAGGTTTGCGAAGCCGGCCTACGTGGCGAATTCTTCTCTACTCGGCCGAGTCGCCCCCGAAGAATCGTGGTCTGGTTCTGGTCGACGGCGTCGATGGGCACATCGTCGATCAGCTCATCGAGGAAAATCCCGAGGATTGGACCGCCTACAACGAGTAGAGCTGGTTAGCGGATCTGGTTAGCGGATCTGGTTAGAACGTTTGTGCGAGCGCTTCTGCTGCGGTGAGTTCGGCGATGGTGGATCGGGCTACTTCTTGGCCCAATTGTTCTGCCGTTATCACTGGCCCACCCGAGACTGTGGCAGTCCTGCCCCAGTCTTTGCCGGAGAACGACTTGAGGGTTGCGACGAGGCTGTCGACTTGGTCGCCGAGCGCGGCGAGTTCGTCGACGCGGTTGCCGCTTGCGGTGGCTTGGGACCGCTCGGCTGGATCGATGGTGCCGGCAGGAATTTGGGCGGCGTCGCTACTCGCTGTGTGGGCGACCGCACCATGAAGCATCTTGATCAACGCGGTGGTGTTTGCGACGAGATCGAGCATGCTGCGCCCGTCGTCGCCTACGAGGGCCGCTACCTCGTCGGCATCTGCGGTTGGCGCCGGTACGAACGACTCCGCGAACCGTCGCGGCAGTGATGCCACCGTCGACACGATTGCTGGCGGCTTCAGTTGTGCGAAGCGGTCGGACGGGTCGTGGTGTGCGGGCATGTTCGCATACTACCTCGCCAAGGTCTACCGCTCTCGATGGTCCACCGCTAGCGCTGGTTGCGGATCTCGGCCGGCGGTTGTCCGAGATGTCGCTTCACATAGTTCGAAAATTCGACGAATCGTCAAAGCCCAGCGCAACGCCGACTTGGGCAACCGGTTGGTTCGTGTGAATCAAATGGCGCCGCACCTCGAGCAACGTCGGTTCGTCAAGGGTTTCCTTTGCAGTTTTGTCTGCTACTGCTTTGCAAGCTCGATCGAGGGTTCGTGGGCTGTAGCCAATCTCGCTTGCCAACGCCCGGACAGTTGGTCGTTTGCTGAGTCGACTCTCGATGATCCTCCGGAAGTCGATGTATGCCTGCGGCCCAGTGGTCCGCTGCTACCGTGAAGAAGTACCGTGAATCATCTGGGCAGCCAAACCTTTTGGGGGTGTATCCATGTTTGACGGAAACTGGCGCACAGCAGTAGACCGAGCGCTTATCCCGATGGGTGTGAGCCTTCGCCGCACCGGAATCACTGCCGACATGGTGACGATCACCGGTATCGCCATGGCAGGCGCGGCCGCCTATTTCATTGGCCAGGGCTGGTTTCGCCTCGGCGTGCTCTTCCTCGCGTTGACCGGAGTGCCCGATGCTCTTGACGGGGCGGTGGCGAAAGCTTCAGGTACGTCGAGCGATCGCGGAGCATTCTTCGATTCGGTTTCCGATCGGCTCACCGA
The DNA here is from genome assembly GCA_938015295.1 of uncultured Acidimicrobiales bacterium. Classification (GTDB taxonomy): domain Bacteria; phylum Actinomycetota; class Acidimicrobiia; order Acidimicrobiales; family SHLQ01; genus CALLQB01. The sequence continues at coordinate 20,130 of CALLQB010000043.1, forward strand.
CGCCATCCTCTTTGGAGGCGTGGCGTGGTATCTCGCATCAAACGAACCTGGTCGAATCATGATGCTTCCGGTTGGCATCATGGCTGCCGCAATGATGGTGTCGTACCAACGAGCCAAGGCCGAATCACTCGGCTTCGACGCTAAGGGCGGCATCATGGAACGCGCCGAACGCTTCATCGTGCTCGGTATTGGACTCCTATTCAACGAGATCCTTATTCCGATCCTTTGGATTATGTTCGCCCTTACCGCCTTCACCGCATTGCAGCGTTTCGCAAAGGTATGGAAGCAAGCCAGCGCTACCCGACCAGCCGCAGCAACCGAAACCCAGCTTGCGCGTCGGAGCCGCCTTCGTATCGAACGGCAACAACGAAAGACCGACAGCTCGCGTCGACCCGGCCGCTGATCGTTCCTGTCGTCGCTTCTTTTGCCTGCACCCGCCTTGCCTGCCGCTGCGTTTCCTGTGATGGTCCTTTCCCCTGACTCCTTTAGCAGCGGCTATGTCGATGGTTGATCCGGCGGCGCTCACCTACAAACTCGGATCACAAATTGCGCGGGCGCTGCCACGAGCTGCTACCGGTTATGCCTCGCGCGGCATGGGGCTAGGGGCCGCGCGAATCAGCCGGTCGAAACGGTCGATTGTCGCTCGCAACCTCATTCGGGTGCGGGGCGAACTGTCAACGCGGGAACTCGAACGGGCTATCGACGAAACGTTCGTGAACTATGCCGCGTACTGGATGCAGAGTTTCCGGCTTCCGGGAATGAGCAGAGCCCAGATCGAGGCCGGATTCAGCTACGAGGGTTTCGACCATATTCAGCGAGCGATCGATGACCCGAATCAGCCCGGACCAATTCTTGCGTTGCCGCATCTAGGCGGCTGGGAATGGGCAGCATTTTGGTTGGCTGCGGTGCACCAATATTCGGTAACCGCGGTGGTCGAACGCATCGAGAGCGACGAGTTGTTCGAGTTCTTTGTGGCCTACCGCGAAAGCCTCGGTATGCAGATCGTGCCGTTGGGGCCCGACTCGGCGTCGAAAGTTTTGCGGGCAATAAGGGCCAACCACGTCGTTGCCCTTCTCGCCGACCGCGATATCGAGGGCAACGGCGTTGAAGTCGAGTTCTTCGGCGAGGTCACCACACTGCCGGGCGGACCCGCAACCCTTGCGCTACGAACCGGGGCTGCGTTGATTCCTACGGTGTGTTACTTCGACGAACCAGGCACCGGTGTGTTCGGTATTGCCGAGGAACCCCTCGATACGACACGGCGCGGAAAATTGCGCGAGGACGTGAAGCGGGTAACGCAAGACATGGCCTACGCCTTTGAGCGCCAGATCGAGCGAGCGCCAGAACAATGGCATCTTCTGCAACCCAACTGGCCCAGTGACTTTGAAGCCCTGAACATCCCGAGGCCGACGTGAGCCTTCGCATCGGCATTATCAGCCCCTATAGCCTTACCGTCCCCGGCGGCGTGCAAGGCCAGGTGCTGGCACTCGGGCGAGCGCTACGAGCGCGAGGCTGCAACGCCAGGGTGCTCGGACCCTGCGATGGCCCGCCCCCTGACTCGGGCGTAACACCTCTGGGCAACAGCATTCCTGCCGTCGCCAACGGATCGATTGCGCCGGTCGCCCCCGACCCGTCAGCCCAGCTTCGTCTCATGCGAGCACTGCGAGACGAAGAGTTCGACGTGCTGCATTTGCATGAGCCAATGGCACCCGGGCCCACCATGACTGCGGTGTTGCTACGCCCTACCCCGCTGATTGCTACCTACCACGCGGCCGGAGGCAGCAGAGCGTACGACTACCTCAAGCCAGGCGTTCGGTGGATGGCGCGCCGAATCCATCGCAACTTTGCGGTGTCAGAAGATGCTCGACAGATGGCTCGACAGGCGTTGGGAGGCGAGTACGACGTGGTGTTCAACGGCGTCGAGATGCAAAGATACCGCCGACCAGGCAACGGGCAGGTCGCGCTGCCCGCCGAAGACGACCAGGTGACCGTAGTGTTTGTTGGGCGTCACGAGCCCCGCAAAGGTTTGGCCGTGCTCATTGAGGCCTTTGGTCAGCTGCCAGCGCACTTCCGACTGAAAGTAGGCGGCGAGGGCCCCGAAACAGACACCCTGCAGCACGAGACGCGCAACGACAGCCGTATCGAATGGCTTGGACGGTTGTCGGAGTCCGAGAAGATCGACCACCTCCACGGGGCGACTGTGTTTTGTGCGCCATCGTTGCGAGGAGAATCATTCGGTGTGGTGCTGCTCGAGGCAATGGCTGCCGGAGCGCCCGTACTTGCCAGCGATCTGCCCGGGTATTCGCGCGTTGCGCGCAACGGACAAGATGCCGAGCTTGTGCCACCTGGCGACGCGACCGTCCTCGCAAACGCACTCGTCGCAATGACTACCTCGCCTGGTCGGATGGAGACGTTGCGGGCAGCTGGCCTGAAGCGGGCCGATGAGTTTTCGATGCAACGACTGGCCGGCATCTATCTCACCGCGTATGAAGAGCTAGCTGCGCAGCGGTCTGAGTTGCCGCTCTCTACCTGACAGCCGACGCAGCCCGTCTTTACCGAGTCGGCGTGCGAACCCGACGAGCGGCGCCGAAGTTGCAGGTCGCCGAACTACACTGACTCGTAACACTAGGGACGAGGCCAACGAGTGGCTGGCGGGCCCAGAAGGAGCATTCGGATGCTTATTGCGATCATTGTCATCATCGTCATTGTCTTGCTGGTTGTTGGCTGGGTAATTGGCCAGTACAACACGCTCGTAAAGATGCGAAACAAGATCGAAGGAGCCTGGGCACAGATCGATGTCCAGCTCAAACGTCGTTATGACCTCATCCCTAACCTTGTCGAAACCGTGAAGGGTTATGCCTCGCACGAGCGCGAGACACTCGAGGCCGTCATTCAAGCCCGCAACATGGCCGTATCCGCTGATGGGCCGGCTGCTCAGGCCAAGAACGAGAACATCCTTACCGGTGCCCTCAAATCGCTGTTCGCCGTGTCCGAGGCCTACCCCGACCTCAAGGCCAACGAAAACTTCCTGCAACTGCAAGAAGAACTTCGCGGCACCGAAGATCGCATCGCATACGCCCGCCAGTACTACAACGACAGCGTGCTTCGGTATAACACCAAGATCGAAGTGTTTCCTTCCTCGGTAATCGCCAACAGCTTCAATTTCACTGAACGCGAGTACTTTGAAGCCGACGACGAGTCACGCGGCAACGTCGAAGTGAGCTTCTAGCCCGCCAGAGCCTGCCCAGTCGTTCGTTTCGTCGTCAGCCTTCATTCCCCAGCCATCCGGTGTCTTTTCTTTCCTCATGAATATTCGCAACCAGGCGCTTCTTCTCCTTGCTGTACTTGCCGACGTTGCTGCGCTGGTGGTTTTCTTCATCGTCTGGCTTCTCACAAGCTGGTGGATTGGACTCATCGCGGCCATCGTTGTGTGGGTAGTCATCGTTGCGTTTGTGTACGTGCGTCGCGAGACCCTCGCCATGGCGGGTATGGCGCCCCGCCCTGCGAACCCCGACGACAATCCTCACCTTGGCAGTGTGCTTGATGGCCTGGTCATAGCGCATGGCTTCGACAAGCCCGAGGTGCTGATGCTGAACAGCTCGGCCACCAACGCTGCGGTCGTCGGCAGAGAAAGCCGCGACAGTAAGCTGATCCTCACCACCGGTCTTGTCGACGCACTCAGTCGGCTCGAAATCGAAGGTGTCGTAGCGCACCTCCTTACCGCAGCTGCGAGCGCCGATATCGGAGGGGCAACGCTCGCCTCGGCCGTGCTATCGATCCTTCCTGGTAACGCCACCCGTCGCCGAGCCGTCGAATGGATGTTTCCCGAGCACTTCAGGATCGATACCGATCTTGAAGCTGTCGGCTATACCCGGTACCCGCCCGGCTTTGTTGCCTCGCTCGAGAAGCTGGCCGCGGGCGATACCACGGTGCCGATGGCTCGAACTGCTAATGCACACCTGTGGTTGGCCGATCCAATTGGTGACCCAGCGGTTCTGACTGAGCGCGTCCACCCTCCGCTCAATCTCCGCATCAGCGTTCTTCGGGAGCTCTAGTGCCCACAAATAGTCGAGGCGTTCTACGTCTTGTTGCGGCCTTCGTCGTCGCTCTGTTGTTCGCCGCCTCCTGCGGAAGCAACGCCGAACCCGAGGGCAGCTCGCCCGATTCCACCGTCGCGGTAAGCGCGACCGAGCCCCCAGAGCCGGTAGTCACCGACGAAGAGGTTGCCGAAGTCGGCGCGCCCGTCGAAATTGAAGACACGTTTGCGCTGCAGAACGGATCGATCGAACCGTTGAGCGGCCGCCCACTCGACGAGGCCGACGAGACCCTGCTCAGCACCCGTGCCATTGCCGTCAAGATCGACAACGACGAAAAAGCTCGCCCGCAGTACGGCATCGAAGACGCCGACATCATCTACGAGGTGCTGGTCGAGAACCAGATCACCCGGCTCCTTGCGATCTTTCACAGCACCTTGCCCGAAACCGTCGGACCAGTGCGCTCGGCTCGAAGCAGCGACATCGACCTGATGGCGCCGCTGGCCAACCCCCTGTTCGCCTACTCGGGAAGCAACGACATTGTTGGCCAGGAAGTACGCAACGCACAATCCGCCGGACTCCTGGTTTCGACAAACTTCGACCAGGCAAACTCGGCCTACATCGACCGCCAAGATCGTCCAGCACCCCACCACCGCACACTGTTTCCGGCCAAGCTCAACCAAGACCAGTTCACCAACGCACCGATTACCGTGCGCCCGGTCTTTCGCTACCTGAGCCCCGACAGCGAACGCGAATCGGTGACGACCTCGGTTGCCGGCGTGACCAGCGCAACCAACGAACGCACCCCAGCTAGCTACGTTTGGGACGCCGATCTTGGTAGCTGGCTGCGTTTCCAGGGCGGCACCGCACACCTAGCCGAAAGCGGTCGCCAATTGGCCCCCGCAAACGTCGTACTACTCACTATCGACTACACCATCAGTCGCGCCGACGCGGCTTCACCACAGGCGATAACTACCGGCAGCGGCAGGTCCGATGTGTATACCGACGGTGTTCGCATCGAGGGAACCTGGACCCGTAGTAACTCAAGTCAGGGATTCGACATACTCGATTCTGACGGGCGTCAGGTTCGCCTCAGCCCAGGCCAAACCTTCGTTCACCTGATTCGCGACGGCGATCAGCAAGTGTTGTCGGACACCGATGTGGCCGAGTTCTTCACAAACGCCGGTTAAGACCATAAACGGCTAGTCGCCGACCCGATTCCGGTCATAGACTGCCCAACATGTCTGAACAGGAAACAAACCGCGAAACTGGCTCACCGCTCGTAAAGCGCGGCCTTGCCGAAATGCTCAAAGGCGGCGTCATTATGGACGTCGTCAACCCCGAGCAGGCAAAGATCGCCGAAGATGCTGGTGCCGTAGCCGTCATGGCTCTTGAGCGGGTCCCGTCCGACATTCGTCGCGATGGCGGCGTCTCAAGAATGTCCGACCCCGAAATGATTCAGGGCATCCAGGAAACCGTGACGATTCCGGTCATGGCCAAGGCTCGTATCGGCCACTTCGTCGAGGCACAGATTCTGCAATCGCTCGGCGTCGACTACATCGATGAGAGCGAAGTACTGACACCAGCTGACGAGACCCACCACATCGACAAATGGGCGTTCACCGTGCCGTTTGTCTGCGGAGCCACAAATCTCGGCGAGGCGCTCCGTCGTATCAGCGAAGGCGCATGCATGATTCGCTCGAAGGGCGAAGCTGGCACCGGAAACATTGTGGAAGCAACCCGCCATCTCCGTTCGATTCTCGGCGACATTGGCAAGATCACCAAAGCCGACAACGCCGAACTGTTCGAGTGGGCCAAGCAGCTACAAGCGCCGCTTCCGCTGGTACAAGAGATCGCCGAGACCGGCGAACTGCCCGTGCCAATGTTTTGTGCTGGCGGCATCGCCACACCAGCCGACGCTGCGATGACCATGCAGCTGGGCGCCCAGTCGGTCTTTGTGGGCTCTGGCATCTTCAAGAGCTCCGATCCCTCGCGTATGGCAGAAGCCGTCGTGCAGGCCACCCTCAACTACCAAGACGCCGACATTCTTGCGAAGGTCAGCACCGGCTTGGGCGAGGCAATGAAAGGGCTCGAAATGGCCACCCTCGAAACCAAGATGGCCGAACGAGGTTGGTAACAACCGTTGGGGTGCTGGCCCTGCAAGGGGCCTTTGCCCTGCATCTTGATGCCCTTGGCCGCCTCGGCGTCGAGGGTCTCGAGGTTCGTACCGCCACCGACTTAGCCCAGGTCGACGCTTTGATCATGCCGGGCGGCGAATCGACGACCATGTCGATGCTGCTCGAGTCACAACAACTCTTTGCGCCGCTCAACACCGCAATTCAAGGTGGTCTGCCAGTGTTTGGCACCTGCGCTGGGATGATCCTGCTATCGGCGGAGATACTCGACGGGCGCAGCGACCAAAGATGTTTCGGCGCGCTCGACATGAAGGTGCGGCGCAACGCCTACGGCACACAAATCGAGTCGTTCGAAACCGACCTCGACGTTGCGGGCCTCGATGAGCCATTCCACGCCGTCTTCATTCGTGCCCCGGGCGTTGAGGCGTTGGGCCCGGGAGTCGAAGTAGTATCGAGTCACCAGGGAGAGCCGGTTCTTTGTCGGTCTGGTGCTGTTTTAGCTTCGTCGTTTCACCCCGAAGTCACCAACGACGACCGGCTACATCGACTCTTTCTCGAAACCATCGCCGGCGCGTAGCGCGACAGCGCAACGCACACTTTCTACAAGGAGACAACCGAATGTCGGGTCACTCCAAATGGGCAACGATCAAACACAAGAAGGGTGCAGCCGACGCCAAACGCGGCAAACTCTTCGCCAAACTCATCAAGCAGGTTGAAGTCGCCGCACGCACCGGTGGCGGCGACCCAGACTCGAATCCGACCCTGCGAACGATGTTTCAAAAGGCTCGGGACGCCTCGGTGCCGATCGACACGATTGAGCGCGCCGTCAAACGTGGCACCGGCGAGCTTGAGGGCGTCAACTACGAGCAGATCACCTACGAGGGGTACGCCCCTCACGGTGTGGCCCTATACGTCGAGGTGCTCAGCGACAACCGCAACCGGACCGGTAGCGATATTCGTAGCCTTCTGCAAAAGAACGGCGGGTCGCTCGCTGAACCAGGCGCTGTTGCCTGGCAGTTCGGCCGCAAAGGCGTCGTGATACTGCCACGAACGATCGAAGAAGATGACCTGATGATGGTGGCTCTCGAAGCCGGCGCCGAGGATCTTGCCGACGATGGCGACACGTGGCAACTCACCTGTGAGCCCACCGATCTGCCGCAACTTCGCACTGCGCTCGAAGAGGCCGGCATCACCTTCGATTCAGCTGATGTGACGATGTTGCCTACGCAGACTGTCGAACTCGCTGACGCCGCTGCCGCCAAATCGGTGCTGAACCTCATCGACATCCTCGACGATCACGATGACGTGCAGGATGTGTTTAGTAACTTCGATATTCCTGATGAGATTATGCAGGCGATGGAGGCTTCGGCTTAGTTCGTGACTGTGTGTCCTGGACTGTGTGTCCGGGACTGCCCCACGGCCAGCCCATTGGCTGAGCTTCGCTTCGCTTCGCAAATCGCCAATGAACTGACCCTGGGACAATCCCTGTCGCTCAGCCATGTGGTTCGGCGTTTTCGCTCATCCCTGTCGCTCGCTTTGGGCTCTCGTTCTGTTGCTTTTTGGGTGGTGTTTTCGCTGTTTTTGGGGGCGGCGCTACGGTGGTTGTATGACTCCTCTTGAGACAGTTAACGAATTTATCCGTCGCGTTGTGTCGCTCGACATCGATGGTGCGTGCGAGCTTGTGACCGACGATGTCGAGTACGACAACGTGCCAATCGGAAAGAACCATGGCCCCGAAGGGGTGAAGGCGTTTCTCGGAGGTATGAGTGGCGGCAAAGTGACCGGACTTGAGTTCATCGTCCATCGCGAGGCGGCGACTGGCAACATTGTGATGAACGAACGCACCGATCGGTTCATCATGGGCGACCAGGTGATCGACCTTCTCGTGGCCGGGGTCTTCGAAGTGACCGACGACGGGAAGATCTCGCTCTGGCGCGACTACTTCGACATGGCGAAGGTCAACGACCTCATGGCGGCGCTCGCCGGCTAGCGAGCGGGTTTTAGGTTTCGATTGCCACGCCGAGCAACCGGCCTCGGCTGATCGATCTCATGCCTCGGCTGAGGCTGAACAGAGCGATGACCCAGGCGACCAGGCCGATCCAGAGCGAGGAGACTCCCGCGCCGAACAATGCGCCGGTGCTTTGGCTGTAGGCGACACCGATGAGCGGCAGCGTTACCAGACCGGAGGCCTGATGGGCCGCAGCGGTGCTCTTGACGCGCCCGGAGAGGCGAAGCACCAGCGACAAGGTAAGCAACAAGAAGGGTGGCATGACCCAAAGCATGAGCGCCCACCACTGCGGCGTGGGGAAGAACCATCCACCCACCTCGGGCCCGACCACGGTATTAACCAGAATCGAGTAGGCGCCGAACCCGACGAGCGTGGTTGCATAGCCGGGTACGAAACTCGCAATGAGTTTGCCCATGTAGATTTCCTGCGCTCCGGCAGGGGAGTGGGCCAAGAACTCGCCGGTGCCGCGCTCGCGTTCGCCGACGATGGTCGACGAGCCGACTGCGGTGGAAATTGTCAGCGGTACCACGATTGCGACTGGCGCAAACAGGAACACGGCGAGGGCGTACGAGGTCCGGCCAGCATCGGTATCGCCGATGATCTGTTCCTGAGCTGCCGCAGGCAGAACCTTGATGGCCTGCGAAACCTGAGCGACGGCTTCAACCTCGCCGAGGCTGGTGATCGAGATCAGCAACACAAAAGGAATGACGAGGAAAAACATCGACCCGAGGATTGCCATCGGCACCCAGAAGTCTTTGGCGCCAATGAGCTGGCGCAGATCGGTGCGGGCAACGGTCTTTACGTGATGCCAATTCATTCGACTTCTCCAACCTTTCCTTGTTCGCGTGCTTCGTTTCGCACCGCGAAGTAGAGGTCTTCGAGTTTGGGCTCGAAGGGGTCAATCTTGGTGAGTCGCACGCCCTTCTCGACGAGAGTGCCGACGATGTCGGGGATGCGAACTTCGTGATCGAGACGAATCTCGGCTCGGAGACCGTCAGGGGCGATGTCGGCGCCGAGTACGCCCGGCAGTTCATGAACCGCAGCGAGGTCGCCTTCGGTGCACTGCAGCTTCACGATTGCCTGCGGCCAGTAGCGGGCCGTGAGGTCCTCGGGTGCGCCGGCGATGAGATCGGTGCCCGACTCGAGCATCACGATGCGGTCGGCAAGGCCTTCGGCCTCTGCGAGGTGATGGGTACACATGACCACCGTCGTGCCTGTGGCGGTCATCTCACGAATGAGTGCAAGTACCGCGTGGGCCGATTCGGGATCGAGGCCCGACGTTGGTTCGTCGAACAGCAGGAGGTCGGGTTCGTGTAACACCGAGCGTGAAAGTGCGAGGCGAGTTTTCATACCGGTTGAATATCCGCCAACCGGTTGGTCAAGAGCGTGCTCAATATTGAAGCGAGCGGCGGCTTCCCGAATTTTTTCTGCTTTGTTGCCGTTCACCTCGTAGAGGTCAGCAGCGTATTCAAGGTTGTGCCAGCCCGACAGCCGGTCGTACAGGGCCGGTTTGGCCGACACGACGCCGCAACGGCTGCGAACTTCTTCTCCGTGCTCGATCGGGTTGACACCAAAAACCTGCACCGTTCCTTCGTGCGGAGCGAGGGCGCCAGTAATCGTGCGAATGGCGGTGGTCTTGCCCGCGCCGTTGGGCCCAAGCAGTACCGTGATGCGCCCGGTTGGCACCTCGATGGTGAGGTCGTTCAGCGCCTTTACCTCGCCGAACGACCGTGACACGTTGCGCACCGCCACCGTGAGTCCATTTGGGGCAAATACGCCTTCGCCCTGGGGCGTACCCGTCGGCGAAGCTGCGGCTACCGCTTCTTTCGGAATGATGAACTCAGGTGCGTGCTGCACGTCTATCTCCATCTCCGGTAGTTCGACAGAATTCACGGTCAACTGAAGGAGATCTGCGGCTTCACACGAAATCAGAACCGACCGTGAGTCAGCAGCCGCGCTTGATGGTGTGCGCCTTGAGGGTTGCGCCCCACTCATAGGCCGCCCGGCTCAGCGGCGAGCTGTCGTGCTCGACGTCGACCATCTGGAGTTCGATGTCGCCACATCGGTTGAACAGTCGACGGGCCCGCGTGACTTGGTCGGTCGAGGCAACGACGATCAGGTTTTCCCAACCACGTTCTGCGGCCAACAACATCGCTGCTCGGGCCTCTCCCTGGGTCTTCGCTGGTTGTGGATCGACGCAGATGACATCGATAGCAAGCTGTTCACGCCCGTTGCAGTAAGGGTTTGCGGTGACCGACCCTGTATTGCGGCCCGGGTCGGCGTACACGATCACCGGCGCAAGTCCTGCCGCGGCAAGTTCGGCACCCTTGCCGGTGCGATCACCGCCACCTGCAAGAACGATGATGGCATCGGCAGCTTGAGGATCGGCCGTGACGTTTGGCGACAGAAACCAGAGCCACGTGAGCACGACGAAGGCAATCGCACCCACGAAGCCCAGGGCGCCGAGACGGACCAACGCCTGCCGTTTCGAGCGAGGCGAGAACGATTTGTCTCCGGGCGTCCCATCCGCATTCGCGAGGGCGGGGGTTTCAAGATCGATCACAACGGCTTGATCGGCAGAATCGACGGTTGGGTTTACCTGGCAGGCGAGATCCCGGGAACGGCGCCCGGCTTCTCCTACTCACATGTGACCGCTGACCCCGAAATCCGCTGTTGCGCTTGGGCGAAATGGGTCGACAATGAAGCCATGAAGTCCCCCTCTCGTCGGCTTGCGACGGTCTCACCATTGCGCCTGCGCTCGTTCACCCGACTTGGTGCACTTGCGCGTACCCGTGCACTCCAACCCCCACAGCTGAGCTCACCGCTTCGTATGGCGGCATATCTGGCATCGGGGTCGATTCTCATTGGACTCGGCGTCAGCTTTTTCGTACATGGACGCCTCGGTCTGCCGCCCTACGACGTGATGTTGTCGGCCGTTCGTGTGCACACCGGACTTTCTCACGGCCAATCCGCGTGGGTGGCGGCTGCCGTGTTGTTCTCGGTAGCGACGCTGCTTGGTCGCCCTCCTAAACCCGCAGGCCTTGCATTGTCGTTTCTGAATGGCTTTTCTGTCGATGCGTTTGGCGCGCTCTTGCTCGACCCCGAATCAATGGTGCTTCGTGTGTTGTTTGCGGCACTGGGCATGCTGTCGATTGCCACTGGCATTGCGCTGGTCATCCACTCGGGTACGACCGGCGGCGCCTTCGACCTCATTATGCAGGCGGGGGCCGATCGAGGGCATGCTGCTGGCCGGGTCCGAACCATTCTTGAGGTCTCGGTCATCGTCGGCGGCGTCCTAGCGGGTGGCACAGCAGGCTTCGCAACCGCTGCGTTTGCCCTCTGTATCGGCCCGCTTCTGCTGCTGGTTAGCCAGGCGTTGGCCGACCACCGCGATGGCCGTCGTCGCCGAATTGAAGCTTCGCTCGACCCTCTCGAACACGCCGATGAGCTACTGCTTGAAGTCGTCGTGCGGTAGTCGTACCCGCAGACTTGCCTTTGAGGGTTCCACCTTTGCTTCTGTCTCGCTCTAGCGTGCAGTCATGACCGAAATGCCTGTTCGCACTGAGCCCGCCGAACATGCCACGTACCGGGCGGAGGCCCGCGCGTGGTTGTCCCAGAATGCAAGCCTTAAGACCGGTGTCGATGACTGGTCGACACAAAAAACCCACGTCGACCCGCAAGCGCTTGTCGACTACTTCGAGCGATGTAAAGCCTGGCAGCGCACCACGTTCGAGGGCGGTTACGCCGGTATCACCTGGGATACGGCCCATGGTGGGCAAGGTGGCGAAGCGTGGCAGACCCGTATCTACAACGAGGAAGCGGCCGCCTTCGACGTCACCAACGGCTTTCTGGCGGCGACAACGGCGATGCTCGGAACCGCGTTGAGGTTTCACGGAACCGACGATCAGAAGGCCCGATTTTTGCCACCGATGCTGAGCGCCGAGCAAACCTGGTGCCAGTTGTTCAGCGAGCCGGGCGCCGGCTCCGATCTGGCCGGGCTCGGGTGCCGAGCCGACCGCGATGGCGACATCTTTCGGGTGAACGGGCAAAAGGTCTGGAACTCGATGGCCCAAGCTGCTGACTGGGGATTCCTGCTCGTGCGGAGCAACCCCGACGTGCCCAAACACAAGGGCATTACCTTCATCCTCGTCGACATGGCATCGCCGGGGATCGAGGTGCGTCCGCTGGTTCAGCCGACCGGACAATCGCACTTCAATGAAGTCTTCTTCGATGATGTCGAGATCCCGGTCGAAAACGTGGTCGGCGAGATTAACGGCGGATGGGCAATCGCCAAGACCGTGCTGATGGCCGAGTCGCAGTTCATCGGCACCTCAGGTGGACGTGATACCAGCCAGGTCCTGATCGAACTTGCCCAGGCACATGGGCTGGGCGACGATGCCATCATGCGTCAGGAGTTAATGCGCTGCTACATCGACGAGCGCATTTTACGGATGCTGTCGCAAGTACTGAACAACGCGGTACGAAGCGGAAAACCACCGCCGATCGATGGTGCTCTTCTTAAGCTGAAGATGGCGTACAACCGGGTGCAGTTTGGCAACACAGCGATGGCCATCTTGGGCCCGGCCGGCGTTGTTGACCTTGGCGCTGACAGCGTGTTCGCCCAGGAAGAGCTCCTCGGGCGATTCAGCGTCAGTATCGGAGGTGGCACGAACGAGGTCGGAAAGAACAACATCGGCCACCGGATGGGTTTGCCACGAGAACCGGGCACACCGATCGACATGCCATGGAAAGACATTCCTCGGTAATGCCAAGGGCTCTGTGCGAATCGCACAGAGCCCTCGGGTTCCCGCCGCCATCAGTTACCGACTCGGGTGTTGAGCACCTCGGTAGAGCTGGCGTTCGTTTCAACTATGCCTAGTCGCTGCTGCCGTCCGACACCAGCTCGTTTGCAACCTCGACTGCTTCAGCGTCGACAGACTTGCGGTTGAGTACCTCAAGAATGTTGATGCCGGTAGCGGTTTCGATCTGCTCAGCAATAGAGATAACTGCACCTGGCATTTGGCTTGCGATGCCGGGGATGCCACCGTTGCCTGAACCGTTGTCGATGACTGTCACCTTGTCGATATCGATGCCGTTGACGGTGTCGACAATCGAGGCGACAAGTTCCGGAAGCATGTTGAGAAGGAAGATGTCCTTCGCATCTGGACCGGCCACCATGTACTGGTTGCTCAGGTTCTGGAAGATCTCGATCTGGGCGTTGCCGTCCTCGATGATCTTTGCCGCCATACCTTTTGCTTCAAGCTCGAGAGCCTCTTTCCGCGCCCTTGCGGGGGCGATGACATCTGCTTCGAGACGACGAGTCTGGAGTTCGATACGTTCGGTCTCCAGTTGCTGTTCGGCGGTGACTTTGGCCTGCTCACCAGCTACAGCGGCCCGGTTCTCTGAGGAAATTGCTTCGGCGTCGAGTTCGGCTTGACGAACCCGAAGCTTGTTGGTTTCCTCGGCGATCGCCAGGTTGGCTTGCACCTTTGCGAGCTCGCCACGCTGACGGCTTAGCGCCTCGGCCTCTTCGGCTTCGGCACTCTGCTGAGCTTCGGACTCGCGCGCCTCAGTAAGTACTTGCGCAGTCCGCCTACGACCCACGGCCTCGAGATACCCCACCTGATCGGTGACGTTCTGGATTTTCAGGACATCGAGCTCAAGACCAAGGGTCTTGATGTCGTCGTCGGCCTCGTCAATGAGGGTTTGCGCAAATTTGAGTCGGTCTTCGTTGACCTCCTCAGGGGTAAGCGTCGAAAGTACGCCACGGAGGTTTGCCTCGAGGTTTTCCTTGGCGATCTGCTGAATGAATTCAGTAGGCCGGCCAAGAAAGCGTTCGATCGAGTTGTCGAGGATGCCCTCGGTGCTCGAAACCTTGATGTTGGCAACACCTTGCACATCGAGGGGAATTGCTCCCTTTGAGTACGCATTGCTTACCGATACATCGATAGCGATGGTGTTGAGGTTCATGTAGTCCACCTTCTCAACCAACGGCACCCGGAACGTCCGGCCACCCTTGATAACCCGGTAACCAACGGTTTTGCCCGTTGGATCGACCCGGTCCCGACCCGAGATGATGGCGACCATATTTGGCGGCACAATGATGATGAGACTCTTCACTGCGGCCGCTACGGCCATGATGATTAGAGCCAGGACTACGGCTACGCCGAGTAACCAACCCATAGTTATTTCTCCTCTGCTTGTTCTGTTTCCCCCAACGCAAGCTCTGCCACAAGTGCAGTGCCATTGTTGACTTCAACGACGACGACGGAATCCCCGACATCGAATGTGCCGCTGTCACCGAACGGCAGCGCAACCATGAAGGTTGGCTGGCCGCCCAGGTC
>CALLQB010000044.1 GCA_938015295.1 uncultured Acidimicrobiales bacterium
TACATCTTGGCGAAGACGACATCCCCTGGGTCGAGGCAGGCGACCTCGAACTCAAGGTCGTCCAAGTCAAGATCGAGGAGGGGCTCTGGGTTGTGCGGAACCGGTTCAAACCCGGCGCGGCGGTCCAAAAGCACAAACACACCGGCCCAGTCTACGCCTTCACGCTCAGCGGAGCGTGGAAGTACGCCGAGTCCGAGTACACGAACCGGGCTGGATCGTTTTTGTACGAGCCCGCTGGCTCGGTACACACCCTGGTTGTGCCTGCCGACAACACCGAGCCCACCGATGTCTGGTTCTCGATTTATGGGTCGAACCTCAACCTCGACGAGGACGGCAACGTCGAATCGATCACCGATGCAGCTGGCGTCTACGAGGGGTACATGGCGCTCTGCGAGGCACAGGGACTCGGACGCCCAAACGTTCTCAAGTCCTGATTTGCTCCCGGGAGCCCCGCGGTCCGTTGTCGACAAGAACCTTGATCAGCGCGTCGACTGCGGCAGCAAAGCGATGTTGCGGCGGACGAGCGAAGCCGATCAGGATCCCGCGGTGCGTGGGATGTGCTTCGTCCGCGTGGCAGACAGCGAGACCAATAATGCCAACGTCGCACCCAGCTGCGTTAGCCACCAGCGCCTGCTCGTCGATCGCCGGGTCAAGAATTCGCGCTGTTATATGAAGCCCGGCCGGATGGTCGATAACTTCCAGCCAGGCAACTTCATCCGAGAGTCGATCGACGACGACTGCGCGACGATCGCGGTACGTTGATCGCATAGTTCTGAGGTGTCGATCGAGCGCACCAGACTCGATGAAGTCGGCCAAGGCCAGTTGATCGATGGTCGATGCGCCCGCTTTGATATGGATCGAGCGTCGCAGGTCGCGCCGAAGACCGTCGGGAACGATGAGCCACCCAAGACGGAGTCCCGGAGAGATGGCCTTGCTCGCTGTGCCGGCATAGACAACCCGGTCAGGAGCAAGTCCTTGCAACGCGCCAATTGGCTTGCGGTCGTAGCGGAACTCGCCGTCGTAGTCGTCTTCGATAATCCACGTGTCGGTGGAGCGGGCCCACGCCACTAGCCGGTTGCGACGATCCGCCGACAAGGTTGTACCCAACGGGTGCTGATGAGCCGGGGTAACGAGCACCGCATCGACGTCGAGTCCGTCGAGCGCGTCGACAACGATGCCCGCATCATCGACGGGCACCGGAACAACCTCGAGCCCGGCAAGCTCGAGAATTTGGCGATGAAGAAACAACATTGGATCTTCGATGGCGACTCGACCCGAACGCCGCACGAAAACGTCGGCGAGAAATCCAAGCGCTGAGGCGAATCCACTCACCACAGTGACCGCATCTGGATGGGCCATGACGCCACGAGTGCGTCCCAAATGACCGGCAAGGCTCGTGCGGAGCTCGACGCGCCCTCGTGGATCGGCGTAACCAAACACCTCATCAGGCGCTTCGGTCAGCACGCGCCGCACCGAACCTAGCCACGCCCGCCTCGGGAACGCGTCGGTTGCCGGTTCTCCTGGCCGGAAGTCATAGAGGGGTGTGTGCCAGAACGGATGTGGTTGCGAAGCCGCGACCTCCGGAACATGAATCGAGGCAACCCGGGTTGCGCTCCCGTGAAGCGCTACAAGGAATCCCTCGGCGGTCAACTGGCCGTATGCGGCGACGACGGTAGAACGCGACACTCCAAGGTCGGCAGCAAGCATGCGAGACGATGGCAGCGGTGCGTCGGTCTGCAGCCGGCCAGAACGTATGGCATCGCGCAATGCGGTCTCGAGCGCGACCCGCCGTCCGAGCGACGGGTCAAGTTGTAGTTGCAAATCTGCCATAGCCGGTATGCCGATGCGATGCGATCGTGCCAGGTGGTCGAGCCATCAAGGCAAAGTGGTCTGTGAATCTAAGCCAAAGTGGTCTGGTCTTTCAGACCAGTAGACCATAGGTTCAAACAATGAGCAGAAAGATCTTCCTCGCCGGCGGCACCGGGGTGTTGGGCCGTCGTGTCGTGCCCCTCCTCCTCGATGCCGGAAACGCCGTCACCGTGAACGTTCGAAACGACCACGCTGCAGCTGCGGCGAACACCGCAGGGGCGCACCCGACAACCGTCGATCTCTTTGACCGAGCGGCGGTCGCCGACGCCGTCGCTGGCCACGACGCCGTCATCAACATCGCAACGGCCATTCCGACCGGCGCCGCTGCGGCCCGCAAGAAGGGCTGGGCGCTAAACGACCGCCTTCGCACAGAAGCGTCGGCGAATCTTGCTGCCGCAGTCGCCGCATTGCCTGCTGGCGCCCGGTACGTAGGCGAATCGATCACGTTTCCCTACATCGACGAGGCAGACCGTTGGATCGACGAATCGGTCGAACGGACCTACAGCAGCGCGACCGAATCGGTGGCCGACGCCGAAGCCGCCGCCATCGAAGCCGGGGGAGTGGCCCTTCGGTTCGCGATGTTTTGGGCCGACGACAGCGCACACAACCACCAGTTGCTCTCGCTCGCCCGGCTGGGCATCTTCGCGCTGCCGGGCGCGCTCGACGCCTATTCGTCATGGATTCACATCGATGATGCTGCGGCGGCGGTCGTCGCGGCTCTGGAAGCACCCACCGGGATCTACAACGTCGCAGAATCTGACCCTGTTCGGCGGGCCGACCACCTGTCGGCGGTCGCAGCATCGCTGGGCAAACGCCGCCTGCGCGGCCTTCCGTCGTTTTTCGTCACCTTGGGTGGTCCGCCAGTTGAAGCGTTGGCCAGGTCGCAGAGGGTGTCTTCCGCAGCGCTATCGGCTGCGACCTCATGGCAGCCCCGGCACAACATCGTCGACGCCTGGCGTTAACCAACGCGACCTCCTCAGCGATGGGCGCTAAGCATCGGGCGAGGAGGTTTCGAGCAGTCATCGACAGGCGCACCACGCGCGCCTACATTTCGGCAATGGATTCGCCGACACTTCCGGAACCAGCAACCGATCTCGACACGTTGCGGTCCGACCTTGATACGTGGGGCTACTGCGTAGCGAAGGACCTTCTCGACGCAGACGTCGTTGCCGAGATCCGACAGCGCCTGTCAGATCAGGCGACAGCCGAGCGGGCTGCGGCGCTCGACTACCGTTTTCCGGCCGATGCCGAGGGCGACGATGTCAACCAGTGGCTGTATTTGCTCCACAACAAGGGCAAGGTGTTCCATCAGTTGGCGGTGCATCCGGTTGCCAGGGCGCTCGCCACACATGTGCTCGGCGCCGATCACCAGCTTTCGGCCATCGATTCGCACATCACCTACCCCGGCAACAAGGACATGCCGCTGCACACCGATCAGTGGTGGATGCCTCAGCCGACCATGCCCGGCGAACCACACAACCGTCAGGGCGACTTGGTGCGCGGCGACGGACCGTTCGGCGAACCGACTCGATCCACAACGGCCATTTCACCACCGATGGTGCTCAACTTCATGTGGATGATCAGCGACTTCACCATCGACAATGGAGCGACACGAGTGGTTCCCGGCAGCCATCTCAGCGGCGTTCAGCCAACCGGCGAGCCAAGAACCGACGAGGTACAGCCCGAAGGCACCGCTGGCTCGGCAATCGTTTGGGACGGCCGAACGTGGCACGGGTCGGGGGTCAACACCTCGACCGGACCCCGCCTAGGCCTGACAACCTTCTTTTGCGGACCAGTGGTGCGGGCACTCACCAACATGACCTATGCCACCCGTCCCGAGGTATACGACGAACTCGACGATGACCTGAAGCGATTGCTTGGCTTTGCCCCATGGAACGGCTACGGGGCTACCGATGATCCGCTTGCCGACTTTGTGAGGCCGGCGGTCGAAACCGCTGGCGAGCTCTAGAAAACGTCGGGCTACCTCCGACATCGCAGCCCACCGGTAGGGTTCTGCTATGCGACTGCTTGTTCGAAACATGTCTCGACAAACAACAGAGAACGATCTGCGGAACCTGTTCGAGCAGTTCGGGGCGGTGCAGTCGTGTGTGATCGTCAACGACGCCAAGACCGGAAAATCGAAGGGCTTCGGCTTTGTGGAAATGCCGAAGCCGGGTGAGGCGAAAGCGGCGACCATCCAACTCAACGGTAAAGAACTCGACGGTGCGACCCTTCGGGTAAAGCGGTCAACCTAGACAGTCCTTCGGTACATGCCTTGCCTGCGCTCCAACGCGGCTAGCTTCACACTCACTGGCACGACAGGGGAGTACGTATGAAGGCAGTCGGCGTAATCGAGTATGGCGGCCCCGAGGCGCTGCAGGTTGTAGACGTTCCCGAGGTTCACGCTGGGCCGGGCGAGGTGCGTATCCGGGTCCACGCAGCAACGGTGAACCCCACCGACACCTACGGCCGCGACGGTTCGCGTGCTGAAACGCAGAAGAAAGATCCGCCGCCCTATGTTCCAGGCATGGATGCAGCAGGCGTGCTCGACGAGATTGGTGAAGGAACCGAAACAAACTTGGCGATCGGCGATGCCGTGATGTGCATGGTGCTTCCCAACGGCTCCCATGGCGGGTATCGCCAGTCGCTGGTGATGCCAGCCTCGGCGGTTACTCGCGCACCGATCGGCGCTACGCATATCGAAGCCTCGACCTTGCCGATGAACGCCCTCACGGCACGTCTCACACTCGACATGCTCGGATTGTCTGCCGGGCAGACGCTGGCGGTTACCGGCGCTGCCGGCTGCTACGGCGGTTACGTGGTGCAGCTGGCCAAAGCCGATGGGCTCACCGTCATTGCTGATGCCAAAGACTCCGACCGAGATCTTGTTGCATCACTGGGCGCGGACATCGTGGTCGAGCGCGGCGATGATGTCGCCGACCGTATCCTGGCGGCGTGCCCGGGTGGCGTCGATGGGTTGGCGGACGGATCGGTGCAGAACGAACAAGTCGTTCCGGCTATCGCTGACGGCGGCGGGTACGCAAGCGTGCGCGGCTGGACAGGCCAAGAGGAGCGGGGTATCTCGTTTCATACCGTGTGGGTCAACAAGTACGAAAACGACTTCGAACGACTCGACCGCATTCGCCAGCAGGCCGACGACGGGCTCATCACCTTGCGAGTCGCCCAGGTTCACCGCATGCAAGACGCATCGGTTGCGCACGCGAACCTCGAAGCGGGTGGCACCCGTGGCCGCCAAGTTATCGACTTGAGCTGAGTCTTTTGGTGCGTCGACCGGCGTAAGCTGCCGCCCTATGGACACCATGGAAATCGCGATATTCGGTCAGCCGCCCACCGTCGACAAGTTGGTCGACGAGGTGCGCCAGGTAAAAGAACAGGGCTTCACAACGTTTGTGACCCCGCAGATCTTTGGGCTCGACGCTCTCACCGCGTTGGCGGTTGCCGGCAACCACGTGCCAGGCATGCGCCTCGGCACGGGTGTCGTGCCGACCTACCGTCAACACCCGATGATGATGGCCCAGCAGGCCTTGACGGTAAATCAGGCCATCGGCGGGGGCTTACTTCTCGGCATCGGCCTCTCACACCAGATCGTTGTCGAAGGCATGTGGGGTCTTTCTTATGACAAGCCCCTGCGCCACATGCGCGAATACCTCGCTGCGCTCATGCCGCTACTCAATGGCGAGCAGGTAAACGCTGAGGGCGAAACCATCACTGCCCGCGGCGGTCTTGAGATTCGCACCGACCGACCCGAAGTCGTGTTGGCTGCACTTGGGCCAAAGATGCTCCAATTGGCCGGGCGCGAAGCCGACGGCACGCTGACGTGGATGGTTGGCCCACGCACCCTCGAGAGCCATATTGTCCCGACGATCGCCGAGGCTGCTACCGACGCCGGTCGGCCTGCGCCACAGGTATTGGTGTCGTTGCCTGTATGCCTCACCGATTCTCCCGACGAAGCCCGAGCTGCGGCTGCCAAAGAGTTCGCTATCTACGGCCAGTTGCCGTCGTACCGGGCGATGCTCGACCGCGAAGGCGCAGCTGGACCAGAAGATGTCGCGATCATCGGCACTGCTGCCGAGATCACCGAGCGGCTTGAGGAGCTTCAGGCGGTTGGTACCACCTCATTCGCCGCCAACGCCTACGGATCGCCTGAGGAACAACAAGCGACCCGGCAGCTGATGGTCGAGCTCAAGGGCTAAGCGTCGGGGCCGCTCGCCGCCCAGCTTCAAACGAGGTACTATCAAACCGCACAGGACACTTCGAATAGCAATCGAACTCATTTCGATGGAGCCACAACGTGAGCCTCACCCCCTTTCGCTTTCCATCCCTCATCGCCTTGGCGACTGCGCTGCTGACCTTGGCCACGGTGCTGACGCCTGGCCGAGTGTCAGCGCAAGATCAACAGGGAGAGCACGAGCTCACCATCGCCTTTGTCGATCGACCCCAACACCACGGCAAAGGTTTCAAGGTAGCGATTGCTGGCCTTGACCCCAGCTCGTCAATGCGCATCCGTGAGTGCGTGGGGGCACGCACTGGCGACGAATGCGCTGGCGGTTGGGGAGCAGACGCCGGTCGTCGATTCACGCCCGATGCTTCGTGGCGCCTAGCAGGGCTGCGGTGGCACCTAGTCGACGGCGAGATCGCGGATTGCGCCGAAACCGAGTGCTTTCTCGAGGTGACCAACGGCGACCGACGTGCTCGACGCGCCATCGAGTACTCGACGAAGTACCCGATGCCTACGATCAGCGGCGACTTCGATTCGATCGTCCCTGGCGACGTAGTTGTTGGGAAGACCAACCAGTTCCTGCGGCCCAACAAATTTGGGCGGAGCGTCGCCGTCATGCAATGTGTTACCGACTCCTCACCCTTGCTGACCGATAACGCCTGCGAAGCAACGTTGTGGAACACCAAGTTGGCCGAACCCTTCCAGCTCACCCCGCTGCGCTCTCTCAGCACCGGCGATGGGCCGTTCGATTGCACCGCGACACCGGGTGCGTGCGAGCTTCGGGTTTGGAGTTATCCATCGCCGTTGGCGTTCCCGGCAGGCGCACCACTGACCTTTACCGCCGGCGGTGGGGACGAGCCTGAGCTGTCGGCAACGCTCTCGAAGACCACCGATATCAAGCCCTTCGAGAAACTTGCCCTCACCGTGGTGTCTCCCTACACCAAGCTAACAATCGCGATCTGTGCGACATCCACCGATACCATTCGGGCGACGTGTAACAAACGCCGGCGATCGACTCCTGGCCTCATCGATGGACGGTCCAGCATCAGCACCACTCGACTCGCTCCCGGAAGGTTTGTCACCAAGGCCAACGGAGCGATCGACTGCGCCGACCCCGACGTCGAATGCCACCTCAGGGTCACCTCGAGCGGCTATCAGATCGCCAAGATCCCGCTTTCGTTCGATGCCAGCGTGCCCACAGAAGCACCTCAAATCGTTGCACCCAAGGGCCCATTCACCGAAGGGGAGACCATCGAGGTCCTCCTGCGCGGACTCAAGCCGAACTCAAAGGTCCTCGTCCAATGCTGGTCGACAGGTTGCGAGAAGAGAAGTACGACCACGGCCGCTGCTGACGGCACTGCTGCGGTGGAAGTCACCCTCCAACGAGATGCAGATTTCCCCGACGAACATCGCCATATCCGCATCAAAACCCAGCCGAAGGTCCGGCCAAGCTTCATCCCCATTTCGTTCGAGTAGCCGCCAACGCAAGCGAGCCTGTCAGGGGTGCTCGGTAGGTTGATCTCTGTCAGCAACCAGCTGCATTTCTCCCGAGCGACACCCACCCCAGAGAGACCCGCATGAAAGTTCTTATCGCAACCGACTCCACCCAAGGCGCCCGAGGCGACGACTACTTCTTTGCGCTTGAAGGCGAGCTCGTCTATCTGCCGATCATCGAGTATTCGGTGCTCGACCGATGTGGGTTCGCTCAGGGTTTCGCTGGCGCAGCGAGTGCAAAGGCCACGACCACTGCCATGGTCGTCGACCGGCCCGACCTCACAGCGCACGACTGGTCGATCGCTATCGCCGATGGGCTCGCCCGTCAGGGCTGGCTTGAAGACGGGTGGTCGGAGGCTAACGACGAACTTCTCGAACGGGTTCTCGCCGACCTTGAGGCCATCGTCCAACCCATTGCACCAAACACGGTCATCGAACGCAACGGCACTGATTTCTTCCCGCGAGACGGTCAGTTGGCGGCCTAGATACGGGCGGTCAGGCCTGCCAATACCACCTTGCATGATGATCATGATTGGTACACGCTTCTCCCCGAGGAAGGGAGCCAGCCTGAACCTCCGTACAGTGATCGGGCATGTTCTTTGACCTCATTGTTGTCGGCGGAGGTGCCGCAGGGTTCTTTTCGGCGATTACCTGCGCGGAGCAGTCGGAGAAGTCGGTTCTTATCCTTGAGAAGACCTCACACCTGCTGCAGAAGGTAAAGATCTCTGGCGGCGGGCGCTGTAATGTCACCCATCATTGTTTTGAGCCGCGCGAGCTGAGCGCGAACTATCCCCGCGGCGAGAAATCTCTGATCGGCCCGTTTCACCGGTTTGGGGCCGCAGACACCGTCGATTGGTTCGCCAACCACGGTGTCGCGCTAAAGACTGAGGACGATGGCCGGATGTTTCCCGTCACCGACAGTTCGCAGACGATTATCGACAGTTTGCTCAGTGCAGCTTCCGCTGCCGGGGTCGGTGTCCACACCTCCGAGGGCGTGACCAGTATCGCCAAGACTGTTGACGGTTTCGAGGTGGCGACCGATACCGACAACGCGTACCAGGCCGCGAACGTTGTCATCGCAACCGGCGGCACCCGAATCAACGCGGGGGCAAAACTCGCCGCGGGCCTCGGTCACGAACTTCTCCCGCCGACGCCATCTCTGTTCACGTTCAAGATCAACGATCCACGCATCGACGAGCTCGCTGGACTCTCGGTCGACGTTGCCGAAGTGCACATCCAAGACAGCAAACTCAACAGCAGAGGACCAGTTCTGATTACCCACACTGGCGTGAGCGGACCAGGGATCCTCAAGATTTCGGCGTGGGGTGCCCGCGAACTGGCCGAGCGCAACTACCGGTTCAACATCACGGTCAATTGGCTGCCGGACGCCGCCCCGGCCGAAGTTCTCGCCGAAAAGCGACGCAGCGACGCAAAACGTCAATTGTCGAGCCGGAGCCCGTTTCCGCAGCTTCCCAAGCGTCTTTGGTTACGTCTACTCGATGCGGCCGAGGTCCCCGACGCTGCGACCTGGTCGCAACTCAGTAAGAAACACACGACCCAACTTCTGACTCAGCTAACCGCGTCGACATTCGCCGTGAACGGCAAAAGCACCAACAAAGCTGAATTCGTCACGTGCGGCGGCATCTCTCGCAACGAAATCAACTTCAAAACAATGGAGAGCAAGCTTGTGAAAGGCCTCTACTTTGCGGGAGAAGTCATCGATGTCGACGGCATCACTGGCGGGTTCAACTTCCAGAACGCTTGGACAAACGGCTTCCACGCCGGGTCCGAGATAGCCGCCCGATGAGTGCATCATCGACCAATCCGAAAACGTTGGGTTCGCGTCTCGCACGAATCGGCCTCCGGTTGCTCGGGGGCTGGCAATTCGAGGGCCAGCTACCTGACGAACCACATGTCGTCATGATCGCTGTGCCCCATTCGCACAACCTCGACGGACTACTCCTGGTTTTGCTGACCCGCTCGGTCGGTTTGAAGGCGAACTGGATGGTGAAGGACCTCTGGACGAAGGGCCCCATTGGTTGGATAACCAAACCAGTCGGAGCGGTACCGGTCGACCGTGAAACCCCAGGTGGCATGGTGAAGCAGATGGTCACACAGTTTGAACGCCGCGAGTTCTTTCACCTCCTTGTTCCACCTGAGGGAACTCGTAGTCGCACCGAGCATTGGAAGTCGGGTTTCTATCGCATCGCACAGGAAGCAGACGTCCCGGTGGTGCCATCGTTTCTGGACTACAGCAAGAAACGTGGCGGCCTCGGCCCCGCAATCACCCTGACGGGAGACCGACGGGCCGACATGGACAAGATCCGAGCGTTCTACGGCGACGACGCGGCATCGATGGCTCGGTCACCCGAGAAGTTCGGCCCCATCAGACTCAAAGACGAAGACGCATAGGCTTGCTACCGTTTCGTCATGGAGTTGAGCCCCATCAACGGTTGTGTCGTTGCAACAACGATCGTCGATCATTTCGGTGAGCTCCACGAAACTACACAGCGCCATACGCGAGTAACCCGCGTCTCAATTAAGCGCTTGCTACACGCAGAAGTGGTAGACCCGCCTACCCCATACTCCGCTATCGCCGTTTGCGCTGCGGTAACGCGCATCGACAACTTCCTGGGGATCGAGGTCGTTCAGCCAGAGGGCGCAACCGAGGAGATGGACATCGTTGCGCTACAACGATCTCTCGTGGGGCGGCTTCGAGAACTCGGTGGGGGAGTACTCAGAGGTATGGGCGCTCGGGCACTCGAAAATCTCAAACGGCCTTTGAACAGCGCTTCGCATGGGCCGATTGTCGCCCGCCTCGAACCGGCGCCCCAGAGCTCGCCAATTGTCGTACAAGCATTCTCCGCCGGTGTGGAATCTCTCGAACGGTCACTCGAGATACCCACAACCGCCCAACGCCTCGGCGTGCAATGGGCCAAGTCGAAAATGCTCGATATCCGAGTCGACGCAAACCTGGCCTATATGCAAACAACATCGCTGCAACCCTGACCGGGAGTCCCCACCCTGTTGTCGCTATTCGGGCGCGAAATCTTCCCAGCGAGGCGGATCGGTCTGCTCGTCTGCAGACTCCGCCGGCGCCTCGCTTTCAACGAACGGCGCGGGTTCTGACTCTGCCATCGCCGCCGAAGGGGATTGGTCGTCACCGGCTTGGGGCCGCAGCACAGCGGCGGCCAGAGCCGTGGTTATCGGGACCGCAGCCACCAAGCCGACAGACCCGGCCAAGGTCCGGACGATTTCAACCGCTATGAGCTCGGAGTTCGCAACCATGTCTAGTGGTTGATCCGACACCGCAAAGAGCAAGATCAACGGCATGCTGGCTCCGGCGTAGGCGAGAAGAAGTGTGTTGACCGTCGACGCTATGTGGTCGCGGCCAACACGAATCCCCGAAGCGACGAGTTCGGTGGTCGGAAGAAGCGGGCTGCGGTGACGCAGTTCGGCGACGGTGGCGACCTGTGTCACGGTGACATCGTCGAGGGCCCCGAGCGCCCCGATGACGGCTCCGCCCAGCAGCAGCGAACTGACGTCGAGATTCTCGGCGATCAATGGCAGTACGAGGGCTTCTTCGGTGGCCAACCCAGTGAACTTCCCGATATGAAAGAACAGCCAAGAAAGTCCCAAGGTGAGAGCGAGCGCCATCAACGTTCCTGCCAGGGCGACGGTGGTAGTCGGCGTGAACCCGTGCGTTAAGTACAGACTGATAAACGCGATTGCTGACGCCGCCACCACCGAGACCAGCAGCGGGTCGTTGCCGTCAAGTGCCGACGGGGCAACGAAGGCCACCAGCATGACAAGAGTCGCCGCCATCGCAACCAACGCAAGCACCCCACGGAATCGTCCGAGGGCCACAACAACCATCGCGAAGAGTCCCGCTAGCCAAATCAGCGGCGCTCTGCGATCTCTATCGGCATAGAAGTAGAAGTCATTGGATTCTTCGTAGCCGACGATGACGCGGTCGCCCGGCTGCACGTCGGGCACCGCACTGTTGAACTCGAGATTCATCTCGGGCAGCGTGATCAAGTTTCCCTCGTCGGGACCTTCGTTGACGGTCAGGGTCATCGATCGACAACTTTGAGGACTTTCCGGAGTCGCATAACTGCATTGCCGATCGGCGACTTGCTCGACCGTTGCGCTCAGCCGGGCAGAAGTGAAACCGATCTCCTCCGCCTTGGTGATGGCATCTTCCTGCCCCTCGCCAGCGGGCCAGAGCATGACCACACTCACCACGGTTGCAATGGCAGCCAGCACCACCCCAGCCAGCACGATTCGCAGCGTTGGATCGCGGGCCCAGACTTGCCAACCGCCGTCGAGACCATGGTCGTGGGCGTGCGAGTGGGCTGGTGCGGAGTGGCCCCCGCTCACGTGCCTATTTCCACGGTCGAGGTTTGCGACCGATTCGCCACTAGTTCCACACCAGCAGCATAAACGCTGCCCTGGTAATCAACCCATCAGTACGACGTCATCATCGCCATCGTTTTCGTCGAGCGAAATGTGCGCAGGCTACGGTCGACGCATGCAGATCTCACGGATTCACCACACCGCAGTAAGCGTCGCCGACATGGACCGGTCGTTGGCGTTCTACATCGACCTGCTCGGTCTCGACCTTGTTTTTGACAGCGCTATCACTCCGAACCCGTCGCTCGACGCCGTGGTTGGTATGGAAAATGCTGGAGGGCGGGTGTGCTGGTTGATGGCTGGCGACACCATGTTGGAGTTGTGGCAGTGGGACAACCCGGTGGGGCGGCCGCTGCCCGACGACTACCGGCCCGCTGATCGTGGCGTCACGCACTTTGCGCTGGTTTGCGACGATGTCGAGGAGCTTCATCGTCGTATCGTCGATGCCGGTCTCTCGGCGAACACGGCGCCCACCGATCTACGAATGCATCTCACCACCTATGTGCGTGGACCCGACGACGAAATCATCGAGATCCTCGAGGACCGGGTCACCGACGACTGGCTAGAAAAGCTGAGACAAGACGCCCAGCAACGCCGAAACGCCCGCTAGCCAGAACAGGTGAACGGCTTGTCGAAAGGGCGGCGCAGTGACCGACAAGGCGCCATCGCCTGCTCGGTCAAATTCGGAACGGTCCGTAGAGGTTCCATGCTCGATCGAGTAGCGCGGTTGGATCGCGGCTCCAGTCGAACGCTTCGACTTCGGACCGACGAAGCCGACCAGTCACGCCACGCACAAAGAGTGCTGCCGGGACCCGAAGGACCATCAAGTCCGCAGCTTCGACTTGTGGGGCCAGGCACGTTTCGCCATCGACAAACTCGACCGTTAACCCGAGGCCCAGTGCATCGGCCACCCGTTTCTGGAGTCGGACTGCGTATCGGTGCGCCGCCAGGGGGATTGCGGTTGCGGCGACGGCTGTGTTCTGTCGGAGAAGTTCGTGAAGGTCGTACGTATGAACGATAAGGTCGGCCAGCAACGCAGCGGCAGCGTTTACGTCAGCCATGAAGAACTGATCGATATAGTGCCCTATCGCAAGCCATTCATCTACTACTTCCTGAAGATTCAGGTGCGCACGGTCGGCGACTTGGCGCCCGGTCGCTTCCTCAGACCCGATTGACGCTAGCGGTACACCGGCCACGAGTTCGACATTCAACCCGCTGATATGCGCAACGACCTCTTTGACCGTCCACTGGGGGCATGCCGGCACCAGCCGCGAGGCAGACGCATCGTCAAGTTCGCCGAGCTCTTTCACTAGCTCAGCTCGCACTACCTGATACATCGCCGGGGCTTCGGCCTGGTTGCTGTCCATTTCGTGAAGACCTGCTAGGCGATTTCGCCGCGGTGGGGCCGGGCTGTGGTGAGGCTCAGGCCGCCGTCGGCGATGATGAGCTGTCCGGTAATAAACCGGGCAACGTCGCTAAGCAGGAACCCAATCGTTCCGGCGATGTCTTCGGGTTCGGCCGCGAAGCCGAGCGGGATGGCGGCGATGCTCGCTGCTTGCCGTTCGGGGCTGAGCCCGCGCTGCACCGCCGCGGTCAAGGTCATCGCGGGAGCGACCGCGTTCACCCGAATTTGTCGTGGAGCGAGCTCGAGCGCCATCGACTTCGTGAGATGGATAACAGCCGCCTTCGCCGTGCCGTATTGATAGAGCAGCGGCGATGCGTTGGTGCCTTGTAGCGATGCGACGTTTACGACGGCACCAGGACCCGACATCAGTCCGGCTGCAGCCTGCGTGGCGCCAAGAATGCCCGCGCCGTTCACGCCAAGCGTTGCGGCAAGGTCGTCAAGATCTTGTTCGGCCAGGGGAGTGGCTTCGCCAGAAACCCAGGCGGCGTTATTGACTAAACCATCGATTCCGCCCAATGCCTCAGCGTTCTCAATTATCGCCTGACGCCAGCCATGCACATCACTCAGGTCAGCACGGGCCCACGGCACGCCGACGGCTTCGGCCGCGGCTGCGTCGCGATCAACAACCGCAACATTCGCTCCTTCGCTCTGCAGGAACTGCACAGTGGCCAACCCGATACCGGCAGCACCACCCGTAACGACAATGTTCCGACCGGTAAGACCCTGCATGCAGGTCGACACTACCGACCAAGGCCAGAGAGGCCGCAAACGGACCATGAGATCCGGTTCTCGAGATTTAGATCACCAGCGGCGACTCTGATCGCCTTTGACGAATCGAGTCGTTGTAGGAGGGAGACCAACCCACTTGCGCGTTTCCGCACTACTTTACATAACGAAGATTTCCGGCGTTCCAGGGGGAGAGGGGCGCCGAACCCCCAATCCCACAAAACCCCGAAATTTTGCTGCAGAGCGACACTAAACGGTCACTTCACAACAAAATTTCGGGTTGATTGTGCAGTTTGGTGGTCGGCGCACATTTCTCGGCCAGTGATCGTCTTACACTTCGTGAAACCAGAAGTCCGACAATCCAGAAGTCCGACAATCCAGAAGGCCGAAGTTCCAAGAAGGCCGAAGTTCCAGAACGCCGACGACGGCAACCTTCAAGCCTGACGTCTACCGACTTGAGTGAACCCGGCCAACCGGTTCTTGGCGATGCGAACTCGAGATGATTTGAGCCCAAGATTCACGTCGACGCGACGGGGCTGAAATCGACAGGCCACGCTCCCCCTTCTTCGCTGGCAAATTACATCGTTGTAGTTTGCCGATGGTCTGAGGAACACGCGCTCGAGACGTTACCCAAAGTAGGTTGACCTCGTGATCCCAACACAACCTGCGAATGTTGATCAGACGATTCTCGAGGAAGCCGAATTCGCTATCGGCGCTGCCATAGCCAAGCGCAATGCCGACACGCTGACGGTCCTCGGCTTCGGGGAGATCTCGGTTGCGGTCGGTTGGCCGACTGCTGCGCCGACGATGGTGCTCAAGCGCATGGCCGTTTATGCAAAACGCAGCGACTCCGAACGCGACACCGCCGCAATTGCGGAGTACATCGAACTACTTATCGCAGCTGGCGCCGACGTACTGCCAACCACAACCCACGTCGTCCCGACCGCCGACGGTCGTTTTGCCGGGTACGCGGTTCAGCCGTTTGTGCCCAAAGAGTTTCTGGCCGAAACAACCATCGAACAAGACCAACCCCGGGCCGACCATCCCCTACTTTTGGCGGTGCGAGACTTCGCGGTTCGCCACGTAACCCCCGAACTATCGGCCGACATGCAGCTCACCAACTTTGCATGGGACGGCGACCGCCTGGTGTTGATCGACATCACGACGCCAATTGTCTTCACGCCCGCAGGCGAGTTTGCCTTCCAAATCTCCCCCGAGTTGCTGGCCGCTATCCCCCGGTTCATGCGAGGAACTGCGCTCAAAGAGACGATGAGCGTTCTCGACAAATACCGATCGCTCCCCGACACGTTCCAGCTGGTGCTGGTGCTCCTGCACCGGATCGGTCAAGACCGCTGGGTGCCAACGGCGGCGACCGTGTTCAACGAATCGATCGACACCCCGCTCGACCTCGATGCTGTTGCCAAGGAGTACGCCCGCTTCAAGAAGGTCATCCCTATTATTAAGCGCTCGGCCATGCTCCAACGTTGGTGGATCACCAAGGTGCGCAAAGGCCCCTACGACGGATTCATCACCGACAGCTTTACCGGAGCGGTGTTATAGCGCCTCGTAGTCCGCCAGATCGATCTCGCGGGTCTGATCCCAAAATTCGAGCATCGAGTACGGCCAATTCTGCGCGACTCGACCGCTGGCCGACTTGTACCAACTGCTGACGCTACTGACTCCCCATGCCATCTTGGCGTTTCCCTCGTCGATCCACTCGTTGTAGCGGTCGTGCACGTCGGCCTTCACGTCGAGAGCACGCACATTGTTCTCGAGCAGGTGTCGGAGAAACTGGGTGACGTAGTGCACCTCGCACTCGCTGAAGTAGATGATCGATCCGTTGATGACGATGTTGGTGTTGGGCCCGTACAGATAGAAGAAGTTGGGGAAGCCAGGACTCACCACACCGAGATAGGCTCGGGCGTCGCCGTTCCAGTGGTCGTGGAGCTCGATTCCACCGCGGCCGACAACCTTCATCGGAACCAGAAACTCTGATGCCTTAAAACCGGTGCCGAACAGCAGCACATCGAACTCGTGCTCCACGCCATCGTTGGTGACCACACCCGCCGGCGTGATCCGCTCAATTGCGGTGGTTTCGAGGGTCACATCGTCGCGTTTTAGGGTGGTTGCCCAGCTGCCATCGTCGACCACAAATCGTTTCGCCCCCATCGGGTAGCGTGGCGTTACTTTGTCGAACAG
The DNA here is from genome assembly GCA_938015295.1 of uncultured Acidimicrobiales bacterium. Classification (GTDB taxonomy): domain Bacteria; phylum Actinomycetota; class Acidimicrobiia; order Acidimicrobiales; family SHLQ01; genus CALLQB01. The sequence goes on from CALLQB010000044.1 coordinate 16,347, forward strand.
ATCGGGGCGGTCGCCGAACTCCATCTCGAGGTACATCGTGAACAGCACGCGGAGCTCTTCGTTGCTGGCGCTCACCGAGATCTCGGTGTCGGACTCCCAATCGGGGTCGACCTCTAAACGTGGCAACAGGCCTTCGTGTCCTCGCCAGAACGCCCGCAGTCGAAACCAGTTGTTGTAGTTGGGCAGCCGGGTGAACAGCCACATCAGATTGTCGGGCAGCTCTTGTTGGTACTGCGGGCGGGGAACCATCCAATTCGGGGTGCGCTGGAACACGGTTAGTTCGCCGGCTTCGCGAGCTACATGCGGGATGAACTGCATCGCACTGCAACCGGTGCCGATGACCCCGACCTTCTTGCCGGTTAGGTCGACATCGTGGTTCCAGCGGGCCGAATGCCACGCGTCGCCAGCAAAGGAGTTGAGACCGTCGATGTTGGGCAGCTGCGGACGGTTGAGTTGGCCGACCGCCGAGATAACTGCCTGACAATCGAACGTCGACTCGCCTTCGGGCCCCTGGAGTTCAAGCGACCAGGTAGCCGACTCCTCATCGAAGACCATCGACGACACCTCGACACCAAACCGGATGTTGTCGCGGATACCAAAGTCGTCGGCGCATGCGTTGAAATAGTCGAGCAACACCTCTTGGCTCGAATGAAACTGCGGCCAATCGTGCTTCTGCATGAACGAATAGGCGTACGTGTGGTTCGACACATCGACACGACAGCCCGGGTACGTGTTCTCCAACCACGTACCGCCGAGAGCCCCGTTTTTCTCGAACACGACATAGTCGACACCGGCCTGCTGCAGTCGGTGCGCGGCAAGGATGCCTGACATGCCGGCGCCGACGATGACCACGGTCATTTGTGCGTCGGGAGCCAAGGCGTCCTTGTGCCAATCGGGTGCCCGAGGGTCGGTGCCATTTGCCGCTAGCTCTTCGGTCAGCATCGGAACATACGAGCCATCGAGATCGACACCTGTTATCCAACACATGATCGCCTGCAGCTGCTCGGTGGTCGGATCATGCGACGGAAGGCCTTCGTCGCGGAACCGGGCGAGCACCGGCAAAGCGATGTCGCGGCAACGCTGAAGCTGATCCGGAGTCCAACCGGCCTGCTCTTCTAGCGTCAGCTCAGGATCAGGGCGCAAGCCTGGCTCAAGGAGCGATAGGTCGCCGGTGAGATAAGCAAGTGTCGGCAGCAACGGAGGAAGGTCGGCCTCCGGATCCGCCAGGATCGCGGCTAGCGCCTCGTCGTCTTCAACAATTGGTTGGATGTCGGGTTCGAACGCCATAACCCGAGTCTTCCATCCCCCGCCACACGCTCCAAGACCCCCGAACCACTACGGTCGATGGGCTCGCAGAAATGCGTCGACCTGTCGTTGGGCTGCCGTTCGAATCCGGGCATATTTCTGCGAGGTGCGGGTGACTTGTCTCGCTCCCGGCCGACGAGCTGCGTCGAGCGCCGCGTCGTAGTCGGTATGCGCGTGGCGGATGTGGGCGCGCGCTGCGAGCTCAGCCCGCGCTTCAACCGGTTGACTTCCGGCTCGACCAACCCGACCGCTTCCGATCTTCGCTGCATCGGACGCTTGTTCGGCGATGCGCATCGCAAGCTCAGCGTGCTCTGGGTCAAAGTGTAAGAAGTTGATGATCGCGTCGCGAAGCTCATCGATGTCGCGATCCTGTCGGCGATCGCGCGCCATAGACGCCGATACCTTCTTGGCTTTCGCCGACTTTGGCGCGGCCCGCATAGCTGCCTTGACATCACCTTTGGGGGCATAGGTTCCTACGGCAACAGGTTTGCCCCAAGCGCCGCTTGAGAGTTTCGGACGTTCCTCGACCAACCACCACCGCTCAGCGGACGATCGAACCCGACGAGTAACCGCTGGGTCACCTTTGGGCACGAACACCCACCCGTCTGGCACGTCGACCTCGCCACGCTCATTGGGCGACCAAACCCGAGCCGATGAGCTTCCTGGACGAACGGTACGTGAGGGGAACTTTGCCACGGCCGTAGACAATGCCAGGCATCGACCTCTAAGTGGTGGAGGCGTCGGCTACCAGTTTGATGGCGGCGAGCGTGGCGTCGATCATCGGACCGGTCATCGCCATTCGTGCGGCGTAGGCGTCCGGTGCGGCGGCAGCCATCGCTGGAGTTTTGTTCACCATCCACCAGCGTTCGGTAAGGCGACAACCAGATTCCAAGGGCTCCATCTCATAGCTCCACCACGTGCAATTTTCTTCGACGCCTAGAACGGCAAACGTAAAGTCCTTGCCCGGATCTGCCCGAGCGACCTCGCATTCTCTCGTCCACTCGTTCTCGCCAGCCTTGTTATGCCCAGCGAACCAGTCGCCAACCTGGCCGGTGCCACCGCGAAGCCAATCAGCGCCAAGATTTTCCGGGCTCCACTCCCCCATTCGCGTAACGTCGGAGATCATCGCGTACACCGCATCGCAGGTCGCCTGTACCTCGACCCACGACTCGTAACGCTCGATAGCTTCGTCAGGAATTTGCATACCGAGAACACTACCCGTGTGCTTTACCGACGATGTCCGACACCGCTGGATCGAATGGCAACCGAAAACGCGGCCGAGTTAGGTTGACTACATGGGCACCAATCAGTTCGTACGTAGTGATGAAGTAGCGGCAATTCGCGACCAGATCAGCCATCCGATCATCGACGGCGACGGACACCTGATCGAATTCGTGCCATGGCTCCGCGACCTCGTCGTCGACATTGCTGATGAGTCGGTGGCCAAACGGTTCGACACACTTGTCAACGGCGCTGCAGCAGTTCGGGGGGTTCCCGAAGACAAGCGACGCCAGCTCGGCATCTCGCGCAGTTCGTATTGGGCGCTGCCGGCCCGCAACACGCTCGATAGGGCCACGGCGATGCTTCCGGAGCTCTTGTACAGCCGGCTCGACGAGATCGGCATCGATTTTGCGCTGCTGTATCCAACCTACGGCTTGACGGTGGTAGGCGTACTTGACGACGAACTTCGCGGCGCCATCGCTCGGGCGTGCAACCGCTACATCGCCGAGGCCTACGGCCCGTACCGCGACCGCCTCGAACCCGTTGCTTCGATCCCGATGTTCACCCCCGAAGAAGCCATCGCCGAGCTGCACTATGCCGTCGGCGAGCTAGGACTGAAGTCGGTAATGATGGCTGGAGTCGTGCCCCGTACATTCGAAGGCGAGAGCAACGATCGCACCAGCAGGTGGATGGACACTCTTGGCCACGACAGCATGTACGACTACGACCCCGTATGGCAGACATGCCTCGACCTGGGGGTGTGCCCCACCTTTCACGCCAGCGGTATGGGGTGGGGAAGCCGAACCTCCACCACCAACTACGTGTACAACCACATCGGCAACTTTGCGACGGCCGGCGAGGCAACCGCTCGCTCGCTGATATTTGGCGGTGTAACCAAACGATTCCCCGAACTGCGCTTCGCGTTCCTCGAGGGCGGCGTCGCATGGGGGGTCAATCTGCTCGCCGATCTCATCGGCCACTACGAGAAACGCAATCGGGAATCGCTCGAGCACTACAACCCCGCAAACCTCGATCGAGCACAGATCTCACAACTCGTAGCCGACTACGGCACGGTCGGCCACCGTGACCGCTCCGACCAACTCGAGTTAGCACTATCGATGCTCAGCGACCCGAACGAACGCACTGATCAGGTCGACGACTTTGCCGAAAGCATGCTGACGTCGGTCGATGACATCCTCGACATCTTCACCCGTCAGTACTTTTTTGGATGCGAGGCCGATGACCCGATGAATGCCATGGCCTTCGACAGCAGTCGAAACCCGGGCAACGCCAAGGTTCAAGCAATGTTTGCCAGCGATATTGGCCACTGGGACGTACCCGACTTCCGAGGTGTGTTGCCCGAAGCGTGGGAGCTGGTCGACGATGGTCACATCACCGTCGACGACTTTCAGGCGTTCACCTGCGACAACATCACTTCGCTACTGACCGCCGGTAACGCCGAGTTTTTCGCCAACACGGTCATCAACCCATAGCCAGATCGACACCTTCTGTTGTTCCAGGGTGACCATCGACGGTCACCCTGGGTGAAAATTTCGGGTTTGGGTGTTGGGTTACTGGGGTTTGAAGTTGAGCTTGAAGCGGGGTGAGTTTGCGTTGGGGGTGAACGTCACCTTGAGAAAACAGCTTCTGGCGATCTCGCCGCAGTCGAACACGGTGTTGCCGTTGCGAAGGTATTGCGACAGACGCAGGTCGAGCGAGAAGTCGGTGCTTTGCAGGTTCTGGCTCTGAAGCTCCTGACAAAAACTCAACGCATCGCTATCGACACACTGCCACAGCTGAAAGAACCTCGGCAGTGGCATGTCGATGAACTCCACCGTGGCGACGTCGCCGTTGGTGAGCTCTGCTCGGGCAATGTTGATCCGTGGCAGCTTTGGCGGTCCGTCATCGACAAAAGTCAGTGCTTGGCGCTTGTCGATCTTGCCGTAGCCAGGCGTGGTCGTGGAGACCTCACAGGTTCCGGGCACCGCACAATCAAAGGCCTTGCCCGAACGCCACAACACACGCCGTGGCACGGTCGCAATTGTCTCGTCGTGCCACGCAAATGATTCTCCATCAACCGGCTGTATCGGACCATGGCCGATCACGATGCAGCCTTTGTTGTGTTTGCCAGCCACGGACTTGGTAAGACATTGCGTAACTTCGGTGCCGTAGTACGGGGTAGACACCTTGACCACCAACGGCTGCACGTCGAGGAGTCCGTCAAGAGCTGCGTAGGACACCGTCGGCACAGGAATCGGTTCATCGGTCTTGGCAAACGCAAGCCTCCACCGCTTCTGCACGCCACGAACCGTGATCACACACCTATCTCTTGCAGCCGCACAATCGATGGGGGTACGCCCATTCCAGTACACGCGCTTCAAGACGATGACGCCTGTTTCACCATGTTTGAGACGTAGTCCATCGTCGCAGATTCGCTGGCCGCTCCCCTGCCAGTTGGCGCACTGACTGATCTGGTAAACCCGATTTGTTCGTCCCGCCGGTGCCACCACCGTCACCTCGACTTCTTGCCCATCGCGGAAACCGCTCTTTGGACTGAATTCGAGTTCGAGAAGCGGCCGGTGTGTTCGGAATCGGAGCGGGATGGTTTGCAGAACGGACGGAGATTCTTCGATTCTTGTGGGTGAGGTTGTTACCACTAGCTGACAGGCGACGGCTTGCTTTCCGCAGTCGATACGGCGGCCATCTTCGCCGAGTTCGCGTGTGACTTTGCCGCGTGCTGACAGCTCTCCAGCTTTTGCCTGCACCGCTTGAGTCACCGTTCGGCAGGCGTCAGAAAGCTCGGTGGTTGGGCACTGAAACGCTTTCACCCATGCGCCATCGTCGGCAAAGTTGGAACCAGTCACGACGATCCGCTGCACCTGAGCGAGCTTCTTGGTCTTCGAAACCGAGATGACCGGAACCGGGTCGGCGGTGGTCGGCGTCGAGCCGTGGGCCGGCGACGCTGTGGAGAGAACTGCCGTCAACAATGCTATGACCAGCGCAAACGCTAGAGCAGCTGAGGGCCTGGTTGGCCGAGACGTTGGATGAAACAAGGTGGGGGTTCGAAGAACCTTGTGCTGTCGCATGGCATTCGATAGTAGTTCATGAGCCGCCTCGGCGACGATGAGTAACCGCGTGCGCCGTCTGCGGGTGCTGAAGCAGGCTGACCCACGACGTAGTCTTGTTCTCAGCTGCGTGCAAGAAAGTAGGCCATGAGCGCTGACAACGAAACGCTATGGGGAGTCTCCTCGATGGCTGGCCAGCTAAAGCGTGTTGCGATGCGGCGCCCTGGAGCCCTGCTTGGGGCAGACGCTCAACGATGGCACTATGCCAAGCCGCTCGACCCTGCAGCCTTGGCAGCCCAATACGAGACGTTCGCGCAGAAGGTGGCCGCGAGCGGCGCCGAGATCGTGTGGCTTCCCGCAGCTGATGACGACCTCGCCGACTCGGTCTTCACCTACGATCCGTCCTTCGTTTTCCCGGGCGGCGCCGTCATCCTTCGTCCCGGCAAGGCTCTCCGAGACGCCGAAGCGCAACTTCACGCTGCGTTCTATGAGGCAGAGGGCATTCCCGTACTCGGCACAATCGATGCCCCCGGCACCGTCGAAGGCGGCGATTGTTTTTGGCTCGACGATTCGACGCTGGCTGTCGGTCGAGGATTTCGCACCAACCAAGCAGGCATCGAACAACTTGAGGCCATCGTCGCGCCCACCGGCATTCGCCTTGCCGTATTCGATCTCCCCTATCACCATGGCCCCGATATCTGTCTGCATTTGATGTCGGTCGTCAGCCCGCTCGACGTTGATCTCGCCCTCGTGCACCCGCCGCTCATGCCGACTGCCCTCTACCAACGAATGCTCGCCATGGGCTACACGTTGCTCGAAGCGCCGGCAGAAGAGTTCGACGCAAGCCTGGGGCTCAATCTCAATGTTCTGGCCACCGGCCCGCGGCAGGTGATAGCGATCGAAGGGTTCGCCGGCACGCTCGACCTGATGCGCGATGCCGGGTGCGACGTCGACACGTTCGCTGCCGATGAACTCTGCATCCCCTGCGAAGGCGGGCCAACCTGTCTGACGCGCCCGCTGCTGCGCTCGTAGCTCCAACGAAAGGCTCTAACCGTCATGGCCGAAGTCGTCGCCGTCCATACCGATAGCGCTCATGGGTTTAGCAAGAATCAAGCCGAGGCCGTCGAGCTGATCGCTGGCCTCGGCGTGCAAGGCGACGCACACATGGGAGCGCAAGTCCAACATCGCTCGCGGGTCGCCGCAGACCCGATGCAACCGAATCTCCGACAGGTTCACCTTCTCCACGAGGAGCTCTTCGCCTATGCCGCCGACCACGGTTTCTCGGTCGCTGCGGGTGATCTTGGCGAGAACATCACCACGCGGGGCATCGATTTGCTCGGGCTTCCGGTCGGAGCGGTTCTCCGGCTGGGAGCCGAGGCCCTCGTCGCGATCACCGGTCTGCGAAACCCGTGTGCGCAGATCGATACGTTCAGCGATGGACTTCTGAGCGTGGTTCGATACCGCACCGATCAAGGGTCAGTAGTCCGACTGGCGGGAGTTATGGCGGTGGTCGTGGCGGGCGGCGTCGTACAGGCTGGCGACGCGATCGAGGCTTCGATGCCGCCCGGGCCAATACGCCCCCTCGCACCGGTCTAAGTGCCGCGAGCCAACGTCGATTGGCCCGATAACGAATCGTGGTGCCCGCATTTCGTCGTCTTGGCGCGAACCAGATACGTTCGCTGGCGAAACCGCACAAACTTGGAGCTCCGATATGAAGACCCGTGCCGCAATCTGCTGGGAAGAACACACCGAGTGGTCGGTTGAAGAGGTTGAGCTCCGCGACCCGGGCCCCGGCGAGGTCTTGGTCAAGCTGGCGTACGCCGGACTCTGCCACTCCGACGAGCACGTTCGCCTCGGCGACCTGTCGTTACCCGACGAGATGGGCGGCGTTGCCTTCAGCCCCTGCCCAATGGTCGGGGGCCACGAAGGCGCCGGCGTTGTCCAAGCCGTCGGCGAGGGTGTCACCAAGGTGGCCGTAGGCGATCATGTCTCGGCGTCGTTCATTCCGTCGTGCGGCGTGTGTCCTCCCTGCTCCAGTGGTCGCCAGAACCTTTGTGATCGCGGCTCGGAGACAATGTCTGCCGAACCTCGCATCACCGCAGCCGATGGCACGCAAGTTAAGAGCATGGCCGGCCTCGGCACGTTTGCCGAACACATGGTTGTCGATCAGGATTCGCTGGTGAAAGTAGGCGACTGGTACCCGCTCGACGTTGTTGCTCTCGTAAGCTGCGGCGTCGCAACCGGCTACGGCTCCGCAGTAAACGTGGCCGATATCCGTCCGGGAGACACCGTGGTTATCGTCGGCGTCGGGGGCATCGGCATCAATGCTGTTCAGGGCGCCAAGGCGGCAGGAGCGACGCAGATCATCGCCGTCGATCCGGTGGAAATGAAGCGAGAGTTCGCCCAAACAGTCGGAGCGACCGAAACAGCGGCGTCCATCGAGGAAGCGACCCCGATGGTTAACGATCTGTCGTGGGGCAGGGGCGCAAACGCGGTCATCCTCACCGTTGGCGATGCAACCGGCGATCTTTTTGCACCGGCGATGGGCATGGTTGGCAAAGGCGGAACCTTGGTCCTCACCAGCCTTTCGCACATTGCCCAGAACGAAATCAGTCTCAACACCTTCGACCTCGCCATGAGTCAGAAAACGCTGAAGGGCAACGTGTTTGGCGGAGGGAACCCCCGCAACGACATTCCGGCGCTGCTCCGCCAGTACGAAGCGGGCCAAATCCGCCTCGATGAGCTGATCACCAAGCGCTACACGCTCGACGAAATCAATGAGGGCTACGCCGACATGCATGCAGGTAAGAACGTGCGCGGCGTCATCGCCTTCTAGGGCTTGTTTGCTACTTCGTCGAGCTGTCCACGAGCGCCGCTGCTAGTCCTGCCAGCCGAAACAGGCGCTGCGAACGTTCGGCACGGCCGTCGAGTTTGTTACGCATCTCGACGCCGATAACAAGTGAGAAGATCAGGTCAGCCAGATCTGATGCGGGAACCGCTGCGGCCAGTGGCAACGTTGCGGTGGCTTGTTGAATTTTGTTCTCGACGAACGCCAGCCAGGGCGCAATCGACGTTTCGATCCCGGCCTTCAGGTCGGGGTTGGCGGTGACACCGCCGACCAACTCTGCGAGCACCTCAAGGTGACCGCTCGACCGGTCTTCTTCGTACAGCGTCTCGAGCTGACCGACGAGTTTTACCAGGTCACTGGTGTCGTGAACCGTGGCTTTGTACCGGCCAAGACGGGCCTGGCTACTTTCTTCTAGCGATTTGAGCAAGAGCGGCTCTATGCCGCCGAAGTGGTAGTAGATGGCCGCCTGGTTGCAGCCTGCGCGGTCGCCAATCGACCTCGCCGTCGTACCCCGAAACCCGTCTTCGCGCAGGCTGGTGAAGGCAGCGTCGACGAGAAGTTGCCGGGTCTCGGCCGGATCAGCACCTCGACCTCGTTTTCGCTCTGTTTTGGCGGGCATGGTTCTATCATATCGGCAAATAAACGCTTTATTGAAACAAACGTTTGACAACCCACCCACATACCCTTACCTTGCTTTATAAACGAGTTATTGAAACAACTCGACGAATAACACTCACACCCCCCAAAAACAGACGAGAAACAGAGAAGGCCCCCAATGGTTACCCGAATGACCCACCAGCCCGCATGGACCAAACGAGCCGAGCGAGCCATCCCAAAGCTCGACGTTCCAGCGCTGCGCACCCTCGATGTCGACGTCCACGACAACCTCCGACCGTTCGTGTTCGTGCTGCTTGGGCGCCCGCTTCTTGCACTCGTGGCATTTGTAGCCACCGCGATCAATGGGTGGTGGGCAGCAACCCCTCTCGTTGTCTGGTTTCTCTATGGCTCGAACCTCTCGGCGATTCACCACCTCGTGCATGGCGGCATGGGCCTCACTCCTCGTTGGCGCCACTTCTGGCTTAGCGTTCTGGCGTGCCTTGTTGCCGAAAGTGGTCACGCCCTGCTCGCCACCCACACCGTGCACCACCGCGACGGCACCGACCTACCAGACCCCGAGGGCTACATCGAATACCTCACGTGGGCACAAATGCCCGTTGGGGCTGCCCGCTACCGCTATCGACTCATGTACTGGGGACTGCGAAACAGTAACCGTCCCAAGCGCATTGCCGTCGAGATCGCCATCCACGCCGGCCTCCATCTCGCGAGTTTGGCCCTACTGTTCAACACCACACCGCTTCTGTGGATCTACCTGAGCCTGGTGCATGTCTCGTCGTTTGTGTTCGCCGTCCTTCAGGGAAAAGGCCCACAGGCCAATTTTGGTCGCCCGATGTCCAGCCCGCTGATGTTCGTGCACACCAAAGTCCTCGCCTTCGTGTTCTTCAGCCATCATCAGCACCTCGAGCATCATGCGTACCCGAAGGTGCCGCTTCCCCGCCTACACCTCCTTCGCCCACACATCGAACAAGCCTTGGCTGACGAAGAGGTTCTGCATCTCCGGCTGGCGGCCTGAACTACGGCAGCGAATAGCCCTAGGTCGGCTGGCGGCGAAGCTCAGCACGAAGGTGATGTTGGATTGGTTGACCCACCGCAGCCATATCGACCTCATAGGTCATGAGGTCACCCACCACCGACACTCGCCGACGAACCGCTGAGATTGCCTTGGCCGAGCGGGTCGTTGTCACGGTTACCGACGCGAGATCGATTACCAAACCAGCACCCTCCGGACCCGCAGCGCCAACAACTACCGACCCCTCATCGACCTCGACGATGCCCGACGGCTGAGCCACCACCAGTTCGAGCCGTTCGAGCCCGACTGGCCGGAAATAGCCTGCCTCAGCGTGCAGCGGCAGATCGGTTTCGCCGTGCCGGGTTTTCTGCGAGTAGGAAAGGAACGGCTTACCTACATGGCCGATCGTCACCTCTTCGACATAGGTGAAAGAATCAATCGTCGGATATTCGCCAGCACCCGCACCTCGCCAGGTGCCGAGCAGCGCGGAAAGATGTGCAATGTCGCGGTGAAGGGGCGGAGTCATAGCCCGACCGTAGCGGAGGCGAGATTGGCCGGGGGCTTCAGAGACCACGCAGGCCATACTGGGCGCCATGACTCTCCCAGCACCCGAGCGCCCGACCTCGCCGCTCGACCGCCTGCTACGCCGACTCGACCTCGAGCAAGGAAACACCGGAGGTAGCACTCACTATGTTGGCCATGCCGGTTCGCGGTCGGTGTCGGTCGGAACACGGATCTTCGGCGGGCTGGTGGTGGCCCAAACAATCGTGGCCGCCGGCCGAGCACTTGCACCCCGCCAGATCCACTCGATCCAGCAGATGTTCTTCCGGCCAGGACAGGCGCACATCCCCCTCGACTATCGAGTCGAACCACTCTTTGAGGGCCGAACGTTCTCATCAGCTCGCGTCGAGGTGTGGCAGGAAAACGACATGATCAGCCACGCCCAAGTGGGCTTCTCGGCTGCAAGCGACGGCGTGCAACATCGCGACCCGATGCCCCACGCGATTAGCCCCGAAGCCGCAGTGAACCGCGACGAGCTCCGAGGGCACCCCGATTGGCGAGACCAGCCACTCGAGTGCCGAGTCGACCCTTCACAGCAACACGACACGACACCCGATTACGCGATGTGGTTCCGAGCGCCCGGAGCCCTCCCCCACGACCAGCTCGTCCAGCGAGCCCTGGTCGGCTACGTGAGCGATCGCGCCATGCTGGGCGTCGCCTGGAAACCACACGCCCACGATCACGGCTCTTCGCACGGAGCGACGCTGAACCACACGGTCTGGTTTCACGACCACCTCGACGTGTCGGCGTGGCACCTTCACGCCATGCACTCCCCCGCCGCCGGCGCTAGCAGAGGCATGATCTTCGGCGGCATCTACCATCGCGACGGCCTGCTCGTGGCCAGCACCTCGCAAGAAGGCGTTATCCGCTCGGCGAAGTAACAACCGAACACCGTCCGTCTCCTATTGTTACATTTACGTTACGGTGGATGGTAGGGTGACGTCCAAGAGGCCCTGTTCATCGAACATCATCGAACAGAGGCCTACGAAACCAAAGCAAACCAGAGCGGGCAGCAATGGGGAGCAATGGCAATGAAACTCCAAGAAATGGTCGCAGCACTAGCCGGTAGACCGTTCGCTTTTAGCGAACCGGCCTTCGGTGGTGCGCCAGACGCCATCGATTGGCTCTCGCTGAGCGACATCGCCAGCAGCGCCGCACCCTTGCTCGGCAAACTCCTCAGCGTCGGCGTGGCCGCAGCTGTGGCGAGCCAGGTCACCCGACGGCTGATCTCCGAGGTCGACGACATCCGAATCCGCCGGCAATTACTGTTCTTTGCACCAAAGATCGCTTGGGTCTTGGTCATGCTGATTGGTCTCGATGTTGTGGGCATCGATGTCAGTGGAGCGGCCGCATTGTTGGCAGCTGTCGGGGTTACCGGCACCGTTGTCTTCACACCAGTCGGGCAAAACTATGTCGCTGGCGCAATGACGACCATCGACAACCTATTCCAGGAGGGCGAGGTCGTCACGGTGGGCAACATCTACGGACGCGTGGTGTACCAATCGGTGTTGCGTACCGAACTCGAATTGCCCGATGGGTCCAAAGCCTGGGTACCCAACTCGGTGTTTCAGGATGGCGAGGTCCTCAACCACAGCCGAACCGGCGGCTTCCGGATCTCGGTACTCGTGCCACTCGATGGCACTCCCGACCGACAACTCGCTGTTGCAGTGATGGAAGCCACAATTGCCAACCTTTCCTGGAACAGCGCCGGGAAACCTCCGTTCCTTGTCTTTGACCACGTAGGCGGCGAAGCAATGTTTTTCAAGGTCTTCGCGTGGATCGACGACCGCACAACCGAGCCGTATCACTGTGGACTGCTGCTCACCTCGCTCGTCGATGCTCTCGAAGGGGCGGGGATCTCGGTCGGCCAAACCACCAACCTTTCGTTCGCCCCGTCGCTCGCCACGCGGTAGCCCGCAGTCGCAGCCTTGCGGCAGGGCACCTGCCTGGTGTTCACCAGTCGGTGGGCACGTAGTCCTTCAAGAACTGACCCCACACATGCGTGCCAGAGTTGATGCCGTCGATAATAGGGTCGACGATCCGTGCAGCTCCGTCGACGATGTCGAGCGGCGGATGAAAACCATGTTCGGCGGTCTTTTGTTTCGCGATCTCGACCGGGTCCTCATCGCTCACCCAGCCAGTATCGACACTGTTCATGTGGATACCCGAGGCGTGGTAATCGGTCGCTGAGGTTCGCGTCATCATGTTTAGCGCGGCCTTCGCCATGTTCGTGTGCGGATGTTTCGTGGTTTTGTATCGTCGATAGAACTGGCCCTCGACCGCCGACACGTTCACGACGTGTTTGGCCTCGCCGGGCGTCTGTTCCATCAGCGGCTTCAGCCGAGCGTTAAGTACAAACGGCGCAACGGCGTTCACCAACTGGGTCTCGAGAAGCTCGACTGTCGACACCTCATGCATCATCAGCCGCCACGAGTTGCGGTCACGCAGATCGACCTGCTGAAGATCCTGATCGAGCCGGCCTTCGGGAAACAGGTCGCCCTGTGCTTCCAACTCTTCGGGCAGCAGTGGTGTCTGCGACATCTCTGCCGATGAAGCCCCTCGTCCAACCGCTGGCACGACTTGTGCGTCTCCGCTCGGCAGCAGATCGTACCCTCGCAGCCCCTCGTATCCGCCTACCAGTTGCAGGACCTCTGGCGAAAGAGACGCCAATGCGGCCGTCTCGCCCTTCATCATGTGTGTGTAGAAATCGGGCGGGCGGCGCACCGTCTGGCAGGCGTTGTTCACGATGAAATCCAGTCGGTCGCGGGTCTCCAACACATGCTGGGCGAATGCCTCAACACTCGGTGTGTGACGAAGATCGAGGCCGAACAGTTCGAGGCGGTGGCCCCAGTCGGCAAAGTCAGCCTCGGCGCTGTAGCGCGCTGCGGCATCTCGCGGAAACCGTGTCACCACGATCACCTCAGCTCCACAACGCAGAAGTTTGATTCCCGCCTGGTACCCGATCTTCACCCGACCACCGGTGAGCAAGGCAACCGTCCCGTTCAGGTCGGCCAACTCCGACCGCTTTGCAAAGTTCAACGCAGCACACGACGGACAGAGCTGGTCGTAGAAGTGATGTACCTGGTCGTATTTGTTCTTGCATACATAGCAGTGCTGTTTGTCGACGACCCTGCGGTACGGCTCGCTGTCGTGATCGAAATCGACCGGCGCAAACACGTTCGGCGTCGTAAAGACCGGCTTCTCTCGAAGCTGACGGATTCCCGTCCCGGCAAGCACAGCCTCATCGGCGGCCAACCGGTCGGCTCGTCGTTTGCGGCGACGAGCCTTTGCCCGCATTCGGCGCTCATCGGGGTCGGCGCAAAACACGTCGCCAGCGGCGTTGAGCAGTTGGGTTCGTTCGTCGACCGACAGCCCAGCGAGCAGATCCTTGTCTGCCGCTATCGACCGCAGGAGCGCTGTGGTTTCGAGCAAACGATCGCGCAACTCTGGCGCGGTGCTCGGCAGATCTTTTGGCGGCACCCGGTCCATGACTGCACAGTACCGAACATGTCAGGCGCAGCCTTGATCAGACGATTCGACTAGAGACCGACGATCGCGTCGAGGTAGAGGTCGCGCTGGCGTTCCCAGCGGTACGGTTCGAACGCCTCGTGCGAGGCCTTCCCCATCCGCAGGCGAAGCTCAGGGTCACGAGCAAGCGTCACCAAGATTTCGGCTAGTTGTTCGTGGTTATCGGCGTCGAAGTACATCACCGTGTCGTCGTCAAAGTAGGCCGAAGTGGCCGATAGTCGACTCGAAACCACAGGCAAGCCGAACAACATGTACTCGTACATTTTGCCGGTGTGTACAAGGTTGGAGTAGCTCGAAAGGCTCTGGGTCACTGCCCCGATATCGGCGCTTTCGAAGATCTCCTGCAGCCGCTCAAGCGATACCCAGCCTTCGAAACTCACGGCCTCAGCAATACCAAGCTCGTTGACGAGTTCTCTCAGCGGCTCTTCATAGTCGCCCTCACCACTGATGACCAGACGCAGTCCCGGTGCATCCCGAAGTGCCAATGCCAAGGCCCGAACGAGGCACTCATGCCCCCAGCGGCGCTCGATTGTGCCGGGACAAATCACGGTGACCGTATCGCCGGTTCCTAGTTCAGGTGGTCCCTCGACCGGCTTGAGCGCGCTATCGGGTGTCGAGTTCACCACAACACGAATCTTGTCGGGGTCAGCGCCGCGCTCGAGGTAGAAATCTCGATGTTGTTCGGTGACGGCGAAGGTCAGGTCGGCGAACGCAAGCGAACGCAGTTCGAGCCATCCCATAAGTTTGGTGAGCGGTTTTGAGCCGTAAAGCGTCGCGAAAAGCTCGCTTGCTGGCTCTTTACAGAACAACACGACCTTCGCGCCGAGCAATTTCGGGATCAGCGCCGCAAACACCTGATGGTCGGGAAGGCTGGTCACTTGGATCACGTCGTAGCGACGGCGAAGGTGCCTACCGGTCAACAACGCTGCAGCGGTAACAAACCACTGGACGTACGACAGCATGTAGCGAGGCAACGAGCCGCGCGTCTTCGCAAACCCAAACCGTGTAAACCGAAGAGATCGCGAGGTGTCGCCCTCGCCCAAGGTGCGAACTTCCGATCGCTCTTCGCCTGGTCGCGCCAGGCAGAAAAGGTCGACGTCGTAGCCGGCGTCGATCAGCGCCTCTGATTCGCGTCGGGCGTGCATCTCATAGCTACGAAACGTCACGATCGCAGCGCGACCGCGGCGCGCCTTACTAGGTAACGAACGACCAGCGGTCTCGGGGAAGCTTTGGCCTAACGACATGAATCCAGGGGCGACGTTGAGGAGAGGGGGGTGTCGCCGGTTCAGCAGCAACTACGCCCACTGTAGATGGTCAGACGCAGCTTGGATAGTACCCACCGCCGGAGTTCACCAAAGCACGTACACCGCTACCACGGGGTCGTGCCCGGCGATCACGCTGTGCAGATCGTCGGGGTTGTTGTAGAGCACCCCGCCGGCAGGTACGGGCACAAAGGACGTACTTCCTCCGAAACGCCACTGCGCAGAACCGGACAGGACAACATAGGTCTCCTGTGGCGGGTGCGAGTGGAGCGGATAGGTGTGATCTCCTCGAAGAGCTAGCACCCCGACGGTCACCGCACCGAGGTCGAAAGACCGGTTAAGCAAGGCCAGCGCACAGCTATCGCCGTCACAGCCGCATCGAGGTGAGGAGGTCCACACCAAATCATCAACAACCGACAAAAATGACTTCGTTCGATGGGTCGGATCGAGACGACGAAGCCTTTCAACCAACGGCACCAACGCCGGAGCCGAAGCGACTTCGAGCGCCTGCGCCGCCTGCGCAGCCTCCGCGAGCACCTCTGCGCCTTCAACAACCTTGGCGTCGCCCACGCTGGATCCAGCGAGCTTCATTTGCTCGGCAGCGTCAAGTAGGAACGCTCGCACATCACTGCGTGACAAGATCATCCTCGGTGTTCTGGTTTGCTGTTTATATGCTCGCGTCGTGGAAGCGGGACGCCGACGAAAACGAAACTACCTTGCGCTGCTCGTCCTTGCCGCCTTCGCCGCCTTCGCTGCGGCCGCCGTGAGCCGCATCGCCGATACCGAACGGCTCGCCTACTACTGGGTGTCGGCCGAACTCACTGCCAATGGCGGAGCAAAGCTCACCGAGCAACTCGAGTGGGACTTTGGCTCGGGTGAACGTCGTGGCATTTACCGCGATGTGCCAGATCTCGGTACCTCCGACGTGGCCGTCTCGTCGCGCACCGCCCCCGTGCCCGTACTTCTCGAGCAATGGAACCTCTTTCAGCGGTGCACCGACGAACGAACCACGTTCGTGCAGGGCATGAGCAACGCAACCAGAATTTGCATTGGGGATCCCAACATCACGATCTCGGGCCGCCATGTGTACACCATCGAGTACGACCTCGACACGCTTACCTCGATCCCGAACGGTGGAACCTCGATCGACTGGTTCGCTGTTGGGCGGGCCTGGACCGTTCCGATCGAACGAGCAGAACTCCATCTCCGCGCCCCCTTCGCGTTCATCGACCCCCGGTGCGAACAGGCCGGGCAGATGGGCGCGTGCGATATCGAACAGATCGCCCCAGGCCACCTTCGCGTCGACGTGTCGGATCTTCAGCCCCTCGACGCGGAGACCGGAACCTTTGGCGAAGCTATTCGGCTCGACGCGGCTATTGGGGCGCCGGTAGACCTACCCGCCGCCCCGTCGTTACCCGATCGTACGGGGGCCGACCCCAGCACCAGTTTCGCCGCTGTCGCGAGTGCATCGTTTCTTGGCTTTATTGCGCTTGCTCCTCTCGTGTCGTCGTTTGTCCGGCGCCGAGGTCGCGAGCTGGTTTGGGCCGGTTCTGCCACCGATGCGGCATTCGGACCTGCAGTTCTGGCGCCTGGTGATCCGGCGGCAGGTGATCCACGCGCCGTGGTGAAGCTTGACGCAGCCGAGCTCGCCGAGCTGGCGACGATCGAGTTCGTGCCGCCAGCCAATCTCGAACCGTGGCAGGGCGGCATTGTCGATAAGGAGCGTCCACTTCCCGAGCATCAGACTGCTTGGCTCATCCAGAAGGCAATCGCCGGCGAGGTTCGTATTGAGGACGAAGACGACATGGTTGTGCACTCGGTTGCTGGCCGTCCGCCCGATGAGGTTCTCGACCGCATGTTTCGAGGCCGCTCACAGGTCGCCCTAGGCAAACCTGACGCCGACTTCCGTGCAGCATGGTCTCTTCTTGAAAGAACCCAGCAGTCGTTTGCGAAGTCATCGCCGCTATGGAAACAACGAGCGGACGGCATCCGCACCGCTGCGATCGCCGTTGGAGTTCTCGGCGTGGTGATCGGGCTCATCTTCCTGGTGATTAGTGCGGCAATCGCCGGCCGCGAGGGCGGAAACCTCCTGCCATTCGTCATTGTCGGCGCAGCCGCAATAGTGGGCGTTTCTACCACGTTGCTCGTTCGCCAATGGGAACTGCGGGTACGCACACCAATCGGCTCCTCGGAATGGCTGAAGGTCGAGTCGTTCCGGCAATTCCTCGCTGGATCCGAAGCGCACCATGCCGACTGGGCCGCCGAGCACGGTATTCTCCGCGACTACACCGCCTGGGCACTTGCACTGGGCGAGATTGACCGGTGGGGCGACGCCGTGAAGGGCTCGAATGTCGCTCAACGCGACCCCGCCGGGTATTTCTACGCGACCAGAGGCGCCTATATCGGGACCTACGTTGGGCGTACCTCAGCAGCTGAACGGTCGAGCGGTAGCGGTGGAGGTGGCGGCTTCAGCGGAGGCGGTGGCGGCGGTGGCGGAGGCGGAAGCTGGTGACCGAGGCGCTACCGGTACAACAGGTACCGGTCCCAGAGCGCTGCGAACTCTTCGCTGGCCCGTTCCCAACTCGCCAGGATTTCTTGTGGCGGCACTGCATCCTCGATCTGCTTTCGGAGAGTTCGGGTCCCGGCAAGAAGGTCAAACGCAGCAGGGCGGTCGATGATTGTGCCTCTTCCGGCTGCAGTTGCCTGCGCCTGAAACGCAGCGATCACCTCAATTGCCGCAGGCACCGCCTGAAACGCACGCTGATCGGTGAATACCATCAGCACGCCTTCGAGGCGGTCGCCCATCAGCCGGGGATCTGAAACGTTTCGCGGCAAGCGTTTGGGTGAGAAGACGACCGCCTCAAACGTAACTCCAGGAAGATTCTTTGCATTGAGCGTCGCCGCCAGAGCGTTGCCGTCGGCCCATTCTGCGCCGAAGCGATAGAACGGCTCCTCGCTTCCGCCGCCATAACTCAGCTCGGTCGCTTCAAAGAGCACCGAACCGGGATACGCCAACGAGGATTCGAAGCTCACCAAGCCTGAGCTGGGCGGGACCCAAGTGAGGCCGGTATCGGGCCACAACATGTCGCGCTTCCAGCCGTCCATGGCGATGACTTCGAGGTCAAGATTCTCCAGCCCTTCGAGCCACGCTTCGCCTTTGATAGCGACCGCCAACTCACCGGCGGTCAATGCATAGGCCGACGGAACCGGATACTGACCAATGAAGGAGATCTGATCCGGCTCGAGCACCGGGCCTGACGGTGCTACTCCGCCGACCGGGTTCGGACGGTCGAGCACAACAAAAGCCGTCGCTGTGCGGGCAGCCGACTGCATGCTGAGCCCCATGGTCGAGATGTAGGTGTAGAAGCGGGCTCCGGCGTCTTGCAGGTCGTACACAACAACGTCGATGTCTGCTAGGTGTTCGTCGTTTGGTTGTCGAATATCGCTGTACAGGCTGATAATCGGAACGTTGGTTCGGCCGTCGATCGAGTCGCCGAACACGTCACCAGCCCCGCCCTTGCCGCGTACGCCGTGCTCTGGTGCAAAGATGGCGACAAGATCGACCGATGGTGCAGCGTAGAGCACATCGATGAGATGTTGGTCGCCGATAAGCGATGCCTGGTTGGCGATGACCCCAACCCGTTTTCCCGCAAGAACGGCAAACTCGCTGTCGATGAGTCGCTGTGCGCCGATGGTCACTGCCGGAGGAGGCACCGTGGTTGAGGTGCTTGTTGAGGTTGTGGTTGAGAGAGCGGCGGGGGTCGTAGACGCCGGGGCCACGGTGGCGTCGGTGACTGCATCAACATCGGCCGGTGGCACCGCAACCAGCGACGGTTGCTCATTGGCGTCTGCGCACGCCGTCAGGCTTAGTGCCGCGAAAGCTACGCCGCCGAACGTCCGCCAAGGGTGGCGCCGACGTCGCTGACCTGCTGTTAGGGTCGCCAAGCAATGGTGAAAAAGGCAGGCGAGCAAGAAACATTCGCGGGCGACAAGAAGACGGGCCAGTCGATTCTGGGTCCCGCTGAACGCCGCTTCATCGACTGGGCCATTCCGAAGGTCCCCAAACCCGTGCTCAGTCACCACCTCACGGCCCTCACGCTGGTGTGGTCGGTCGGCACGGTCTTGTTCGGGTGGCTTGCGGCGAAGAATCTGCTCTGGCTACATGCGATGTCGGTCATGGTCTTTGCTCAGTGGTTGACCGATTCTCTCGATGGATCACTTGGGAAGTTTCGCAAGCAGGGGCTCGTGAAGTGGGGATTCTTCATGGATCATCTTCTCGACTTGATCTTCGCGGGGTCGATCGTCATCGGCTACTCGTTCCTCGTCGAGGCCAAGTGGCTCGAGTTTTTGTTCCTGATTCTGCTGCTCGTCACCTGTGCGACGATGGCCGTGTCGTTTCTTTCGTTCGCGGCCACGAATCAATTTCAGATTGCGTACTACGGGATCGGCCCGACCGAAATCCGTATTGGCTATGTCGCGCTGAACACGTTCGTGTACTTCATCGGCACCGAAGTGTTCAGTTGGGGCGTGCCTGTTGTTGTGGCGATGAACCTCGCCGCCCTGCTGGTCTTAACAGTGCAAACCAGCAAGAACCTGTGGGCGATCGACTACGAAAACAACGTTGACGGAGCGACGCGCTAACAGGTTTGAGGGCGGCGTGGCAGTAGAGCAAGCGGCATACCACGCAGCTTGGCGTGCCACCGCAGAGCCTTAGAGTTCGACGCCGAGTTCGCGGTGGATCTGATCGACGGTGTTGTCGTCGAGTCCGAGTCCGCCTGCGAGGTCGCGGAGGTAGTTGATCTCGTGCTGGTTGTCGACATCGATCGCCATCAGCGAGACCGCATAGGCCTGGGGTCCAAGACCGCTCGGCACGCTTGACGCGAACGCCTTTGGATCGACGAACGGACCGTTGAGCTCGCTGCGAAGGTAGTCCTCTTCGGCGGCCTCGAGTTCGCCGAGTTGCTCAATGATGTTGTCGACCTCGGTCTTGTCGACCTCACCGTCGGACTTTGCCGAGTTCACCATCGCCTGGATGAGAACCTCGGCCTGAGAGTTGTCGAGCTGCGAGCTTTGAGCGTTCTCGCTCTCGTCGTCGTCACCGCCGCCCAGTAGGCCGCCAAGGCCTCCGAGCATGCCGCCGGCGCCTCGAGCACCGCGGCCTGCGAGCATCGAGCCGGCCAAACTGCCGATCATGCGTCCGGTGCGGCCGCCGACCATACCGCCGACGGCGCCGCCGCCGACACTGCCGAGAAGGCTTGTGAGAAGTCGAGTGAAGTTCATTGTGGGGGGTCTCCTTCGAGAAACAGCAACACTGTGTTGCCGAGAGAACAATCTAGTCGTTTCCCCGGCAGAGTGCGCTCGGCGACTTGCAGGTCAGCTGCTGAATCGGTTCTGATGTGGCCATGCGTCGTGCACTGGCCGCTGCGATTCTCGGCCCTTCCCTTCTTGTTGCTTCGCTCGCGTGGAGCGCGTTCGGCATGCTGAACACCATGCTTGATCCGGGACGTTCAGAGCGGATCGCCGACACCCTGCTCGAAGACGACGCGGTGCAGGCACAGCTTCGGCAAAGTATTGCCGGTGCGGTTGGCAGCCAATTGCCCACCGAGGTTCCGCTTTCCGACGAGCAGCTCGAAGCTGGTGCGGGTGTCGCGCTCGAGAATCCCGTCGTCGCTCTTCTTGTGCGCGACGCCTTCGTGCAGGCGCATCAGGCTTTCCTCGGTGAAGCCGAACCACCGAAGACTCTCGACATTGGTTCGGCGGCTACTGAGGTGCGAAGCGGGACGCTCGGTGGCCTTCCAGGGGCCGATGCTTTGCTACCCGACACGCCAGGGCTGGTGATCGATCTGCCCACCGACAAGATTCCCAATCTCGGAGGCTTCCGCCGCTGGTTGAACCGTGCCGCACCGCTGATGGCGCTCATCGCGGCCGCAGGAGTCGCGCTCGCTCTGGTGACAGCAAAGAACCGTGCTGCGGTTCTGCGCCGGGCAGGGTTTTGGGCCATGGGTTCGTCGGTTATCTGGCTTGTGCTCAACATTGGCGTTCCCTACGTCGCCGCTCGATGGTTCTCGGGACAGGCCGCCATTGCTGCGTCGCTCGTCGATGCGCTTTTCGGCGAGATGCTCGTGCCAGCGATCGTGTTGGCGTGCGTTGGTTTAGCGTTGGTTGTCGTATCGATCATGTTGCCAGCGATGCAAGGTGCCGGTGAGGAACGCGGGCGCGATGGCGGCGTTTTGATGCGGCGGGCAGTAGTCAACGATGGCCCGAAACCCGTCCCGATGTACGAAGCGCCGGCCCGACCGGTAACCCCGCAGTACGTACAAGATCCGGCGTCTGGGCAGAGCCGCGTTCCTCCACAAAATGTGGCACCCCCGCCGCCGGTCGCGCGGCCGCAAAACCCTCAACAATCACACCAACAATCACACCAACAACAGCACCAACAGCCTGCTCCGGCGGTCGACCCCGGAGAGTGGCGACCGGGTGTTGGCTACGTCGCGCCGGCTACCGAACCCTCGTCAGCCCCGACCGGATTCGAGGCACCCCAGGCGCCCGTAAGGAAGCCGGCCAATCCGCAGTGGGTGGCTGGCCTGGGCTACGTCGACGAAGACGGCAACCCGATCGACTCCTGACCCACCGCTGACCCACATTTCGTGGCGTCTTGGCCACCACCGGTGGTATTTGGCAGACTAGACCGATGGCAGCCGACATCAAGACGAAAAACCCGTCGACAAACCCGTCGGCAAAACCGGTGCTACGAGACGTCTATGCAACCGACACAGCCACGCAACAAGCTCGTCTTCGACTGTTGCGACCAACGCCGAAAAAGCCTTCTCGTCGCGAGCCGCTACTGATCGGTGCAGCGCTCGTCGTCGCGCTCGTCGCTCTGGTCGGTAGCTACAGCAGCGGCCGCAACCTGCAGCTCTTCGCCGCCACCGAGGTCACGTTCGAGAACGAAACGGCGCTTGCTGTCGTGCCGGCCGACACCCTGAGCGCTACCGAGGCGCAGCGACCCAGCGAACCCGAAATTCTCGACGTCGAAACCCCGGCGTTGCCGCCGAGCACAATCGCTCCGCCTTCGGTTGGCGACACCTTTCCTGACGCTTTCACTGCTGCCGCCACTACTGCCGCCACTACTGACATCACTGCCGACTTCGCTACCGACGTCACGGCTGAGGAACTCGCTTCTGACGACCTCGCGCCGACGACTGTCGAAGTTGCTCAGGAAACACCCTTCGTCATGTCCGCTGCCTTTGTGGCCAGCTTGTCTGAAGCAATCGCACTCGCCAACGAGTCCCCGGCCCCCGAACCAGTCGCACCAGTAACCGACAGCAGCAGCGCCGCCGCTCTTGTGCTCACCGGAGACACCGCCGAGTTCACCATGGTCGATCTCGACGGCGAAACCTTCGATATCAGCGGCTCGTTACTTTTCGAATACGCGAGCAGCGACATTCGCCCCGAATACAGTCCCTTTCTCGACGACATTGCGGCCCGCCTCGCCCGCCGACCCGAACTCTCGATGATCGTCATTGGCCACACCGACGACCGGGGCGCGCAAGATCGCAACATGGCCCTATCGCTCGAACGAGCGCAGTCGGTAGTCGACTACTTCCTCGAACGGGGCATTGCCGAAGCGCGACTGTCTGCGGTGGGCAAAGGCGAAAACGAACCGGTAGCCGACAACGCCACCGAAGAAGGTCGGGCCCTCAACCGCCGTATCGAAGTGTTGCTCGAAAAGTCGAAACGAAACTAGCGACCGTTGACCACGCTGCTTCTCACCAACGACGACGGCATCGATTCTCCAGCCCTGCTGCCGACCTATCACGCCCTCGCTCCCCTCTTCGACGAGGTCCGTGTTGTCGTGCCACACATCGAGCGGAGCTGGATTGGCAAGGCGATCACCCGCCACGACGAGATGACCGTCGACCACGTGACCCGCTCAGGAGTGGAGATAACGACCGTCTCGGGGTATCCCGCCGACTGCACACAAATTGGCATATTCAACACCGGCGACGGCATGCCCGACATGGTCGTGTCGGGCATCAATATCGGCGGTAACCACAGCACTGCGTATCTCTATGGCAGCGGCACTGTTGGAGCAGCCGTCGAGGCCGCCTTGGTCGGCGTACCTGCTCTCGCGTTCTCGGCGAGCAGTGGCGCCGATAACTACCCCACCTGGAACAAGTACATGCGCAGCGCCGACTCGGGCGCCACGTGGGACGAAATCGCCAGGGTGAGCGCTCGCATCGTTGCGAAAGTCCTCGCAGCTGGTTTTCCTGCAGACGTCGATGTTCTCACCGTGAACCTGCCCGACGGGCTCAGCGAAGCCTCACCGCACCGCGTGGCACCACTTGGTTACACCTCCTACGGCCAACTCTTTCGTGAACAGCGGCCCGGTGTGTTCAAACATCAATGGAAGAGCGACGTGGCTGCCAAACCCGGAGTCGACCTTGCTGACACCGACATCGAACTGTGCCATAACGGCACCGTCGTCATCACCCCGCTCCGGCTGCCGCAGCTCGGTGCTGATGTGCAGTCCACGGCCGAACTGTTTTCCTAACGCTCTTTTCCTAACGGTGCTTGCCGCGTTACCTGAGCGTGTACGACCCGGCGGTCACGATTTCGATCCAAGTCACGCCCGGCGTGATCTCGATCACAGTCCCATCGTTTCGAGTGAGCGTCGCTGCATCGCGCAGGGTCGGCCGAGTCCAAATGCCCGACACCGCCTTCCCGTCGCTCAGCACCGTTGCGAAACCGGTACCGGCGAACACAAACTCTGGCACTACGCCACCGACGCTGTCTTTCATGCCAGACGGAATTTCGTCAACCTCGACAATGATGACATTCGCTGCGGTCAGTTGCGCTCCGTTGGTAGACACATGCGGATTACCGGCTTGCGACCGTGCCCACGCCGAGCCAGTCCAGGCCCAATCGACCCGGTGCGAGGGGAACACAACTGCTGCACCGCTGGCCTCTCGACCTCGAGAAGCCTCGCCGTCGTCGCGATACACAAACTGCGCGGGAGGCGTCGCGTTGGCGGCCCCCGCCCACAGGTTCGTGGTCGATGTATAGAGGTTGCTGGGCGCAGACCGAGACGAACTCCGCCAGTAGCCGCCTGAGCGAGCCGCGCCCATGTTCTGCACGACCTCCTGGTTGAGCAGGAGCGCCTCGGTTACCGTGTTTGCGCCCGAATAGGCGAGCACGGGTCGTCCAAGCGCACTCAGGTACGAAATGTCGGTGGTACGACCCGACCTGACCGGACCTACTTCGCTGCCAGCTGAATGAAACACTGCTGCCAACCGGGTGATGCCACCTTCAACTTCCTCTTCGATGATCAGGTCGGCTCGATCGAGACCGGTCTGTGGCCACGCCTTCGCGCTGTTGTCGACCTTCACGACGATTGCCGCACGGCCAAGCGCATCGCCAGGAAGACCTGTTAGCGGGAACGTGCCAGGTTTTGCCGCGGGCGGATCGGCCCTCGGTGGCGTGATGTGCTGATCGATGCCCAGCGTGCCCAGGAGCCCAATGTAGCCGGCCCCCGCAGGCACACCAGAGCCGTTGCCCGATGTTGCGGTACCAGGCGTCGAGCTGCCCTCGGGAACCCCGGGGCCCGCGGCAGAGGTCGGAAGCTCAACCAGGAAGTCATTCGGAAGCGTAAAGTCTCCCCCACCACCCTCGTCGGGGCCATCGACAGCGTCGGGGTTGAGCGTCGTGCCCGGTGCCGACAGTTCGACAACCTCGGGGTTGACCGTCGGGTCACCGTCGTCATCTTGCCGAGCGGGATCTGTGGCGTTCTCTGCGGGCTCGTCACCGCCGCAGGAGGCAAGCGTCAAAACCAAGAGCACCGCAACCAGCACGGGGCGCGCAACCACAGACATGACGAAACGAGGGGCGTCGAAAAATGCGCGCAGCATCAACCGGGGGTTCACCCCTGACTATCGGCTAGCTGAGCTCGGTTTTTACCAACGCCCGCGCATATTCGACAATCCAATCGAAAAGCTCGCCTTGCGTCGCTTCTTCGGGCGCATCGTGGCCGCTCCGGGTCGCCCGACCCAGATCATCAAGCGCGAGTTGCAGCTGCAAACGCCGACTTTCGAACAACTCGAGCGCCCGACGATCGACCGCAACTCGGTCGGGGTCGCGCCCATCGGCCACCGCGGTGCGTCGTTCAACATAGTGCTGCTGTCGACAGCTGTGCCCGCAGTAGACCCGCGGCCGCCCAGGTCCCGCCTTCGCCACGAAAACCGATCCGCACCAACGGCATCGGTCCCCCGGCGCCAACGACTCCTTGGCTGCCATAACGACATCATAGAGAGCACAACGCGACGAGCACAGCTTCGGCTGGCTTCACTTCAGTGTCGCCGGTTCGCTGACAAGGCGTCTGCTGGGCAAAGCTAGGTGGGTGAAAGCCCTTCTGTTCGAACGTCAAGAACTCCGTTACGCGGCAGCCAACATCGCGTCGCGGTTCAGCCCGGGCGCTGGCGCCACCGCTGGCCCGCTTCGCCTCGCCGATATCGACTCGCCTGAACTCCCCGCAGACGGATGGCAAGTTCTGCGACCCCGATTGACCGGAATCTGCGGTAGCGACCTCGCGACCGTCGAGGGAAAGTCGTCGCGGTATTTCGAGCCGCTGGTGTCGTTCCCGTTTGTCCCTGGCCATGAGGTTGTCGCCGATCTCGAGGACGGTACACGTGTCGCTCTCGAGCCGGTACTCGGGCCAGCCGCCCGCGGCGAGCAGCCGCCAGAAGGAGCTGCTTCGCCCGGCGACGCAACCGACTACGGCTACCTCAGCTGTGGTCATCATCTCGACGCCGGAATACAGGTCGGCTACTGCGCGACCACCGGTGGTGGATGGGGAACCCACCTGGTTGCGCACGAGAGCCAACTCCACCCGGTAGCGGCCTCGATGTCTGATGAAGCTGCGGTCATGATCGAACCGACTGCCACGGGAGTGCATGCCGCCCTTAAGGGCAACATCGCCCCCGGGGACACCGTCGCTATTCTTGGAGCTGGCACGATGGGCCTCTGCACCCTGGCCGCCATCGATGCATACACCGAGGCTGCCACGGTCATCATCGGGGCCAAATACCCGGTGCAGAAAGACCTCGCTGCCGAACTAGGCGCTACGACGGTGGTCGAGCCACGCGAGGTACAGCGGGCGGTTCGGCGCTCATCAGGCTGTCGCATGATTGGCAACGACCTTGCCGGCGGCGCCGACGTCACGATCGATGCGGTAGGCACCGCCGAGTCGCTAGCCCAGGCAATCTCGTTGACCCGCCCTCGCGGTCGCATTGTTCTCCTGGGCATGCCAGGGGTAACCAAGGTCGACCTTACCGGCCTCTGGCACCGCGAAATCGAACTCGTCGGGTCCTACACCTACGGCGGCGAAACACTTGCTGACGGTACCAATACCACGAGCTTCGCTCTCGCCTTCGACCTCGTGCAGTCGGCAAAACTCGAACGTTTAGTCTCGGCCAAGTATCCCCTCAGCCGGTACCGCGATGCCATCAAGCACGCTGCCTCGGCCGGACACCGAGGCGCTATCAAAGTTGTCTTTGATCTTCGAGACGAAAAAGGGCGATAGGACAACACGATGCCAGAGGAGACTCGGGCAAGGCTCCTCATCGCTCAGCCGATGATGCTCGACGGCAACTTCGACCAAACCGTCATTTTCATGATTGAACACAACGATGATGGAGCGCTTGGGGTCGTGCTCAATCGTCCCCTCGACCTTGGGATCACCGATGCTATGCCCGAGTGGTCGGTTTTGGCAGCCGAGCCGCAGATGGTGTTTTCCGGCGGGCCGGTTGGCCACGGCTCGGCGCTCGCTCTCGCCGACGCGGTCCTCGACGATGTAGGTGGTTCGTTTACCCAGGTGATGGGAACTATCGGCATGGTCGATCTTGCGTCGACTGACGATCTCGATAAGGGCCTCGTGCGGCTTCGGGTGTTCTCGGGATACTCCGGCTGGGGCGCTGGTCAGCTCGACGCAGAAATCAACCAAGGCGGTTGGTTCGTGGTCGACGCAGAACCCGACGACATCTTCACCGCAGATCCATCGACGCTTTGGTCACAAGTCCTCAAGCGCCAAGGCGGTTCACTCGCCCGCCTAGCATTCTTCCCGCCCGATCTCGGCCTGAACTAGCGCATCGTCCAGTAGACAGCCATCTCTTCGACGAGCAGGTCTGCTAGCCAACTGGCGCCGGTGGACGTGACGTGTACCCCGTCGCCCGACCTCACGCGCACGTCGACGCCGTCGTCGTCGGGCAGGTACACACGAAACGTGCCGTCTGGCGCCAGCACCAACGAGGAGTCGACTACCCGAAGCCACGGGCGGGTCGAAGCAATAGTGTGCAGCAGCTCGTTCATGGTCTGCAGCGCAGCTGTAGTTTCGCCGTCGCGAACCGGTGGAGCCGCAACCCAAAACACTTGACGGCCATCCTGCTGCAACACGTCTGCCACCGAGGCCATCCGCCTCGCGTACTCATCGAACCAGGCGTCGGTTCCGCGCACGACCCGTTCGCCGTTGGCCTCCATGTCTTGGTAGTCGTTTCCACCAAAGAACAGCACCGCGGCCTCGACCTCAACGCTCACACTGGCAAGCTCGTTGCGCCAATCAAAGTAGTCAGGGCGCGCCAAGCCGGTTGCGATGCGTGAATCTACGCTGACCTCATAGTCGAGCTTGCCGTTGACGGCTCGGTTGGTCAGCGCTTGCCCCGGGTACTCTGCTTGGGAGTCGCCTGCGACGAGGACACGAAGCGGATCGTTGCTGGTGACGATACGTAGCGGCTCGGGTGGTGTGCCGACCGCCGGAGCCGAATCGGCGATATTGGGCTGCGGGGTGGCGCCGATTACCGCGCCGCCGTCACGCGGCTCTGGAGCCGCATCGACTGGTACCGAAGCGTCGCTAGCCGGCGGCGTTGCCTCGCGGATGTCGGCGATGAGGTCGGCCGGTCGGTTCAGCGACAGAAAGTTTGCCACCCTATCCAGCGGCTCGGCGCCAGCAAGCAGGGTGTCGCGTTCGGTGCCGAAGTTACGCCGTTGCGCGGCTTCGACGAGGGTGCCCGACGTAAGGAGCGCTGCAGTGAGCAGGCACAACGAAACGGCGACCAGTACCTGCCTGGTCGAGATCGTTTCGGTTTGCAGGTCGAGATCGCGCTGATCGCGAAACTCCTCGTCGCTCCAACGCGTGACCGGAGGACCGTCGCGGCGGGTCGTTGCCCGTTGCAGCGATTCGGAATACTTCACGCCGTCATTGTTGGCGTTCGGGTGCGGCTTGGCAACACCGGTTCGACCACACGACTGCCGCGGCTACGCCGATTCGCATCGTTTCCGCCGATCTCCCGAACCTTTGCTGTCGTTCTGCACAGCGAGGAAAAAGCAGTTGTCGATGCCGTTGCCGCCATCGAGACGATCGCCGCCGGTTCCACCCACCAGCGTGTCGGCGCCGCCACGACCCCGCAGGATGTCGCGGTTGCGGCCGCCATCGAGAGCGTCGGCGCCGGTTCCTCCGTCGAGGCGGTCGCGGCCTGCACCGCCAGACAGCACGTCGTTGCCGGCTCGCCCGAACAACACATCGGAGCCCTTGCCGCCGCACAGGTTGTCGCTGCCGCCGCCACCATCGATGATGTCGTTGCCTGCCAGCGCAGTGATGACATCAGACCCCGAGGTTCCGACGATGAAATCAGCGCCAGCGCTGCCCAGAATCGTTGGACGTAGACCGTTGCAAAGCAGCGACGGCAGCCGTACCTCGCCGTGGCCCCCGACGTTTTCGACGCCAGGTCCGGCTCTGTCGACCGACGCATGACGCTTCAAAAAGTCCTCGAGTTCGGCAGGGGTTTCGACGACTCGGGCGCCGAGAATCAAGGCGCCGACGCCCGCTGCGGCCGGCGCTGCCGAGCTGGTGCCGCTAAAGCAACGAGACCCGTACGCCAGGGTGGTCAAACAGGCAGCCGCCGTTACCTCCGGGGCAATCCGACCGTCGTTGGTAGGGCCCTGTGACGAATACTGGGCAATCTCGGAACCGGTTGGCGGGTCGATTGCCCCGACCGAAATGTGGCCCTCTGCGGCCGAGTCGGTGCCCGGACCCGATGCGCTGAAGGGATTCTGCCAGTGCTCGAAAAGCGCGCCGTTGCCCATGATCTCGAGCACGTCGCCCGCGGTGCCGTTATTCGCCGATGCCAGTCGAACCCGCATGTACATCACCGTGTTGCATGCAGTTCCGCTGATCAATTCAAGCGGCTGCTGACCGTTGCCTTGGATGTCGACCGAAGCGAACTCGGGTGTGCCTTCAGCAGAAGGATTGTCGTAGATGAACCAGTCGTAGTCGGTTGCGTCGTCTTCGCCCCAGTCGCTCCACCGAAGCCCGTTGAGAAAACATGCCGAGAACCCCATCGACTCGTCGTTGCCCGAAAACTCGAGCCACCCGTCGCCATCGGCGTCTCGCCACTCACCTCGCCAGTACGAGCCGTAGCGCGAGGTCGAACCGGCGTTGTTGCCTGCCGAGTTGAACCACGCGATGCCGTTGCCGACAGCAAAGTCGATGACCTCCGCGAGCGGGCCGGTGCCATCACCAGGTCCGTCGTAGGAAGAGGTCAGCGACCGTGACACCACCGTTACACCCTGATCAATAAAATATTCGACAGCTGCTTGGTGGTCTGACGCGGTAAGTGCCGAAGCGAAATACAGCTCGGCATCGGGGGCCATGTCGTGGATCACCTCACCCACAGCAACGCCATGATCGATTTCGGCATCGGTAATCGAGCACGCTCGACCCCGGTAACGGCAGAAGGTGCCCGACAACCTTGGTAAATCCCCACTGGCGATCGCGTTACTCAACTCAGGCTCGCCGTAGTAGTCGATCACGCCGACCTTTACGCCCCTGCCCGTCAAGCCAAGGTCGAGCCAGTGCGGCGCCCTCGCCTTTGCAACGTGCTCACCTACAATGGTGCCGCTGGTGGTGAGATCTGCTGCGGAATCGCCCGGGACAAGCGCGGTGCCGTCGGCGCCTTCAGCGAAAAGAGGAAACGACGTCGACTGATCGCGCACATCCTTCACGGCGCCAGTTGCCTCGAGCTCTGCAAGGGCCAGCGATGGCAAGAGCGCTTCGATGAGAGCTCCGGGAACTTCGCCCGTGACAACACCACCCGCCTCCTCGACAAGCCTTCGCACAGCCCCTGTGTCGTCGCCAACGACCTCGACAGGCCGAAGAGCCGGCGACGTTGCTTCGGCCTTCGTGATCAGCGCAGCAACGTCATCAGCGCGGTCAGCAGTTTCCGAGTTCGCCGACAAGACCGCCGGCGCATGCAGCAACGACAGGTCGATGTTTCCGGGCTCGGCATTGCCAACGGGCGAACCTGCCGACTCGGCGCTGGCCTGGGTGTCGATGGCTCCGACGAGCGTGGCGACGAGCAGCAGAGTCACACCAACCACCGCAAGCTGCACCGGTCGAGTATCTCTAGATTTTGTGCTGCGGTTCATGAAACAGATCGCCTCAGAGTTCGAGATATCAGAATTGGAAGTAGATAAACGGTGCGACGCCAGTTGGCCCTAGTGCAACAACAACAAAGACCCACAGACCAAGGCCAAAACCCAACGCCGCCGGAGGAAGTCTCGAGACAATCGCCCGAGCCTGAACACCGTACAAGGGTGGCACGAAATGCATCGCGAGTGACGCCACGATCACGGCAACGACGAGCGGAGATACGAGTTCGGGGCCAACGGTGAGGCCGCCGACGAGCGCTTCGCCGATTTCGCCGACTCGGCCCATCGACTCAGAACGGAACAAGACCCAACCAACGCAGACCAAATGAAAGGTGACAAAACGGCCGAACCACACGTTTCGCACCCGAAGCGGAGCAAACGGCACCGGTGAGGTCGGGTCGGACCGCCACGGCTCGAGTTTGCTGCCGGTATGCAACGCTGCGATCTCCTGAATACGAATGTCGCCAGACCCAATTGGTTGATCGGGTTCGCCGCGCACATCGCTGGCAAACCGTTCAAGCCCCAAAGCGGCACCTTGGTACACGCCCCAAGCTATGAACGTGCCGGCGGCACCGTGCCACAAGCCGCCCAGCGTCATCGTGATCATCAGGTTGCGGTAGGTAGCAAATTTGGAGCCTCGGTTGCCGCCAAGCGGAAAGTACAAGTAGTCGCGTAACCATCGAGACAGCGTCATGTGCCAGCGTCGCCAGAAGTCCTGAATCGAGACGGCCGCATACGGCTTGTCGAAGTTGAGCGGAAACTGAAACCCGAGCAGAAGCGCGATTCCGATGGCGATGTCGGTGTACCCGCTGAAGTCGGCGTAAATCTGTATCGCGTAGCCGTAGATCCCAAAGAGCACGTCGAGCGAACCGAACGCCTTGGGCGTTGCAAACACATCATCAACAATTGCCTCAGCCAGAAAGCTCGAAATCACCACCTTCTTAAAGAGCCCCCGTCCGATCAGCAGCGCAGCCTCGCCTGCCTGCACGTTGTGCGCCGGTTGCCGATTCTGTAACTGCGGGAGGAACTCTGACGCTCGAACGATCGGGCCAGCGACCAGTTGCGGGAAGAACGCGAGATACACCGCAGCGTCAAGCAGCGGCACGGGGTGGATCTCGCGACGGTAGGTATCGATCACGTAGCTGATTCCCTGAAACGTGAAAAAGGAGATTCCGACTGGTAACACCACGTCGAGCAGTGGCAGGGACACGCCCAGGTTGCGATCGAGCGACGAGATAAAGAAGCCGTAGTACTTAAAGAAACCCAGTAACACGAGGTCGACGGCAACAGCGGCGAACACGATCTGTTTCCGGGTCGATTCCTTGTCCGACCGAAAGATTCCAACCGCCGCAATTTCGTTCACGATGGTCACAAAGATGATCAGACCAAGAAATCGCCAGTCCCACCAGCCGTAGAACACGTAGCTGGCTACGAGGACCATGACCTTCCAAAGGTCGGTGCGGTCGCGCAACGCCCAACTCACGGGCAGCACGACCGAAAAGAACAGGGCGAATGTCAGCGTCGGAAAGAGCACAGGGTGTCTAGTCTCGCCGCGTATTTTGATGTTGGGAGGTCGCGCCCCGCAATTGCGTCAGCGGGTGCTCTCGGCTGCAGGTTCATCGAGCTCGCCCGACTCGGTAATTGCGTTGATCTCAGCACCGATGAGCACAGCGAGAGCGATCAGCTGGAACCACACCATGACGGCGGTGATCGTGCCGAGCATGCCGGTCGCGCTGCCAGCCGTGGCGTTGGCGTATAGACCAAACAGGTAGGTAAACGCCACGAAGAGCACGGTGGCAACCAAGGCCCCGGGGGTGACGAAACGCATCTTGCGGGGCTTGGTTGGCACAACACTTATGGGCTGGTGGGTAACCGCCGCCTTGGCCTTCGATTTGTGGTTCGGGCCAACCTGATACAGCACGGAAAGCGCGGCCATCATCACCAAACCGAGCAACGGGAAGCGCACAATGCGTGCCACCCACTCGCCTGCGGCACCCAGGTCGAGTTCGTCGAGCACCGCAGGTAGAGCACTCATGACAAACATCGCCACGCCAAGCACAAAGAGCGTGCCGATAAGCAGAAACAATGCGGTGCCGCGCAGCACCGGAAATTTGCGGTCTTCGGCGAGGCCCCACACAACGTTCAGGGCCTTCATGAGGTTCGCAACAGCACCCGAGGCGCTGAAGAACGCAAGCGCTATCGAGATAGCAAGGGCCACCCCTGCGCTGTCGTCTTCGACGATCTTGGTCATCTGTTCGGTAACAAATGTGCGGGTCGAGTCCGGCTGCGTCGACAGGCCGTCCTCGACTTGTTCGACAACATCATCGGCGTCAGCGACGAGGCCGTAGGCACTAATGGCGCCGGTCAATGTCGGTACCAGGGCAAAGAATGCGAAGAACGCAATCGCCGCAGCATAGATGGGGGTGTTATGGGCCTTCATACGGGCCAGAAGCGCTTTGATGACGTTCACAGACGACAATCTTAGGCGGTGCATTGTTACGCTGAGGGGATGAAGAAGTTCCTCTCAGATCTACGCGGAAGCCACAGCCAAGCGCAGATGATTCAGCTCGCAAGCAGCGTGATTTCATTGCTCGTCATTGCCAAACGATTCCGGAAAG
Source organism: uncultured Acidimicrobiales bacterium (assembly GCA_938015295.1). Taxonomy (GTDB): domain Bacteria; phylum Actinomycetota; class Acidimicrobiia; order Acidimicrobiales; family SHLQ01; genus CALLQB01. Next base: position 49,859 of record CALLQB010000044.1, read on the forward strand.
CCGGGGGCCGCGTGAAAGAGTTCCGGCTTGCACAGATCACCGACGATCTGCCCTTCACCTGATCCCCTTCGAGGAGTTTCCACCATGACTGCAACACCCGGCGCTCAAGAACGCCCCAACTCGTCCCGCTTCGTTGACAAGACCGTCGTACTCACCGGCGCTGCATCGGGCATCGGACGAGCCTCTGCTGTGCTCTTCGCTGGCGAGGGAGCCAAGGTCGTCGGCCTCGATATCGATGCTGACGGCTTGGCCCAGACCGGCAACACCATCGCAGCCGGTGGCGGCGAGTTCACTGCCCTGACAGTCGACATCACCAGTCGCGACGCCTGCCACGCTGCCATCGCCGAGGCGGCCAAAATGTATGGTTCTGTCGATGTGCTGGCGAACATCGCCGGAATCGCTCGGTCTGAACATATCGTCGACGTCACCGAAGAGCAGTGGCGCCTCATGTTCGGCGTCAATGTCGACGGCATGTTCTGGCTTTCGCAGGCGGCAATCCCGCACCTGCTCGAATCGTCAGGCAATATCGTCAACATCGCCTCGAACGCTGGCCTGATGGGTCAGGCGTACACGGTGAACTATTGCGCGACCAAGGGTGCCGTCATCAATCTCACCAAAGCAATGGCGATGGAGTTCGTAAAGACGTCGCTTCGGATCAACGCCGTCGCTCCGGGTGGCACCGACACCAGCCTGGTCGCCAACTTTGCGATTCCACCCGACGTCGATTTCGAACTGATGGGTCGCTACACCTCGGCTCGAGGCTTCTCGCAACCCGAAGACCTCGCCAACGTCATTGCCTTTGTGGCCTCCGACGACGCCCGGGCCATCCACGGCGCCATCGTGAGTGCCGACAACGGCATCACTAGCGGCTGAACGTGGCGTCAATTCCCACCGGAAGCCCGTTCGTATTCGGCGTCGATCTCGACGGAGTATGTGGTGACTACACCCTTGCCTTCCGCGAGGTGGTCGCTGCCGAGTTCGGCGTCGAACCTTCGTCGTTGCCGCTCGAACGATCGTGGGACTTCAACGAATGGGGCCTCACTCCCGAGACCTTCGAGGCCCTCCACCAGAAAGCGGTTCTCGAGAAACGGATCTTCCGCGACATGGCGCCGATGGAGGGCTGCGCAGATGCTCTGTGGCGGTTGTCGGACGCTGGCGTGTGGATTCGGATTGTCACCCACCGTCTGTACGTGAACTGGGGACACGCAACAGCGGTCGCCGATACCGTGCAATGGCTCGACGACGCTCGAATCCCCTATCGAGACATTTGTTTCTTGGGTGCAAAACCCGACGTCGCCTGTGATGCCTATGTCGACGACGGCGGCCACAACATCACGGGCCTCAGAGAGTCCGGCAATACGGTCATCGCGTTCGACATGCCGTACAACCGCGACATACCGGGCCTCCGCGCCCACAATTGGGAAGAGGTCGAAGAGATCGTGCTCGACCTCGCCGCCCAAGGCGGCCGGTACGTCGAGGTACAACTTCCCGGCTTTCCCTCGGGTGCCGAGCGCCTCGATTCGCGTCGGCCTGGCGACGAGCCCTCCTGACACAACGGGTCCGGCGACGCCGCCAGAGCAGCCCGCAGGGTAGGTCGGCTACTTCTTCTGAAAGTTCGGTTTCCGCTTTTCTGCGAAGGCCTTCGGCCCCTCTTTGGCGTCTGCCGAGCCGAATACCGCCATGCCGATCGGTGCCTCAAATTCCCACGCTTGGGCTTCGGTCATCCCGATGGTGCCTCGTAGCGTCTTCATGATGCCTTCGATTGCAAGCGGCCCGTTCGCAGCGATCGTATCGGCGATTTCTCGTGCCTTCGCCAAGGCCGCACCGTCGGGAACGACATGGCCAATCAGGCCGAGCGATTTCGCTTCGGTCGCCGTGATGTGTTTACCGGTGAGCAAAATATCGGCAGCCTCGGTGTAGGGGATTTGACGGGCCAGGCGCACCGCCGACCCACCCATCGGGTACAGCGACCACCGGGCTTCCGATACCCCGAACGTTGCGCTCTCGCCAGCGACTCGAATGTCGGTACCCTGCAAAATTTCGGTGCCACCAGCGATGGCAACCCCTTCTACGGCGGCGATGATTGGCACCATCGGGTGAAAGGTTTTGAGCAGTCCGTCGTAGATGAAGTCGCTCCCCTCGCGTTCCATCCGCCCGGTGACGTCGTAGTCGTCGGTTGCGTCGACGTCGCCAGCCATCGCTCGCAAATCCATGCCTGACGAGAAGTTCCCTTCGGCGCCAGTGAGGATGATGGCGCGAATATCGTCGTCGGCGACCGCTTGTTTCCAGGCATCGTCCATACGAGCGAACATCGCAAGGGTCATCGCATTTTTGCGCTTGGGGCGGTTGAAGGTCACGGTCATGACGTGGTCGGAAATATCGACAAGAAGATCTGGCATATGTACCTCTTAGCGCGTTCTTCGCACCAGTTCGAAACACAGCACCGCTGCGGCCGTCGCGACGTTGAGCGATTCGACACCTCCGGCAAGAGGAATCGAAAGGTCGAAGTCGGTCTCGACCGTCAGCCCGGCCGACTCGTTACCCATGACAAAGGCCACTCGGTCGGGCAATGTTGTGTCGTACAGGTCGGCGCCGCCGGCATCGAGACCAACAATCGAAAACCGTGAGTCACGCAACGTAGCCACGGCGTCAGCAGCCGTCTCGGCTCGAAGAACAGGCGCACGAAACGCGACGCCTGCCGAAGCTTTGATGGCCACTGGTCCAATGTCGGCGGTGCCCCGAGTCGGCACAACGATGCCGTCGATTCCGGCTGCAACGGCCGCGCGAAGAATCATCCCGACGTTGGCCGGGTTGTGCACCGAGTCGAGCAGCAATAACGAGGTTGCCCAGTCGCGTCCGCGCTGGCGACGGTCAACAAACGCACTGAGCGATGACATCAAAGGGGCTACAACGTCGGCCACAACCCCTTGATGGTGACGCGACGACTTCGCGACCGTAGTCACCTTGCGTTCGGGGACGCGCTCAACAACCACGTCGCGTGCAGCCGCGAGTCGACGGATCTGGTCGATTGGCTCACCGCGCGCCTTGTCGGAGATGAGAATCTTTGCAATCTCAAGTGAGGTATCAGCGAGCGCCTCGAGAACTGGATTGCGCCCGGCGACCGACAGATACCGGTCGCGTGGCGTTTCGCTCATTCGTCTCGTGCTCGCAGCACCGCACGCGCTACGTCAAGATCATCGGGGTTGGTGACCCCAATCCAGTTTTCCTTCGACGAAAGAACCTCGACCGATAGGTCGCCTGATTCCATCAATTCGGAGATGGCTGTTGGAAGGAGGAACTCGGACTTTTCTTCGGTGCCATGCGCTGCAAGAAAGGTCTCGAATTTTTCTTCCAGATGGGCAAATACCGATTTCGGCAGGCCCCACATGTTCATCGACACAAGGGTTTCGTCGTCGTACTCGCCTTCGGGGTCCTGGCTGACGATCAGACCATCGTCGTTACGGGCGATGTCGTGGGTTTCTATGATTCCCGTTAGTTGACCGGAATCGTTGGTATGACAAACACCGCGCGACACGCTGCCAAACTTCGGCAGTGTGCGGGCGAGTTCGAAGCCAACGATTGCCGCCTCCTTGTCGCTGCTGTTGTCAAGAAAGGACACAATCTGTTGATAGGAGGTTGCGCCGTAATAATCGTCGGCGTTCACCACCACGAAGGGACCGTCGACCGCCGCTGATGCGGTAAGAACTGCGTGGGCGGTTCCCCATGGTTTCGGGCGGCTTGGCCCGTGCTGATCCTGACAGACGGTTTCAACATGAAGCTCGCCGTGGACGCGCCCAATATGGTCGAGCACCTGCTCTTCGATACTGGATCGCACAATGAGCACGACCTTGCCACCACCCGCGGCCTGCAAGTCGCGTATTGCGTAGTCAAAGAAGGATTCGCCGTTTGGCCCGACGTCGACGAGTTGTTTGTCGCCGCCAAACCGGGAGCCGAGCCCCGCGGCCATGATGAGAAGATTGACGCTCATGTACTTGCTGTACTTTCGCTAATCGCTGGAGTCTTGATTTTTACGTGCGCCCGAAAGGAACGCGTCTCTCGCCCGGTCGCCTTCGCCTGCGAGGTTGAGTTCAAAAGTGAAGCCTTGTTCAAATCGGTAACTCCGCCGAACATCGACGGGGTCTATTCCGTTCATCGACGCTTTTGCCGCTCGAATTACCTCTGGTCGTTTCTGAGCGATGGTGTTCGCCACCGCCATTGCCTCGGAAACAAGGTCGTCATCGGTCGTCATCTTGTACACCGAACCGTAGGCCGCGAGTTCGGAGGCGGCCGCCGGTTGGGCGGTGTACAACATTTGGCGTGCTCGATGTTGTGGCACGAGCCGTGAAAGATGGGTGGCTGCACCGAGTGCACCATTGTCGACTTCGGGCAGGCCGAAGGTGGCTTTTTCGGCAGCAAGAATGATGTCGGCGTTGCCGACGATGCCGATGCCGGTACCAAGGCAGAAGTCATTGACCGCGGCGATAACAGGGACCGCACAGTCGTACACGGCTCCAAAGAGCTCGTAACATGACCGGTTCGCTTCAAGAATGCCCTGGTTGGCATCCATCGCCTGCATCTCTTTGATGTCGACCCCGGCGCAGAACCCTCGACCTTTGGCGGTAAGCACGACGACGTTTACCGAGGCGTCTCGCTGGTACGACGAAAGAAGATCGGCAAGTTTGTATGCATCGGCTATGTTGAGTGCGTTGACGGGAGGGTTCTCCATCGTCACGAGCGCGACGCCCTCTTCGGTGCGAGATTCGTGAATTGCCACGCCTTGAACCTAGCGCCGCTTTTGAACCTCACGGTCGATAGGTGGTATTTTTTGTGAGGTTTTGGGTGTTTCTGAGCTTTTACCACGTCGTGGTCGAGCTACCTGCACCTCGCTGGGCGTTGCCCGCACTTGTCACCGGGCACTTGTCAGAGGCTTCAAGTACGGTCAACAGATGCCGCGCAACGATACCTCTGCCCAACCATGCTCCTCGAGACACCAAGCGTCGCGGCAAGTGTTGGTCGTCACCGACCTCGATGGCACGCTCTGGGACCAACATCAATGCATCCACGCCGACACGCTGTCGGCTGTCGAAGAGCTCGAGGCACGAGGCATCCCGGTCCTAGTAGCAACCGGCCGGCGGCCAGCGAGTACCCGGTCGGGATTCGCCCTCAACAACTTCTGGAAACCCGCCGTCATGCTCAACGGCACCTTGGGGGTAACGTTTCCTAGCGAACACCGCTTTCATCAAGCGACCTTTACCGCAAGCGAGGCACAACTAGTCCTCGAGGCCTTCGCCGATTGCGGCCATGTGCCCTGCGTGTACGGCCTCGACGGACATACCTACCTGGCCGACAATGCGACCACCGGTCCGCGGCACAGGAAGGGAATGGTCGGAGGAGTCCGCGATGTGCAGACCACAAACCCTGACCACATCGTGCAAGCTGGCGAAGCACTCGGATTCAGCATTATTGGTGTCGAACTACGTGGCCTCGAAAGTCTGGCACCTCGACTGCGTGAGTTCGGCATGATCGTCGACCATTACCAGGATCCGCTGTATGGCGGTTGGTCGGTGATGGCGCAACCACCCGGTGTCTCAAAACAGACCGGCATCGAGGCCTTCATCGCCCACGCTGGGCTCGACAATCCCCTCGTCATTGCCGTGGGCGACGGCGGCAACGACACCGAGATGGTGGCGGCCGCCGACATCGGCCTCGCCATCGTCGACGGCGACCCGTCGGTGCTGGCGGTGGCCGACCAACACATCGGCCCTCCGACACAAGGCGGTTGGGCCGAGATCCTCAACGTGGTCAACGAACTGTAGGAAGAACTGGAAAAAATACTGGAGTACGAGCCCGGAAAAACGGTGTTCAAAAGCACCGTCTCGAGGGCCGCCCAGCAACAAAAGCCATCGTCGCTGGCGCTACCATCCATACGCAGGAAGCTCGCGGTAGGGACAGTGGTGACGGTGCAGACAAGCGAGTCGCTCCGCACGATTGCTCCCGAGACCTCTGCGGCCTTTCGCATCACGAGAGTGCTCTGCATCTTTTTCATGGTCTACGTCCATGTCAATCCCGGGCTCGGCACAGGCGAGCAACTCCGCGGTACCCAATGGGATCTTTGGTTCTTTCACACCATCCTGGCCGACCTGCTTGGTCGGGCGAGCGTGCCTGCGCTGAGTGTGATCAGTGGGTTCCTCGCCGTGCACACGTTGGAGCGACGAAGCTACCGAGGCTACGCGGCCGGCCGCTTTACGACCCTTTTCGTACCGATGGTCGTATGGAACACAATCGGCGTTACCTATGGCTATCTCATCTTCAAGACGATCGATGAGAAGAACTTTCAGATGGAAAACATCGACGAACTTTCTGCCGTCGACATCGTTGCACGGCGCATTTTGGCCTTAGATGAGACAGCGGCGTACACGAGCCACAACTTCTTGCGAGATATGTTCGTGTGCTCGTTGGCTGCGCCGATTTTTGTTGCGTTGGCCAAGCGCAGTGGTTGGGCCATTCCAGCAATCGTGGTGCTCGCTGGCGAAACGATCGGTTTCGAACCAGTGGTCTATCGCGAATCGATTCTGATCTTCTTCGTGCTTGGTATCCAGCTGGCGATATCGCCCGGCCACATCAGCTGGCTCCGCGACTGGCGACTTGTCGTAGCGATTGGTTCAGGGCTCGTGTTAGCTGCAGAGTTCGCAGCGGTCGATTTCCCCCTCTACCAACTCGTGAAACGAGGGATCGTGAGCGCTGGCATCGCACTAGCAGCGTTGTACCTGGCACGCCTGCCCCTCGGTCAAAAAATCGTCGCCCATGAACCGCAGGCCTACCCGATCTTTCTTAGCCATAACTTTGTCTTCGGAATCTTCTGGGGTGCATGGATGGTGGTGTTCGGAAGTGGACTCACCTTCCCGTACGTCGTCTTTTATCTACTCACCCCTGTGCTGTTGTTCGTTGCCGCGTTCCGTGCACGGCGTTTCCTGAGTGGCTTACCCGGTGCGATACGGGTGCCGCTTTTCGGAAAGTGACGATTCCACCAGCCAGGGCGCACCAGCCCTATGGCCGACCGGGCTTCATCAACACGGTTTTCGCCTGACCGTCGCCAGCTGGCTACAGTCCCCGCATGACAGTTTCCGGAGGCGACGAGTACCCGCTACACCAAGTTCCCGGCTGGATAGCCCACCCCGACACCAGCGATCGCAATTTTTACGACCGCAACTACTTCAATCTGCATTCATGCAGCGACGAATTGTTCGCGATTTTTGGCATGGGCCAGTATCCAAACCTTGGTGTCCACGACGCCTACCTGACGGTCCGCAAGGGCGACAATCATCACGTCGTGCGAGCATCGCGGCCGCTCACCGACCGGCTCGACACCAGCGTTGGGCCGCTGCGCATCGAAATCATCGAGCCGCTGAAGAAAATTCGCTTCATCGCCGAACCAACTGACGGTTCACTCGCAATGGACGTGGTTTGGGACGCGACCATTCCCGCATTCGAAGAGCCCAACCAATTCCTTCGCGCTGGCGGCAAGGTCGTCTTCGACACGCAGCGGTTTGCACAAACCGGCACCTGGACCGGTTCGTTGATGGTCGAAGGGCACGTCTATGACGTCACACCCGATACCTGGTGGGGTTGCCGCGACCGCTCGTGGGGCATCCGGCCGGTTGGCGAGAAAGAAACCGACGGCATTCGGCAATCGCTCAATGTCATGCCCGGTATGTGGAACTATTTTCCTATGCAATTCGACGATCACGCAATCGTCTACATGTGTCACGAGCGGCCCGATGGCATCCGCCCGCTCGAAGAGGCTGTGCGGGTCTGGTCGGATCCTGACCGGCCGATCGACCATCTGGGTCGCCCCGAATGGGAACACACCGTCACCCCCGGCACCAGGATGCTCGAACACTCGATTATCCGCATGCCACATGCAGACATCGAAGTTACGTGCACTCCCCTCGTCGTCAACTACGTCTCGGTTGGCACGGGTTACGGGATGGATGCCGATTGGCGTCATGGGATGTATCAAGGCCCCGACCTCGTCGTGCAAAACCTGACCCTCCCGACTGAAGAGACGGGCAAAATCGGCCAGTACGGCGTCGTCGATCATGTGGGCCAGTTCTCCTACGACGGCAATGTTGGCTACGGGTTGTACGAACACGGGTTCTTTGGCGAATTTCCGAAACTCGGCATCCCTGACCCACGAGCGTAAGCCAGCCCGATAGAGATATTTCGCGAAGTTGGTTAAGGCAACCCTGCCGGTACGCCGATGTCTCGGAGGTATGAGTGAACAAGTTCTGCCGCCAGAACGGCTACTTCGCACGCCAGGTTCGATCGAAGAGCTGGGAATTCCGCGCACGCTCATCGAAGACATCTTCATGCGACGACTCGCCAGCGAGCGTCAGTCGATGTTGTACAAACTCTGCGAGAGCATCGGTCTAACCATCGCCGTCGGGCGAGCAGTCGCAGATGATCTGCGAGAAAAGAAGATCGTCGAATATTTTGCCCTCGAGGGACGCGACTACCGCATTGGACTCACCGAAGCCGGCACGAAAGTAGCCGCCGAAAGCCGCGCCTCAAGTCAGTACTCGAGCTATCTGCCGGTGCCGCTTGAGCAGTATGTGCAGGTTGTTGAAGCCCAAAAAGCTGTGCTGATGGTGAACCGCGAAAACATCCGTACCGCGTTTGCCGACCTCGTCGTCGAAGACAGCATGCTCGACGCCCTTGGCCCGGCCTTCATGAACGACGGCGCCATCTTCCTGTACGGCCCTCCCGGTACGGGTAAAACCTCGCTTGCCGAGCGCATGATCAAAATCCACAAGGATCTGATCCTCGTTCCTCGGGTTGTCGAGATCGATAGCTCGATCGTTTCGGTCTTTGACCCTGCGGTACACAAGGCAATCGAAAACCAGCCCCAGGGCCTCGACCCGCGTTGGGTTGTCTGCGAGCGTCCGCTGGTGATCGTCGGTGGTGAGCTCAGCCCCAACATGATCGACCTCTCACTCGATGTTGTGTCTGGTGTGTACTCGGCACCCATTCAAATGCTCGCAAATAACGGCATTCTGGTAGTCGACGACTTTGGTCGCCAGCAAATCACCCCGAACGAACTCATGAACCGCTGGATCGTTCCCCTCGCGCAGGGCGTCGATTATCTCAAGCTTGCAAACGGCACAAAGTTCACCGTTCCGTTCGAGCTCAAACTCATCGCCTCGACCAACCTCGACCCCAACGCCTTGGGCGATGACGCGTTCCTGCGACGCCTTCGCAACAAGGTTTTTGTCGGACCGGTCACCCCAAACGCGTTCAACTGGATCTTGGCCCGCGTTGCCAAGGCCAAAGGCATCGAGGTCACGGGCGAAAGCGCTCAGCATCTCAAAGCGATCGCCGAACGAGAGATCGGCGAACTTCGCCCCTACCTCGCCGTCGACTTCTGCGACCTGATGATCGGTGTTTGCACCTATGAGGGCCTCCCCCGGGTGCTCGATAAAGCAATGATAGATCGCGTCGCCTCTGTCTACTTCGTGAACGAAGCTGATGGTGCAGCGACCGCTAGTGCCAGCGCTGCGCTGGCAAACGACAAGACGCCTGCTGCTCAGCCCCAAGCCGCCTGAGACTCCTTTCACAGCCATAGCTGCGCGATTACGGCTGGAAAGTCCGACATGGACGGGCACGGGCGGTACTCTCGATAGCTGTGGCAACCTTTTCGCAAGCTTCAGACGCAGTTCAAGGATCGTTCGCTACGGGACCCTCCTCACATCCCGCCGACAACGACTTCGTCGAGCGGCACGTGGGCCCAGACCACGCCGAGATTTCACGAATGCTGAGCGCTGTCGGAGCAGCATCGCTCGATGACCTTCTGGAATCGACGATCCCGGACTCGATTCTTGTACGAGAGCCTCTCGCACTTCGGCCCGCCCTGAGCGAGACCGACACGCTCGCTGCGCTGCGTGCAATCGCTAACCAGAACGAAGTCTTCACGTCGTTGATCGGCACCGGCTACCACGACACCGTCACGCCACCGGTGGTGTTGCGCAACGTGCTCGAAAATCCGGCCTGGTACACCGCTTACACGCCGTATCAGCCCGAAATCAGCCAGGGCCGTCTCGAAGCCTTACTCAACTTCCAGACCATGGTCGCCGACCTCACCGGTGTCGACCTGGCTAATGCCTCGATGCTCGACGAAGGCACAGCTGCGGCAGAGGCGATGACCCTGCTGCACCGAGCGACGAAGAACGAGCGCAACACCTTCGTCATCGATGCCAACTGCCATCCACAGACCATCGCGGTGATCGAGACACGGGCCGAGCCGCTCGGTATCAAGGTCGTCGTCGCCGATCGCGCGGCCCCAATCGACGCCGACGTGTTCGGCACCCTGCTGCAGTACCCGGGCACAACCGGCGAGGTGTACGACCTCGAGCCGTTGGTTACCGCCGCCCATGAAGCCGGTTCTCTGGTCGCCGTGGCAGCCGACATCTTGTCGCTGGTGCTACTCAAGTCACCCGGCGAGGCCGGAGCCGATGTGGTCGTTGGCACCACGCAACGCTTTGGCGTGCCGCTGGGGTACGGCGGACCACATGCCGGGTATCTTGCTGCGAGCGAAAAATTCAAACGGTCATTACCTGGTCGAATCGTCGGCATGTCGGTCGACACGAAAGGCCGTCCGGCATTACGCCTTGCGCTCCAGACCCGTGAGCAACACATCCGCCGCGAAAAAGCCACCAGCAACATCTGCACCGCGCAAGTACTGCTGGCCAACATCTCGGGGTTCTACGCCAGCTACCACGGCCCATCTGGCCTACGCCGCATCGCTGCACACGTCCACCGCCTCGCCGCAACCTTCGCTGCACAGATTACTGCATCCGGCCTCGAACTTTGCCACGACCAGTTCTTCGATACCGTCACCGTCAAGGTCCCCGGTCGCGCCGACGCAATCATCGCCGCGGCCGCCGAACAACGAATCAACCTGCGTCGAGTCGACGGTGACCGAGTCGGCGTTTCGTTCGACGAGACCAACGATCTAGCCGTGGTGCAGGCCGTTCTTGGTGCCTTTGGGGCCGACCTTGCTGACGAAACAGCCACATCTGCGTCGTCGACCATGCCCGAATCGCTACTTCGAACCGACGAGATTCTCGACCACGCCGTCTTTCACAAATACCGCAGCGAAACCGAGATGTTGCGGTACCTGCGGTATCTCGCCGACAAAGATATCGCTCTCGATCGGTCGATGATTCCGCTCGGTTCTTGCACGATGAAGCTCAACGCGACCACCGAGATGATGCCGATCACCTGGCCCCAGTTCGGCGGGATGCACCCCTTTGCTCCAGTCGACCAGGCCGCCGGATACCTCGAACTGACCCGCCAGCTCGAGGCAATGTTGGTTGAAATTACCGGCTACGACGCCGTTTCTCTGCAGCCCAACGCCGGTTCACAGGGCGAATTCGCTGGCCTGCTTGCGATTCGTGAGTACCACCTCGCCGCGGGCGACACCGACCGCACCATCTGTCTGATTCCGGCCTCGGCACACGGCACCAACGCTGCGAGTGCGGTCATGGCCGGCATGAAAGTTGTCGTGGTCGCGTGCGACGACGAGGGCAACGTCGATGTCGATGATCTCAAAGCCAAGGTCGTCGCTGCCGACAGCCAGCTTGCTGCCATCATGGTCACCTACCCCTCGACGCACGGTGTCTTCGAAACCTCAATCCGCGAAATCTGCGATCTCGTGCACACCTACGGCGGCCAGGTGTACCTCGACGGCGCCAACTTCAACGCCATGGTCGGCACCGCGAAGCCCGGCAAATTCGGCGCCGACGTGAGCCACCTCAACCTGCATAAGACGTTCTGCATCCCCCACGGTGGCGGCGGCCCAGGCGTGGGCCCGATCGGCGTGGGTGCCCATCTCGCTCCGTTTCTACCGAACCACCCGTTCGTTGAGGAGGCGGGACCAGCGTCAGGTGCCGGAGCAATCAGCGCCGCACCGTGGGGATCGGCTGGCATTTTGCCCATCTCGTGGGCCTACATCACGCTGATGGGCGCCGAGGGTCTTCGCCATGCCACCGAAATCGCGATTCTCGCCGCGAACTATGTGGCGATGCGACTCGAGCCTCACTACCCGGTTCTGTACCGCGGCGACCAAGGTCGCGTCGCTCACGAATGCATCCTCGACCTTCGCCCGCTGAAGGACTCGACCGGTATTTCGGTCGACGATGTTGCCAAACGACTCATCGACTTCGGCTTCCACGCCCCGACGATGTCGTTCCCGGTCGCTGGAACGCTCATGATCGAACCGACCGAATCGGAGTCGCTCGAAGAGCTCGACCGGTTCTGCGATGCAATGATCGCCATTCGAGCCGAGATCACCGCTGTCGAAGACGGCACCTGGACCCCCAGCGACAACCCGCTGGTCAACGCTCCCCATACTGCCGAAGATCTCCTCGTCGACGAGTGGCCCCATCCCTACACTCGCGAGATCGCCGCGTACCCAGTCGCCGGGCTTCGGCGCCAAAAGGTCTGGGCGCCGGTCAGCCGTATCGACAATGCACATGGCGACAAGAACCTGGTCTGTAGCTGCCCGCCCATGTCCGACTACGAAGACAGCTAAGTAACAGACTTGCTATAGCGAACCGATCAACGTGCCGATGTTGATCCTATGGATACTGCACGCGCCAAGTCTGTAGAGGCGCTCAAAGACGCTGCTGCACAAACACCGGCTATGTCGTTTCACGAACCCCACGAGACCTCGGTTTTCGGTTGCCGCCTTCACGCGATTGATGAACCAACCCTTTTTGGCATGATCGAGAGCTCGATTCGGTCAAACGAACGGGTAATCGTTGCCAGTCAGAACATGCACGGTGTGCATACACATCTGATCGATCCGGCGTTCCGCCTGCTTCACGACAGTCCCGAAACCAAAGTCCATATCGATGGAACTCCGCTCGTCTGGTTGTCGAAACTCAAAGGCGACCCCGTCGGCTACGAACACCGCACCGGCTGTATCGACTGGGTCCCTGAGCTGTTTGCCCTCGCCGCGCAGCGCTCGTGGCGGATCTATCACCTCGGTTCCACCGATGAGGCACTCGACGCCGGTCTTGCCGAGATCCGTAAAACGCACCCCGACCTGTTGATCGAAGGGCGTAACGGGTTCTTCGATGTTGACCCGACCAGCCTCAGCAACCGGGAGGTGGTCGAAAAGATCAACGCGGCCGATCCCGATATTCTCCTCGTCGGCATGGGCATGGGCCGTCAGGAACAGTGGATTCTGCAGAACAAAGAACGCCTCAATGTCCCGGTCATCATCACCACGGGCGCCATGATCAAGCTCCTCGCCGGCGAGCTCAACATGGCTCCGCGTTGGCTTGGCCCCCTTGGCCTCGAGTGGGTGTTCCGGCTCTATGACAACTTTGGTGAAACTGCACAGCGGTACTTGATCGAGCCCTTTCACATCTTGTTCAACGCGCAGAAGCGTCGCCGAAACGCCGCGAAGCGTTCCGTCTGATGCGCATCATTGTTTCTGCCGATGACTTCGGTTTCGATGAAGACACCGTGGAAGCCACCATCGAAGCTTTCGAGTCGGGCGTCATCCGCAACACCTCGATCATGGCCAACATGCCGGCGACGAAACTTGCTGCCGACTACGCGGCCGACAATCCCCAGCACAGCTATGGTGTGCATCTCACCTTTACCCGCGACACCGTCGAAGAACCGGTGCTCGACGCCGACCGGGTTCCCGCACTCGTTGCCGACGATGGTCTTTTCCTCGGCGGCCGCGACGCCCAGATCAGAGCTCTAAGCGGGCGTTTCCCCACCCGTCAGATCGCCGCAGAGATGGAGGCCCAGATCGGTCGAGTCATCGACCTCGGGGTAAACGTCGACTACGTCGATAGCCACAAACATCTGCACAAGTTTCCGAATTTCCGCAAAGCATTGCCGATGGTTCTGCCTTCGTTCGGGATCTCGCACGTGCGGACCGTTCAGAACGTCTTTTATCCAGCACCCAAGAAAACGCGACCGACGGTCGTCCTGGGTGGTGTGCTGCGCGGACCGCTCGAGCGTCGTTGGCGCACGACTGAACAGTTCTATATGAGCGATGGCGACCTGGTGACCGACTGGTGGGACAAGGTTCCGTTCCCAACGTCAAACGCTGTACTTGAGGTTGGCGGCCACCCGGGCACCGTCGAACCGTGGCGTGCGCGCGAGGCCGACCAGCTGAAGAAGTTTGTTGAGCGCGCCACCGCCGCTGGCGCCGAGCTCATCCGGTGGCGAGACCTGTAGGTTCGCCGAGTGGCACTACCATCGCCACGTGCTTAGCTTCTGCCCAGACTGCGGACAGCGTGTTGACGCTGTCCCCCCGTTTGCCTGTCCGCACTGTGGGGTTCGCCATTGGGCCAACCCCAAACCCTGCGCCGGGGTCTTGGTCGAGCATCGCAACGAGGTGCTACTTATTCGTCGTGCTTTCGATCCGTGGGACAAACACTGGGACATCCCCGGCGGCTTCGTCGAACATGGCGAACATCCTGAGGACGGAGCGAGCCGAGAACTCACCGAAGAAACCGGCCTCTCGGTCCCGTTGCGATCGGTCATCGGGATGTGGATGGACAGCTATGACACGGGTGATGCCGAGTATCCGCTGTCGCTGCTCAATATCTACTACTTGGCCGTCATTGCAACCAACGATGATCGGCCAGTACCCACACTCGATCCGGTTGAGGCGAGCGAGTACGCCTGGTTTGCTCCCGATTCGCTGCCATCGCCCATTGGTTTTCCGGGTCATCAGCCCCAGGTGATTGAGCGCTGGGCTGCGAAGCGACTCGCCGGAGATGACTTCGGGCCGCTCCCAGCTCGAGAGTCGCGGTAATCCACGCACGAGATCTCGTAGCGCAGCATGGCTAACATCGCGCCATGAGCAACTCGTCAAAAAACATCGCATATCTCGGGCTCGGCGTCATGGGCTACCCCATGGCCGGCCACCTTGCAGCCGCGGGTCACAACGTTGTGGTGTGGAACCGCACCTCGGCCAAAGCCGACGCCTGGGTTGGTGAGCATGGGGGATCAGCCGCCGCCACCCCGGCGGCCGCAGCCGCCAACGCCGACTATGTCTTCCTGATTCTGGGCAACGACGAGAGCGTCCGATCGGTCGCGTACGGCGACGATGGCGTGCTGGCCGGAATGCGACCCGGCGCAGTGCTCGTCGACCACACCACGGCCTCTGCTGAACTCGCACTCGAGCTCGCCGAGGCAGCTGAGGCGGCAGGCGTCGGATTCCTCGATGCCCCCGTTTCGGGAGGCGAAGCCGGCGCGCAGAACGGTGTGCTCACCGTGATGTGCGGCGGCCAGCAGGACCACTTCGACAGCGCAAAGCCAGTGATCGACACCTACGCACGGGCGACGACGCTCCTGGGCCCGGCAAGTAGCGGCCAGCTGACCAAGATGGTCAACCAGATCTCCATTGCTGGCGCACTACAGGGGCTCAGTGAAGCGATCAATTTCGGAGCGAGCGTCGGTCTCGACATGAATCAAGTTGTCGACGTCATTTCACAGGGTGCGGCCGGATCTTGGCAGATGGAGAACCGAGGAAAGACCATGGCTGCCGATGAGTTCGAGTTCGGTTTCGCGATCGAGCACATGCGCAAAGACCTCGGCATCGCCATCGCCGAGGCAGAACGACGGGGCGTTGATGTCTCGTTAACCAAACAGGTCGACGGGTATTACGCGGAACTCATGGACATGGGCGGCCAACGATGGGACACCTCGGCGCTAATTCGGCGCTTAACCCGTTAGATTTTCGCTGTGACTCACTTTGATCTTCTTGTACTTGGCACAGGATCGGGCAACTCGATTCTCACCTCCGATTTCGACGATAAACGAGTAGCTATTGTCGAAAAGGGCGTGTTTGGGGGCACCTGTCTCAATGTGGGTTGTATCCCCTCAAAGATGTTTGTGTACACCGCCGACCGGGCGCTGGCCGCCGCCGACAGCTCGAAGTACGGACTCGATACCTCATACAACTCGGTCGACTGGCCGGCGCTCCGCGACCGCGTCTTTGGCCGCATCGACCCAATCGCTGCTGGCGGCGAGAAGTACCGCACCGAAGAATGCGACAACGTCACCGTGTACAAAGGTGTCGCGACCTTTATCGGTCCGAACGAGGTAGCCGTCGGCGACGAAACGCTCACCGCAGACAACATTGTTGTGGCAACGGGAGCTCGAGTGTTTGTGCCCCCGGTTCCTGGTTTGGCCGACGTTGGCTTCCACACCTCTGACACCGTGATGCGTATCGATGAGCTCCCGAAGCGAATGGTGGTGCTCGGCGCCGGATACATCGCTTCAGAACTCGGCCATGTCTTTGGCAGCCTCGGCGTCGAGGTCACGTTCATCAACCGCAGCGCCAAGTTCCTGCGGAATGAGGACAACGACATCAGCGACCGGTTCACCGAGGTCTACTCGCGCCGCTTCAACCTTGTCTCGAACACCACAATCAGTAACGTCAGCCGCGATGCTTCGGGCGAGATCACGCTCGATCTGGTGTCTGCGGGCGCGACTTCTCAGCTCACCACCGACATGATTTTGGTCACCACCGGGCGCGTCCCCAATGCCGACACTGTTGGCGCTGCTACCGCCGGCATCGCCGTCGATGAAGCCGGCTATATCGTCACCGATGCGTACGGCCGCACAAACGTCGACGGCGTGTGGGCGCTAGGCGATGTCACAACGGCGTTGCAGCTGAAGCATTCTGCCAACCATGAAGCCCGAGTTGTGGCTCACAACGTCGCCGCAGTTGCGAGCGGTGTCGGCGACGACGCCCTCGTTGCCCGAGACCTGTCGCTTGTCCCGCACGCGGTTTTCGGCAACCCGCAGGTAGCTGCGGTCGGCATGACCGAACAGGCGGCCGTCGATGCCGGAATCCCGCACCTCGTGAAGGTCCAGAACTATGGCGATACCGCCTACGGCTGGGCGATGGAAGACGCCGAAAGTTTCGTCAAACTCATCGCACACAGCGAAACTCGACTTTTGCTCGGCGCACATATCATTGGTCCCCAGGCCTCGACGCTCATCCAGCAGCTGATTCAAGGCATGAAGTTCGGCCAGACGGTTGATGAGATGGCCAGAGACCAGATGTACATCCACCCGGCGCTCAGCGAAGTCGTCGAAAACGCGTTGCTTGGTTTGTGAGCATGTAGCTTCCGGCACCCTCTGGCTGCCAGACTCTCGCCATGCAGGATCTACAGGGAAAAACAGCGGTCATCACCGGCGGAGCAAGCGGCATGGGCAAGGCGTTCGCCGCCAAGTTCGGCGCGAGCGGCATGAATGTGGTGATTGGCGATATCGAAGAACCGGCTCTCGAAGCCACCGTTGCTGAGCTGCGCGACGCAGGCGTGGAGATAACCGGCGTCCGTACTGACGTTTCCGACCCCCAAAGCGTTGACGAACTCGCGGAGGCTGCACGTGCGGCCTACGGTGGCTTCGATTTGGTTGCCCTCAATGCCGGTGTGGGCGGAGGTACCGGGCGTCTCGAAACGCTCAGCCTCAAAGATTGGCAATGGACGATCAACGTCAACATGTGGGGAGTTATCCACGGCATCATGACGTTTCTCCCCGAGCTCAAGGCGAAGGACTCCGGCCATGTGCTCATCACGGCGTCGGTCGCCGGACACCTTTCGTACCCGAGCATGGGTCCATACAACGCAACCAAATTCGCTGCGGTAACCCTTGCAGAGACGCTCAAAGCAGAGCTGACCGAAGATGGCTCAAACGTCGGCGTTACCTGCCTTTGTCCAGGTCTGGTCATGACCGGCATATTTCAGTCCGAACGCAACCGTCCCGAGACCTTGATCGAGTCCGGCCCTGCAGAAGAGCCGCAGTCCGCGGAGAACCAGGCTCGTCGCGAAGCAATGATCGAGATGATCGTCGCGAACAGCAAGAGCGCCGACATGGTCGCTGAGCTCGTGCACGATGCGGTCACCGAGAACACGTTCTGGGTATTTACCGATGGCGACTTCGACGCCGCGATGGCCGAACGTCACCGCGCAATTCAGCAACGCCGTACCTACGCAACGGGCGAGAGCCTGCTCTCCATCTACGACCAATGAGCGACGGGTCCCCCATCGTAACCACCGTGGTTTTCGCCGCCGGAGCTGGCGACCGGTTCGGCGGTCCAAAACAGTTTGCCGATCTGGGTGGTGAGCGCCTCGTCGATCGGGTGGTCCGTACAGCGACGACGGTCTGTGATCACGTTGTGGTTGTTGTGCCCGAGGGACATCACTGGGACGGTCCCACGGTTTCTGGCAGTTGTGTTGGTGGCGACAGCCACGCAGCGTCGGTGCGTAACGGTATGGCAATCGTGCCGTCTGGCACCGACATCGTCGTTCTCGCGACGGCCTCGCATCCTCTCGCGTCTGCGGCGCTGTACAGGCGCGTGATCGACAGGGTCCGAAACGGTGCCGACGCCGCAACGCCTCGAGGCCATCTCCCCGATGCCCTCAAACGGTTCTCGGGTACCGACATCGTTGAAACGGTTGACAAGTCCGAACTCGCCGCGGCCCAAGCACCCAGCGCGTTCGCCATTCGACCGCTAAAGCGGGCGTTGGCACACCAGCGCGACGTTCCTGAAGAGCTACAGCTCATCGAAGAGGCGGGGGGCTCGGTGTGTTTCGTCGACGGTGAGGACACCAACCTGCACATCACGTCGCCGCTCGAGCTCGAGATGGCCCGCCGGATCGCCGATCTGGTGCCCGACCCGTAACCGCATCGTTGTCGCGCCGCGATTGCCTCTATCCTCAACACCAATGTCTAGTGTTTTCGGCACCCTCTTTCGCGTGTCAACCTTTGGTGAGTCACACGGCGGTGGTGTTGGCGCAATAGTCGATGGTTGTCCGCCACGTTTGGCGATTGACGTCGCTGAGATCCAGCACGATCTCGATCGCCGTCGTCCGGGCCAAAGTCGCCTCGTTACGCAGCGAGACGAAGCCGACCAGGTCGAGATCCTGTCCGGCGTTTTCGAGGGGCAGACCACCGGCACGCCCATTGGTCTCCTCGTTCGCAACAGCGACGCTCGTCCCGCGGCGTACGACCATCTCAAAGATGTGTATCGCCCGTCCCACGCCGACTTCACCTACGACCAGAAGTACGGCATCCGCAACTGGCAGGGCGGTGGCCGTTCTAGTGCTCGCGAAACCATCGGCCGGGTGGCGGCGGCAGCCATCGCTCGAAAGTTATTGACCACCGTGGCTGGCGTAGAGGTGCTCGGTTGGGTCTCGTCGATCCACACCATCGGCAGCAACGTCGACCAAGCATCGGTGTCGCTTGCCGACGTCGAGGCCGATCCGACCAGGTGCCCTGATCCCGACGCCGCGGCTGCCATGACCAGCGCCATCGAAGATGCCCGCCGCAACGGCGACTCTCTCGGCGGCGTCGTCACGTGCGTTGTCCGAAACGTGCCCTCGGGGCTTGGCGCACCCGTCTTTGACCGCCTCGACGCCGACCTCGCAAAGGGAGCTCTTTCTCTCCCGGCCTCCAAAGGTTTCGAGATCGGCAGCGGCTTTGCAAGTACCGAGATGACCGGCTTGACCCACAACGACCCGTTCATCCCCGGGCCAGACGGTCCTCGTACGCGTACGAACAATTCCGGCGGTGTGCAGGGCGGTATCAGCAACGGCGAAGACGTTGTCTTTCGTGTCGCATTCAAACCAACGGGCACGATCAGTTCGAAGCAACAAACCGTCAACCGAGCGGGCGAAGCGGTTGAGCTAGCCGCCAAAGGCCGCCATGACCCCTGTGTCTTGCCTCGTGCAGTGCCCATGGTGGAAGCAATGGCACTCCTGACCGTTGCCGACCACTATCTGCGGCAACGTGCTGTCGACGTCCTCGACTAGATCCCGCGTACTTACCGGACTGCTCTGTCGGGTCTCCGGGAACTTCTTGGCGAGCACCAGCGTTGCGGATGTATGACGTTTTCCCGAATAGCGGCCCTCGCCGTCCTCGCTGCACTGGTTCTTGTGGTGGTCGCCGCACTTCTCACGTCGGGCGATGATGACAGCGCCACGAGCGCCACTGCCGCCACGGCGATCGACGACGAAGCAACCGCTATCGCCCCGTCAGCCCAGTCGCCCGAACCCGAAGCACCGCCGGTCTTGCGCCCTCGCCCCGACCTGATCGGTATCGACGGTTGGCTGCAGGCAGAGTACGACTCACTCGATGATCTTGACGGGCAGGTGTACATCGTCGAGTTCTGGACATTCGGCTGCTTCAACTGCCGAAATGTAAAGCCGCACCTTCGAGCAATCTATGACCGTTATCAACCCGAGGGTCTCGAAATCGTCGGCGTGCATTCACCCGAGTTCGATTTCGAGAAGGATGTCGAGGCCATCGAGCAGGCCGCCCTCGACCAGAACGTCAACTGGCCGATCGCGCTCGATACCAATAAGCGATCGTTTAGGTCGTGGCAACAAGATCGCAGGTTCTGGCCTCGCACGTACGTCGTCGACCAAAACGGCGACATTCGCTACGACCACATCGGCGAGGGCGGCTACGACGATCTTGAGGCCACCGTTGCCTGGCTGCTCACCAATGGCGCCTAACTCGATGCTCGGCCGGTGATGGACCTTTTTGCCGAGGGTCTGTGGGCGATCCGTCTACCGTGCACCCTCGCACTGCTGGTACCCGGGTTTGTTCCGCTGTTCGGCAGCCGGAACCGAGCGCCGCTCGCCGTCGGATTCTACGTTCTCGCTGCTGCCGCGGTGTTTTGGTTGAGGTCAACGGGCAACTTCTTTGATCAGCCCAAGGGTCTGCTGGCTTTGGCGGTCGGGCTTGTCGTCATTGGTCTGGCGATACTCGGCTGGAAAGCGCCACGAGGCCGACCGGCCACCGTCGCCGCCATCGTCACCAGCAGTGGGTTTGGCGTGGTATCGGCATGGTTGTGGATTCCTTGTGTGGGTACTCACCTTGGCCGTCTACTCAACCGCACCAGCACCGAAACGTGGGCGCCGCTCCCCCAGTTCGCGGTGTATGTGGCCGGAGTGTGCGCGTTACTGATTGCTCTGGCTGCGCTGCCCTATGCAGTCGAGCGATTGGCTAGGTTCGCCGACAACGAGCGCCTGGCGATGGTTGGCGTCTCGATTGGTGTGGCGTTCGGCGTGATCGTCGGCGTCGGATTGTACGAAGACATCGTGGCCCAGCTTCTGCAGTGGTCGCTGAAGATTCAATAGGTTTGCGGCTGGCTACCGGCCGTTGGCGGAGAAATGTTGATAGTCCTTGGCGGTGGTCCAGTTGCCGCCCCAGCTCCAGCCGATTTTTGCGAAAGCCTGCACCACCACGTCGTCGGCGGTCACCATACCGGGGGCATCGGCCGAGCGGTCGACGTAGGGCCGGCCAACCTCTGGATCGACAAAGTCGCCTTTTACGTACGGGTTCACCAGCGGATTGATGTCGATCGCTGTGCCGAACGCATGATTCGACCACGCCCCGGGCCGGTATGCGACCTCTCGACAGTTGAACGCCGAGGTGTTGTTGGCTTGCATCGAGGCTTGGTCGCTGCCGTCATAGGTGTCGACAAGATCGACCGAGGCAATCGGGAACCGGGCGTCGAACAGCTCCTCGAAGACCTGCGCAATACCCGCCGCGTGATCTTCATGGACGATCACCCGACCGAGCCGCACGTCATCTTCATAGGACCAGTAGGAGACCTCTACAACACGAAGTTGCCCCAGCGGCACTGGGCACCCTTCGCGGAACGACGACGGCGTCATCGCGGCGGCTAACGAGTCATCGATTTCGCCGATCGAACCGACATAGGAGGGTGAGCCGAACGTCGTCGGTGGCGCAACCAGTGTGGTCGGCACAACCGTTGTTGGTGGCACAGTCGTGGTTGGCACAACCGTTGTTGGTGCCACAGTCGTGGTTGGCACAACCGTCGTTGGCACAACCGTGGTTGGTACAACAGTCGTGACTGGCAGGACCGTCGTTGGCAGAGCCGTCTGCGCCGGCTCGCCGCCCGCTGAGCCACATGACACGCCGACAATGACAACCATGGCAGCAACAACAAGCGGCCTGCAGAGTTGTGCCGGTCTTGGCCGTTCGGCGTTCACCGCACCAGTGTGCCCGTTCATAGACACCTATCGGCGGCAGACACCGCCGCAGCAGGTCAGGCAGCGTTTGACGCTACAGATAAGTGCGACAGATACGGCAGGTGAGTCGACATCAACTGCTCGTAGTCGCGCAAGTACAAAATCTTTGCGTTGACCTCGGGAAACTTCTCGCGCAGCTTGCGGAGTTTGCGGTTCTTTTTCGTTACATGTCGCTGCTGCATCGTGGTGACTTCGATGTACAGATCGAAGTGGGGCAGAAAAAAGTCGGGCGAGAACGCCGACAACAGCGACCCATCGTCGTGGGTCTCGAGCACAAACGTCGTCGGCTCGTACAACCATTCAATGCCGTAGAAGTCGAGGATCGCCGCAATGTTTCGTTCGGAGATATGCGCGAAGTCGGTGGTTGCTGTCATTGCGCTACAGCGGAACCTGCTTCGCCGCTCTCGTGTCCGTCGGCGGCCGGGAACAGCGCCACAATGCTTGCGTCGACCTCTTCTTTCACGCCGGCGAGCGGCAAAATGTTCAACACACCCTGACCCTTGCCGAGCAGATCGATAATCTCTTCGCCGCTTTGCACCAACACCGACCGGTTGCCGCTAATAACCAAGTTCACCGTGGTGACGTCTTCGCCTAGGTTGTCCCGAAGGTACGTAAAGACTTCCCGCACCGACTCAAGACGGATGCCGCTATCGAGAAGGTTTTTGATGACCTTCAATTCGAGCAGATCGCGGTAGGAGTACTGGCGGCGGCTGCCGCTGCCCTCGGCCTTGGTGATGCTCGGCGCAATCAGATCGGTGCGTGCCCAGTAGTCGAGCTGCCGGTAGGTAATACCAACAATCTCCGCGGTCTTCTTACCGCTGAAGCCAGCGGGCACATGCCCACCAAAAAGCGCGCCTTGGGTCATTGTCGGAGGTCCCCGTCGTTCGGCCGAACACGTTCTAGTCGGCAAGTGACATCGGCGAAATTACGCCGATGTCACGAGTGTAGGGCGCGCCGCGCGCGCCGACAACCATACTGCAGTTCGAATTCCCCGGTGCCGAGCAGCCGCTAGCCGACGCTAGCTACTGAAGTCTTCGGGGTTGATTTCTTCAATGAACTGGCGGAACTCTTCGACAACTTCTTCATGATCGGCGCCATCATCGTCGTCTTGTCCAACCTCGACCTCGACCTCGGGGATATACCCAGCTTCTTCAAGCACATCGTCAGCTGCGTAGACGGGCGCTCCAGAGCGCACTGCTATTGCGATTGCATCCGATGGCCGACTTGAGATGGTGAACGTGTCGTCAGCGCGCCGCAAGAAAAGGTCGGCAAAAAACGTTCGATCGCTCAGCTCGGTAATCACGACCCGATCGACCGTCAATTCGACCTCATCGAGGATGTTGCTGATCAGGTCATGGGTCATTGGACGCGGCGGCTTCGCCTCTTCAAGTGCGAGCGAGATCGAACTGGCTTCGGGTGCGCCGATGAAGATCGGCAAAAGCCGTGCATCACCTTCGCGTTCGCGAAGCAACACGATAGGAGCGTTTGTTGGCAGCTCGACCCGGACCCCGACTACTTCCATTTCCTGCATCGGCCAGAGCCTACCGCTTCGTCCGCCAAGCAGGTAGGCGAGCCGAGGTGTCTTTGCCGGCCAAGGTCGCCTCGTTGTTAGCGACTGAGCGTTCCGCGCAGGCTCTGGCGCAACATCGCAGCCCGAAGTTCGGTTCCGAGAGCGGTCAAGTCGTCGACCGTGCGGGCGATCTCGGCACGAGATTCTGCAGTCGTCGAGCGGTGTCGAGGCGTCACCAGCTGCTCAAAAACGTCGGCTTCACGATCGGCACTCTGCTTGTACATACGAAGGTGGCGGGGTTCGAGCCCTCGCTCGACGAACGCGGCAGCAAGCTTGGCCACCACAAGGGCCTCATCGTCGTAAATCTGCGTGCTTCCTGCCGACCTGCTGGAAAGCATGCCAAACTTCTCGAGTTGATCGATCGCCGCCCGGTCGAGATTCGAGGCCGCTGCTAGCTCATCGGGAGTCAGGCTGACCGATGCCAGGTGTGCTGAGCGAGTCGTATCGCCCGACCCGTCACCGGCTGCTTCGGGAACCGACGCCGAATCGCTCGCCATCGCCGAAACAATGGCTGACACCGACTGAAGCGGCTCGGCGACTTCGGCGACGGGTAGTTCACCACCGCCGTCCTCAAGCTTTTGTTTGATGACCTTCAGCGGAAGAAAGTGATCGCGCTGTTGCTCGAGGATCCATCGAAGTTTAGCGATGTCGCGCTCGTAGAACTTGCGATAACCAGACGGTGTGCGCTCGGGGTCGAGCAGGCCTTGGCTTTCGAGAAACCGGATCTTCGAGATGGTGATGTCGGGAAACTCTTCTTGCAAAAGCGCAAGAACTTCGCCGATCGATCGATGGGGCCGAGCGATCATGAACCAGTGCCGTGGAAGAAAAAGAGCTTGAACTTGCCGATCTGCAACTCGTCGCCATCTTTCAAGACGGCTTCGTCGATCCGCTCGCGGTTGACGTAGGTGCCGTTCAGCGAACCCACATCGCGTACGACGTACTCGTCACCGGTGCGTACCAGTTCGACATGGCGTCGCGACACGGTGACGTCATCGAGGAAAATGCCGCTGTCGGGATGTCGGCCAGCGGTAGTCAGAGGTTCATCGAGCGCGTAACGCGATCCGGCCTTGGTGCCGCGCTGGACAAACAAGACGCCGGTCGAGGCATCGAAATCGGACCGATCGAAATCGGCGTGCTCGTCGGGCTCATCGGCGGCTACGTGTGCGTCTTGCACCACGACAGGATCGATGTGAAGGTCGGCAACGTTGATGGCGTCGGTGCGGTCGTCGCGCGCTTCGCCAATCCGCACGCCACACGACGAGCAGAAGTTCGAGCCGCGGACATTGACGTGACCACAGCTAGGACAAGAGACCGAACCCTCTGACATGACGGCGTTATCCCTCGATGAGGGCGGTGTAGGCGGCAGCGTCAAGCAAGGCTTCGTACTGCCCGGCCGTAGACGGCGTCATCGTCGCAATCCAGCCTTCGCCGTAGGGGTCCTCATTGATGCGTTCGGGGTTGTCGGTGAGGTGATCGTTTACCGAAACGATTGCCCCAGACAACGGAGCGAACAGGTCGGACACGGACTTTGTTGATTCGACCTCGCCAAACGTCGCGCCGGACTCGAGTTCGGCACCGATGTCAGGCAGTTCGACAAAGACCACATCACCCAACGCATCCTGTGCGTAATCGGTGATACCAATCTTGATCGACCCATCGTCTTCGAGCAGCGCCCATTCGTGGTCGGTTGAGTAGCGAAGGTTCTCGGGAACGTTCATAACCATGAATCTAGTGGATTCAGGTGACACCGTTCTCGTTCGGTGCAGATCGGTTGCGAAATGCTGCGATGCCACGAGGGATGTACTCGCCCAGCGAGAGGTAGGCAAAGAATAAGCCGGGGATGCCAAACAGCCACCCGGCCAAGGTCGCAAGGTCGTCCCACGAGATATCGGCGTAGCCGGCGAGGAAGAACGGATACGCGAACATCAGCAGGAAGGCGCCGGTTTTTCCCCACCACGTCACGTCGAGCCTCTCGGCGCCAAGCGATTCGAGCGTCAGAGCAATGGCGGCGATAACTACCTCTCGGAACAACGTCAACCCGGCGAACCACCACGGAACAGCGCCGACCCAGGCGATCGAGGTGACGCCCACCAGCAACATGATGCGGTCGGCAGTCGGGTCGAGCATCTTGCCGAGCTCAGACACCTGGTTAAAGCGGCGGGCGATGTAGCCGTCGACCCAGTCGGTAGCCCCGAGCGCAGCTAGAAGCCATGCCGCCGCATACGGCATGTCATAGCCAAACAGCAGCACGACAAAAACCGGCACCAGCAACAAGCGCACAAACGAGATGATGTTGGGTATCGAAAAGATCGGCCCCCACTCCACGGTCTCGTTCTTGCCGCTCACTGGGCTATCGCTTGGTGTTGCCACGAGGTCAGAATACGATCCGCAGAGCCCGATCAGCGCATCGCCCGAGAAACGCGTACTTCTCAACCGTGCGCACCAACAGGCTCGTCACAAAACCGCAGAACGAAAGACCTCGTCATCATGGCCAGCATTTTCACCCGCATCATTCAGGGAGACATCCCCGGCCGAATCGTGTGGCGCGACGAACAGGTTGTCGCGATGATCGATATTCGCCCCTGCAACCGCGGCCATACCTTGGTGATTCCGATTCGAGAAATCGACGAATGGACCGATGTGCCTGCCGACCTAGCAAGCCACGCGTTCGCTGTCGCACACAAGGTGGCGGCCGCACAAAAGCAGGTCTTTACCTGCAAGCGCATCGGCCTGCTGATCGCCGGATTTGAGGTGCCGCATACGCACCTGCATGTCATTCCGATCGACTCGATGACGCATCTCAGCTTTGCGAGCGCAGACGACAACGCAAGCGCTGACGACCTTGACGCGGTGGCCGAAGAGCTCCGCACAGCGCTGCGAGCGGCGGGCCACGCCGAGGTCGTCTAGCGTTCGCCGAATGCTTGTTTAGTTCTCCGGCAGCCTCGTGCGTTTGAACACGAAGATATCGTTGGCCGCCGAGGACTGATCGAATCCCAGCCGTTCGAGACCGCGGGTGAAATCGATAACGGTTTCGATTGTCCACTCAGGCGCCTCGCCCAGATCAAGGACAACCACGTTCACTCCCTCGGCCGCCGCTTCGGGACGAACGAATTGGTCGCTGGTGTCGAGCTCAAACACGCGAGGGCGCTCGGCCATATGGGTGAGCGCTGAAGACGACGCCCGCACCAACGCATCTTCGGGAATCTCATCGATCGCCTCAAGTAACGCCTGGTCGGACAGGTCTCGACCACCCCACGACCACGGACGGTTGTAGGGCGTGCTGATGGAGTCACGCACAAAAAACACCGCAGCGGTGAGCACAATCGCCCCGAGAACGCGGGGATCGATCAAGGTACGCTTGCCGCGGATCCGACCGGCCTGGCTCAAGGCGAATGCTGCGGCCACAAACAAGAACGCCGTGGCTGCCATGTCTTGCTCGGGATGCCCAAAGGGATCGGGCGAGACCTCGCTAAGCAAATACAGCGCCTCAAGCGGAACGATTGGGAGGATGTAGCGGGGCGCGACCATGGGCAAGAAGAGCAACGGAGCCAGCAGGAACACCAAGCGATCGAACGATTCGCGGCCGAACAAGACTTCGAGCACGTCGAGAGGCCGACTCACCAACCCCCACAACGATCCCCAGGGAGTGCTCCCCCACTGCGAAAATGCGTCGTCGTGCGGATAGATACCTTCGCCGGCGAAGATCTCGACGAACGCAAACGCCGAGATCAGCCATGCTGCCCCTGACAGCGCGGTCAGCGCTCCGACCCGCCGGTTGCCGTTTGCGGCAACAAGCGCGCCCAGCCCGATCACCGCCACGCTGAGATCGGCCCGCGAGGCAAGCACAACAATGATGAGCAGGCTGTAGCGCCACCACCGTCCGGTCTTGCTGTTATGAATTGCTCCGAGCAGCGCAGCTGGCGCCACAGACTCGAGATGGAAATCGGCCAGATTGACGTTGTGTATCGCCGGGAACAGCACATAGGCGAACGTCAACGTGAGCGTTGCGCCGACCCGAAGATTGGCCTGGTTGCGAGCAATACGCCACAAGGGCACCACGCCCACGGCGAGCACGAACGACTGGACAATCAGCAGTGCTGGCGCAATCGGGAAAAAGCGTAAGACCCAGCCAAGCGGCAAAAAGCCAACCGCCGCCTGTTGGGCGAGGAAGTGACGACCGTCGATGCCTACATCAGGGTCGATTCCTTCGCCGAGTTTCCATGCTGTTTGTACATACCGTGCCAGCTCCGCACCGTTGTCAAACGATCGGTACCGCGACAACGACAGGGCCGCCAACAACAGGAATGCGAAGCCCGCGATCAGCCAAGGCAGCACGCGGTCAGACCACGGGCTATCGAGGCGCGCTTGAAACCGGAGCGACCACATTTCGAATCGGCGACGCAGCGACTGACGGCGGTTCATCAGGTGTTCGTCGCCGAAGGTTCGTCGGTCACGTCGGTGACGCCCGGTTCGGGGTCGGCCAAAGGATTGGCCAAGTGGTCCCCCTGGTTTCGGGCGTTGTTGACTTCGGTGCTCACCGGATAGATCTCAAGCAGCGATGACGGAGCGGGAACAAAGAACTCTTGGAGCCGGCCGAGGTCAGCGAAGGTTGGGTCGAGCCAGGTATCCCAGGCGCTTGGCGGCAACATCACCGGCATCCGGTCGTGATAATCAGCCATCTTCTCGTTCGGCTCGCCCGTGATAATCGTGCACGAAACAAGGGGCGGATCCTTGCGTTCGGGGCCCCGCCAGACGTCCCACAACCCAGCAAAGGCAAAGGGTTCGCCGTCGGCGCGGTGGATGAACACCGGCTGCTTGGCGGGCTTGGAGTTTCCACCACGTTTGTTTGGTTTGCCGGTGTCGCCTGGGCTGCCTGTGCCTGTGCTGCCTGGCTCGTCCTTGAGCACCTTCCACTCGTAGAAGCCATCAGCCGGGATAAGGCAACGCCGTTTCGCGAATGACCGCTTGAAGGCCGACTTTTCTGCCAGGGTTTCGGCCCGAGCGTTGAACATCCGGTAGCCGACCCGCTTTTCTTTCGCCCAAATGGGCAGCAGCCCCCAATGGGCGGTCTCGATGCGGCGGGCCTCTTCGGTTTCGATCACCGTATAGACCGACGCGCTCGGGGCGATGTTGAACCGTGGCCCCACGGGGTCACCGGGGTCACCGGGGTCCACGAACGTCTCGGCGCCAAAGTAGCGGGCAAGTTCGTCGGGTGGCGTCGCTGATACGAACCTTCCGCACATGCCGTCAGGCTAACCGGCCACGCGGGTACACGTGGTTTCACGTCGCTCGTTCGCCGAAATCGGAACATCCAGTTCGACCGACTCCGTCGAGGACCAACCGAACGCCGGGATGACTGCAGCACCGTCAACCGAAAGATCCACTGCACCACGAAGTGACACCTGCTCAAATCCGTCGACCGGAGCCATGACTTTCACACGGATGCTATCGACGGTCGCCTGCCCGCCCTCATCGAGGTCGACCGCACCGGCAGGTATGTCGATCGGAAGCATGATGACGTCGTCGCCTACGCAAGCAGGCGTTTGTGGCGTTCCGGCCGGATTCATACCGCACGAATCGTTCGTGCTTGCAAGACTCGACGTCGACAAGGGCCGCAAGTTGCTCGACACCGAGGACACGACGACACACAACTCGTTGTGCCAACCCGCGGGGCCCACCACGGCAACTCGACCTGCGCCGCCCTCAGCGAGTACCACCATGTACAACTCGTCGAACCGGGCGTCAAAGAGCCGGTCGGCAGGATCTGCAACAACGCGGTCAGACGCCGGCCCCTCGCCGCTTTCGACAACGACACGAAGGTCAACAGGGGCGACCACTGCACCCGAAATCGTCGGCCGAGGCGAGCCGCTCGACCCGCCGCTGCTCGCTGCTGTTGGGTCTTCGAATCGAAAGGCATCGCCACGGGGCGGCGGGTCGTCGGGGCCCAGCAGCGCGAGGCCACCGCCAACAATCGCGATAACGAGGAAGCCGAGGATTCCCAGGGTGATCCAACGCCCTTTGCGTTCCTTAGCGAGGGTTAGGTCGAGTTGCTTTTCATCGAGCTGTTCCTGCAGCGATAGCGGACCGAACGCCTCGCTTGCTCGACCGCCCTCGAGGAGGTCCTGCCACCGACGGATTGTCTCGTCATCCATCCGACGGTAATGCTGTTCGAACGCCTTTTCGCCGTCATTGCTCAGCAACAGCAGCAGTTCGTTGGCGATCACAAAATCGAACGCGTCGGCATGCTCAATCACCCGCCGGCCATCAGCCAGCCGGCTGAAAAAGTCACGCGCTCGCTGATTTGCCTCGGTGACGTTCCACGTGGGCCCCGGGTCAACCGAAAACTGCGCAAGAAACGCAGATACGTCGCCGGACTGGTTGTCGGCAACAAGGTCGCGTGAAGTCTCGTCGTTGGCGCGAAAAAACCCACGCCGGTCGGCAAAAACCGACGAAGAAACCGCATCGTCTGACGGGGAGGTGGGATCGATAGATCTGAGGGTAGGCCGAAGTACCCACTGTTGGTGCGCACCCATGGCAAAGAGCAGGTAAAGCGTCGTTCGAATGACGTCGATCATTCGAAGGTGCCAGTAGACGGCCCTATTCAAAATTACGGTCCGGCCCAGGATCAGCCCGGCTGGACCAGCCGGCCCATTCTCGCGCGCTGTCTACGCATCACCGTTCTTTTGCTGCCGATCGTTGCGTCCTTCGCGGTGACCTGGACTGCATCGGCATATTTCCCGCCGAGCGAGCTCGGCGTGAACGTCGTTCTCTGGTGGGTCGGCGTGTTGATCGTCGCGACGTTGACGATGTTCGGCATCGAGCGAATAGCGCGGCGGGGTTTGCCGCTTGTCGCTTTGCTGCGCATGAACCTTGTCTTTCCCGAAGAGGCTCCGTCGCGATTCGGCACCGCATTACGTACGGGCACGACCAAACAACTTGAGCGAAGAGTCGAGGAGATGCGTCTGCTCGGTCTGCACGACAGCGACGAGGTGACCTACGGCCAACAGATGCTCGAGCTGGTCGCTGCGCTCAACGCCCACGATCGTCTTACACGCGGCCATTGCGAACGGGTCCGCGCCTACACCGATCTCATCATCGAAGAGATGAAAATCCCCGACGACGAAGCAAACATGCTCCGCTGGTCGGCTCTGCTCCACGACGTCGGCAAGATCATGGTCCCGAGCTCGATCCTCAACAAAGAGGGTCGACCTGACGACGACGAGTGGGAGATCCTGAAGGCTCATACCTGGCAGGGCCAGGAAATGGTGAAACCAATCGCGACCTGGCTCGGCGACTGGTCGCGCGCAGTCGGCGAACATCACGAACGCTGGGACGGCGACGGCTACCCCAATGGGTACGCAGCGAACGAAATCCATCTCGGCGCCCGCATCGTTGCCGTCGCCGATGCCTTCGACGTCATGACGTCGTCGCGTTCGTACAAAAAGCCGATGCCGACCGAGGCTGCTCGCGACGAAGTGGCCCGCTGTGCCGGAACCCAATTCGACCCTGAGGTCGTTCGGGCATTTCTCAATATCGGCATCGGCCGCCTTCGGCTGGCCATCGGCCCCCTGACCTGGCTGGCGAACATACCGTCAGCGGGTCAAATTCCAGTCGCGCCGATTGCGACGCCCATCACCAACGTGGTCGCTTCGGCGATCGGCGCCACAGCAGCAGTGATAACCGGAGGTGCTGGAGGCCTACTTCTGCCCGAGGACACCGCTCCGGTCGTGCCCGAGCCAGCAGTAGCGTTCGTCGACGAAGAACCCGTCGCCATCTCGATTCCCCCCACGATGACCACGGGCGTACCAATAACCATTCCCGTGGTCGAGATCACTGTTCCCGCTCCAACAACCACAACCACAACCACAACCACGACCTCGGCACCTCCCACGACCTCAGCGCCCACCACGAGCACCGTCGCACCGACTCCGACCGTCACATCCGCGCCGACGACCACAGCGGTGCCATCGCCGGTGGGCAACAACTCCTCGTTGACAATTGGCGAAGACACGCCAACAGCTGTGTCGCTCAGCGGAGTGTCCGGATCAGGCTCACCAACCTTCTCGATCGTCGTTCAGCCTCGACACGGTTCATTGACGCTGGTTTCCACGGCGAACGCAGGTGCGGTGGCCGGAGAAGAGATCTGGACCTACACGCCCGACCCAGATTTCGACGGAACCGATTCGTTCGTCTACCAAGTCTGCGATGACCGAGGCATATGCGATACCGCAACCGTCGAATTTGTCGTCACCCCGGTCGAGGACATTCCCGTAGCTAAACCCGACGCCATCAACACGTCTGAGGACACGGCGAAAGTCATTTCCCCATCGGACCTTCTTGCCAACGACACCGACGGCGACCCGGGCGACATACTCACCCTCGACTCGTACACCCAGCCCCGCAACGGCACGATCTCGACGAGCTTCTCGGGCGACCTGCTCTACACGCCCAACAAGGACGTCAACGGCACCGACACCTTTACCTATCTCATCACCGACGACGCCGGAAACGTTTCAGTTCCCGCAACGGTGACCATTGCAATCCGCCCCAAAAACGATCCGCCGATACCCCAAGACGATGCTGGGTTTACCGCCACTGAAGGCCAACCGCTCACCATTGCTGTTGCCGATCTCCTCGCCAACGATGTCGATATCGACAGCGACAACCTCACTATTGCCACCGTCGACGACACGGCCACCGAGGGCACCGCCACACTCAACCCCGCCGCGACCCTTGTTACCTTCGTCGGATCCCCCACCTTTGCCGGGACAACGAAATTCTCTTACGAAGTTTGCGACACCGAAGGCAAGTGCGTGTCGCCGGTAGCCGTTTCGGTCACGGTCACCAATCTCAACGACCCACCGATTGCCTCTGCAGACACCCTTGCTGCGCTTCCCGAGGACTCGACGACCCTCTTCACGGGTGCAGATCTTTTGGCGAACGACACCGACGATGATCTGCCCTATGGCGACCTTCTCACGGTGACGACGAACACCAGCTCGACAAACAATGGGTCGATCGTGTCTGGGCTCGGCGGCTTCAGCTACACGCCAGCAGCAAACTTCAACGGGACCGACACGTTCAGCTACAAGGTGTGCGACCTGGCGCTGGCGTGCGATACAGCAACCGTCACCATTGTTGTTACCGCCATCCCCAACGCCCCGATTGCAAGCGACGACATTCGTTCGGCCGAGGTCGATTCGGTCACCAGCCTCACCGGCCTCATCGCGAACGATTTTGACAACGATGTGGGCGACACGCTGACGATGACGTCGGTTTCCGGAACGATAAACGGAGGTTCGGTATCGATCGACACGGCCGGCAACATCGTGTACACCGCTCCCCCGCTGTTCTCCGGCATCGACGAGTTCACCTACCAAGTCGCCGATCAAACCGGCCGGTTGTCGAACGCAGCAACGGTTTTTGTGACCGTGGCCAACACGGTCAACGACCCACCAACTAGCCGCCCCGACACCTTCAGCACAGCAGCTGAAACCGCTGTTGCTCTCACGTTCGCCGATATCGTCAGCAACGATAGCGATCCCGACCTGCCCTACGGCGACGGGTATTCACTGTCAATCGTGGCCGGCCCAATCACTGGCACCCTGGTGTCCGATCTGGCGGCGGCGCAGTTCGTGTACACCCCTCAGGTCGGATTCACCGGCACCGAAACGTTTACCTACCAGTACTGCGACGACGCCGGTAGCTGCGACGGGCCAACGAAGATTTCCGTCGTCGTAACGAGAACAAACGAGGCCCCGGTCGCCAACGCTGACACACTTTCGGTCGACGTCGATTCGGCGCACGACCTGACCAACCAGATCCTCAGCAACGACACTGATCCCGATATCCCGAGCTACGGCCAAACCCTCGTGATCACAACGGTCGACTCGCCCACCGATCCAAACAACACCGCGTCGGTGGCTGGCGGGGCGCTGAATTTCGTTACCTCAAACTTCGTCGGCACCGAAACCCTCAGCTACCAGGTCTGTGACGACGGCGCGCCGGTCCTCTGCAGCACCGGCACCATAACGATCACTGTCAACAACCCCAACGATGCGCCCGTTGCGGTCGATGACCTGGCCGGCATCACCGTCGACGTCCTCGACACGAACAAGCTGCTCCCGAACCTGCTCGACAACGACGTCGATGCCGATCTTCCCTACGGCGACATCCTCAGCATCGCCAACGTCGACAGCAACAGCGCCGAGGGCGGCGCAGTATCGGTCATCGGCGGCGTAGTCGCCTACACCCCGCCCGCCAATTTCGTCGGCCGCGACACCCTTACCTACGCGGTGAGCGACTCTTCCGGCCGTGTGTCGGCCAACCGGGCCCTTGTCGCGATCGACGTCGTCAACTCGACAAACGACCCTCCGGTCGCAGGCGACGACTCCTTTACCACCCACCCTGATTGGGAGAGTCCGCAAAACCAGAAACTCACGATCGCATTTGCCGACTATTCGGCGAACGACACCGACGCTGACACCAACCAGGGAGGCGAGGTACTCACCTTCACCCTTGTCGACTTCGCTACCCC